>DGLB01000024.1:380-588 GCA_002387845.1 Stenotrophomonas maltophilia | reverse complement strand
CGCGCAACAGCCAGATCCAGGCGGACATCCTGGCCCAGTCGCGCCGCCTGCACGAAGTGAACGCGCAGTTCGCACCGCGCTTCCTGGACGCCCTGGCCGTCGCACTGGCCAAGCTGCGCGAACCTCGCGTGCAGCATGAACCGGCCGCGCCGGCTCCGGTCACCGCGACCACCCTGACCCTGGTCACCGACACCGATATCGACCGCGA
>DGLB01000024.1:0-223 GCA_002387845.1 Stenotrophomonas maltophilia | reverse complement strand
AGCGCTCGGCCAGCGCCCTGCAACTGCTGGGCCAGCGCTTCGGTGTGCTGGCCGCAGGCCCCGAATTCGACGTCGAGGACCTACCCCTCGGCCCTTATGTGCTGTGCCGGATCGTCCGCGAACTGGGCGAGCAGTTCCAGCTCGGGCTGGAAACCCAGCTGGCGCTGTTCCGGGTGTTCGACCACCAGTTGCTGGAGCGGCTGGGCGAACTGCTGGAGCGCGC
>DGLB01000008.1 GCA_002387845.1 Stenotrophomonas maltophilia | reverse complement strand
AGCCAGATCCGCCGCTTCAACCTGCGCACCGGCGACCACCTGTCCGGCCGCATCCGCTTCCCGAAGGACGGCGAGCGCTACTTCGCGCTGTCGATCGTGGACACCATCAACGGTGAGCCGCTGGAAGCGTCGAAGAACAAGGTGCTGTTCGAGAACCTGACCCCGCTGTTCCCGCGCAAGCGCTTCACCCTGGAACGCGGCAACGGCTCGTCGGAAGACATCACCGGCCGCATCCTCGACCTGATGGCCCCGCAGGGCAAGGGCCAGCGTGCGCTGATCGTGTCGCCGCCGAAGGCCGGCAAGACGATGATGATGCAGCAGATCGCCACGGCGATCACGACCAATCATCCGGAAGTGCACATGATCGTGCTGCTCATCGACGAGCGCCCGGAAGAAGTGACCGAAATGCAGCGCACGGTCCGCGGCGAAGTGATCAGCTCGACCTTCGACGAACCGGCCGCGCGCCACGTGCAGGTGGCCGAAATGGTCATCGAGCGCGCCAAGCGCCTGGTGGAGCACAAGAAGGACGTGGTGATCCTGCTGGACTCGATCACCCGTCTGGCACGCGCCTACAACAACGTGGTGCCGAGCTCGGGCAAGGTGCTGACCGGTGGTGTGGACGCGAACGCACTGCACCGTCCGAAGCGCTTCTTCGGTGCGGCACGTAATGTGGAAGAAGGCGGCAGCCTGACCATCATCGCCACGGCGCTGGTCGACACCGGCAGCAAGATGGACGAAGTGATCTACGAAGAATTCAAGGGCACCGGCAACAGCGAAGTGCACCTGAACCGTCGCATCACTGAAAAGCGCGTGTACCCGGCGATCGACATCAACCGTTCGGGCACCCGCCGCGAGGACCTGCTGATCGAGCCGGAGCTGCTGCAGAAGATCTGGATCCTGCGCAAGCTGCTGCACCCGATGGACGAAATCGCAGCGATGGAATTCCTGCTGGACAAGATGAAGAACACCAAGTCCAACGACGAGTTCTTCGGTTCGATGAAGCGCTGATCGGTAGCTTCATCGCCATCGCAAAAGGCCCCGCTTCGGCGGGGCTTTTTTTGTTTTTTGCGCGGATGGGGCGATTGCCGACAACCTCGCATCATGGCGATGGCTTGCGGACGCGACATCGCTGACACGCATGGCGTGTCACTACGCGAATTGCATCACTGGAAGGGTGGCGGCGGTGAAATTGCCCGCGCCCGGTAACGCATGACGCCAGAACGAAACCGGCTGTACCGGGAACTTCCCTTACCCTCCTCACGGCCGCATGCGATCCCGCAACGGCCCGGACGCGGCGGGCATCCAGCCCACGTTCGCCACTGTCATCTGCAACGGGGCGACGACATCTTCGTCGCCCGCCGCGACCATCGCGGTTGCCGCGCGTTCGCCCACATGCTCGCCCAGACCCGCCCGCAGCACCGACGACACGGCCACCACGACCACCAGCGACACCCCGCCCAACACATGCACCACTGTCATAGCTGACCTTCCCGTGCGCGATTGACGGGCACGATACCGGGCCAGTGGCGGGCATCCCTTGAAGATGGTCCTAAAACGACATCGCCGGGCGTTGCCCGGCGATGTGATGGATCATGGCGTGCTTCAGCCGGGCAAGCCCGGCGCTACGTCACGGGCAGGTGACGTTGCCCTTGGCCTTCGCCGCCAGTTGCACCTGGGTGAACGCGGCCACCAGCGGCTTGTCGCCGGTCACCACGAACGGGGCTTCCACCGCGCCCAGGTCCACGCCCTGTTTGGCGAAGCAGGCCAGCGGGATGCTGACGGTGTGCTTCTGCCCCGGCGACAGGCCGCTCAGCACCGAGGTGATGTCCACCCCGCCCTCGCAGCCGGTGCCGCACTGCATGGTGACCTTGACCGGCGCAGCCGGCGTGCGCTGCACCATCACGTCGAACTGCAGCGCGCCGTTGCTGCGCGCCAGTGCGCTCAGGTTGCGGCGCGAGGAGCTGCGGGCGATCAGCTGTGCGGGCGCGAGCCAGGTCACTTCGCGCGCGTCCTGCTGGGTGTTGATCTGCACGGTGCGCACCTGTGCGACAGGTGCGGCCTGCGGCCAGCGCAGGATGGCGTTGAGATCATTGCCCAGCGGCTGGGTCGCGCCGTTGGCGGCAATGTGCAGCGAGAACGGCATGCTGTCCACGCGGTTGAAGATCGGCAGGGTGGTCACTTCGCCGCAATGGTCCGGATTCGCTTCCGGCAGACGCGGCACCGGCGCGGCCGAGGCATAGCGCAGGCCGTAGCCGAGCTTGAACAGCGCCGGGCGCTTGGGATCGGGGCGGTCAATCGGAGCCGGGCATGGTACGCCGGGCCAGGGGAAGCTGAGCGTGCCGGTGAAGTCGTGCGCAGGCGTTCCGTCCTTGCCAGCCACCAGCACATCGGTGATGCCCTTGCCTTCGCTGCCCGGCAGCCATGCGGCGACGAACGCCTGCGACAGGTTGAGCAGGTCGTTGGCGTACATCGGCCGGCCCGAGAAGTACACGGTGACCACCGGCTTGCCGGTGGCGGCCGCGGCCTTCAGCACGGCCAGGTCCTGCGGCTGGGCGCGGCTGTGGCTGACGGTGTCGGACGGCAGGATGTCGCCGTTGGTTTCGGCATAGGGCGTTTCGCCGATCACCGCCACGACCACGTCGAACGCCTTGGCATCCACGCCACTGGCATCGGCACTGTAAGTCACCTGGTCGGCACCGAGTTCGGCACGCAGCGCGCCCAGCACCGAATCGGCGTTGAGGTAGTCGGCATTGGTGTTCTCGGTGCCCTGCCAGGTCAGCGACCAGCCGCCGGACTGGTCGCTCAGGCTGTCGGCGCTCTTGCCCACCACCAGCACGCGCGCGTCGCGGCGCAGCGGCAAGGCGCTGTTCTGGTTCTTCAGCAGCACCAGTGACTCCCGCACCGCCTCACGCGCGAGTTCGCGGTGCTGCACGGCATTGGCGTCGCCGGCATGGCGGCTGTCGGAGGGCTTGTGCTCGAACAGGCCGGCCCGCAGTTTCACCCGCAGGATGCGGGTCACCGCATCGTCGATGCGCGCCATCGGGATCTCGCCGCTCTCGACCTGCGCCATGGTGTTGGCAATGAAGGCCTTCCAGTCGTCCGGCACCATCACCATGTCGATGCCGGCGTTGATGGCCTGCGCACAGCTGTCATTGCGACAGCCGGGAACCTGGGCGATGCCGTTCCAGTCCGAAACCACGAAGCCGTCGAAGCCCATCTTGTTCTTCAGCGCATCGGTCAGCAGTTCCTTGCTGCCGTGCATCTTGCCGTAGTTGACGCCACCGGCGCGGTCGTTCCAGCTGTTGAACGACGCCATCACGGTCTGCGCGCCCTCGGCCAGCGCGCCGTAGTAGCCCTGGCCGTGCACGTTGACCATGGTGGCGTGGTCGACCAGCGCTTCGCCCTGGTCACGGCCGTTGTCGGTCGCGCCATCACCGATGTAGTGCTTGGCGGTGACCACCACGTTGCCGTCATCGGTGAAGCGGCCCTGCGCGCCCTTGACGTAGGCATGCGCGTACTCGCGGATCAGCGCCGGGTCGGACGAGAAGCTTTCGTAGGTGCGGCCCCAGCGCGGGTCGTGGGCGACCGCCAGCGTGGGTGCGAACACCCAGTCGATACCGGTGGCGCGGGTGGACTGCGCGGTGGCGCGGCCGATGCGCTCGATCAGGCCAGCGTCGCGCGCGGCCCCGAGGCCGATGTTGTGCGGGAACAGCGTGGCCCCGTAGACGTTGTTGTGCCCGTGCACGGCATCGGTGCCCCAGATCACCGGCACCGGGGTGGCCGCGTCGGTCTTCAGCGAAGCGGCGCGGTAGGCATCAGCCAGTTTCAGCCAATCCGCCACCGACGCGTGCTTGTTCATGCCCGGCCAGGATCCGCCGCCGTTGAGCACCGAGCCGATGTAGTACTCGCGCACCTGGTCCGGGGTGATGGTCTTGATCTCGGGCTGGGTCATCTGCCCGATCTTCTGTGCCAGAGTCATCTTCGAAAGAATCGCCTGCACCCGGCTTTCGAGGGCGGGGTCGTGGGCGATCGCGCTTTTCACCTGCGGCCAGTCCGGCAGTTGGCCGGCACTGGACGGTGCGGCGGCGGCATGGGCAGACAGGGCCAGCAACAGGCTGGCGGCGAGAAGGGACCGGTTGACACTGATCACGGACAAAACCTCCGGGGTTGGGCGGATGAGGCACCGCACGCTCCCCGTGACGGCCCTTCCTGACAGCGCTGTCATATAAGCCGGCCGAAGCCGTGTCAACCTTGCTGCAGCAATTGCGTGATCACCGCACCGCAGGTAAAGGGATCCGCGTGCGCGAAGTCGCGTGTGGCGGTCGCGGCTGCTGCAACGCGTCAAGAAAATCCGCAGTACATTCCGTGCCCGTGACGTGGCACCATCCCGCCTGCATCGGCAATCCGGCGATGCCTCGGGCGTTCTACCATCGGCAGCAGACTCCAGGAGATCCAACGCATCATGCGCAGTCGCATCGAGGATGTTGCCGCCGTCGCGGGCGTTTCGATCAAGACCGTGTCGCGCGTGCTCAACCATGAGCCGAACGTCCGTGCCGAAACGCGCGAACGCGTGATGGCGGCGGTGAACCGGCTGGGCTACAAGCCCAACCTGTCCGCGCGCAGCCTGGCCGGCCAGCGCTCGTATTCGCTGGCACTGGTCTACAACAACCCCTCGCGCAACTATCTGATGGAAATCCAGAATGGCATGCTGGAAGCCTGCCATGCGCACCACTACAACCTGATCCTGGGGCCGGTGGGCATTGGCCGGCATACCCTGCCCGACCTGTCCGCGCTGTTTGAGAATTCGCGCCCGGATGGCGTGGTGCTGATTCCGCCGCTGACCGACGACGCGGTCGTGCTGGATTGGCTGGAAGAGCAGGAAATTCCGTTCTCCAGCATCGCCCCGCGCGAGACGGAAGGTCGCATTGGCGTGCGCATGGACGAAACCACCGCGGTGGTGGAACTGATCGCACACCTGGTGGCGCAGGGTCATCGCCGCATCGCGCATATCAAGGGACCGCGCGCACACGGGGCGTGCCAATGGCGCCACGCCGGCTACCGGCAGGCGCTGCGCGCCGCCGGCATTGACTACGATCCTGCGCTGGTGGTCAACGGCCAGTTCTCGTTCGAATCCGGCATTACCGCCGCCAACGCGCTGCTGGACCTGCCCGAGCCGCCAACCGCGATCTTCGCCGCCAACGACGACATGGCCGCAGCGGTCTACCGCGTGGCCGGCCAGCGCGGCCTGCGCATTCCGCGCGACCTTTCCGTGTGCGGCTTCGACGACACGCCGATTGCCGGGCATATCTTCCCGGCGTTGACCACCGTCAGGCAGCCGACGTCGAGCATGGGCACGATTGCCACCGAACAACTGATCGAACGCATCCGTGCGGCCAAGGGCGGCCGCATGGTCACCGTGGACCATGCGGTGCTGGTGCGCGAATCGACCCAGGCTCCGCGCCGCCGCTGAGGATTCAGCTGCGGCGTGCGCCGCGCCAGGCGTAGTGCAGGATGTAGGCGTAGCACAGCAGCGGCAGCAGGAACGACCCCTGCAGTCCGTAGTGGTCGGCCAGCCACCCCATCGCCAGCGGAATCACCGCGCCCCCCACGATGGCCATCACCAGCAGGCTGGACCCCTGGCCGGTCAGCGGGCCGAGTCCTGCAATGGCCAGCGCGAAGATGGTCGGGAACATGATCGAATTGAAAAGCCCGATGCTGACCACGCTCCACTTGGCCAACCCACCGGTGCCCAGCATGGTCACCGCCAGCATGCCCATCACGACGATGGCGAACCAGCCCAGCAGGCGACGCGGGTCCACCTGCACCAGCAGCCAGGTGCCAAGCAGACGGCCCACCAGCGCCCCGCCCCAGTACAGCGACACGTAGAACGTGGCCTGCTGCTCGGTCAGCCCCTCACCGATGCCCGGCATGGACAGGAAGTTGACCAGCACGCTGCCGATCGACACTTCGGCACCGACGTAGAAGAAGATCGCCAGCACGCCATAGCGCAGGTGCGGGTGCCGCAGTGCCTCCTTCAAGCCTCCTGGCCGCGTCGGCTGGTCTTCGACGCCGGCAATGGCCGGCAGCCGGAACATCCAGATCGCCACCGCCAGCACGAACAGGGTGATGGCCAGGCCGAAATACGGCAGCTGCACCGACTGCGCTTCCGCCACCCGGTAGGCCAGCGCTTCAGCCTGCGGCAGCGCCGCCAGTTCCTCGGCGCTGCGTGGCTGCGCCGACAGGATCAGCAGGCCGCCGAACAGGGGGGCCAACGTGGTACCCAGCGAGTTCATCGACTGCGCCAGGGTCAGGCGGCTTGAACTGGTCTGCTCCGGTCCCAGTAGCGCCACGTAGGGGTTCGCCGCTACCTGCAGCACGGTGATGCCGGTGGCCAGCACGAACAGCGCGCCCAGGAACAGGCCGTAGACATGCAGGTGGGCCGCCGGCCAGAACAGCAGCGCGCCGACGCCGGCAATGGCCAGCCCCGCCACGATGCCGCGCTTGTAACCCACCGCCGCGACCAGCCGGCCTGCCGGCAGCGACATCAGGAAGTACGCGCCGAAGAACGTGAACTGGATCAGCATCGCCTGCACCCAGGTCAGCGAGAACGCGGCCTTCAGATGCGGAATGAGGATGTCGTTGAGGCAGGTGATGAAGCCCCACATGAAGAAGATGGCGGTGACCACCGCCAATGCCACGCGGTTGCTCTGCACGTGCTGCCCGCGCACCACGGTTGAAGTGTCCATTGCCTGTCCTTGCAGAAGGGAAAAGGGGCGCACCGCGGTCAGGCGAATCCCGACAACCGGTCACGCAGCGGCCACACATGGAACCTGCTTCGTGTCCGGTTGTCCAGCGCTGTCAGACAACCGGTCAACCACCGCAACACACGGTTTGCGCAGTTTCGTTCTGCACTGCACAACGTATGGTGGCGACGGAATCGGCTGCGCCGAGCCTGCTGAATTCTGCTGAAAAGCGGCGTGGGCCAGCTGTTTCCGGGTGCCGCGAGTGCTGGTGCTGTGCACCATCGACGACGACGGCAGCGTGCGCCGGAAACGGTTGCAGATGGCAGTTTGTTGACAACGCTGTCAGGGGCCGGCCCAATCCGCCCCCATGAGCTGTTGAACCGATCAAACGCCGTCGCACCGTCACTACCGAATTCCCTGGGGAGGGAGCTTCCATGAAGACGTACAAGGCCGTACCCCGCAAGGCAATGCTCACTTCCGCGCTGTTGGCCGTTCTGGCCGGCCCCGCCTGGGCGCAGGATCAAACCACCGACAGCACTGCGACTTCGTCGCAGAGCGCCGACCCGACGACGCTGGATGCGGTGCAGGTCACCGGCATCCGCGCCAGCCTGGCCTCGTCGATGAACCTCAAGCGCGACAGCCAGGGTGTGGTTGACGGCATCGTCGCCGAAGACATCGGCAAGTTCCCGGACACCAACTTGGCCGAGTCGCTGCAGCGCATCAGCGGCGTGTCGATCGACCGTACCTCCAGCGGTGAAGGCTCCAAGGTCACCGTGCGCGGCATTGGCCCGGACTTCAACCTGGTCCTGCTCAACGGCCGTCAGATGCCGGCCTCGAACCTGGGCGACGGCGGTGCCGGGCTGTCCAGTTCGCGTTCGTTCGACTTTGCCAACATCGCCTCCGAATCGATTTCGGCGGTGGAGGTCTACAAGACCGTCCGCGCCGACAATCCCACCGGGGGCATTGGTGCGACCATCAACGTCAAGACGCTGCGCCCGCTGGAAGCCGAGCCGGTGATCAGCGTTGGCCTGAAGGCGGTCAACGACACCTCCAACGACAACCTGCCGCGCACCCTGCAGGGCAAGGACTTCACCGGCGAAATGTCGGGTATCTTCAGCCAGCAGTATGCTGACGGCCGTTTTGGCGTGATGCTCAGCGGCAGCTACCAGGAGCGTGACTCCGGCTTCAATCAGGCGACCGTGGCCGAAGGCTGGGCAACCCTGGCGGGTGACAACACCACCGACTGGCGCGCCCTGCCGCAGCCGGGCCAGGGTTATGCGGACCGCATCACCAACCGTCCGGGCGCGGACGACGTCTACGGTCGCCCGCAGAACACCGCGTACAACGTCAACGGCGTGCAGCGCCAGCGCACCAACGGCCAAGCCACCCTGCAGTGGAAGCCGGCCGACAACATCACCACCACGCTGGACTACACCTATGTGGAAAACAAGGTGCAGCAGCAGCGCAGCGAGCTGTCGGTGTGGTTCAACTATGGCCCGGGTGACAGCACCTGGACCAACGGTCCGGTGGCCGCGCCGATCATCTACAGCGAGGACATGACCAACTCCGACCTGTCGATGGGCGGCATGCAGCTGGCCACCAAGAACACGATGGACTCGCTGGGCTTCAACGTCGACTGGGAAGTCAACGACTCCCTCGACCTCTCGTTCGATTTCCACAACTCCAGCGCCGAATCGCAGCCGGACAGCAAGTACGGCTCGGCTGGCGTCCTCGGCGTGGCCGCCTATGTGCGCGGCACCACAACGGTGGACTACAGCGGCGACTTCCCGATCATCAACGTGGTGCTGCCGCCCGGTGGCGTGCAGGCCGCCGACGCACTGGTCACCGGATCGGTGTTCCAGAACAGCTACAACAAGTCGGAAGTTGAGCAGTACCAGGGCAGCGGCACCTTCCGCTTCGCCGATTACTCGGCGCTGGACTTCGGCATCGGCTACACCGACGTCAAGAACCGCTCGGCGTCGGCGATCATGCAGCGCGACTCGTGGGGCGGCGTGGGCACGCCGGCCGATTATGACGACAGCATCTGGTATGCGGACGACATGGCGAAGTACTTCGACGCCTTCTCCGGACACGACGACCCGCGCCTGACCGGGCAGTTCCTGGTGTTCGACTTCGACCGCCTGATCGACCGTGCCGCCCAGGTCGGCAGCGCGGGCAGCCCGGCCTGCCCGACCTGCTATTACGCACCCACCGAGTACACCGACGACATCCGCACCACCGAAACGTCCAAGAGCGCGTACCTGCAGTACCGCACCACGTTCGACTGGTCGATGCCGCTGAACGTCGCGGTCGGCGTGCGCTACGAACAGACCGAAGTGGAATCGCTGGCGATGGTGCGCCTGCCGGAGAGCATCAGCTGGAGTTCGGCCAACGAGCTGAACATCGACTACGCAGCCGAACGCGGCTTCATCGGCGGCAAAGGCAAGTACGACTACGTGCTGCCGAACGTCGACCTGAAACTGGACATCCTCGAGAACCTGGCCCTGCGCGGCAGCTACAGCCGCAGCCTGGGACGCCCGGGCTGGAGCAAGATCCAGAGCGGCCAGACGCTGGCCGGCATCGTGCGCACCCAGGGCGGCACCGGCTCGCGCGGCAATCCGGCGCTGGAGCCGCTGCTGTCGGACAACTTCGACCTGTCGCTGGAGTGGTACTACGGCGAGTCCAGCTACGCGTCAGTGGGCTTCTTCCGCAAGAACATCAAGAACTTCATCAGCGACACCATCGTCCGCGAGAACACGGGTGACCTGCACACCCCGGTCGGCGGTGCGTACTGGAATGCGGCACTGGCAGCAGGCTGCGGGGTGAGCGACATGCCCTGCATCCGCGACTACATCTTCACCAACTTCAACGGCCAGCCCGGCGTCACCGCCACCGGCACCAACTCGGCCGGCCAGCTCACCGGCACCATCGTCGGCCAGCCGGGCGACCCGGTCGCCGGGTTCGACATCACCCTGCCGGCCAACCAGCGCTCGGACCATCTTGATGGCTGGGAAATCGCCCTGCAGCACGTGTTCGGGCAGTCCGGCTTCGGCGTGGCGGCGAACTACACCAAGGTCAAGTCGGGCCTGACATTCGACAACTACAGCCTGGGCGACCAGTACCCGATGGTGGGGCTGAGCGATTCGGCCAACGTGGTGGCGTTCTACGACAAGAACCGCTGGCAGGTGCGTGCGGCCTACAACTGGCGCGACAAGTTCCTCAGCGGCATCGGCGGCCAGGGCCCGAACCCGAACTACACCGATGACTACGGCCAGCTTGACCTCAACATCAGCTACGCCGCCACCGACAACCTGACCCTGAGTGTGGAAGCGATCAATCTCACCGACGAGACCATGCGCACCTACTCGCGCCACACCAACATGCTGCGCTACGCCACCCAGACCGGGCCGCGCTACATGTTCGGCGTCCGCTACAAGTTCTGACGCCTGCGGGCCGCCCCCACCGGGGCGGCCCGACCGCCACTGCCCTACACTGCGTCACGCCCCTGTCCCTGTGACCCCGCCATGACCGCCCCGCCCGGCCCGATTGACGAAGTGCGTGACCTCACGCCCGCGCAGCTGCGGGTGCTGCTTCCCGGCTGGACCACCCCCAAGGTGATCCGCGGACTGGTGGCCGACTGGCCGCTGGTGCAGGCCGGCCGGCGCTCGCCGGCCGACGCGGTGGCGCACCTCAAGCACTATGACCACGGCACGATGCCGGTCACCGCCACCACCGCGCCGCCGGAGGTGCAGGGCCGCATCTTCTACAACGCCGACATGAGCGGCTTCAATTTCCGCCGCGAGCAGATTCCGCTGAAGGTGGTGCTCGATACCCTGCTCAAGTACCAGGGGCAGGCCGCGCCACCGACCATCTATGTGGCCTCGACCACGCTGGACAGCTTCCTGCCCGGCTTCCGCCAGGACAACCCGCTTGACCTGGGCGTAGCCGACCCGCTGGGCAGCATCTGGATCGGCAACCGCTCGCGCATTGCCGCGCACCAGGATGTGCCGGACAACCTGGCCTGCGTGGCCGTTGGCCGCCGCCGGGTCACGCTGTTCCCGCCGGAGCAGATCGGGAACCTGTACATCGGCCCGCTGGACTTCAATCCTGCCGGCCAGGCGGTCAGCCTGGTCGACTTCGCCGCGCCGGACCTTGTTCGCTTCCCGCGCTTTGCCGACGCCTGGGCGCAGGCCCAGGTGGCCGAGCTGGGCCCCGGCGATGCGGTGTTCATTCCCTCGCTGTGGTGGCACCACATGGAGGGTCTGGACGACCTCAATGTGCTGGTCAACTACTGGTGGCGCTCCGTACCCGGGTGGATGGACACCCCGATGAACGCCCTGATGCTGGCCATTCTGGCCCTGCGTGACCTGCCCCCGACACAGCGCGCGCACTGGCGGTCGATGTTCGACCATTACGTGTTCGAGGCTGACGAACAGACGACAGCGCATGTTCCCGATGCCGCACGCGGGGTGCTGGGGCCGCTGGATGCGACAGCGGCCAGCAATGTGCGCAGTGTGCTGCGGCGACGGCTGGATCGGTAGCGCCGGTCCCGTTCAGCGGAATGTCGCTTTACACACTTGACTTCTGAATACGCAATAATCCGCCCGTTCTCCGCCGTCTGGCCGTACCCCCATGTCGCCGTTGCCGTCCCGCCTTACCCTGGGCAAGCTCATCCTTGCCCTGGCCCTGCTCAGTGCCATCGTCGCGCTCGCCAATACGCTGCATGCCAGTTACCGGGTCCAGCGCGAACAATTGATCGGCAACACGCTGGAAGCCAACCGCGTATATGCCAGCAAGCTGGCCGAAACCACCCAGAACTTCCTGCAGGCCGCGCAGCAGCACCTGGCCTATTCGGCCACGGTGCTCGGCAACCGCACGCACAGCGTGCAGGAACTGGAGCGCGAAGCGGCACGGCTGCAGCAGCAGACCAACGATTTCAATTCGGTGCTGATCGTGGACCGCGCCGGCACGGTCCTGGCCACCTCGCCGCAGAGCCTGGCGCTGCAGGGGGTGGTGCTCAACAGTTCGGGGAACACCGAAGCGCTCAAGCGCCGCGAACCCTACATCAGCGACCCGTACCAGTCGGCCACCGGCCGCCTGCTGGTGGCCATCACCCAGCCCATCTTCAATGCCCAGGGCGACTACCAGGGCTATGTCAGCGGCACCATCTACCTGCGCCAGCGCAGCGTCCTGCAGACCCTGCTGGGCAAGCACTATTACCGCGACGGCTCGTACCTGTACGTGGTGGACCGCAACGCGCGCATTCTGTACCACATCGAGCCGAACCGGATCGGGCAGTTCGCCAAGGAAAACCCGGCGGTGCAGGCGGTCAGCAAGGGCCAGTCCGGCGCGCAGGAAGTGCGCAACAGCCATGGCGTGCTGATGCTGGCCGGTTACGCACCGGTGCCCAGCGTGGGCTGGGGCGTGGTCGCCCAGCGCCCGACCGAGGCCACCCTGGCCCCGCTGTCGCGGCTGATGTCGTCCGTCATCTGGAATGCCATCCCGCTGGGCGTCGTGTCACTGCTGATCACCTGGTGGTTCGCACGCCGTATCTCGCTGCCGTTGTGGCAGATGGCGCGCAACGTACAGAACCGCGACACCGGCATTGCCATCCGCCATGTGGGCGCGACCCGTGCGTGGTATTACGAAGCCGCGCACCTGAAGCAGGCGCTGCTGTACAGCTTCAACCTGCTGCAGGATCGGATCGGCAAGCTCAATCGCGCCAGCATGACCGACCCGCTGACCGGCCTGCAGAACCGTCGCGGCCTGCAGCAGGGCCTGGAAGACTGGCAGGCGCGCGGACAGCCGTTCGGGATCATCGCGCTGGACATCGACCGCTTCAAATCGATCAACGACCGCTTCGGCCACCCGGTGGGTGACGCGGTGATCCTGCGCATCGCGCAGATCATGCGCGACGACTCGCGCGACACCGACCTGCTGTGCCGCAACGGCGGCGAGGAGTTCCTGATCCTGCTGCCCGGCATCGACGTGGCCAACAGCGCACTGATCGCCGAACGCCTGCGCGCGCAGATTGCCGCCGAGACCTTCGACGACGTGGGCGCGGTGACGGTGTCGCTGGGTGTTGCGCACTACCCCTCGTACCACGAAGACCCGCAGCAGGCCCTGCGCCTGGCCGACAAGGCGCTGTACATGGCCAAGGAACAGGGCCGCAACCGGACGGTGATCTATCCGCTGGAAGACACGTCGCTGGGTTGATGGAGGGGTCAGATCGGCGGCAGCCGCCGATCTGATGGGCACCAGGCTCAGCCCCCGAGCGGGGTGAGCAGACGCGGACCGCTGCTGTTGCCTGCCATGTAGATGCCACCGGCAGACAGCAGGCCCGCGACATCGCGCTCATTCTCTTCCTTCTTGCGCCAAGGTGCCGGCACGCGTGGGCCTGGGATGTAGGTGTTCCACTGGCCGTAGGCCGCACGGGTGGCCGGTTCATCGAACCGGACCGGTACCCGCACCGTCCAGTACGGGTCATCCACGGCGGTTCCCGTCGAAGGCGCGCGGAAGGTCCAGCGACGCGCCGCGCTGACGCTTTCGTCCGCGAACAGGTCGCGCAGGCGCTTCATTTGCCGCTCGTCGCCGACCACGTGCAGATTGACCTGTTCGGCCACCACATCGGTGACCGACCCATCGCGCGCGACCTGGATCAACAGCAGCACTTCGCCGCGCCCGCGCATGTCCGCCGCACGGCTGGGGAAGCGCGGGGCCGGCATGCTCTGCTTGGTCACCCGGTCGGTCGCTGCTGGATCGTAACGTTCAAAATTCGCCGCCTGCAGGCTGACGAGATCGCCTCCATCTGGACCCGGCTTGGCGACAAGGCGGATGCTGACAAAGGTGCGTCCACGGACAGGCGAACCGTCGCGCACGATGGGTTCAAAGCGCCACGCCTGCACGGATCGGTCCACGAAACCGGCAATCTCGGCGGGCACGCTCTCGCGGTCATCCAGTACGAAGCCCTCGACCTGGCCCGCCGTTCCGATATCGATCTGCCCCGTCAGCACCATGCTGCCCTCGGCCGTCTTGGCGACGGCACGCCGCGTCTGCGCCGTGACCTCGGGCGGAACGGCCAGCGCGACGCCGCCTGCGAGAAGCGCTGCGGTCAGCAAAAGGGTATGGCGCATCACACGATTCCTTGTGGTGTAGTGAACATCGAGGGTAGCGCAGCCATGTGCACGTTGCCATCACGCCAGCCGATGAAGGGCGGCATACGGCGGCGTATCAGGGTAGTCGCCCGCAACAAAACGCGCCTGCAGGTCCTGCCACCACGTCGGATCGAACAAGTGGCCGAAGTGTTCGCGCACGGCTGCCAGCTCTGTCGCAGGCAGCCCCATGAACGGCGCGAAGCGCTCCGGGAACACGTCGTGCGGGCCCACATGGAACCAGGGTTCGTCGGCCATCGCCTCTTCGGCATTGCGCGGCTGCGGCCACGCCCGGAACACACAATCGGTGAGCAGGCTCAGTTCGTCGTAGTCGTAGAACACGGCACGGCCGTGGCGGGACACGCCGAAATTCTTCGGCAGCATGTCGCCCGGGAAGATGTTGTTGCGTGCCATGTCGGTGATGGCCTGCGCGTAGTCCAGTGCGGCCGCGCGCCGCGCGTCGGCGGTCTGCTCGCGCAGGTACAGATTGAGCGGACGAAAGCGCCGTTGCACATAGCACAGGTCGATGACCAGGTCGTCGCCGTCCTCGTGCACGCTGGTGGCGCATTGCGTCAGCAGCTCCTCGCGCAGTGCCGGTGAGAAGCGCGCACGCGGGAAGCGCAGGTGTCGGTACGGCTGCGCATCCAGCAAGCGGCCCACGCGGTCGAGCGTGAACACCAGCGCATATTTTTCTTCCACGTCCTGCCGCGTCATGCGCTTGGGCCAGGCGAAGCGGTCGCGGATCAGCTTGAACACCAGCGGGTAACTGGGCAGGGTGAACACCGCCATCACCATGCCCGGGGTGCCGTCGGCATGCACCAGCTGTTCGTCCGGATGGGTCTGGAAGTGATGGAAGAACGTGCGGTAACGCTCGGTCTTGCCCTGTTTGGCGCGGCCGAGCACGGTGTAGATCTCGTCGATGGGCTTGGCCGGCAGCAGGCTGCGCAGGAACACCACCGCATCACCCACGGTGGCCAGGTCGGCCTGGAAGTAGCTGCGTGAGACGCCGAACAGATGCGCCACGTCGCGTCGACGGGTCAGCACGGCATCCGCGCGTAGGCCCTTGTCATCGTTGACCAGGGCGATGACACAGGGTGAGAAGCGGTGCTCGCCAAACACGCGCCCGACCAGATAGGCGCGGCGCTCACGGTAGAACACGGTGTCGAGCAGTTCGATGCTGCGTACCGGGTGGTCGCCCCAGTGCTGCAGATCATCCTGCAGGCGAACCGCAATGGCGGCCGCGCAGCGCAATTGGTGCGCATAGGGGACATCGAACTGATAGTCGCCCAGCACCCGCATCAGCGCCTCGGCCGGGCGCGTGGCCGATACCGCATACGTGTGCCGCGCCACCGGGTGGGTGATGGCATCGGACGGCACCACATCCATGGCCATGAACTCCACGGCGGAGTCCACGCCCTGGGTGGCGAACAGCCGCCGCGCCAGGGTGTTGTAAAAAGTTTTGTACAGCTCGGCGTCGATCAGCGGCTCGATCATCGCCGCGTAGGCCGCCCGGATCTGCAGCCACAGCGCGCGTTCTCCGATAGCCTCGCCGGCGCGGCGGCGCAGCGCATCCACGGTTTCGGCGATGCAGTGGTCGTACAGGCCGATGCGCTCGACCGCATCCTGCCGGGCGGCGGCCCAGTCGCGGCCTTCAAAGCGCAGGCGCGCGCGTTGGGTGATGCCGGCAAAGCGCGCGTGATAGGCCGCGAAGCCTTCGCGGATGACGGTAGCCAGTGATGCGGGCAGTGGCGGTTCGGTGACACCCATGCAGGTTGATCCGGAAGACCGGATTTCACCCTAAGCCATTGCCGCCGGAAAATCACCGGTAGCAAAAAAGGGGTCAGGTGTAGTTAGCCGGCCCGATTAACTACACCTGACCCCTTTTTTGTGGATGTGGATGAATCAGAGCACCAGCGAGCCTTCCACGTCCTGTACCTTGCGGCGGGCCAGGGCCAGGTTGGCCTTGTCGCGGTGCAGTACCAGATACAGGAACAGCCCCTGCTTGTTCGCCACCGGGCGCATGATGTGATACGCCTTGCCAAGCGTGATCAGCATGTCCTCGATGGTGTCATTGAGATTGAGCGCCTTGGCCGTCTTCATCTTGGCGCGGATCACCTCCGTGTTGCCCGCCGCGGCCACTTCCATGTCCATGCCCGAGCCTGCTTCGCCCAGCAGCATGCCGCTTTCGTAGTCCACCAGCGCCACGGCCTGCGCGCCGTCGATGGTCATCAACGCACTCAAGGTTTCGTTCAGTCCTGCCACGTTGCACCCCATTGGTTGTATCGAGCCCCGGTTACTCCTGCGGATCGGCTCGTGATCCGCTGAGTTCGGCCATGATGTTGCGGCCACAATACTTGGCGCTCCACAGCACCTTGCCGACGACGCAGCGGGTGTCACACGCGGTCATCAGCAGCAGCGGTGCTGGCGTGCACGGCAGTGCCAGCATCAGCACCTTGCCCTCGCCCGCTTCAAGCATCAGTGTTTCCAGTTCACCCAGCGCCAGTTCACGCCCCACCGCCGCCGCAAGTGCCAGCATCGCGCTGGTCATTGCGGCAAGACGTTCTCCATTGCCATGCGTGCCAGCGGCAGGCAGCAACGCAAAGCCGTCCACCGTCGCCAGCACCACGCTGCGCACGCCGTCGATCTCATCGACAAACTGGTTCAGATGCTGCGCCAGCCGCTCGCGCAGCGCCGGGTCCATGCGCCGCGCGTCGTGTCCGTCAGCCATGCGCCATCACCAGTTCGCCTGCTTCCATTTCGCTCATCAGTACGTCCATCAACCACAATCCCTGCTCGCGATCGCGTGCGTCCACCGGCATCACCGGCAGCACGCGCGCATCCCAGCCGGCCAGCGCACTGCAGGCCTCGAGGTCAAACTGCGGGGCCAGGTCCAGGCGGGTGATGCCGACCACCGCTGGCACCTGTGTGGCGTGCTGCTTCAGCACCGCCAGGTAGGCGTCCAGCTCGGCCACGGCGGCGGCGCGGGTGGCATCCAGCAGCAGGACGACGCCGCTGGCCCCCTGCAGCAGGATCGGCCACAGGAAGTCGAAGCGCTGCTGCCCCGGCGTGCCATACAGGCGCAGGCGGTCGCCGTTGGGCAGGTCGATGTCGGCGTAGTCCATCGCCACCGTGGTCGAGGCCTTGTCCGCGCCGTCGCGGTCGCTGTTGGGCACATCGGTATCCACCACCGCACCGGCGGCGATGGCGCGCACCAGGGTGGATTTGCCGCAGCCCATGGTGCCCAGCACCACGATCTTGTGTTCACGCATGCTCAGGCCCCGCTGCGCTGGCGCACGCTGCGCCACATCCGCGCCAGCAGGGTGCCACCGCCCGCCGCGGCGGTGTTGCGCACCGGCGCGGCATCCTTCGGCACCGCCTCCAGCGCGGCGTAGCCACACAGGTAAGCCGGGTGCACGAAGCTGCGCACCGCGTCACTGGACACGTCCAGCAAGGAGGCACATTCGTCCACGCTGCAGGCGCGCTTGAGCAGCAGCGAACACAGCCGGAAGCTGTCGTGCTGGCGGCCCAGTACGCGGAAGTCCGGCCAGCGCAGCAGCTTCACCCGGGCGTGGCGCAGCAGGCGCGCGTCCAGGTCCTGCCAGTGGTCGGGGCGCTGGCCCCACTGCCACAGCAGCGGGCGCAGCGGCTGGCGGGTGCGCTCGCCGGCCAGCTCCTGGTAGCGGCGGGCAGAGATGCCGTGCAAGGTCAGCATGTCAAAGCTGTCGGACAGGTCCTGCGCCAGATGCTCGGCCGGCACCCCGGCCGGCACCACCATCTGGTCCTGCACGAAGTCGATCAGCACCTGCGCCGCCCCGTCCAGTGCCAGCACCGCATGGCCCTGGCGGGCATTGAGGCTTTCACGCAATGCACGGGTAATGGCCTTGGCACCGCGTGCGGTGCAGGGTTCGTCGATGCTCGAAGCCGGTGTGCTGTCCACCATGTGCCTCAGTGCGTGTTCGATCGCCGCGTCATCCAGCACCGGCCCATTGGCGCGCTCGCCGTGGCGCAGCTGGCCCTGCTGGTCTTCCACCCACAGCTGGATGCGCGGGCGCTCGCGCACCATGCGCAATGCGGCATTGCGCAGCGCCGGTGTGTCCCGGATCACCAGCAGGTCGCATTCGTCCAGGTCGCGACAGGTGCTGACCCCGTCGGCCGTCAATGACGCCGCCGAACGCAGGCGCTGCAGCAGCGCGCGCTCCCCCTGCATGTCCGACCCCACTACCAGCACCCTTGCCATCCGCGTTCCCCTGCCTTGTGAAAGATCACATCCCGTGCGGAATAGAGCCCGGTTAGCCTATGCCAACCCCGCCGGGGGCATAGGTGATGGATTTCTCATTTTTTGCAGGTAAATCCGGCCAAAAATCGGATTCTGGATAGCCCGCAGACAGGCAAGTTTCATGCCTCTTTCACGAATTCGACGGGGGTGTCCGGTCGCGAGCCTGGCCAACGGAGTTCACAGTTTTGGCCCGCGCGCAAAAAAGAACCCGCGCCAAAGCGCGGGTTCCTCGTAGATCACACTGAAAAGCCAGATCAGCCCTTCAGCGCATCCAGTGCGGCGTTGAACGTGGCACTCGGGCGCATCGCCTTGGACACCTTGGCCAGGTCCGGGCGGTAGTAGCCGCCGATGTCCACGGCCTTGCCCTGCACCGCGGCCAGCTCGGCCACGATGGCCTGCTCGTTGTCGGTGAGTGCCTTGGCCAGCGGAGCGAACTTTGCCTTCAGCTTGGCATCTTCGTCCTGCGCGGCCAGGGCCTGGGCCCAGTACAGCGCGATGTAGAAGTGGCTGCCACGGTTGTCGATGCCCCCCAGCTTGCGCGACGGCGACTTGTCGTTGTCCAGGAACTGGCCGTTGGCCTGGTCCAGGGTGCGGGCCAGCACGGCGGCGTCGGCGTTGTTGTAGCGCTCGCCCAGGTGTTCCAGCGAGGCGGCCAGGGCCAGGAACTCACCCAGCGAATCCCAGCGCAGGTAGTCCTCTTCCACGAACTGCTGCACGTGCTTGGGAGCCGAACCACCGGCACCGGTTTCAAACAGGCCACCACCGGCCATCAGCGGCACGATGGACAGCATCTTGGCGCTGGTGCCCAGTTCCATGATCGGGAACAGGTCGGTCAGGTAGTCGCGCAGCACGTTGCCGGTCACCGAGATGGTGTCCTCACCCTTGCGGATGCGGTCCAGCGAGAAGGTGGTCGCCTCGACCGGAGCCAGGATGCGGATGTCCAGGCCGGCGGTGTCGTGGTCCTTCAGGTAGGTGTTGACCTTGGCGATCACCTGGGCGTCGTGGGCGCGCTTCTCGTCCAGCCAGAACACGGCCGGGGTGCTGCTCAGGCGGGCGCGGTTCACGGCCAGCTTGACCCAGTCCTGGATCGGCGCGTCCTTGGTCTGGCACATGCGCCAGATGTCACCGGTCTGCACGGCGTGTTCGAAGATCACGCTGCCGGCGTCGTCGGTGACACGCACGGTGCCGTCGGCGGGAATCTGGAAGGTCTTGTCGTGCGAACCGTACTCTTCTGCCTTCTGCGCCATCAGGCCGACGTTCGGCACCGAGCCCATGGTGGCCGGGTCGAACGCGCCGTGCGCGATGCAGTCGTCGATGACGGCCTGGTACACGCCGGCGTAGCAGCGGTCCGGAATGACCGCCTTGGCATCCTGCAGCTTGCCTTCGGCATTCCACATGCCGCCGGAGTCGCGGATCATGGCCGGCATCGAAGCGTCGACGATGACGTCGCTGGGCACGTGCAGGTTGGTGATGCCCTTGTCGGAGTTGACCATGGCCAGGCCCGGGCGCTTGCCGTATTCGGCGGCCAGGTCGGCCTTGATTGCTTCCTGGGTGGCTTCCGGCAGCTGCGGCAGGCGGGCGTACAGGTCGCCGATGCCGTTGTTGGCGTCGAAACCGGCCTGCTTGAGTACGTCGGCGTGCTTGGCCAGCACGTCCTTGTAGAACTCTTCCACCACCACGCCGAACATGATCGGGTCGGAGACCTTCATCATGGTGGCCTTCAGGTGCAGCGAGAACAGCACGCCCTTGGCCTTGGCATCGGCGATCTGCGCCTGCACGAAGGCCGCCAGCGCGCTGCGGCTCATCACCGCGGCGTCGACGATTTCGCCGGCCTTGACCGCGGTCTTTTCCTTCAGCACGACGCTGCTGCCGTCAGCCTTGACCAGTTCGATCCTGAGATTGCCGGCGTTGGCGAGGGTGGCGGACTTTTCGCTGCCGTAGAAGTCACCACCGTCCATGTGCGAGACATGCGACTTGGAGTCCTTCGACCACTTGCCCATGCGATGCGGGTGCTTGCGGGCGTAGTTCTTGACCGACAGCGGGGCGCGGCGGTCGGAGTTGCCTTCGCGCAGCACCGGGTTCACCGCGCTGCCCTTGACCTTGTCGTAGCGGGCCTTGATGTCGCGCGAGACGTCGTCGGTGGGGACATCCGGGTAGTTCGGCAGGGCGTAGCCCTGGTCCTGCAGTTCCTTGATGGCGGCCTTCAGCTGCGGCACCGAGGCACTGATGTTGGGCAGCTTGATGATGTTGGCGTCCGGGGTGGTCGCCAGCTGGCCCAGTTCGGCCAGATCATCGGCCTGCTTCTGCTCGTCTTTCAGGTAATCCGGGAACAGCGCCAGGATGCGACCGGACAGCGAGATGTCGCGGGTCTCGACCGCGATGCCGGCGGTAGCGGTATAGGCCTCAACGATGGGCAGCAGCGACGCGGTCGCCAGGAACGGGGCCTCATCGGTGAGGGTGTAGAGAATCTTGGGCGTGTTCGACATGGGGAACGGATACTCTGCGGGGAAACCCCCGCATTGTCGCGGTTTAGGCCCCGGGTAGCAAAGCCGGCCCATACGCGGCGGTATTGGTTGCCGTGGCAACCGTTGCGGACATAAAAAAGACGCAGCCTCGCGGCTGCGTCCATCGTGAGCCCGTGCCGGGAGAGAGTCGGCGTTAGGCTTACTTGACCTCGAACTCCTGCGGCGTTCCGGCCGCTCTACCATCTACCGTGACTTCCGCGCGGTACTTGCCCGCCGGCCAGCCATTGGCATTCGTGAAGCTGATGTTGGTGGTTTCCGCACCCGTGGTATTCAGTGCCTGGCTCTGTTCGCCTGCCACCTGGCCGTCCTGGTAGGTCAACTTCGCGCCCACGTTGGTGTTGTTGGCCGTGCCGTCGGTGCGGATCGAGACGATGATCACGTCCTTCGGTGCGAACAGCGCTGCGGGCGCGACCGACTTGTCCGCCGCTGCGGTCTTGCCCACCGTCACCGCGGACACATTCACGGCCGCCGCCTGGCTCATCGGTTGCGGCGCAGCCGGTTCAGTCACCGGGGCAGGCGCGGTTGCCGCAGGCTGCGCGGTGGTGTCCACGCTCTCTTCCTTCTTCTTGCAACCCGTCATGGCCACGGTGGCCAGCAGGGCAGCAAGCACGGCGGTACTGATCGACGTCTTCTTCATGGAATTCCTCCCAGGGAATGGATGGGCCGGACCGGCGGCTCAGGTCTTCGGCGGCAGTTTCAGGACCTGTCCCGGGAAGATCTTGTCCGGGTCGTCCAGCACATCTTGGTTGGCCTCGAAGATCTTCTTCCAGGCGTTGGCATCGCCCAGCGTCGCTTTGGCGATCTTCGACAGCGAATCGCCCTTCTGCACGGTGTAGGTGTCACCACCCACCTTTTCGGCCGTGGTGTCCACCGAGGCGGTCACGCCGGAAAAATCCGCCTTCTCCACCTTCTCTGCCGTGGTGTCCACCTTGCTGGACACCCCGGAGAAATCGGCCTTCTTGTCGGTACTCATCCGCACGCTCCCTTCCACAAGTGGGGACATGGATCGCACGGTGTCACAGCGGTTGTTAATGGGGGATGGCGTGGGCGTGAAGGGTTCGGGCGGAATTCTGAACAGGGGGGACGGAAGGCCGTGGGATGTCCCGGTGACGCGCATGGCGCGGGGGTAAAATGGGCGGCATGAATACCCCCCAGGACTCCAGCCTCGGTCGCGAGGTCGCTTACCCGTCGCAGTACGACCCCGCCCTGCTCTTCCCCATTCCCCGACGCGCCGCCCGCGAGGAGATCGGCGTGGACGATGCGCGGTTGCCCTTTGTCGGCCACGACCGCTGGCAGGCCTATGAGCTGAGCTGGCTGGACCGGCGCGGCAAGCCACGGGTGGCGGTGGCGACCATCAGCGTGCCCTGCACGTCGCCGAACCTGATCGAATCCAAGTCGTTCAAGCTGTACCTCAACTCGCTCAACAGCACCCGCTTCGACGACGACGAGGCCGCCCGCCAGCGTATCGCCGGCGACCTCTCGGCCTGTGCCGGGGCGGTGGTCAACGTGGTGTTCGGGGTGCCGCCGCTGGTCGAGGACAGCGAGGGCGAGTCACTGGACGAGCTGGAGGTCAGCATCGACCGTTATGGTCCGCCTGCGCCGGAGCTGCTCTCGGCCAACCCGGGCCAGGTCGTGACCGAAACCCTCAGCTCGGCCCTGCTCAAGTCCAACTGCCCGGTGACCGGCCAGCCGGACTGGGCCCATGTCAGCGTGCGCTACCACGGCCCCCGTATCGACCGCGAAGGCCTGCTGCGCTATCTGGTGAGCTACCGCGAGCATGCCGAGTTCCACGAGCAGTGCGTGGAACGCATTTTCAGCGAGGTGTCCCAGCGCTGCCATCCGCAGTGGCTGGAGGTGGAAGCGCGGTATACCCGTCGCGGCGGGTTGGACATCAACCCGTGGCGGGCCAGCCCGGGCATCGAGCAGCCGGCGCAGGTGGTGCGCGAAGTGCGCCAGTGATGCGTGGAGCATCCGGTAGCGCCGGCCGTTGGCCGGCCCTCCGGATGTGTCCAACGTTCATGAGGGCCGGCCAACGGCCGGCGCTACCGGATCCAGCCGACGCCGATCAGCCCTTCGGCGCGTCCAAATAGTCCAGGCTTACCTGCAACAGCGCCCGCAGCCCCACATCCAGCGCCTTTTCATCCAGCAGGAACTTGGGCGAATGATTGGCCGGGGCCTTGGCCGGGTCGATGCCTTCGCTGGTGGAACCGACGAAGAAGAACATGCCCGGCACCTGCTGGGCGAACAGCGAGAAGTCTTCCGCGCCCATCTGCAGCGGCGGCTCATAGACGTTGGCCTCGCCCACCACGGCCTGCAGGCTGGGCAGCATGCGCGCGGTCAGCGCCGGGTCGTTGACCGTGGCCGGATTGCCTTCCGCCTCGTAGATCTCGGTTTCCGCCTTGGCACCGTGCGCGGCGGCGGTGTGCTCGGCCACGTTGCGCAGGTCGGCGAAGATCTGCTGGCGCATGCCTTCGTCGAAGGTGCGGATGGTGCCGACCATCTCCACTTCGTCAGGAATGATGTTGTAGCGGATGCCGCCCTTGATCGCGCCGAAGCTGACCACGGCCGGCTGCTTGGAAATGTTGCTGCGGCGGCTGACGATGGTCTGTGCGGTGCCGACCAGGTCGGCGGTGGCGACGATCGGGTCGACCCCGTTCCACGGAGCCGAGCCGTGGGTCTGGCGGCCGATCACCTTGATGCCGAAGCGGTCCGACGCGGCCATCAGCGGGCCACCGCGCACGGCGATCTGGCCCGCCTGCACGCTGGAGAACACATGCAGGCCGAACACCGCCTCCGGCTTGAAGTCGGCGAACACGCCTTCCTTGAGCATCAGCGCGGCACCGCCCTCTTCCGGCGGCGGCGCACCTTCTTCGGAAGGCTGGAAGATCAGCATCACTTCACCGGGCAGGTTCTCGCGCATCTTCACCAGCGCGTCGGCCACCCCCAGCAGGGTGGCGGTGTGGGCATCGTGTCCGCAGGCATGCATGACCCCGACCTGCTCGCCGCGGTAGGTGCTGGTGGCCTTGCTGGCAAACGGCAGGCCGGTCTGCTCGGTCACCGGCAACGCGTCCATGTCGGCGCGCAGGGCGATGCGCGGGCCGGGCTTGCCGCCCTTGATGATCGCTACCACGCCGTGGTGCGCGATGCCGGTCCTGGGCTTCAGGCCCATCGCGCGCAGGCGCTCGGCGACCTTGGCCGAGGTGCGCTCTTCGCGGTTGGACAGCTCCGGGTGCTGGTGGAAGTCGCGTCGCCACTCCACCACCTGGGCCTGCAGACGAGCCGCGGCGGCGGTCACTTCCGGGCGCTCGGCCGGGGCGGCCGCGGCGAGCGCGGGCGAAGCAAGCAACAGGGCGGACAGCAGCAGCGACAGACGGGGCATTGCGTTCTCCAGAGAGAGCGTGCCGGGCAGGGCCCGGTGCTACGCGAGGGGTTGAACCTGAATGTAGGGCATCCGGCCCCAAGGGGAAAGCCACGCAGGGACCGCACGATGTCAACGCGAAAGACGCCGACGCGTTATCGGAGGGAACCTGTCGGGTCGCGCCCGGTCTGAGCGCACGTCCCATCCGTCATGCAGGCAGTCCCACGACGGGCGGGTATGCTTTGCAGCAGCCAACCGGGCCCCGCCCCCTGCCAGCCTCAGGAGTTTTGAATGTCGCGTTTCTGGAAGATCGTGCTGCTGGTCATCGCAGTGCTGGTGGTGGGCCTGATCGGCCTGCGCGTACTCGGGGGTGGCAAGAACAAGGCGGGTGGCCCGGGCACCACGGCCGAAGCCGGCAAGGACGGCGGGCGTGACAGCGCGCCGGTGCCGGTCACCGTGGTCGATGCCGCGCGCCAGGACGTGCCGGTGTATGCCAGCGCGCTGGGCACCGTGTCGGCGATGAACACCGTCACCGTCAGCCCGCAGGTCGGCGGCCAGCTGATCAGCCTGAACTTCAAGGAGGGCCAGGAAGTGAAGCAGGGCGATGTGCTGGCGCAGATCGACCCGCGCAGCGCCCAGGCCAGCTATGACGAGGCGGCGGCGGCCAAGCGCCAGAACCAGGCGCTGCTGGCGACAGCGCGCTCGAACTATGCACGCTCCAATTCGCCGGAGTACCGCCAGTACGTCGCCAAGACCGATCTGGACACCCAGCGCAACCAGGTGGCCCAGTACGAAAGTGCGGTGTCGGCCAACGAGGCCAGCATGCGCGCCGCCCAGGTGCAGCTGCAGTACACCAAGGTCACCGCACCGATCTCCGGCATTGCCGGCATCCGCGCCGTGGACGCCGGCAATGTGGTCAGCGCCGGGACCGCGCTGGTTACCCTGACCCAGGTGCATCCGATCCACATTGTGTTCAACCTGCCCGAGCGCCAGTTGCCGGACGTGCGCCAGGCACAGCAGGCGGGCCCGGTGACCATCGCCGCGCTGGACCGCAACGATGCCCACGTGCTGACCGACGGCGGCAAGCTGGATGTGGTCGACAACCAGATCAGCAGCGACAGCGGCACCTTCCGCGCGCGTGCGCTGTTCGACAACGCCGACAACACCTTGTGGCCGGGCCAGTTCGTCAACGTGCGCATGCAGCTGCGCACGATTGCCGGCGGCGTGGTCATTCCGACCCAGGCCGTGATGCGCGGCCCCGACGGCGAATACGTGTACATCGTGCAGGCCGACAACACCGTGGCCATGCAGACGGTGAAGAGTGGCGTGGAAGTGGGCGACAGCCACGTGCAGATCACCGAGGGCCTGAAGGGCGGCGAGCGGGTGGTCAGCGAAGGTCAGTTCCGACTGAAGCCAGGCAGCAAGGTCACCGCACTGAAGCCGGGCGAAACCCCAGCCGCTCCCACCGAAGCCGAGCTCAAGGCCGCTGCCCAGCAGCAGGGCCCGGGCGGTGGTCGCCGTGGCGGTGGTCCGCGCTGATCACGTACCGCGCTTTCCCGGTACCGGCCCGCGCGCCGGTGCCGGTTTTCTGCTTTGCCGTCTGACGTAACCGCAAGGACCCGCCCGTGGGCTTTTCGACGATCTTCATCCGCCGCCCCATCGCCACCTCGCTGCTGATGGCGGGCCTGTTGCTGCTGGGCATCCTGGGCTACCGGCAGTTGCCGGTGTCGGCGCTGCCGGAAGTGGATGCGCCCAGCCTGGTGGTGACCACCCAGTACCCGGGTGCCAATGCCACCACCATGGCTTCGCTGGTGACCACGCCGCTGGAGCGCCAGTTCGGGCAGATCTCCGGGCTGGAGTTGATGACCTCCGATTCGTCGGCTGGCTTGTCCACGATCATCCTGCAGTTCTCGATGGACCGCGACATCGACATCGCCGCGCAGGACGTGCAGGCGGCGATCCGCCAGGCCACCCTGCCCTCGTCGCTGCCCTACCAGCCGGTCTACAACCGGGTGAACCCGGCCGACGCAGCCATCGTCACGCTCAAGCTGACCTCGGACACGCGCCCGCTGCGTGATGTGAACAACTACGCCGACTCGATCCTGGCCCAGCGCCTGTCGCAGGTGCAGGGCGTGGGCCTGGTCTCGATCGCCGGCAACGTGCGCCCGGCCGTGCGCATCCAGGTCAATCCGGCGCAGCTGTCGAACATGGGCCTGACCCTGGAGGAGCTCCGCAGCGCGCTCACCCAGGCCAACGTCAACGCGCCGAAGGGCTCGCTCAACGGCAAGACCCAGTCCTACAGCATCGGCACCAACGACCAGCTGACCAGCGCGGCGGAATACCGCGACACCATCATCAGCTACCAGAATGGTCGCCCGGTGCGGCTGTCGGACGTGGCGCAGGTGATCGACGGGGTGGAGAACGACCAGCTCGCGGCCTGGGCCGATGGCAAGCCGGCGGTGCTGCTGGAAGTGCGCCGCCAGCCGGGCGCGAACATCGTGCAGACGGTGGAGCGGATCCGTGCCCTGCTGCCGCAGCTGCAGAACGTGCTGCCGGCCGACGTGCACCTGGAGATCTTCTCCGACCGCACTGAAACCATCCGCGCCTCGGTGCATGAAGTGCAGTTCACCCTGATCCTGACCATCGGCCTGGTGGTGGCGGTGATCTTCGTGTTCCTGCGCCGGCTGTGGGCGACCATCATTCCGTCGGTGGCGGTGCCGCTGTCGCTGGCCGGCACCTTCGGGGTAATGGCGTTTGCCGGGATGTCGCTGGACAACCTGTCGCTGATGGCGCTGGTGGTGGCGACCGGCTTCGTGGTCGACGATGCGATCGTGATGATCGAGAACATCGTGCGCTACATCGAACAGGGCAATAGCGGCCCGGAAGCAGCCGAAATCGGCGCACGCCAGATCGGCTTCACCGTGTTGTCGCTGACCGTGTCACTGGTGGCGGTGTTCCTGCCGCTGCTGCTGATGCCGGGCGTCACCGGGCGGCTGTTCCACGAGTTCGCGTGGGTGCTGAGCATCGCGGTGGTGCTGTCGATGCTGATCTCGCTGACGCTCACGCCGATGATGTGCGCTTACCTGCTCAAGCCGGATGCGCTGCCCGAAGGCGAAGATGCGCACGAGCGCGCGGCGGCCGTCGGCAAGCAGAACCTGTGGACCCGCACCGTGGGCCTGTACGAGCGCAGCCTGGACTGGGTGCTGGACCACCAGCCGCTGACCCTGGCGGTTGCCGGTGGCGCGCTGGTGCTGACCGTGCTGCTGTACGTACTCATTCCCAAGGGCCTGCTGCCCGAACAGGACACCGGGCTGATCACCGGCGTGGTCCAGGCCGACCAGAACATCGCCTTCCCGCAGATGGAGCAGCGCACCCAGGCGGTGGCCGAAGCACTGCGCAAGGACCCGGCGGTGACCGGCGTGTCGGCCTTCATCGGGGCCGGCAGCATGAACCCCACGCTCAACCAGGGCCAGCTGTCGATCGTGCTCAAGCAGCGCGGCGACCGTGATGGGCTGGATGAGATCCTGCCGCGGCTGCAGCAGGCGGTGGCCGGCATTCCCGGCGTGGCGCTGTATCTGAAGCCAGTGCAGGACGTGACCTTGGATACCCGCGTCGCGGCCACCGAGTATCAGTACTCGCTGTCGGACGTGGACAGCGAACAGGTGGCACTGCAGGCCACGCGCCTGACCGAGGCGCTGCGCCAGCGTCCGGAACTGGCAGACGTGGATAACAACCTGTCCAACCAGGGCCGTGCGCTGGAGCTGAACATCGACCGCGACAAGGCCAGCGTGCTGGGCGTGCCGATGCAGACCATCGACGACACCCTGTACGACGCCTTCGGCCAGCGCCAGATCTCCACCATCTTCACCGAGCTCAACCAGTACCGCGTGGTGCTGGAAGTGGCCCCGGAGTTCCGCACCAGCACCGCGCTGATGAACCAGCTTGCGGTGGCCTCGAACGGGGCCGGCGCGCTGACCGGCAGCAATGCCACCAACTTCGGCCAGGTCACCTCGTCCAACTCGTCCACCGCCACCGGCATCGGCGCGCAGAACACCGGCATTCCGGTCGGTGCAGGCAACATCATTCCGCTGTCGGCGCTGGCCGAAGGCAAGGTCACCAGCACCCCGCTGGTGGTCAGCCACCAGCAGCAGCTGCCGGCGGTGACGGTGTCGTTCAATATCGCGCCAGGCTATTCGCTGTCCGACGCGGTCAAGGCGATTGAGGACACCAAGGCCAGCCTGGACATGCCGGCGCAGGTGCACGCGCAGTTCATCGGCAAGGCCGCCGAGTTCACCGGCAGCCAGACCGACGTGGTGTGGCTGCTGCTGGCATCGCTGGTGGTGATCTACATCGTGCTGGGCGTGCTGTACGAGAGCTACATCCACCCGATCACCATCATCTCGACCCTGCCGCCGGCCGGCGTCGGTGCGCTGCTGGCGCTGATGGTATGCGGCCTGAGCCTGTCCGTGGATGGCATCGTCGGCATCGTGCTGCTGATCGGCATCGTCAAGAAGAACGGCATCATGATGGTCGACTTCGCGATCGAGGCGCGCCGTGCCGGTGCCAACGCACACGAAGCGATCCGACGCGCCTGCCTGCTGCGCTTCCGCCCGATCATGATGACCACCGCCGCGGCCATGCTCGGTGCATTGCCGCTGGCGCTGGGCACCGGCATCGGTTCGGAGCTGCGCCGCCCGCTGGGTATCGCCATTGTGGGGGGCCTGCTGCTGTCGCAGCTGGTCACGCTGTACACCACGCCGGTGATCTACCTGTACATGGAACGCTTCTCCGAGCGCATGCGCCTGCGCCGCGAGCAGCGCGCACTGCGCCACGCTGCTGCACAGGACCGCGCGTGAACATCTCCGGCCCGTTCATCCGCCGCCCGATCGGCACCACGCTGCTGGCCATCGGCCTGTTCGTGGTGGGCCTGCTCTGTTACCTGAAGCTGGGCGTGTCGGCGCTGCCGAACATCCAGATTCCGGTGATCTTCGTGCACGCCAGCCAGTCCGGCGCGGACGCCACCACCATGGCATCCACGGTGACCGCACCGCTGGAACGCCATCTGGGCCAGCTGCCCGGCGTGGACCAGATGCGTTCGTCCAGCTCGGAAGGCAGCTCGCTGGTGTTCATGATCTTCCAGAGCGGGGTCGACATCGATTCGGCGGCACTGGACGTGCAGACCGCGATCAACTCGGCCCAGGCCGACCTGCCCTCGGGGTTGGGTTCGCCCATGTTCCAGAAGGCCAACCCGAACGACGATCCGGTGATCGCCATCGCGCTCACCTCGCAGACCCAGTCGGCCGATGAACTGTACAACGTGGCCGATTCGCTGCTGGCCCAGCGCATCCGCCAGATCAGTGGCGTCTCGTCGGTGGACATCGCCGGTGCTTCGACGCCGGCCGTGCGCGTGGACGTGAACCTGCGTCTGCTCAACGCGCTGAATCTCACCCCGGACGACCTGCGCAATGCGGTGCGCGCGGCCAATGTGACCTCGCCCACCGGCTTCCTGAGCGACGGCAACACCACCACCGCGATCATCGCCAACGACTCGGTGGCCCGCGCTGCGGACTTCGCCAACCTGGTGATCAAGACCCAGGACGACGGTCGGGTGATCCGCCTGAAGGATGTGGCCAACGTCTACGACGGCCAGCAGGATGCCTACCAGGCCGCGTGGTTCAACCACAAGCCGGCCGTGGTGATGTATGTGTTCACCCGTGCCGGGGCCAACATCGTCGAAACTGTCGACCGGGTGAAGGCACAGATCCCGACCCTGCGCGACTACCTGCAACCCGGCACCGTACTGACCCCGTACTTCGACCGCACCCCGACCATCCGCTCGTCGCTGCATGAAGTGCAGATCACCCTGCTGATCAGTCTGGCCATGGTCGTGCTGACCATGGCGCTGTTCCTGCGCCGGCTGGCCCCCACGCTGATCGCCGCCATCACCGTGCCGCTGTCGCTGGCCGGTGCGGCGCTGGTGATGTACGTGTTCGGCTTCACCTTGAACAACCTGAGCCTGCTGGCGCTGGTGATCGCGATCGGCTTCGTGGTGGACGATGCAATCGTGGTGATCGAGAACATCATGCGGCATCTGGATGAGGGCATGCCACGGATGCAGGCGGCGTTGACCGGCGCGCGTGAGATCGGCTTCACCATTGTGTCGATCACCGCCTCGCTGGTGGCGGTGTTCATTCCGCTGCTGTTCGCCAGCGGCATGGTCGGCGCGTTCTTCCGCGAGTTCACGGTCACGCTGGTAGCGGCCATCGTGGTCTCCATGATCGTCTCGCTCACCCTCACGCCCGCCCTGTGCAGCCGCTTTCTGAGCGCGCACGAGGAACCGGAGAAGCCCTCGCGGATCGGTCGTTTCCTGGATGGCGCGCACGAGCGCATGCTGCGGGTCTACACCGTGTGCCTGGACTTCTCGCTGCGGCATGCGCTGCTGTTGTCGCTGACCCCGATCCTGCTGATCGTGGCCACGGTGATGCTGGGCGGTGCGGTCAAGAAGGGTTCGTTCCCGCCGCAGGACACCGGCCTGATCTGGGGCCGTGCCAACTCCAGCGCGACGGTGTCGTTCGAGGACATGGTCAACCGGCAGCGCCGCATCACCGACATGCTGATGGCCGACCCGGCGGTGAAGACCGTGGGTGTGCGCCTGGGCAGTGGCCGCCAGGGTTCCAGCGCGCAGTTCAACGTGGAGCTGAAGACCCGCAAGGAAGGCCGGCGCGAAACCACCGCGGCCGCCTTGGCCCGGCTCAGTGCCAAGGCCGACCGCTACCCGGACCTGCAGTTGCGCCTGCGCGCGATCCAGGACCTGCCCAGCGACGGCGGTGGCGGCAACAGCCAGGGCGCGCAGTACCGTGTGTCGCTGCAGGGCAACGACCTGGCCCAGTTGCAGGAATGGCTGCCCAAGGTGCAGGCGGCGCTGAAGCAGAACCCCAAGCTGCGCGACGTCGGCACCGACGTGGACACTGCAGGCCTGCGCCAGAACGTGGTGATCGACCGCGCCAAGGCGGCACGGCTGGGCGTGTCGGTCGGTGCGATTGATGGCGCGCTGTACGGCGCGTTCGGCCAGCGCCAGATCTCCACCATCTACTCGGACATCAACCAGTACAGCGTGGTGGTCAATGCCCTGCCCGAGCAGACCGCCACGCCGAAGGCGCTGGACGAAATCTACGTGCGCGCCGGCAATGGCGAGATGATTCCGCTCACCGCGGTGGCCGAACAGGTGCCGGGGCTGGCCCCGCCACAGATCACCCACGAGAACCAGTACACCACCATGGACCTGAGCTACAACCTGGCTCCGGGCGTGAGCACCGGTGAGGCGGACCTGATCATCAAGCGCACCATCGACGGCCTGCGCCTGCCGGGCGACATCCGCATCAGCGACGGCGGCGGCTTCAACGTGCAGTTGAACCCGAACTCGATGTTGATCCTGGTGCTGGCAGCGATCATCACCGTGTATCTGGTGCTGGGCATGCTGTATGAAAGCCTGGTGCACCCGGTGACCATTCTGTCGACGCTGCCGGCAGCGGGCGTGGGTGCGCTGCTGGCACTGTTCGTCACCAACACCGAGCTGTCGGTGATCTCGATGATCGCGCTGGTGCTGCTGATCGGCATCGTCAAGAAGAACGCGATCATGATGATCGACTTCGCGGTGGTGGCGCAGCGCGAGCACGGCAAAACCCCGCTGGAAGCGGTGCGGGAGGCCAGCATCGTGCGCTTCCGTCCGATCATGATGACCACGATGGTGGCGATCTTGGCCGCCGTGCCGCTGGCGATCGGCATCGGCGAGGGCTCGGAACTGCGCCGCCCGCTGGGTATCGCGATGATTGGCGGCCTGTTGTTCTCGCAGAGCCTGACGCTGCTCAGTACCCCGGCGCTGTATGTGATCTTCTCCTGCCTGCAGGGCCACTGGCGTGCGTGGCGGGCACGCCGGCGCGAACGCAGACTGCTGCGACGCGCGGCTCGCGCGTGACCCTGCGACCGCGCGTCACATGACAATCATTTGACGCGCGGTAACGAAAAGAGAACAATTCGCGGCAGCCACGGTCCTGCCGCGCCTCGCGCTCCGCGCTGATTCCCGCCTTCTGCGGGCAGTGCCCCGACTCAGCCACCTCCCCTATTCCGCCATCACCTGATCGCGGACGGTGTGCTGCTGTCCGCGGAGGACCCTCACAACATGCGATCCCCTGCTCTTCTGCGTCCGACGCTGCTTGCCCTTTCCCTCTCGCTGGCCTGCACCGCACAGGCACAATCCACCCCGGACGGTGCCACGCGCGCCCGCAGTGCCACCGAACTGGACGCGATCACCGTGACCGGCGAGCGCGCCCATACCGATACCGGCGCACTGGGCGACCGCGCGGTGCGTGATACCCCGTTTGCAATTTCGGTGGTCGGCCGCGAAGCCATCGAGCAGCGCCAGGTGGTATCGCTGGGCGAGGCGTTCCTGACCGATCCCTCGGTGGTGACCCAGGTCAGTGCGTATGCCAGTGGCTGGAGCTCGCCGATCCGCAACCGCGGCATCGATCTGAGCTATGACAGCTATCGGGTCAACGGCCTGCAGGTGTCTTCATGGGGCACGGAGTGGCCGCTGGAAGTGATGGAGCAGGTGGAACTGCTGAAGGGGCCGGGCGGCTTCATGTACGGCTTCGGCCAACCGGGCGGGATCATCAACTATGTGACCCGGAAGCCGACCGACACCCCCACGCTGTCGGCGCAGCTGGGTTGGCGGGAGCAGGGCGTGGTCAGCGGGCAGCTGGATGTGGGCGGCCGCTTCGGCAACGAGGACATGTTCGGCTACCGCTTCAATGCGTACCAGGAGAAGGGTGAAACCTTCAACGGTGGCGAGGTGGACCGCAAGGTGGGCGCGCTGTCACTGGACGCGCGCCTGGGCGATGCGCTGACCTGGACCTTTGACGGCGTGTTCCAGGAACGCGACCTGAGCGAAGAGTCCCCGCAGTGGTACTTCATCGGCCTGACCGAGCTGCCGCGTCCGATTGCCGGGGACGTCAACAACAGCATTCCAGGCACCTACTACGACACCCGCTCCAGCCTGCTGTCGACGGCGCTGAACTGGCAGATCAACGACAACTGGAAGGCCAGCGTGAGCTACGGCTACACCAGCTCGTGGAACGACGTGAACAAGATCTTCGGCTACATCGACGATGTGAACGGCGATTACAACATCAACGCCTACGAACTGGGCGGCAAGACCGAGTGGAAGCAGGCCCAGGCGATGTTGCAGGGCCGCTTCCAGACCGGTCCGCTGTCGCACCAGCTGGTGGCGGGCATTTCGCACCAGACCGCAACCGGCTGGGATCGCCCCTATGAGTGGAACCTGATCGGCCGCGGCAATCTGTACCAGCGCCCGACGATCCGCCATGACGCCGTGGGTTCGCGGGTGATGACGCGCAGCAGCGAGACCATTCAGCAGGCCGTGTTCGTCAGCGACACGGTGGACTTCGGTCATGGCTGGTCGGTGCTGGCCGGTGCGCGCTACAACGACTTCGAGAACAAGGGCAGCTACCACACCTACCCGGTGACCCCGACTTACGCGGTGATGTACAAGCCGGTGGAAGAAGTGACGCTGTACACCAGCTACGTGGAATCGCTGGAGGCCGGCAACCGCGTAGGTTCGGATTACATCAACGCGGGCGACGTGCTGGACCCGACCATCAGCAAGCAGTTCGAAGTGGGCGCGAAGATGGAGTACCCGCGCTGGAACGCGAACGTGGCGGCGTTCCGGCTGGAGCGCGGCGCAAACATCGACCGCATCACCCCGGCCGGCCTGCTGCTGGTGCAGGACGGCATCACGCTGTATGAGGGCATTGAAGCCAGCGGTGCGGTGCACCTGACCGATGCCTTCACCCTGGGCGGCGGCGTGACCTGGCTGGATCCCACTTACGACAAGCTGTCGCCGGACAGCGCCAGCCAGCAGGGCAACCGCACCACCGGCGCGGCGCGCTGGAACGGCGTACTGCACGCAAACTACCAGCTGCCGTGGGTGGACGGGCTGGAAGCCTACGCACTGGCCCGCTACTACGGCGACGTGTACTACGACGCGGACAACACGCTGAAACTGCCGGATTACACCCTGTTCAACGCCGGCGTGGGCTACCGCATGCAGTGGAACGAACACGCGGTCACGTGGCGTGCCAGCGTGGAGAACCTCACCAACAAGAAGTACTGGTCCAACGCCGGCATCGGCCTGCCGCGCACGTTCGCGGTCAGCGTGCGCTTCGACCTGTAACCCTGCGCGGCTGAGATTGGGATTGCGACCATCTGACCATCTCGTAGAGCCGGGCTCTGCCCGGCTGCTGTTGGATTTGGGCGAACAGCTCTCGGTCATCGGTTTCCGTGTTTGGTCGCACCGGGGTGGGTTTGCGGGACACGCCGTAAACCCATCCATGGGGGCTCGTAGAAAACATCCATGTTTTCTACGGTCCCGCAAACCCACCCCGGCACGCCCCAGACAGGCCATCGGTGGTCACAGAAAATCAAATGCCCGCCCCCTGGTAGCGTCGGTCGACAGACGACGGCCGTGAAATCCCCAACATCCGGTAACGCATGACCCCAGATCGACACCACCGTTGATCTGGCATTTCCCATGGGCCACCGACCCTGTATCGAGGGGGCGGCGGGTGGGGGGTACGGGACCGTGAAGGCACATGGATGTGCCGCCCGAGCCTAACGGGAGATTTACGGCGTGTCCCGTACCCCCCACCCGCCGGCCCCAGACACGTAAACCGGCACACGAGGTCGCCGTTCGCGCACCCTCACAGCGAATGCAGCAATAATGAGCAGCCCCGATAGCACGAGCCCGCATGTCCGCCCGAGATTCCCGACTGAGCCGCCTGTGGGCGCATGAAAAGGCCAGCTACGGGTTGCGGGTGTTCATTGCGCTCAGCGTGGCAATGGGCGTGTGCTGGCATTTCGACCAGTTGCCTGCCCTGCCCGGCGTGTTCCTGGGCATCATCGCCAGCGCCATCGCCGAAACCGATGACAACTGGTGGGGCCGGACCAAATCCGTGGCGCTGTCGCTGCTGTGCTTCGTCATCGCGGCGGCTGCGGTGGTGGAGTTGTTCGCCTGGCCGTGGCTGTTCATTGCCGCGCTCGCTGCGTCCACCTTCGGCCTGACCCTGCTCGGCGCGCTTGGCGAGCGCTACGCCTCCATCGCCCAGGCGACGGTGACCCTGGCCATCTACACCATGATCGGGCTGGAGCAACACGGCGCGGCCGACCGCGCCCAGGCCATCAACGCGGTCAGCCATCTGCTCGCCGGCGCGCTGTGGTATGGGCTGCTGTCGATCCTGTGGACCGCGCTGTTCGCCAACCGTCCGGTGCGCGAGCGTGTGGCCCGGCTGTACCACGAGCTGGGTCGCTACCTGGAACTGAAGGCGTCTCTGTTCGAGCCCGTGCGCGAGCTCGACCTGCAACAGCGTCAGTTGGACCTGGCCGAGCATAACCGCCGCGTGGTCGAGGCGCTCAATGCCGCCAAGACCGCCATCCTGGCCCGCTTCGGCCGCTCTGGCCGGCCCGGCGTGCAGTCCGGTCTGTACCTGCGGCTGTACTACATGGCGCAGGATTTCCACGAGCGCGCCAGCTCATCGCACTACCCCTATGGTGCACTCACCGAGGCCTTCTTCCACAGCGACGTGCTGTACCGCTGCCAACGCCTGCTGGCGCTGCAGGGCGAGGCCTGTGCCAACCTCGGCACCGCCATCCGACTGCGCCGGCCGTTCGTGTATGGCGAGCGTACCCGCCAGGCCACCGCCGACCTGACCGCCTCGCTGGCCTGGCTGCGCGAACAGCGCAACCCGCAGTGGCAGCGGCTGCTGTCCTCGCTGGACCTGCTCGGGCACAACCTGCAGAGCATCGAACGCCGGCTGTCCGAAGCCGCGCAGTCCGAGACCACGCTGGACAACGTTGACACCCGGCTGCGCGACACCAACCCGCATACCCTGCGCGAGATGGGCGTGCGCATCCGCCAGCAGCTGACGCCCGGCTCGGTGCTGTTCCGGCATGGCCTGCGCATGGCCATCGCGCTGGTGGTGGGCTTCGGCGTGATCCATCTGGTCAATGCCCAGAACGGGTCGTGGGTGCTGCTGACCATCGTGTTCGTGTGCCGCCCCAACTTCGGCGCGACCCGCCAGCGCCTGGCGCAGCGCGTGGCCGGCACGCTGATCGGGCTGGTGCTCACCTGGGCGCTGCTGCAGCTGTTCCAGGACCTGCGCATCGAGCTGCTGATCGCGCTGCTGTCGGCGCTACTGTTCTTCTTCACCCGCCACGACCGCTATCTGGTGGCCTCGGCGGCGATCACGGTGATGGCGCTGACCTGCTTCAACCTGATCGGCGATGGCTTCCTGCTGATCTGGCCGCGGCTGGTGGATACCCTGCTGGGCTGCGCGATTGCCGCAGCCGCGGCGTTCCTGATCCTGCCGGATTGGCAGGGGCGGCGGCTCAACGAGGTGATGGCACGGGTGCTGGAGCGCTGCGCCGGCTACCTGCAGGCGGTGCTGGGCCAGTATGGCAGCGGCATGCAGGACGACCTGGCTTACCGGGTTGCCCGCCGCGACATGCACAACGCCGACGTGGCCCTGTCCACCGCGTTGTCAAACATGCTGCGCGAGCCGGGGCATGTGCGGCGCAATCTGGATGCGGGGTTCCGCTTTCTGGCCTTGTCCAACACCCTGCTGGGGCATCTGTCGGCACTGGGCGCTCACCGGGCGCAGCTGGACAGCTTCGCGGCGGACCCGCTGGCCCGGCAGGGCAGCGAACGGGTGCTGCAGTCCATGCAGCAGATAGCCGCGGCGCTGCAGCAGCGGCAGCCGGTCGAGGAAAGCCGCAAGGATGAAGACCGGGCGCTGGCTGAGCAGCTGGAGCAGGTAGACGACGGCATGCCGGCCAAGCTGCAGCTGATCCGCACCCAGATGGCGCTGATGCTGCGGCTGCTGCCGAAGCTGCGCGGGGCCGCCAACGAGGCCGCACGTACGTTGCGGTGAGGGACGAACGCGTACGTAGCGCCGGGCTTGCCCGGCTGCCTTTGACCGCATGCTAAGGTGCGCCGGTCCGCAAGGAGATTCCATGTCATCCGGCCACAGTCAGTTCGCCCTGCTCCGCCAGCGCCGTTTCCTGCCGTTCTTCATCGTGCAGTCGCTGGGGGCCTTCAACGACAACGTGTACCGCCAGGCCATCATCGGCCTGCTGTTCTACCTCGGCGTCAGCCAGCAGGAGCAGTCGCTGTACACCACCCTGGCTCCGGCAATCTTCATCCTGCCGTACTTCCTGTTCTCGGCGCTGGCCGGGCAGATCGCGGAGAAACTGGAGAAATCGCGCCTGATCGTGATCACCACCACGATGGAGATCGCGATCATGTCGCTGGCGGCGGTCGGCTTCCTGATTCAGAGCATGCCGGTGCTGCTGGTGGCGCTGTTCTGCACCGGCCTGCAATCCACGCTGTTCGGCCCGGTGAAATACTCGGTGCTGCCCTCGGTACTGAAGCCGGAAGAGCTCACCGGCGGCAACGGCCTGGTGGAAATGGGCACCTCGATGTCGATCCTGACCGGCATGATCAGCGGCGGCATCATCTTCACCCTGGCCGGCAGCTACGGGCCGGTGGTGGCGGCCACTGCAGTGATCGCGCTGGCCATCGCCGGCAACATCACCGCGCGCATGATTCCCAAAGTGGACGCCGGTGCGCCCGACCTGAAGATCAACTGGAATCCGCTGCCGGAATCGCTGGCGGTGCTGCGCCTGGCCAAGAAGCAGAAGGCGGTACGCAACGCGATCCTGGGCGTGTCCTGGTTCTGGTTCGTGGGCACCATGCTCACCTCGCAGCTGCCCACCTATGCCGTGGTCAACCTGGGCGGCGAACCGACGCTGTACATCTTCGCGCTGGCCCTGTTCTCGGTGGGTACCGGGGTCGGCTCGCTGCTGTGTGAAAAGCTGTCCGGGCGCACGGTGGAGATCGGCCTGGTGCCTCTGGGTGCGTTCGGCATGACCGCGTTCATGCTCGACCTGTACTTCGCCCGTGCCGGGGCGGCCACCGCCGCTGGCCTGAGCGTGCCGGCGTTCATTGCCGCAGCCGGCAGCACCCGGATCATCATTGATCTGATCGGCATCGGCCTGTTCACCGGCTTCTTCGTGGTGCCGCTGTTTGCGCTGATCCAGAGCCGCACACCGAAGTCGGAGATGTCACGTGTGTTCGCCGCACTGAACATCCAGAACTCCGGCTTCATCGTCGGCGCGGCGCTGATCGCGCTGGCCACGCAGAAGTTCCTGCACTGGACCATTCCACAGCTCTTCCTGGCGCTGGCAATCGCCAACGCGGTGGTGGCGATCTACATCTTCACCATCGTCCCCGAATTCCTGATGCGCTTCCTGAGCTGGGTGATGGTGCGCACCCTGTACCGGCTGCGCCCGCATGGCATTGAAGCCAACGTGCCCGACGAAGGCGCGGCGCTGATCGTCTGCAACCACGTCAGCTACATGGATGCGCTGATCCTGTCGGCGACGATTCCGCGCCCGGTGCGTTTCGTCATGTACTACAAGATCTTCAACATTCCGGTGATGCGCTGGATCTTCCGCACCGCCAAGGCGATTCCGATTGCCGGCGCGCGCGAAGACCCCGCGCTGATGCAGGCCGCGTTCGACGAGGTGGACAAGGCGCTGGCCGAAGGCGAGCTGGTGTGCATCTTCCCGGAAGGTGCGCTCACCCGCGATGGCGAGATGACGGCGTTCAAATCCGGGGTCGAGAAGATCCTGGAGCGGCGCACGGTGCCGGTGGTGCCGATGGCGCTGCGCGGCATGTGGGACAGCATGTGGAGCCGGCGCGATTCGCGGCTGGGCCGCATGCGCGTACCCCGCCGCTTCCGCGCCCATATCGAGGTGGCGGCGGGACCGCCGGTGGACGGTGCCAGCACCGATGCGGCGCAGCTGGAAACGTTGGTACGAGCGCTGCGGGCCGGCCGGGCCTGAGCCACCGTACGCCCGCGAACCTGGGCTGGTAGCGCATTCTTTTGACGCTTCCAGCCATGTAAACGCATACATTCGGGGTCAACATGGGGTAGATTACCGCCCCATAGGGGGTGTCCGACGGGATTTTGGCGATGCCGTCGGACCACCAAAGGAATGGAGCAGTACTTGAATTACCCGCCACCACAACCTTCATCGGCCGTCTTCGTTCCGAACCACCTGGTGTGGGCGATCCTGACGACGTTGTTCTGCTGTCTGCCGCTGGGAATTGTGTCGATCGTCTATGCCGCACAGGTCGATGGCCGTCGTGCGGCAGGGGATGTGGCAGGTGCGTTCGCCGCCTCGCGCAAGGCCGCTGGTTGGGCCTGGGCGTCGGCGTTGGCCGGTCCGGTGCTGTTGCTGTTGTGGTTCGGTCTGTTCGGCGGTCTGGCTGCGCTGGGCGCTCTGTCCGAGCTTTGATTCACTTTTTTTAAACCCACCCGAGAAAATGGAGCTTCACCCATGAACGCCACTGCCCCGCAAGTCCCCAACAACCTGGTCTGGGCCATCCTGGCCACCCTCTTCTGCTGCCTGCCGGGCGGCATCGTGTCGATCGTCTATGCCGCGCAGGTCAACGGCAAGCTGGCCGCCGGTGACATCGCCGGTGCGCAGGACTCGTCGGAAAAGGCCAAGAAGTGGGCCATCTACTCGGCCATCGCCGGTATCGTCGTCGGCATCCTGTACACCGTGCTGGTGGTGATGATGGGCATCGGCGGCGCGGCCAGCGGCGGCTACTGATCGCACTGGGGACGGCCCGGTCCGGCACCCCTGGTGGGTGACCTGCCCGGGCCGTTCTGCCGTCATGTCCTTACCTTTCTTACGTCCGACCGGCCGACGCTGGGCTCCGCTGGCAATCACCGCCGGCCTCGCAGTCGGGGCCACCGTGGTCCTGCGCCACGTCAATCCCTATGCCGGCAACAGCCCGCTGCCAGGGTGCCCGCTGTACGCACTGACCGGGCTGTACTGCCCCGGCTGCGGCAGCACGCGCTGCCTGTATTCGCTGGTGCACTTCGACCTGCCCGGCGCGATGGCGATGAACCCGCTGCTGGTCATCTCGCTGCCCTTCCTGCTGCTGATGCTGCTGCACATGGCCGGCTGGCGTCCGCGCGTGCTGGAGCCGTTGATGCGGGTGCTGGCTGCACCGCTGTTCTGGCTGGTGGTGCTGGTGGGGTATGCGGTGTTGCGCAACCTGCCCTGGATGCCGTTTGCGCTGTTGTCACCGGGCGCGGCGTAGACCGACGAGGCCGGGCAACGGCGATCTCACGTCACCCAGCCGGCAATCACCAGCAGCGCCAATGCCGCCATCCACAGCAGCAGCATGCGCCACACCAGGCTCATCGCATCGCGTAGTTCCGGCAAGCGCCGCCAGACCGGCACCATGCCGGCTTCGCTGTAGTCGTGTGCGTCTTCGCGCAGTTCAGCACTGACACTGGCCCGCGCCACCGCCCCCAGAAACACCGTGGACGCCGCCCACTGGTTGCCGTGCGCTTCGCGCCATGCCTTCCAGGCGGTATCGAAATTGCCGACCAGCGCCATCGACAGCGACATCAGCTGCGCCACCGGCCACTCCAGCCAGCCGAGCACCTGGCGCGCACCGACCACGGTTTCCACCGTGGCCAGCGAGCGCATCGGCCCCACCGCCAGCAGGGTCAGCAGCCGATAGCCCAACGCACCGGCCGGACCCAGCAGCAGGAACCAGAACAACACCGCGAACCAGCGCCGCAGTGCGTTGAGCACGGTGACCTCCACCAGCGAGCCGACGTCCTCGTGCAGGCTGCCGCCTGCAGACTGCAGCTGTGCAATGGCCGCGTGGCGGGTGTGGCCGTCATCGGCGTCAATCACCGTTTCAATGTCGCGGTCGAGGTCACGCGGCCCCCAGCAGATCACCAGGGTGGCAATGCCCAGCAACAGTGAAGGCAAACCATACAAGCGGTCATGCAGTGCCCATTGCAGCAGCGCCAGCAGCAGCACCCACGGCAGCACCGCCACCACCCAGCCGTGGCGGCCCCGCCAGAACCCGTGGTGTTCATTGGCCTGGCCACCGCCCTGCCGATCCAGCCACTGCAGCCAGTGCCGGTAGGTCGCGAAACGCCGCAGGGCGACCGCCGCCGCCGGCGCGACATGCCCCAGGGCAAGCGCGACCAGTACAGCGACCAGGGTAGTGAACATGCGGGCCTCCGGCTCGTGACTGAGCGCTACTATGCCGTGTGACCCGGAAATTCCCCGGGTCACAGGTAATGTACCGCGCCGCGTGTTCAGGTAGCGGCAACGCGGCCGCCGCTCAGGCGACCTGGCTGCGGTACCAGTGTTCGATCAGGCTGCGCGAGATCGAGATCGGCGGCGACAGGCGGATGCCCTCGCCGTCGTCTTCGATGTCGCGCGCCAATGCGGCTCCCACCTCGTCCACGCTGAACCAGCGCGCATCCTCCAGCTCACCGTCCACGCACGGCACGTCGTCCTCAGCCGTGGCGGCAAAGCCCAGCATCAGCGCGCCCGGGAACGGCCACGGCTGGGTGCCCAGGTAGCGGCATTCGCGCACGCGCACCCGGCTCTCCTCGAATACCTCGCGCACCACGGTCTGCTCCAGTGATTCACCGGGCTCGACGAAACCGGCCAGTACCGAATAGCGACGCGGGGCCCAGTTGGCCTGCCGGCCCAGCAGCAGCCGGCCGCTGTTTTCCACCGCCACGATCACCGCCGGGTCCACGCGCGGGTAGTGTTCGGTGTTGCACTGGCTGCAGCGGCCGATGAAGCCGCCGCGACTGAACAGCACCGCCCCACCACACACGCCGCAGAAGCGGGTGCGCGACTGCCAGTAGGACATGCCACGGGCGTAGCAGAACGCCGTGGCGTCTGCGGCCGACCAGGACACGGCGGCTTCGCGCAGGTCCACGCGCTGCGGAGCACTGACATCGATGCCAGCGGCGTCCACCGAGAACCAGGCCTGCTCACCGCGCAGCCCCAGGAAGATGGCCGTTCCCGGCCCGCCCCCCAGCTGCGCGCCGGTCAGCGCCAGTGGCTGGCCCTGCGCATCGGCAAATGCACGGCCGTCCACGTCCAGCACCAGCACGTGGGCCTGCGGCCACAGCCGCAGCAGCGCTTCGGCGTCGGCGCGCAGTGTGTCGGCGCGTTCGAGGGGTTCAGTAGTGAAGGAAAAACCGGACAGCGGCAGGGATGTTCTGGACATCCCCCAAGCTTACATGCTGAAGCTGCTGCCGCACCCGCAGGTGGTCTTCGCATTCGGATTGCGGATCACGAACTGTGCGCCGGTGAGACTTTCGGTGTAATGCACTTCCGCGCCCATCAGGTACTGCAGGCTGAGCGGGTCCACCAGCAGCGTGACGCCGTTGGTCACCACCGCCAGGTCATCGTCGGCGCGGTTCTCGTCGAACTCGAAGCCGTACTGGAAACCGGAACAGCCACCGCCTTCAATGTACACACGCAGCGCGAGCGAAGGATTGCCTTCGCCCTCGATCAGCTCACGCACCTTGGCCGCGGCGGCTTCGGTGAAGTGCAGCGGGCGGTCCAACGACTGGTAGTTCGGCGCGGCGGCGGGGCTGCCGGGCAGGGAAACAAGCGTGCTCATACGCCCAGCATGGGGGCGCGCGCGCCCCGATTCAAGCCGTTTTCCCGACCACTGTGTTCAGGCCATGGCCTCGGCCAGCTTCTTGCGGGCCGCGCCGTCCTTGTCTTTGCTGTCCTTGCCCTCGCCCGACTCCGGCGGCGGCAGGGCCATCTGCGGTGCGCCGTGAATGAGGCGGCCGGTGAGCTGCGCGCCGGCGTTCATTTCCACCACCTGGTAGTGGATGTTGCCGTTGACCCGGGCGCTGGGGGTCAGTTCCACGCGCTCGCTGGCGTGCACGTCGCCTTCCAGGCGGCCGCTGAGCACCACCACCTGCGCGCGGATCTCGCCTTCGATGCTGCCCTGCTCGGCCAGCGTGAGGGTGGCGGTCGAAGCGCCTTCGCTGGCGATCACCTTGCCCAGGATGGTGCCTTCCACATACAGGCCCCCACTGAATTCCACGTCCCCGCGGATGACCACCTGCGCGCCAATCAGCGCGTCCACGACCAGATGACCGTCGCGGTTGGACTTGTTGCTGCCAAACATGGGTTTACTCCCCTTCATTTGCCGTTGCTGCCACAGGCGCGCCGGCCTGTTTCCAGTCGAAGACCTGGGTGGTGCCCCCTGCACCGGATCCCAGCGTGACCCGCACACGTTGCGGGGTGAAGTCCTTGGGCAGCATGACGCTGCCGGTGAGCTGCTGGAAGTACCGGAAGGAATAGTCCTGGCCCGGCACCTTGGTGCGCTGGTGCAGCTCGTCCCAGCTGACCGAGGTCAACTTGCCCCCTTTCACGCCTTCCACCGTGAACCGCATCTGGCCCTGGCTGATCGCGCCACGGTTCAGGTTCTGGGTCAGCACCACGGCGTACTGCCAGGTGCCGGCCGCTTCCGGCGAGAACTCGATGGAATGGGTGTTAAGTCCCTTGCGCTGGCTGGTGGCCCCGACCAGGCGTTCATAGAAGGCCACATCGGCACGCAGGCCGGCAATTTCTTCCTCGCGCTCGCTGAGCGAGGTCTGCACCTCGCTGTTGGCGGCGCGGCTGATGCGGTCGGACGCCTGCAGGGTGGCCTGGCGCTGCTGCAGGTCGACCACCTGCTTCTGCAGGGTCTCGGCGCGCGCCTCGGCGGCGTCGAGCTGGCGGCCGGCATCGCCGCCGGGGCCGCTCAGCCATCGGCCCAGCAGCGCGGCCAGTACCAGGGTGAGCAGCCAGATGCCGCCCAGGATCAACAGCCGACGACGGTCCGGCGCGGGCGCGGAGCCCGGGCGGCGGATCTGGATGCGGGAAGGTGTCGGAGTGTTCATGACGATGAGCGCGGCACCGCGCTGGGCGATACCGCCACGGCCCCTGTCGGATCGAGCGACTTCCTAGTGTATGCCACCCCTGACGCTTTTTTCGCCCCGGGGACGTCGCGCGGTGATGGCGTTCATCGACGTCATCCCCGATAGTGTGGGCCTGTGCACATTTTCATGCCGGAGCGCGTGCCATGTCCGAGGCCCACCTGTTTGTGATCGGCATCCTGCTGGCGTGGTTGGCCGGCATCCGGGTCTACCTGACCGTGTTCGGGGTCGGCCTGGCCGGACTACTGGGCTGGGTCGACCTGCCCCCGGCGCTGCAGGCCACCGAGTCGTGGTGGGTGCTGGGCACCTCGGCGGCGCTGGCCATCACCGAGTTCGTGGCCGACAAGATTCCCGGCGTCGATTCGGCCTGGGACCTGGTCCAGACCCTGGCACGGGTGCCGGCCGGGGCCTTCCTGGCCGCCGCCACGCTGTCGCCCAACGGCGAGCTGAGCGCCACCGCGCTGGCCGCAGGTGCGGGGGTGGCGCTGGCCAGCCATGGACTCAAGTCCGGCACCCGGGCACTGCTCAATACCTCACCCGAACCGGCCAGCAACTGGGTGGCCTCAGCGGCGGAAGACACCGTGGTGGTGGGCGGGCTGGCGCTGGCGCTGGCGCACCCGTGGATCGCCCTGGTCGTGGTGGTGGTATGCAGCCTGGCCGGTGCCCTGGTCGTATGGCTGGTATGGCGGGCATTGTGGAAGGGCATGCGCTGGCTGCTGCGGCAGCCCGCCACGACGCCAGGCCGGGTCACGACCAATGGTCGTGACCTACCGCATAATGACGCCGCAAACAGGGAATATTGATGGCCGTCCACGAGAACACCGTTGCCCCCACCCGCGCCGTGCGCGCCGAAACCCCGCCCGCCGACCACTGGCAGCGCTGGGCCAGTGCCGATGCCCCCGCGCCGGCACTGGCCCAGCGC
>DGLB01000002.1:114544-142391 GCA_002387845.1 Stenotrophomonas maltophilia | reverse complement strand
CAACGGATCGGACCCGCCGTTGATCTTGATCTTCGATGGCCACCGACACTCTGTCGATGGCGGCTCGGGATGGGCTGGAGGGGGCGTGAGCCGCATGGATGCGGCGATCGAGCCTACAAGGACGTACTTGCGGCGTCCCCCGGAACGCCCATCCCGACCCGCCAAGCCAGGCAACCCGTGAACACCGGCTGTTCGCCAAAAGCCAACAGCAGCCGGGCAAGCCCGGCTCTACGGGGACCATGCAATCGCAAACCAGTAGGGCGCGGCATCCCCGGTATACTCAGGGCCATCGCGACTGCCCCGGAAAGCCAACCACGCCATGCGTCTGTCCACGATCAAGCTCTCCGGCTTCAAGTCGTTCGTTGATCCCACCACCCTGCATCTGCCCACCAACATGACCGGTGTGGTCGGGCCCAATGGCTGTGGCAAGTCCAACATCATCGACGCCGTGCGCTGGGTCATGGGCGAAAGCTCGGCCAGCCGGCTGCGCGGCGACTCGCTGACCGACGTCATTTTCTCCGGCTCGTCCGCCCGCAAGCCCGTTTCGCAGGCCACCGTCGAACTCATTTTCGACAATACCGACCACACCATCTCGGGTGAATATGCCTCGTTCAACGAGATCTCGGTCAAACGCACGGTCAGCCGCGACGGCAGCAGCAACTATTACCTGAATGGCACCAAGTGCCGTCGGCGCGACATCACCGACCTGTTCCTCGGCACCGGCCTGGGCCCGCGCAGCTACTCCATCATCGAGCAGGGCATGATCAGCCAGATCATCGAAGCCCGGCCCGAGGACCTGCGCGTCTACCTGGAAGAAGCCGCCGGCATCTCCAAGTACAAGGAGCGCCGCAAGGAAACCGAAACCCGCATCCGCCATACCCGCGAAAACCTCGACCGCCTGAACGACCTGCGCGAGGAGATCGGCAAGCAGCTCGAGCACCTCAAGCGCCAGGCCCGCCAGGCCGAGCAGTACCAGGCCCTGCAGGAAGAGCGCAAGGTCAAGGATGCCGAGTGGAAGGCGCTGGAATTCCGCAACCTGGATGGCCGCCTCGGTGGCCTGCGCGAAGCCCTGTCGCAGGAAGAAACCCGCCTGCAGCAGCTGATCGCCGACCAGCGCGATGCCGAAGCCCGCATTGAAACCAGCCGGGTGCGCCGCGAGGAGGCCGCCGACGCCCTCAGCACCGCCCAGGCCGAGGTCTACCAGGTCGGCAGCACCCTGGCCCGGCTCGAACAGCAGATCCAGCATCAGAAGGAAATGTCGCAGCGCCTGCACAAGGCCCGCGACGAAACCCAGCAGGCGCTGGCCGACCTCGGCCAGCACATCAGCGGCGACGAGGCCAAGCTGATCGTGCTGCGCGAGGCGGTCGAACAGGCCGAGCCGCAGCTGGAACAACTGCAGGAAGAAAACGAGATCAAGCAGGAAGCCCTGCGCGACGCCGAAAGCCGGCTGTCGGACTGGCAGGCGCGCTGGGAAGCGCACACCCGCAGCACCTCCGAAGCCTCGCGCGCCGGCGAAGTCGAGCGGACCCGCGTCGACTACCTCGATCGCCAGGTGCTGGAAGCCGACCGCCGTCGCGAAGCTCTGGCGGCCGAGCGTACCGGGCTTGACCTCGACGCGCTGGCCGAAGCCTTCGAAGAGATCCAGCTGCAGCACGAAACCCAGAAGGCCGCGCTGGACGGACTGACCGAGCAGGTCGAGGCCCGCAAGGAAGCCGTGGCGGGCCTGCAGGACCGCCAGCGCACCGGCCAGGCCGAGCTGGCCGACATCCGCAAGCAGGCCCAGGCCGCCCGTGGCCGCCTGTCCTCGCTGGAAACCCTGCAGCAGGCCGCCCTCGGCCAGGAGCAGGGGGCCGCGGTGGCATGGCTCAAACAGCACGGACTGGACTCCGGTGCCCGCGTCGGCGAGCGTCTCACCGTCGACAGCGGCTGGGAGAACGCCGTGGAAAGCGCGCTGGGCCAGCTGATCGAGGGCGTGCTGGTTGACGCCCCGGAACACCTGGTCGGGGCACTCGCCGAGCTGGGCGAGGGCCGCATTGCGTTGGTCAGCGCCGAGCAGGAGCAGCTCGATGTCGCGCCGACCTCGCTGGCCGCCAAGGTGCAGGGCCCGACCGCCATCCGTCGCCTGCTGGCCCGCCTGCATGCCGCCGAAGACCTGGAACAGGCGCGCGCGCTGCAGGCCTCACTGGGCGAGGGCGATTCGGTGATCACCCGCGGTGGAGAACGCCTGGGCGAGGGCTGGGTGCGCGTATCCCGGTCGGGTGCCGCCAAGCAGGGCGCGCTGCTGCGCGAGCGCGAAATCGTCACCCTGCGTGAGCAGATCGACGCCCTGCAGGAACGCGAAGCCACCCTTGAAGAACAGCTGGCGACCTTCCGTGACCAGTTGCTGGCCGGCGAACAACAGCGCGAAGACGCGCAGCGCCAGCTGTACCTGGCGCATCGCAGCGTCTCCGAACTGGGTGGCCAGCTGCAGAGCCAGCAGGGCAAGGTCGAAGCCGCGCGTACGCGCATCGACCGCATTGAAGGCGAGCTCGCGCAGCTGATTGAAACCCTCGACAGCGGCCGCGAACAGGTGCGCGAAGCGCGCGCCCGCCTCGATGACGCGGTCAGCAGCATGGGTGACCTTGAATCCGTGCGCCAGGCACTGGAAGGCGAGCGCCGCCAGCTCACCGACGCCCGCGACCACGCCCGCGAAGCGGCGCGCACGGTGCGCGAGCGCTCGCACGCGCTTGCCCTCACCCTGGAATCGCAGCGTGCCCAGCTCACCTCGCTGGGGCAGGCCCTGGAGCGCATGAGCACCCAGCGCGGCCAACTTGACTCGCGCCTGGGCGAGCTGCATGCGCAGCTCGATGAAGGCGATTCGCCGGTGACCGCGCTCGAAGCCGAGCACCAGAACGCGCTCGGCGAACGCGTCCGCGCCGACCGCGTGCTGGGCGAGGCCCGCGCCCTGCTGGAAGGCATCGACGCCGAACTGCGCACCTTCGAACAAACCCGTCACCAGCGTGACGAGCAGGCGCTGGCCCAGCGCGAGCGTATTTCCCAGCGCAAGCTTGACCAGCAGGCGCTGGTGCTGAGCGCCGACCAGCTCACCGCCTCGGTGGAAAAGGCCGGCTTCGTGCTGCAGGACGTGATCAATACGTTGCCCGAGGACGCCCGCATCAACGACTGGGAGCAGGCCGTGCACCAGATCGACGGCCGCATGCGCCGGCTGGAGCCGGTCAACCTGGCCGCCATCCAGGAGTACGGCGAAGCCTCGCAGCGTTCGGACTACCTGGACGCGCAGAACACCGACCTGTGCACCGCGCTGGAAACCCTGGAAGACGCCATCCGCAAGATCGACCGGGAAACCCGTGGCCGCTTCAAGGACACCTTCGACCGGGTCAACGCCGGCGTGCAGCAGCTGTATCCGCGTCTGTTCGGCGGCGGCCATGCCTACCTGGAACTGACCGGTGAAGACCTGCTCGACACCGGTGTTGCGATCATGGCGCGGCCGCCGGGCAAACGCGTGTCCAGCATCTCGCTGCTGTCCGGTGGTGAGAAGGCGATGACCGCGGTGGCCCTGGTGTTCGCGATCTTCCAGCTCAACCCCGCGCCGTTCTGCCTGCTGGACGAAGTAGACGCGCCGCTGGACGAAGCCAATGTCGGCCGCCTCGCCAACATGGTCAAGGAAATGAGCGAAAAGGTGCAGTTCCTGTTCGTGAGCCACAACAAGGCGACCATGGAGGCCGCGCACCAGCTGTCGGGCGTGACCATGCGCGAACCGGGGGTCAGCCGTCTGGTCAGCGTGGACCTGGAAGAAGCGGCACGATTGGCGGGCGCGGCCTGACGTGCCATGCTTACCTGAACGTATTTAGCTGGAGACCCTTCACATGTCCGACGTGGCACTGCTCAGAATCGGCATTCTTGTGGCCGGCGTGCTCCTGGTCGTGGCCATTTTCCTGTTCGGCCGCCCGAAGAAGAAGGTCCAGGGACGTCGCGTGGAAGGGGGCGACACCTCCTCCGGCCAGCGCCGTGAGCCGCTGCTGGGGGATCAGGCCGGCGAGAGCGCCGAGCCCGGTTTCAATGGCGACGAGGGGGCGACCCAGGCCGAACTCGGTTTGCCCGACGTGGACGCCGGCCCCGCCAGCGACCTGGGCAAGCGCGCCACCCAGGACTTCGACAAGATCGTCTCCCTGTTCGTGGCCGCCCGTGCCGGCGAGAAGCTGCGCGGTGAGGACATCGTGGTGGCCGCCGAGAAGACCGGGCTGGTGTTCGGCCACATGAACGTGTTCCACCGTCTGGTGGAAGGGCATCCCGAACGTGGCCCGATCTTCTCCATGGCCAGCATCATGAAGCCGGGCAGTTTCGACATGGCCACCATCCGCGAGATGGAAACCCCGGCCATCGCGTTCTTCCTGACCCTGCCGGCCCCGCTGACCGCGCTGGATGCCTGGGAAAAGATGCTGCCCACCGTGCAGCGCATGGGCGAACTGCTGGATGGCGTGGTGCTGGATGACAGTCGCAATGCGCTGGGCCGGCAGCGGATCGCGCACATCCGTGATGAGCTGCGGGCGTATGACCGGCAGCATCAGGCACCGCCTTTGACGAAAGCGCCCCGTTGGTGAACCAACGGGCCGCTTTCGTCAAAGGCCCGCGCATTCCACCTAATCCCCCCGCCTTCGGCGCGCCCCCTTCAACATGAAGGGGGCTCTTGACCTCATGCATCGCTTGGGCCGGCCAACGGCCGGCGCTACCGGGCTTCGGGCGGGATGATGGTTACTGGTGGCCCCGGCCGTTGGCCGGACCACGTGGTGCCTCAACGTGCGATCACGTTGGCGTACCGGTGACTTCGGCAAACGCTTTCCGGAACGTCGCCATCTCTGCCTCGGTGCCTACCGTCACCCGCACCCGTTGCGGCCAGATCGGCCAGCTGCGACCGATGATGACGCCGCGTTCGGCCATGGCCGCGACAAACGTTTTGCCGTCGCGCTGCACGTCCACCACGAAACAATTCGCCTCGGACGGCACGCTGGAATAGCCGCGCTTGCCCAGCCACGCAACCGTGGCCTGACGCACCTGCGCGTTCTGCGCCTTGCGCTGCGCCACCAGATCGGGATCACGGAGGCTGGCCAGTGCCGCCGCCAGTGCAGTGACCGGCACCGGGTTGTCACCCAGGCTGGCCAGCTCACGCAGGCGGTCTGGATGCGCCGCCGCCACGCCCAGGCGCAGCCCGGCCATGCCGTACAGCTTGGAGAACGTACGCAGCACGATCACGTCGTCGCGCTGCATCACCTGGCCGATCAGCGACGGCTGATCGCTGTACTGGATGTAGGCCTCATCGACCAGCACCCGGGTCTGCGCAGGCTTGTGGGCCAGCAGCCAGGCGATGTCGTCGGCCGGGGTGATCGAGCCGGTGGGATTGTTCGGATTGCACAGATACAGCAGGCCGGCGTTGATGCGCTGGGCGGCGGCCACCATCGCGCGCAGGTCGTGCGCGCCGTCGGCACGCAGCGGCACCCGCTCCACCGTGGCCCCGCGTGCCGCGGCCAGATCACCCAGGCTCTCGAACGTGGGGTCGGCCACCACCAGCCCGGCCGTGGCCGAGGTCCAGACCACGGCGGCCCGGTTCAAAGGTTCGCTGGAGCCGGGATACAAGCGCACCCGGTCAGCCGCAATCTGCTCCTTTGCGGCGAAGGTGTCGCGCACTTCGCCGGCCAATGCGAACAGGTAGCGGCCGCTGCCCGGCACGATGTCGCGAATGGCAGCCTGTGCGGCCGGCGCAGGTCCGTACGGACATTCGTTGAAGTTCAACAGCACCGGACCGGCCGCACCCGGAGCCGCGGGCGCGGGCAGGGCGGCCGCCTGCGCGATCGGAGCCAGCCCAAGCCCGGATACCGCCAGGCCGGTGCCAGCCAGTTGCAGGAAGGAACGACGCGAGTGCACGGTCGACGACATGGGCTGAATACCGAAGGCGGGACAATGCGGGCATGCTGGCACCGCGCGCGCACGCCGACAAGCGGGCATCCGCGCACTTGGCCTGCGGGTGGCCGGCAGCAGGCGCAGCGCCTAGAATTCAATGCCCAGTCACGACAGCCGCCCGCATGAGCCCCAGCCCCGCAGAACGTGCCCAGGACCTGCGCCGCCAGATCGATGAAGCCGGCAAGGCCTATCACGAGCGCGACGAGCAGCTGATTCCTGACGCCGAATACGACGCCCTGGTGCGCGAACTGGAGGCGTTGGAGCAGGCGCATCCGGAGCTGGCGGTCAGCGATTCGCCGACCCAGCGGGTGGGCGGCAAGGCCTCGTCGCGGTTCGCTGAAGTGCGTCATGCGGTGCCGATGCTGTCGCTGGGCAATGCCTTCAGCGACGAAGAGGTGGATGATTTCGTGCGCCGCATCCGCGAGCGCCTGCGCCGTGATGCGCTGCTGTTCTCGGCCGAACCGAAAATGGACGGCCTGGCCATCAGCCTGCGCTACGAGAACGGGCAGTTCGTACAGGGGGCCACGCGCGGCGACGGCAGCACCGGCGAGGACGTCACCGCCAACCTGCGCCAGATCAAGGTCATTCCGGCGCAGCTGCAAGGGCAGGGCTGGCCGCCGGTACTGGAAGTGCGCGGCGAGGTGTACATGGCCCGCGCCGATTTCGAGGCCTACAACGCCAATGCACGCCTGCACGGCGGCAAGGTGCTGGCCAATCCGCGTAACGGTGCGGCCGGCTCGCTGCGCCAGCTGGATCCGAAAATCAGCGCGCAGCGCAAGCTGAGCTTCTATGCCTACGGGCTGGGCGAGGTCAGTGGCGGCGAACTGCCGCCCACCCATTCCGCAACCCTGGCCCAGCTCAAGGACTGGGGTTTCCCGGTCAGTGACCTGTGCCAGGTGGTGGAGGGCCGCGACGGTCTGCTGGCCTATTACCGCGACATCGGCGCGCGTCGTGACGGCTTGGCGTTCGACATCGACGGCGTGGTTTACAAGCTGGACGACCGCGCGGGCCAGGAACAGATGGGCTTTGTGTCGCGCGCGCCGCGCTGGGCCATCGCGCACAAGTTCCCGGCGCAGGAGCAGACCACCACGGTAGAGGCGATCGAAATCCAGATCGGTCGCACCGGTGCCGCCACGCCGGTGGCGCGCCTGAAGCCGGTGGCCGTGGCCGGGGTGGTGGTGGCCAATGCCACCCTGCACAACGCCGACCAGATCAAACGGCTGGATGTGCGCGTGGGCGACACCGTGATCGTGCGCCGCGCGGGCGATGTCATTCCCGAAGTGGTGAGCATCCTTCCCGACCGTCGCCCGGCAGGCACCGTGGCCTGGCAGATGCCCACGCACTGCCCGGTGTGCGGCTCGGAAATCGTGCAGGAAGAAGGTGCGGCCGTGTGGCGCTGCTCCGGTGAGCTGAGCTGCCCGGCGCAGCGCAAGGAAGCCATTGCCCACTTTGCCTCGCGCCGCGCGATGGACATCGACGGCCTGGGCGGCAAGTACATTGAAACCCTGGTCGATGCCGGCATCGTGCGCGGCGTCGCCGACCTGTACCGGCTCACCCGGGACCAGCTGCTGCACCTGAAGCTGGTGCTGGACGCCGAGTCACCGCAGGCCCTGGCCGACCAGATCGCCGTGCACCTGCCGCGCGAGGGCAGCGGTGAGTATCTGCGCCGTGTACTGGCGCTGGACGCCACCCAGGAAGGCTGGCGCGCGCAGGCGCTGGCCATGGCGACCGAGTTCGAGTGGAACACGAAGAAGATCGCCACCAAGTGGGCCGACAACCTGATCGCCGCCATCGATACCAGCCGCACCACCACGCTCGAGCGTCTGTTGTTCGCGCTGGGCATCGAACATGTCGGCGAAAGCACGGCCAAGGCGCTGGCGGTGTGGTTCGGCGACCTTGACCTGATCCGCCATCTGCCGTGGCCGCTGTTCAAGCGTGTGCCGGACATCGGCGGTGAGGTGGCGCGTTCGCTTGGACACTTCTTCGAGCAGAACGGCAACCAGGACGCCATCGACGCGCTGATCAACATCGGCAACGTCCGCATCAGCGACACCCATCCGCCCAGCGCGAAACTCCGCGACGGCCTGGATTTCGCACAGTTGCTGGTGGAGGCCGAAATTCCCGGCATCACCCGCCTGCGTGCGGAGAAACTGACCGCCACGCTGCCCGACGCACAGGCGCTGCTGGATGCCGAACCGGTGCAGCTGACCGCTGCCGGCCTGCCCAATGAGGTCGCACTGGGGCTGAACGCCTGGCTGGAGACGAACGGGCAGGGCGCGATGCTGGTCGAGGCCGATGCCCAGCGCCGCGCATTGCTGGAAAAAGCGCCGGCGCTGGACGACGTCGTGGCCGGTCCGCTCGACGGCCAGACCGTGGTTCTGACCGGCACGCTGGCACAGATGAGCCGCGACGTGGCCAAGGAACGCCTCGAAGCGCTGGGGGCGAAGGTCTCCGGCAGCGTGTCGAAGAAGACCGCGTTCGTGGTGGGCGGCACCGAAGCCGGTTCCAAACTGACCAAGGCCACCGAGCTCGGCATCGATGTGTGGGACGAAGACCGCCTGGTCGCGTTCCTTGCCTCCCACGCCTGAGCCTCCTCGAACCGGACCCCACGATGCAGACGTCCCCTCTCGATTTTCGCGTTGCCACCGTCGCCGACACCGAACAGGTGGTCGCGCTGATGCGTGAGTTCTATGCCGAAGACCAGCTGGTCTTCGACGAGGCGCGCGTGCGCCGCGCGCTGGATGCCTTGTTGACCGATCCGCGCAATGGCGAAGTCCTGCTGTGGCTGAACGAAGCCGGCGAGGTGGTGGGTCATGCCGCGCTGGCAATGGGTTTCAGCCTGGAGCAGGGCGGGCATTTCGTGCTGCTTGATGAGCTGTACCTCAGCCATGCCGCGCGCGGACGTGGGCGTGGCAAGCAGGCGCTGGCCATCCTGGAGCAGCGTGCCAATGCGCGCGGTGTGGAGCGGATGCGGCTGGAAGTGAACCACCACAACGAACTGGCGCGTCGCCTCTATCTGGCCACCGGCTATGTGGACGAAACCCGTGGGCTGCTGTCACTGCCGCTGGCCGAACGCCTGCGGGACGCGCGCGGATGATCACCGTGCTGCGCCAGCGTGCCGCCCTGAATGCGCTGATCCGTTCGTTCTTCGCCGAACGCGATGTGCTGGAAGTGGAAACCCCGATCCTGTCGGAGGCCGGTAACACCGAGCCCAACATCGACAGCTTCCACACCCGCTTCAGTGGCCATGTCAGCGCCGGCAGCGCGCTGCGCTGGCTGCGCACCTCGCCGGAGTATCCGCTGAAGCGCCTGTTGGCGGCCGGCGTGGGTGACTGCTATGAGCTGGGCCGGGTGTTCCGCAACGGCGAGGCCGGCGGGCGGCACAACCCTGAGTTCACCATGCTGGAATGGTACCGGGTCGGCTGGAACCATCATCAGCTGGTGGAGGAAACCGTGGCCTTGGTGCGGGCTGCCTTGGCACTGGTGCAGCGTGAGGCCACGCTGAGCGTGGTCGACTACCGCAGCCTGTACCGCCAGCAGGTCGGGGTGGACCCGTTCGAGGCGACCCTGGAACAGCTGCAGGGGCCCCTGGCGGACGTGCGCATCGACGCCGAGGGCCTGACCCGCGACGACTGGCTGGACCTGCTGATGACCCACTGCATCCAACCGCATTTCCGCGATGACTGCCTGACCGTCGTGCATGACTGGCCAGCCAGCCAGGCCGCGCTGGCGCGGATCCGGCCGGGAACGCCGCCATTGGCGGAGCGTTTCGAGCTGTACCTGGGCTCGGTGGAACTGGCCAACGGCTATCACGAGCTGAACGACGCCGACGAACAGCGCGCCCGTTTCGTGCGTGACCACGCCGTACGCAGCGCACGCGGTGCGGTGCTGCCGGCACTGGACGAACACCTGCTGGCCGCTTTGCCGGCGCTGCCCGACTGCGCAGGCGTGGCGGTAGGTGTGGATCGCCTGCTGATGGCGATGAACCGCACCGCACGCATCGCCGACGTGCTCGCCTTCGATTTCGCCCACGCCTGAGCTGTTAACGACGGTGCATCTTGCGCGGTCTTCACGATGATGCTCTGATCACACCCGATGTTGGAAGGTGGCGACGTGCCAGGACTGTGGCGGCGGGGATGCTGTTGATGAAGCTGAGGGATGCTGCCGTACCGTCGTCGTCGCTGCGATGGACCTTGTCATGGCTGGGCCTGGCGCTGTGCGCTGGCCTGCTGCCCGAGCGCGCGGATGCCGCTGAAACCGGCTACGCCGGGCAGGTGGTGCGCTGCGAATCGAAGGACATGGGCTGGGTTCACTGCGACATGCCGGTGGAGCAGGGCGTCGATCTGGTCCGCCAGCTCTCCGAGAACAGCTGCATACGCGGTTCGGAATGGGGGACCGATCGCTCCGGCGTCTGGGTCACCCTCGGTTGCCGCGCCGAGTTCCGCGCGCGTCGTCCTGCTGGCGCACCGTCGCTGGGTGAACGCAAGGTGCGTCGGGTGGTGCGCTGCGAATCCAGCGGCCGTCCACAGAACTGCCCGGTCATACTGCAGGGCGCGCCGGTGCGGCTGCTGCGCCAGCTCTCGGCGATGCCCTGCCGCGAAGGCCACAGCTGGGGGGCGCGTCGCAACGAAATCTGGGTCACCCGTGGCTGCCAGGGTGATTTCGAAGTCGGCGCGGAGGACGGCAGTGGCTTCGTCAACGTGCCGCGCGTGGTGGTCTGCGAATCGCGCTCGCGCCAGCGGCGCTTCTGCGGGGCCGGCATCAGCCAGGGCGCGCAGCTGCGCAAGCAGCTGTCCGGCAGCCCCTGCGAAGAGGGCCGCAGCTGGGGCTGGGACACACGTGGGGTCTGGGTGGACAACGGCTGCCGCGGCGAGTTTCTGGTGAATTGAGCCGGCGTTACAATGGGGGCATGAACGCATCCCCCGATATCGACTACGCCCGCTACGACCACATCCGGCCGATCCTGTGGACCGGCGATGCCCTGCAACTGCTGGACCAGCGCAAGCTGCCGTTCGTGGTGGAGCACGTGCAATGCCAGACCAGCGACGAGGTGGCCGCCGCCATTCATGCGCTGACCGTGCGCGGTGCGCCGGCGATCGGCATTGCCGCCGCCTGGGGTGTGGTGCTGGCGGCCCGCGAGGTGCAGGCCGATGGCGGTGCCGATGCACTGGCCAAGCTGGAGCCGGCGCTGCAGCGTCTGAATGCGTCACGGCCCACCGCGGTCAACCTGGCCTGGGCGCTGGCGCGCATGCGCCGCGCGCTGCAGCCCGCGGGCAGTGACTGGCGCGACGTGCTGGTGCGCGAGGCACAGGCCATCGCCGACGAAGACCTGGCCGCCAACCGCCACATGGGCGCATTGGGTGCCGGCCTGATCGACGCCGGCAGCGGCGTGCTCACCCACTGCAATACCGGCTCGCTGGCCACCGCCGGGTTCGGCACGGCACTGGGCGTGATCCGCGCCGGCATGGCCCAGCACCGCATTGCCAAGGTGTTCGCCGGTGAAACCCGGCCGTGGCTGCAGGGCGCACGCCTGACCGTGTGGGAGCTGCAGCAGGACGGCATCGATGCCACCCTGATCGCCGATTCGGCCGCCTCGCACCTGATGAAGACCGGTGCAGTGCAGTGGGTCATCGTCGGTGCCGACCGCATCTGCGCCAATGGCGACACCGCCAACAAGATCGGCACCTACCAGCTGGCCATCGCCGCCCGCCACCACGGGGTGAAGTTCATGGTCGTGGCCCCGTCGTCCACGGTGGACATGGACACCGCCGACGGTGCGCAGATCGAGATCGAGCAACGCGATCCGGGTGAACTGTACGGTGTCGGCGGAACCCGCACGGTGGCCGAAGGCATCGCCGCCTGGAACCCGGTGTTCGACGTCACCCCGGGCGAGCTGATCGATGCCATCGTCACCGAGAAGGGCGTGATCCTGAACCCGACCGTCGCCAACATGCAGGCCGCGTTCGTAAGTATCTGATTTCTTCGCGTAAAACCCCCGTAAACCCGGGCAAAAAAACCCCCGTTGTGGTAGCATCCATCGGTTAATCGAGATTCCGTCGCGGCCACCCCGAAAAGGCCATCCGCGGCGGACTGGACCGCTACCAGACAACGGAACCCGAATGGCTGAAACCGCCAAGGAAATCATCCAGGTCAACCTGGAAGACGAGATGCGCAAGAGCTACCTCGATTACGCCATGAGCGTGATCGTGGGGCGCGCGCTGCCAGATGCGCGCGACGGCCTCAAGCCGGTGCATCGCCGCGTGCTGTTCGCGATGAATGAACTCAACGCGCACAGCAACAAGCCTTACTTCAAGTCGGCGCGTATCGTCGGTGACGTCATCGGTAAGTACCACCCGCATGGCGACCAGTCGGTGTACGACACCCTGGTGCGCCTGGCGCAGCCGTTCTCGCTGCGCTACATGCTGGTGGACGGGCAGGGTAACTTCGGTTCGGTCGACGGCGACTCCGCCGCGGCGATGCGTTACACCGAAGCGCGCATGTCGCGGCTCACCCACGAGCTGATGGCCGATATCGACAAGGAAACCGTCGATTTCGTGCCCAACTACGACGAAAAGGAACTGGAGCCGACGGTCATGCCGACCCGGTTCCCGAACCTGCTGGTCAACGGTTCGGCCGGTATCGCGGTGGGCATGGCGACCAACATCCCGCCGCACAACCTCACCGAGTCCATCAACGCCTGCATCGCGCTGATCGACAACCCCGAGATCGACGTCGACGGCCTGATGGAGTACATCCCGGGCCCGGACTTCCCGACCGCGGGCATCATCAACGGTACCGCCGGCATCGTCGCCGGTTACCGGACCGGGCGTGGCCGGGTGCGCATCCGCGCCAAGGCGGAGATCGAAGTGGCCGACAACGGCCGCGAATCGATCATCGTCACCGAGATCCCGTATCAGGTGAACAAGGCCCGGTTGATCGAGAAGATCGCCGAGCTGGTCAAGGAAAAGAAGCTCGAAGGCATCAGCGAGCTGCGCGATGAGTCCGACAAGGACGGCATGCGCATCTACATCGAAATCAAGCGCGGCGAGTCGGCCGAGGTTGTGCTGAACAACCTGTACCAGCAGACCCAGATGGAGTCGGTGTTCGGCATCAACATGGTGGCGCTGGTCGACGGCCGCCCGCAGTTGATGAACCTCAAGCAGATGCTCGAGGCCTTTGTCCGCCATCGCCGTGAAGTGGTCACCCGCCGCACCGTGTTCGAGCTGCGCAAGGCGCGCGCCCGTGCCCACGTGCTGGAAGGCCTGACCGTTGCGCTGGCCAACATCGACGAGATGATCGAACTGATCAAGACCTCGCCGAACCCCAACGAAGCCCGCGAGCGCATGCTGGCGCGGCTGTGGGAGCCGGGCCTGGTGGGTTCGATGCTGGGCGCGGCCGGTGCCGAAGCCTCGCGTCCGGAAGACCTGCCCAAGGGCGTGGGCCTGATCGAGGGCGGCTACCAGCTGACCGAGATCCAGGCCACCCAGATCCTGGAAATGCGCCTGCACCGCCTGACCGGGCTGGAGCAGGACCGCCTGACCGAGGAATACAAGCAGCTGCTGGAAGTGATCGCCGGGCTGATCCACATCCTGGAAAATCCCGACCGCCTGCTGCAGGTCATCCGCGAAGAGCTGATCAGCATCAAGGTGGAATTCGGCGACGAGCGTCGCAGCGAAATCCGCCACAGCGAAGAAGACCTGGACATTCTCGACCTGATCGCCCCGGAAGACGTGGTGGTCACCCTGTCGCACGCCGGCTACGTCAAGCGCCAGCCGGTCAGCGCCTACCGCGCGCAGCGTCGTGGCGGCCGTGGCCGCAGCGCGGCGGCGACCAAGGAAGAGGATTTCATCGAGCAGCTGTGGCTGGTCAACACGCATGACACCCTGCTGACCTTCACCAGCTCGGGCAAGGTGTTCTGGCTGCCGGTGCACCAGTTGCCCGAAGCCGGTTCCAATGCACGTGGCCGTCCGATCATCAACTGGATTCCGCTGGAAGCCGGTGAGCGGGTGCAGGCCGTGCTGCCGGTCCGTGAATACGCCGAAGGCCAGTTCGTGTTCTTCGCCACCCGCAACGGCACGGTCAAGAAGACCCCGCTCAGCGAGTTCGCGTTCCGTCTGGCGCGCGGCAAGATCGCCATCAACCTGGACGAGGGTGATGCCCTGGTCGGCGTCGGCCTCACCGACGGCGAGCGCGACATCCTGCTGTTCGCCTCGAATGGCAAGACCGTGCGCTTCGGTGAAGACAAGGTCCGTTCGATGGGCCGTACCGCCACCGGCGTGCGCGGCATCAAGATGGTCAAGGGCGAGGAAGTGGTCAGCCTGATCGTGGCCGAGTCGGCCGGCGGCCTGGAAGACGAGAACGAGGACGAAAGCGCGGTCGAGGACACCACCGGCGAGAACGGCGATGCCGTGATCGAAGGCGGCGACGACGACAACAAGCTGTACATCCTGACCGCCACCGAGAACGGCTACGGCAAGCGCACCCCGCTGCCGGACTACCCGCGCAAGGGCCGCGGCACCCAGGGCGTGATCGGCATCCAGACCACCGAGCGTAACGGCAAGCTGGTCAGCGCGGTGCTGATGGGCCCCCGCGACGAGGTGCTGCTGATCTCCGACGGCGGCACCCTGGTGCGCACGCGCGGTTCGGAAATCTCGCGCGTCGGCCGTAACACCCAGGGCGTCACCCTGATCCGTCTGTCCAAGGATGAGAAGCTGCAGGCGGTGGAACGCATGGACGCTTCGATCGAGGACGACGAGGAAGAAGCAGACGTTGCCGTCGCACCGGCCGAAGGTGTCAGCACGACGCCGGTCAACGACAACGATCAAACCGGCTGATCTTCGACCCCGCATGCTGTAACGCAAAACGCCGGCCAATGGTCGGCGTTTTGCTTTCTACGTCCGCGCAATCCAAAAAACGCAAAACATTCACGCCCTTTTTGGCATAAGCCCAACAAGGAGCGCCATGGCGGGGAGGCCCGGCGATCCAAGGTTCTGCCGTACCGGGGAGAGCACCGATGTCCGCCGCACCGCCGTCCGAAACATCCCGCCCGCCCGCGCCGCGCCATCCGCTGGTCACGGTGCTGTCGTTGCTGTTCATCCTGCTCGGCGTGGTTCTGGGCAGCCTCGGCATATGGTTGTTCCAGCTCGGCGGTTCCGCCTACTACGCGATGGCGGGCCTGGGCCTGCTGGTCAGTGGCGTGCTGCTCTGGACCAACCGCAGCCTCGGAGCCTGGCTGTTCTTCGCCGTGTTCATCGCGACCTTGTTCTGGACCGCCTGGGAATCGGGCAGCGACTATTGGCGCTGGCTGCCACGCATCGGCGCATTCGCCGTGCTCGCGTTCGTGCTTGCCCTGTTGCTGCCCACGCTGCGCGATCCCGTCCCACGCCGGGCGTCCCGCACGGCGGCCGGAGTGCTTGGATTGGGGCTGATACTGCTGGTGGGGCTGGCGTTCGCGTCCCACGGTGGAACGAGCGGTGACAAGGCGTTTCCCGAGGCCGCGCCCAGTGCCGGCCTGGCCCCCACCCGGGAGGTGAGTGCACAACCCGCTGACGACCCGGCCGCCGCCGACTGGACCGCGTGGGGCCGCAGCAACGCCGGTACCCGTTACTCACCGCTGCAGCAGATCACGCCGGCCAATGTCAGCCAGCTTGCCCCGGCATGGGAGTTCCGCACCGGTGATCGGCCACGCAGGCGCTGGGGCGCGGAGACCACGCCCTTGAAGGTCGGCGACACGTTGTATCTGTGCAGTGCGCGCAATCAGCTGATCGCGCTGGACGCCGCCACCGGCGCGCTGCGCTGGCGGTTCGACCCGAAGGTGCGTGACACCGCCATTCCATCGACAACGGCGTGCCGCGGCGTGGCCTACTACGAGGTGCCCGCCGCACCACAGGTCGATCCGCTGTTGTCCGACGTGGCCGCCGATCTGGCGGTGCCGGTGGCACTGCCTGCCGAGGACGGTGGTGTCGTCAGCACCTCCAACCGTGCGCCGTGCGCCGCCCGCATCATCGAAGGCACGCTGGACGGCCGGCTGGTGGCGGTGGACGCCGCCAGTGGTCGGCCCTGTGCGCAGTTCGGCAACAACGGCCAGATCGACATCACCCTGGGCATGGGCGAGGTGCTGCCTGGGCAGGTTGCCATCATCGCGCCACCCACCATTACCCGCGGGCTGATCATCACCGGTCATCAAGGGCTGCAGCGGGCAGACGGCAGCGCGCCCTCGGGCGTGATCCAGGCCTTCGATGCGCAGAGCGGCAAGCTGCGCTGGGCATGGGATCTCGGGGACCCGGAACGTACCACCCGCCCACCGCAGGGCAAGACCTACACACCCGGCACGCCGCGACTGCTGGCCACGGCCACCAGCGACGAGCAGCTGGGGCTGGTGTATCTGCCGCTGGGCGATGCCGCAGCCACTGAAGGCAGCGCACGCATGGCGACGTCGCTGGTGGCGCTGGACGCCACCACCGGCAAACCGGCCTGGACCCTGCAGGCGCTGCCGGGCGATGCCTGGAACGACGACCTTGTGGCCCAGGCCTCGCTGGTGGACTATCCCACGGCCGCCGGCAAGGTCCCTGCACTGGTGTTGCCGACGCGGCAGGGTGATCTGTACGTGCTGGACCGGCGCACGGGTGAGCGGCTTGATCCGCCGGCGGTCACGGCAACGCCCTCACAGGCGCGTCCGAACACGCTCGACGAGCGCGACATGTGGGGCCTGACGCCGCTTGACCAGCTGGTCTGCCGCATCCAGTTCAGGCGTGCCGCCCAGCCAGATACGCATACACGCATCGCGTATCCAGGCCAGCATGGCGGCGTGGACTGGGGTGGGGTGGCGGTCGACCCCCGCCACGGCGTGATCGTATCGAACTACACCGATCTGCCGGATTACCTTCGAAAGGGGGCGCACGCCGATAGCGGGCTGGCCGGTTGGCTGAGCGGCGCGCCGTTCTCGGGTGCCGGTGCGCAGGCGTCTGCAGGGGGCGACTGGCGCAGCAACGCCGGTTGGCGTCTGTTGTTCACCGGGTTGTCGTGCAAGCAGCCGCCCTATGGTGGATTGCGTGCGGTCGAACTGCGCAGCGGTGCGGTGCTGTGGGAGCGCCCGTTCGGAAGCGCGCGAGGGATCGGGCCGTTTGGACTGCGTTCGCACCTGCCGATCGAGATCGGTGCGCCCAATGCGGGCGGGGCCGTCGTCACTGCCGGCGGGCTGATCTTCATTGCCGCCGCCAACGATGACCTGCTGCGCGCGATTGACCTGAAAACCGGAAAAGAGGTGTGGCGTGCCGGGTTGCCTGCAGGTGGGCAAGCCACGCCGATGGTCTACCAGCAGGGTGGGCGGCAGTACGTGGTCATCGTGGCCGCAGGACACCATGCACTGGGCACACCACGTGGCGATTACGTGATGGCCTACGCGCTGCCCCAATGACGCCGACTCCCTGACTGCTCTTCGCCGCAATCTGTCCCCGTAGAGCCGGGCTTGCCCGGCTGCTCTTCGCGTCACCGCATCCGCCAACGGCAGCCGGGCAAGCCCGGCTCTACGTCGTTTACCTCGGCACCGGCGCATCCGAAGCGATCAACTTTTCCTGCTTCAACTCCGCCCAGAAATCGGCCGGAATCGCGATGCCCATCGACGCCACGTTTGCCCGCACCTGTTCCGGCGTACGCGCGCCCGGAATGATCGACGACACTACCTCCGGTGCATCGGCAAACTGCAGCGCCGCCGTACGCAGATCAATGCCGTGGCGCTCGCACACCGCCGCGATCTTCGCGCGCTTGGCCGGTGCCCACTCCGGAATCGGGCTGCCATACAGATAGCGCTCGCGTCCGGTCAGATACCCCGCCAGCAGCGGCGACCCGACCATCACCGAGACGCCTTTTTCAGCCAGCTTCGGGAAGGTGTCACGCAAGGTCGCTTCGTGATCCAGGATCGAGTACTGGCAGGCCAGCAGCATGATGTCCGGATCGGCCTCGGCTACCGCGCGCAACGCCGGCTGCGGTCGGTTCACACCAAAGCCCCAGGCCTTGATCAAGCCTTCCTCGCGCATGCGCGTGAGTTCGGGCATCGCGCCTTTCAGTGCTTCGGCAAAGCGCTGCTCCCACGGCATCCCCAGGTCTTTGTTTTCCGGCGACAGATCGTGGATCAGTACGATATCCAGCTGCGATACCCCGAGCCGGTTGAGACTGTCTTCCACCGAGCGCCGCGTGCCGGCGGCGGAATAGTCGTAGGCATAGCGGAACGGGGCCGGGTCATGCCAGTTGGTTTTCTGCAGCGGACCCGCAGTGCCGGTGAGCAGGCGTCCGGTCTTGCTGGACAGCGTGTAGTCGGTGGCCGGGTGGTTGTGCAGTTCACGACCCATGCGCCGTTCGCTCAATCCCAATCCGTACCACGGTGACGTATCAAACGTGCGCACGCCGGCCGCCCAGGCCGCGGCCATCGTTGCGTGCGCGGCCTCGTCGGTGGTGGGAGCCAGACTGCCCCCGAGCGGTGCGCCACCCAGCCCCAGCCGGGTCAGCGGACGGTAGCGACCCCCCGGGCGAGGCGCATTGGTGGCCAGCGCCGTGTTGGCGCGCGGCGTGCCCCGCGTGGGCAGCACGCTGCCCGGGGCAGGGGAGGTCTGCGCCAGCAACGGTGACGCAGCAGCAAGGGCGGCACCGGCCGCAGCGAGGGTAAGGAAGTGGCGTCGTGAGGTCACGTCAGTCTCCGGTGGGGGATGGCGGGCGGATGTCTTGCACGGCTGCTCCACCATAACGGCCCCCATGTAAACGCAGTGGAAGCACTCCGTGACGCGCAACCCGTAGAGCCGGGCTTGCCCGGCTGCCGTCAGCAGGAGCCCAACCTCGTAGAGCCGGGCTTGCCCGGCTGCTCTTCGCGTCATGCCGTCCGCCAACGTCAGCCGGGCAAGCCCGGCTCTACATGACCACGCGGAGCATCCCTACGTGGCGATCCGCAACACCCCGAACGCGGCCACGCAGCCACGTCGCCATGCTGTCTGCATGGCCAGCCCCTCACTCCAGCGTGGAAGAACTTCCAACATCGGCAACTGCTACGTCATCACCACGGTGACGGCCAGGCGCGCCAGAATCTTCGAATGTCCGGAGAACGCCCGCGAACTGATCAGCTGGCTCAAGTGCTCAGATCACGAAGGACGTACGGAAACGCTTGCCTGGGTGGTCATGCCCGATCACCTGCACTGGATGTTCTTCCTGCGCGACACCTCGCTTTCCACGGTGGTGCGCATGATGAAGTCACACGCTGCCCGGGCGATCAACCAGCGCACCGGTAGCCAGGGGGCCATCTGGCAACCCGGCTATTACGATCAGCAGCAGCGTGACGAACGCCAGTTCCGAACGGAGGCGCTGTACATCATGGCCAACCCGGTCCGCGCGGGTCTGGCGACCCGTCTGGAGGAATACCCATTCGCCTGGTGCCGCTGGTCGCTCTCCGGCATGACGGCCTGACGAACGCCGCTCGCTCTCCGGCATCACGGCCTGACGAATGCCGTAGAGCCGGGCTTGCCCGGCTGCTCTTCGCATCACACCTTCCGCCAACGGCAGCCGGGCAAGCCCGGCTCTACGGGGTTGCCATTTCCGCCAACGGCAGCCGGGCAAGCCCGGCTCTACGAAGACGCGTTCCGTGGTGCCGGGCGATTTGGCGCGTTCCATTGCGCCCAACGTCATGCTGCAGGCACGCGCACCATCTTCCGCATCAGATGCTCCACCACGCCTTCCGGGTCGGCGGTGCGGCCCACATGCGTGCTGGACATCTGCACGATCGAACTGCGCTTGGCGGTCAGGAAATGGAAACGCGCCCGCGCCGGCAACTGCGCAATCGGTCCCGCACCTGCATCACCTCGGCAGATCGCCACGATCGCGTCCAGCCACGGCTGCAACGCCTCCAGATCCAACCCCGGCGCAAACGCCTGCATCCGCGCCACATCGATCTCGATCGCCGCCTGCAGGTGGCGCGCGCCCGGGCAGGATACGATCACCCCGACGTTGATGAACTCTTCGCGCTCGACCCGCGGCACCACGCGGATCACCGCATAGTCATACGTGTGCAGCGTGGGCACGGACGGCCTCCTGGACGAACGCGGCGCGTGCACGCAGCCGGCGTTTCAGATAGTCGATGTAACCCTGGCGGTACGCCGCCGGGCTGTCGAAGAACGGCTCGTCCACCAGCCAGCTGTCCGGCACCAGCGCCACGATCCGCTCGATCTCCGCATCGGTCATCAATGCGGCCAGCGCATCATCCACCTCGGCTATGCGGGTGGCAAACGGCAGCAACACGTGGTCACGAATCAGTGCGAACGGCTTCTCGCAGGCGTCGCCCGCATTGGCCCAATCGTGATGGAAGTACATCGCTGCGCCGTGGTCGATCAGATACAGCTTGCGGTGCCACACCATCAGGTTGGGATTGCGCGCGGTCCGATCCACATTGCTGGTGAAGGCATCGAACCAGACGATGCGCGAAGCCAGCTCGGCATCCACCGGCATCGCCGCCGGGTCGTAGTTGATCGCGCCGGGCAGGTAATCGCTGCCCAGGTTCAGGCCCTCGCTGGCGCGGATCAGGTCCTGGATTTCCGGGTCGGGCTCGGTGCGGGCGAACTCGCGGTCCAGCTCCACGAACACGATCTCGGGAATCGGCAGGCCCAGCGTTCGGGCCAGTTCGCCGGCGATCAGCTCGGCGATCAGCGCCTTCGAGCCTTGGCCGGCCCCGCGGAATTTGAGCACCACCATGCCTTCGTCGTCGGTCTCGACCACGGCGGGCAGGGAACCCCCTTCGCGAAGCGGGGTGATGTAACGAAGCGCGTGGACAGTACGCACGGGGCATCCATTGACGGAACAAGCGACGCCATCTTACCGTGGCGAGCGGCCCGATTTCGGCGAGGCCCTGCCCATGGATCAAGGACCGGTCGATGAACGAATACACCTACATTCTGGATATCCGTCTGTATCACCCCTCGGTGGACCCGGAACAGGTCAGCCAGACCCTCGGCATGACACCCAAGCGCCAGGCGAAGGCGGGCGAACCCCGCTTCACCCCAAAGGGTCGGCGGCTGGAAGGTGTGCATGCCAGCAGTTACTGGGCCTGCGATCCATTCGACATGCGCTGGTGCTCGTCGCACGATCGCTCGGTGGACGACGCGCTGGTGGACATCCTGGAAGTGCTCGAGCCGCACGCGGATTTCCTGCTTGAGCTCGCCCGCGATGGACGCAATACGATCTGGTTCAGTTCGCACAGCAATCGCAACTTCACCATCGAGATACCGCCGGACACGCTGGCACGGCTGGCGGCGCTGAAGATCTCGCTGGTGCACGACGTTTACCAGGGCGAGTAGCCCTTTCCCTCACTCTTCTGGAGATTCCCGATGTACACGGACGAACTGCGTATTCCCGACGGCGTTCTGAGCGACCCCGAAGCCTTCGAGATCATGCGCCTGTGGGCCGCGCACGAGGAGCTGCACGTCACCCTCAATTCCGACCTCGGCGGTGGCGCGGAAGACTTCGGCGAACTGCTGTCGGACCTGTTCGAGCACGCCGCGCGCATGTTCGCCGAGCGTGACGGGCAGAGCGTGGAGCACTGCCGGGCGGTGATGCTGGCTGACTTCATGGAGCGGGTGAAGGCACCCAAGGGAAGCATCGAGGGCGGTATTGTGGATACCGGCGAGACCGCGAAATCACACTGACACCCCTGGCCCGTCAAGCCAACGGCAACGACTCGTATGACTTGGTTACGCGGTCGTGCAGCGACCGCACGACCTCCGCCTTGGCATCCACCTGCGCTTCATTGCCGTAGGCACGCAGGAAGCTGCAGGCAGCATGCCCGCGTGCCCGCCGTTCGTACTCGGCGATCCATTGCAGGCGATCAGGTCGGAAGGCCTGTTCAGCCGACCATGCGGCGAACGGGGGGCGAATCCGGCGGCGCAGGCCGACACGCCACGGCTTGGGCGTCAGACGTGCCCGGAAGCAGTGCTGGACACGGCACATCCGCATGTAGAGCTTGTCGGTGTGCAGGGCTGCGAACAACTGCTGCACCTCGGCGTCATGCGGCGAGAACGTCGCATGCATGGCCAGCACCCGTAGTCCTGCCGGGGTGCGGTAAGTACGCAGGTGCCAGTCCGGGTGCTTGGCCGAAAAACGCTCTACCCGGGCAAGCGCCTGCGCCTCCAGTTGTTCACGGCGGTGGGTATTGCGCTTGGCACGGCCGAGCATCAGTGCATTGAGCGCCAGCACCGTGATGGTGGCCAGCAGGAAGCCCACGGTCCCGTTGAGCAGATTCACGCCCACCACGAGCAACGCGATCCACAGCACCACTGCCAGCACGATCGGCAAGGCCCACGTGGTGGGCAGGGGAGGGTGGTCAATGTCCGCAAACAGGACATCAGGAGTGTTCAGGCACAGCGCCCCGTAACTGTTGCGAGTGATGACCAGGTCGTCCTGGCGTTCCACGATCTGCTCGCGGATAGGTACGCCGTCCACGCCATAGTTGGTCAGCCGTTCGCGGCGCGGCACCTCTTGCCCTTGCAGCAGCGTGTCCAGCGCCTCCTGCACTCGCAACTCGGCGTGGGCCTGAGCCGCCGCCACGCTGTCATCAGACCAGCCAAAGCGGCGGACCAGCAGACGCCGGCCTTTGTGCCGCGTGTCGCGGATGGCTTCGGCCCAGTACTCGGGAACGATCATGACAGTCCTTGTCGCGGCGGAGATCCAGCGCGGAGTCTAGCGCGAAGTCCCCCTGCGATCGCGACAAACACGGGTTTAGATCGGTCGAAATCCGTGACCAACGACATGTTACGGGCCGGGCATGCCCGGCTAGACTCGGAACGTCGCCGGGCCCTGCGTGGCCTGACCCACAAGGGAGTCCGTAGTGCGCCATTCGATGCTGGTTGCTGCTTCACTCGTCCTCACCGCCACGCCCTGCGTCCTGCAGGCGGCCGACCTCGCCGCCGAGGTCAATCCCTTCATCGGCACCACCAATGCCGGCAATGTGTACCCCGGCCCGCAGATGCCGTTCGGCATGGTGGCCTTCAGTCCGGAAATGACCCCGCTGCCGGGCAAGCGCTTTGCCATTGCCGCCCCCGGCGGCTACGAGTGGCGCGGCAATGGTGTACGCGGCTTCAGCCTGACCCACGTCAACGGCACCGGCTGCACCGGGGCCAGCGGTGACGTTCCGATCATGCCGGTCACCACCGCGGTGGAGATGTCGCCCTCGTCGGTGCAGGCGGGCCTGCGCTACGCCAGCGGCTTGGACCACAAGCGCGAAACGGCCAGCCCGGGGGCGTATCAACTCACCCTCGACAACGGGGTGACCGTCGCGCTGGGTGCAACCGACCGCACCGCGGTGGGGCAGTTCACCTTCCCGGCCGACAAGCCGGCCAACCTGCTGTTCCGCACCTCCGACAGTGAGGTCGGCAGCACCGATTCCACCATCGTCATCGACCCGGCAACCCGCACCGTGCGTGGCACGGTCACGTCGGGCAACTTCTGCGGCTACCTCGCCGAAGACCGTCGCGAAAGTTATTACACGCTGCACTTCGTGGCCGAGTTCGACCAGCCGTTCGAGGTGGGGGGCACCTGGCGCGATGAAGACGTGCAGAAGGGCGCGCGCGAGGGCGGTGGCGGCACCACCTACGGTACGCAGGGGCATCCGCCAGTCGGCAAGGGCGCAGGTGGCTGGATCAGTTTCGATGCCAAGCGCAGCCCGGTGGTGACCGCGCGCATCGGCATTTCCTACGTGGACGAAGCCGGCGCACGCGCCAATCTGCGCCGCGAGAGCCCGAAGGGCACCACGCTCGCCGCCACCCAGGCGGCCGCACGTGATGCCTGGAACCGCACGCTGGGGCAGGTCCGCGTCAGCGGCGGCACGCCGGACGAGCGCACCGTGTTCTACACCGCGCTGTACCACACGCTGCTGGCCCCGAATCTGTTCAGTGACGGCGACGGCCGCTATCGCGGCATCGACGGCAAGGTTCACAGCCTGTCCAAGGGGCAGAAGGCGCAGTATGCGAATTACTCCGGCTGGGACGTGTACCGTTCGCAGCTGCAGCTGGTCACGCTGTTGAAGCCGCAGGTCGGCTCGGACATCGCCCAGTCGCTGCTCAACCAGGCCGACCAGAATGGCGGCGTGTGGGACCGCTGGACGCACCTGACCGGCCCGACCGGGGTGATGAACGGCGATCCGTCGCCGCCGTCGGTGGCGGCCATCCATGCCTTCGGCGGGCGCAGTTTCGATCTGAAGCGCGCCTATGCGTCGCTGAAGCAGGCGGCCACGGTGCCGACCGAACGCGACCTCAGCCGGCGCGGCTGCCCGGTGCTGTGCGTCGGCCAGCGGCCGGGCCTGGACCAGTGGATGAAGCTCAAGTACATGCCGGTGGGCGCACCGGGCTGGGGCACCGCCTCGGATACGTTGGAGATGGCGGCGGCTGATTTCGGTCTGGCCGAGCTGGCCGTTGCGGCCGGCGACAGCGCGGGCGCGAAGCTGTTCCGCGAACGCTCGGGCTGGTGGCGGAACCTGTACAACCCGAAGGCCACCGCGCAGGCCGGCTACATCCAGCCGCGCAATGCGGATGGCAGCTGGCCGAAGTTCGATCCGGCTTCAGATGACGAGTTTGTCGAAGGCAGCGGCGCGCAGTACCTGTGGATGGTGCCGTTCGATCCGGCGGGTCTGATCGAGACGCTGGGTGGGCGCGAAGCGGCGATCCAGCGCCTGGATGCGTTCTTCCGCAAGGAAGATGGCAGCTGGGCAGTGACCAAGTCCGGCCCGCTGCACGCCGAGCTGGACAACGAGCCTTCGATTGCCGCGCCGTGGCTGTACAACTTCGTTGGCCAGCCGTGGAAGACGCAGGCGACCGTGCGCCAGGCGATGAAGCAGATCTGGACCAATTCACCGGAAGGCATGCCGGGCAATGATGACCTGGGCCAGATGTCGTCGTGGTACGTGTGGTCGGCGCTGGGCTTGTACCCGGTATATCCGGGGCGTGCAGACCTGGTGATTGGCAGCCCGCTGTTCCCGGAAGCGGTGATTGAACGCCCGGGCGCGAAGATCACCATTACCGCCCAGGGTGCGGCGATGGATGCGCCGTTTGTGCAGGGGCTGAAGGTCAATGGCAAGGCCAGCGAGGAAAGCTGGCTGCCGGCAAGCTTTGTGCAGAAGGGCGGCAGTTTGGACTTCACCGTGGGCAGCGAGCACAACCCGAACTGGGGCACTGCGAAGGTGCCGCCGTCGTACGGCCCCTGATCGCGCCGGATTTTTGGCGTAACCATGACGTGACCGGTCGCAACCATGACCGTAGAGCCGGGCTTGCCCGGCTGCTCTTCGCGGAATGAACCGCGACCCATGTAGAGCCGGGCTTACCCGGCTGCTCTTCGCCGGATGAACCGCGCCAACGGCAGCCGGGCAAGCCCGGCTCTACGCTGATGCGTCGGCGGGGCCCCATGCATCGGATGCTGGTACTGTAAGCGTCCGACAGGAGAGCACGGAATGCACACACGCAAAGGATGGCAGCTGGGGCGGGCGCTGCTGCTGGCAGTAGCTGCAATAACAACAGCAGCCTGCACGGCAGAACCCACACAAACCGCCGCGCAAGCCCAATCAGTCGACGGCGTCAGCCTGCCCGAATGGACCGCGCGCTGGTGGCGTTGGGCCGATGCGCAGGTGGTCCCGCCGTATCTCGACCCGGATGGCCAGTTGTGCCATCTCGGCCAGTCGGGTCCGGTCTGGTTCCTGGCTGGCACGGATGGGCAGTTCCAGCCCCGGCGCGAGTGCGAGGTGCCCGAAGGCAAGCATGTGCTGCTGCCGGTGATCAACATGATCAGCTACGGCGTCGATGGTGATGAAAGCTGTCGCTACCTGCAGCGGGGCGCGGCGATGAACAACGACCATCTGGTCAGTGCGGTGGTCATGCTGGACGGCAAACCGCTGCCGGACGTGCGCAAGCGTCGCGTGAGCAGCGACGGCTGCTTCCGCATGGATCCGGACGACACCACGTCCATGCTGGCGGCTGCAGACGGATATTGGATTCTGCTCGATCCGCTGCCGCGCGGGCGCCACACCCTCAGCGTGGGGGCGAACTACGACACCCGTCAGGGCGGCGACTATAGCGGCATGCAGCAGAGTTTCGAGTACGTGCTGTACGTGGGAGGCAAGGGCTACATGGCGCTTGATGAGCAGGGTGCATCCACGATCAACGGCAGAAGCGCCCCATGATGTTGCACCACATCTCCCTGGGCGTGCGCGACCTTGAACGTGCGGGTGCGTTCTACGATGCGACCTTGGGCGCGCTGGGGTATCGCCGCGTGTTCGAGGATGACACGGCCATTGGATACGGCTTGATCGACGACGAAGACCTGCTGTGCCTGAAATTGCGCGACGACGCGCATGCACCGGGGGCAGGGTTCCATCTGGCGTTTGCCGCCGGTACTCGCGCACAGGTGGATGCGTTCTATACCGCCGCATTGGCCTCAGGCGGAACCGGCAATGGTGCAGCTGGACCGCGCCCGGACTACGGCGATCACTACTATGCCGCGTTCGTCATCGACCCCGACGGGCACCGCATCGAAGTCGTCATCAATCGGTAGAGCCGGGCTTGCCCGGCTGCCGTTGGCGTAATCCTTCCGGCGAAGAGCAGCCGGGCAAGCCCGGCTCTACGAGGCTGCCGTTGGCGCGATCCTTCCGGCTAAGAGCAGCCGGGCAAGCCCGGCTCTACGCGGCACTAACCCGCGTCATCCACCTTCAGCGCCGCATCTGCCGCCAGCAACGCCTCCGCTGCCTTGCTCAACGGCGGCGAAGCCACATCCTCCGCACCAATCGCCGCCATCATCTGCGGCATCCCCACAAACCGGCGATTGCGCCGGTCGTAAATACCGGTCACCAACAACGCACGCGTGGCGATTTTCTCCTCGCCCAGCAACACACGCTGCTCCATGATCACCCGTGTTCCCACCCAGCCAGCCAACCGCGTTTCCAGGGTGAACCGCTGGAACGGCTTGAGCTCGCGACGGAACTGGATGGTGCCCGCTCCGACAATCGGAGCCCACTTCTCGCGCAGGGCCACCCGGCCCAGTCCCATGCGCAGAATCAGATCCAGCCGGCCCAGGTCGAAAATGTTCCAGTAGCGCCCGTTGGTCATGTGCAGGTTGCTGTCCAGGTCATTGGGCAGCACCCGGAACTGCAGGCGCGACACCCCGAACGGCGCAGCCAGCTTTGGCCGGAACAGGCTCTGGATCATCAACAGCAGCAGGCGAAACCACAGATTCATACGTTCTATGACAGGTGTAATAGTCCGGTGTACGCTAATCTATGACACCCGTCTTAGCAAGGAGCCCCTGCATGTCTCCCCGTCATAGCGATGCGCCGCAACGCGTGGTCAGCGCGGCCGAAGACATGCTGGCAAGGGTAGGGCTCAATGCCACCAGCATCCGTGAGGTAAGCAAGCTGGCTGATGCGCCGTTGGGTTCGACGTATCACCATTTCCCGGGAGGGAAGCAGGAACTGCTGGCCAAGGCGACGCGGCAGGCGGGTGACAAGGTGGACGCCTTGCTGGAGCGGGTGCTGCAGGCTGGCGCGGCGGACGGATTGCGGCAGTTCCTGGCGATGTGGCGCGAGCGTCTGCTGCGCGCGCAGTTCCAGGCCGGCTGCCCGGTGCTGGCGGCGTCGGTGGAGGAGCCGGTGGATGCGGTGGCGCATGAAGTGCGCGATGCAGCGGCCGAGGTGTTTGCGCGCTGGGAGGCGCGGTTGGGGGAGGCGTTGGAGAGAGGAGGGCACGCGCCCGCGCAGGCAGCAACGTTGGCGACGCTGATCATTGCGAGTGTGGAAGGCGCGGTTGCGATGTGCCGCGCCACGCAGAGCATCGAACCGTTTGATCGCGTGAGTGCGCAGTTGCTGGAGTTGGTGTAACGCGCCGGC
>DGLB01000002.1:0-114463 GCA_002387845.1 Stenotrophomonas maltophilia | reverse complement strand
CCGGCTCTACGTTCCGAGCGCTTCGGCCAAGCCAGGCCCGACAGGGCATCCGAATCCGTAGAGCGCTCGCCCCCCACTTGCGTCCGCCCACCCCCCAGACCTACGATCCAGCTTCGGCCCGCCGCCGGGGAGGTGGCGTGGCGACATGACGGCCCTCGCGCCATGCGTTCGACGCAGCATTTCGTATCCGACGGTACGCGGGGGCGTGCCGTCAGCCCCCCGTTGTGTTTCGTTCTTTCTCACCGAAGGAGTTCGACCGCATGCATACGATCCAACAGTTCGCGTCCCACACCCCGATCTGGGTCTGGGCGATTCTTGCCTTCCTGCTCTGGCGCGGCATCGACGCGCTTAAATCCTCAAAAACCTCGCTGGCCCGGCTGGCCGTGGTGCCCGCCATCTTCACCGTGTGGGGCCTGTGGAGCCTGCATCACCGCTACGGGGCCAGCATCGAAGCCTGGGGCGTGTGGTTGCTGGGCATCGCCATCGGTGCCGGCATCGGCTGGCTGCTGGTCCGCCGCCAGAGCATCAGTTACGACGCCATTTCTGGCCACCTGCACCGCACCGCCGACTACTCGCTGCTGCCGCTGCTGGTGCTGACCTTCATCGTCAAGTACGCCTTCGAAGCCGCGCTGGCCACGGCACCGGCGCTGGCTGACGACACCGTGTTCCGCATCGCCCACCTGGTGGTGTCCGGCGGCTTCACCGGTGTGTTCATCGGCAAGTTCCTGCACTACCTGCGCGTGGCATCGCTCAGCCGCCAGCAGGCGATTCCGACGTGACAGGCCGCTCTGCGTCGTCCGGCCTGCGCCGCCGCCCGACCCCGAAAACCCGGCGCAGCGCAGGCCTGCTGCCCTGGCTGGGATTGATCGGCAGCATCGGCATGGCGCTGGTGGTCACGGTCTTTGCGAAGCTGCTTCTCATCAACTTCGTCGAGATGTACAACACCTACGGCAAAGACCTGCCGTGGTTGTCGCAGGTATACCGCAACAACTACCTGCTGTTCTGGCTGGGGCCGGTGGCAGTGGGGTTGCTGTGGTACCTCCGCCGCGACAGCTGGGGACCCCGCGTGGCGGGGCTGCTCGGCCTGCTGATCGCGCTGGTGGGTGCGGTCAGCACGATCTTTGCGCTGTACCTGCCGTACATGCGCATGGCTTCGCTGTTCTGAGCCTCAGTTCGGGCGCCAGAACCCGGACTGCAGTTCGGACAGGGTGAGGACTTCGTCGTGGTCGGTGTCCAGTGACTGGAAGCGCATTTCCACCACGCGACGCACCTCCTCATCGCTCAGTTCACCGTCGCCGTTGAAGTCCGCCACGCGGATCCGATCGGCGGCGGTGAGCTGACCGTCGCGATCGGGCCCGAGGAACGCCTGCACTTCCTCGACCGAGACCCGGTTGTTGTTATCGGCGTCCAGCGCCTGGAACAATGTGCTGCCGTCGTACTCGTCCTTGCTGACCTCGCCATCGGCGTTGCGGTCCAGGGTGGCGAAGCGTTCGGCGGCGGTGGCGGCCATCTGTTGTGCGTAGGCCGGGGACAGCAGGATCAGGCAACCGCACACACAGGGAAGCAGCGTCTTCATGGGGCACCCCGTTCGCTGGAAGGAGTGCGTAGTGTCCGCCGGTCGGGCGCGCGGGGCACCCGTAGAAATACTGGTGTGCCGGATCTGGTGGGATCGGTCGACAGACGATCGCCGTGAAATGGCCTGCGCTCTTTAACGCATGGACACCCGATCGAAACCGGCTGTTCGCACGCGCCATTGACGCACGCGGCACAATTGCTCGACACCACACACCACGAAAACGCGCACGCACATCACACAATCAAACATCCACCACCCCGCATCACCTGCATCATCATCGAGCGTGGTGCGCTACTGCGACGTGCCTTTCGAAATCACACCGCGCCAATTGCGTCGCAGCATTTGATCGTGTGCGCGAAACCCGACACCATCCTTTCGCAATTGCCTGTTTTTTTCGATGATTGTTTCCTGCAGGGTAGGCCCCGGAGCGTAGAATCTCCGAGTTGAAGTTCTCAGTCCTGCGTTGGAATGCATGTCCTGCGTCGGGAGGGTGGCTAATAAAACACCCCTGAAGAAGGGGGAATACGCCCGCCGTTTTGCTTCGACTCGCGGTTCTAACCTCCCGACCCCTCGCCATTCCGGCAGGGGTCGCACTCTGCAGGAGGTTTGCCATGCAACCGCAATGGTCGGACGTACCCGAAGACGAGTTCAACAACGCAGCACCCGCGCATCGCTGCGCCATCTGCGGTGCCACCCCACCCACACCGCCGCCGTCTTACGACGATGACCTCGGCGGCGTCGAGTACATGATGATGCGTGGCCGCTGGCTGCGTTACATGGGGCTGGGGAAGGGCACCTGGTTCAAGGTGGAGTTCGACGGCGAACGGATCATCTCCACGCCGGTCTTTCCCCCAGGCTTCCGCATGCTGCACATGCCCACCGAAGTGCTGCGCGAGGTGCATTACACGCAGGTGCGCGAGTATCGGCACCACCCACAGCCTCGCCGCCGGAAGAGGGCACGCCGATGAGAAAGCCGGTCTGGGTAAGGGCAAGAGTGGAGGATGACCTGCGCTGCCGGTTCAAAGGCGTGGTGATGCAGGAGCATTACGCACCTGCCGAGGCCATCCGGATGTTCATGGAGCGCGTGGTGGAGTTGGGCGAGAACCCGAACGTGGTGGACCTTACGTTGTGGAGCAACGCGATTCGGGAGGCCTCTGACGATGTGGCGTATGAGATGGGTATTGGCCAGCCGGAGCCGGCTTATGGCGAAGAAGATGAAGTGCAGCGAGCGCGAAGGGAAGGCTGGGCCAGCCCTGGGTTTGGGCGCGACTGACCGGTGCGTGGCACGTTGCTCACCCTGTCCCGGGATCTCACATCGCGCTGGGACCTCGCCGGTAGGGTCGCACGACAGTCGACCGCCGATAACGGTGATTGGCACGTTGGGGCATGACCTGAAACGGAGACGCGCGCCTGCGTTCGAAGGTCATGCGTTACAGCAGCAAGGGTTGTTATCGGCGGTCGTCTATCGACCGACCCTACCAGTTGCCCATGCAGTTGCCCATGCAGTTGCGCGTCGAGTTGCCCGTCGAGAGTTGCCCGTCCAGTTGCCCATCGAGAGTTGCCCGTCCAGTTGCCCGTCCAGTTTCCCGTCAAGTCTTCCGAACCATTCCCAACCCCGCAGAGAACACCATGCCTCCCACACCACCACGCGAACAAACACCACCGCTACATCCCGGCGANNCATCCACGTATCCGACACACGCATCGCGAGTATCACCCGGGGTGCTGCCGCCATCACCGCCGATACCGCCCACCGCCTGGGCTGCTACTTCGACACGTCACCCTGGTTCTGGATGAACCTGCAGGTGCGATTTGATCTGGAAAAGGCGGACTTGCAAGTGCCGCATCCGAATGAACGCATCGTGCCACTACCGACCTGTATCCACGCAACAGCGTCGGAGGTGCAGGACGGCAAGGAGTGGGGTGCATGATGAAGTCGTACATCCGACGTCTGCTGCCTGCTCACCCCAAGCCTCCAGCGCCACCCCAGAAGCGCAGTACCCTTCCACCGATCCCCCGCAGCCTGCGCAAACAGCTGGAGGACTACCCGGAGCACATCGAATGCCTTCAACTGGCCCTGCACGGCGTCAGCGTGGCGCGCACCACCCGTCGGCCGCGCATCGAAATGGCAGTGTGGGCCATTGATGACCGCCTGTCCCGGTTCCTCGCAGAGGCGCAGCACGAGCTGGACGCTGCCCGCTGCAGCGGTGACCTGGAACGGCTGGCGCAGGCGCAGAGAGCCGAGGCAGTGATGTTCGAGGTGAACCGGAAGAATGCGTGGATGGGCGACGAGGTGTTTGCGGCGTGGTTCCGGGTGGAGGTAGGTCCGGAATCGTAAGCCGGTGTAAGCGCGCGCGACGTTGCGATGAAACGCCGCATCACGGTGCGATTGCGCCGGTGCGAACGCAGAGGTCGGAATGAATCGCCCGGATTGGATCGTCCGAATGGATCGTCCGGATTGCACCGCCCGGATTGCAACGGTAGGGTCGCACGACAGTCGACCGCCGATAGCGGTGGTTGGCACGGTAGGGCATGACCCGGAACGAAGCGGGGCGTCCCCGTTCAAAGGTCATGCGTTATAGCAGCCATGGTTGTTATCGGTGGTCGTCTGTCGACCGACCCCACCAAAGCAGGTGGCATGATTGCCCCGCATGACCATCAATCAAACCGCCAGCGCACCCCGGCATACACACTGCGCCCTTCGCCCGGCGTAGACCGCGCCACATCACGACCAGCGTCGTCATACCCCGGCGTCACCGTCGCCGCATAGTGCCGGTCGCCAATATTGCGCATCTCCGCCCACAGCTGCCAGCGCCCGTTCGGCGCATCAAAGCCCACGCGGCTACCGAAGATCGCGCGACTATCCGCCCAGAAGCTGTTGGCATAATCCACCGCCATCTTCGACGCCGCATCGGTATTCACCGCCGCATACCAGCCCGTCGGGTGGTCATAACGCAGCTCGGCCTGATACGCGTGACGCGGCAGCCCAGGCAGGCGGTTGGATCCGAAGCGCACATCATCGCGATAGCGGAAATCATTGAACGTATACGCCTGACGCAGGCCAAGGCGACCGCCCGGGCCTTCCCACAGCGTGCTGTCCAACCCGGCCTCGATGCCGCGATGCACGGTCGGACTGGCATTGTTCTCGGCCACGAACAGGTTCGGTACCGGCAGCACTTCCACGGTCAGCAGTTCATGCCGCACATGCGCGTAATAGCCGGTCAGTTCCCAATGCCCCAGCGAACTGTCGCCGCGCGCACCCAGTTCCAGCGTGGTCGCGGTCTGGTTGTCCAGTTGCACCGGCGCACGCTGGCGACCGCTGGACGCACCGTTGCCGGCCGGGAAGTACAGGTTCGAACCCCAGATCATCGACCACGGGTGTGCCGGTTCCACCGAACGGCTCAGGTTGCCGAACCACTGCGTGGCCGGGGTCTGCTGCCAGGTGAAGCCCACACGCGGGGCGTAATCCCACTGGCTTTCATGCAGACGCTCGGGCGTGTACGGCCAGGTCACCTGCACATCGCGACGGGTGTTGATCAGCGCCAGCCCGGTCTGCAGGCGCAGGCGGTCGTTGAGGCTGAGCTCGTTGCTGGCATGCACGGTGGTGTCCGTGCCGTGGTGCGAGAAATCGCGCGTGTGGGTACCCGCGGCGTAGCCGTTGTTGGCGAAGCGCAGGGTTTCGCGCACGTCCGCATCCAGATCGTGGGTCACGCGCAGGCCCACAGTGGTAACGCTGTCATACCCGAACAGCGGGTGACGGCGACGGTGGTCGAGCGTGGCATTGAGGTTGCTGTAGTCCAGCTGCTGCCGGTACAGGCTTTCGTTCAAGTCCATCGGGTACTTGTGGTACACCAGCCCAGCCTGCAGTGACGAATCCGCATCGATCTGCCACGTGGTCATGTTGCCCAGCCAGGTGCTGCCCGGCTGCGGGCGACGTGCGTCGATGGCCAGGTTGGCCGGGTTCGCCGCGCGTGGATCGTGACGGATCTGCTCGCGGGTGAGGCGTCCGGGCGTTTCGTGGTTGGTTTCGCGGTAACGCACGAAGAAGCGCGTTTCCAGCTGCGGGGTGATCTGCCAGCCCAGGTTGGCCATCGCGCCCTTGCCGTCGCCGGCAGCGTGGTACTGGTAACCGTCGTATTCGCTGTCGGTGTAGGCCAGGTAGTAATCCAGGTCACCGCTGACGCCGCCATAGCCGACGCTGCGCTTCTGGTAGCCCCGGCTGCCCGCTTCGTACTGCAGCTCCAGCCCGGCCGAATCGCGCCCGCTGCGGCTGACGTAGTTGATCGCGCCGCCCAGGGCCAGCGCCCCGCGCTCGATACCGTTGGCCCCGCGCAGCACTTCGGCGCGGCTCAACCACAGCGGTTCCAGTAGTTCGTACGGGGTGCCGCCGGAGCCGGTCAGCGGCAGGCCATCCAGCGAAACCGAGATACCCGAGGCATGCGCGCCCGGGCCCCGGTTGATGCCGGAGCCGCGGATCGAGACCTTGGTGCCTTCGTTGCCCGGCGTCTGCGCGCTGATGCCGGGCTGATAAGCCAGCACATCGGCGCTGCTGGCCAGGCGGCCGTTGGCGCGGGTCAGGTCGACCACATTGCCGGCACCGGGCACGCGCTTGAGCGCGGCGCGGGCCTGCTCGACGTCACTGCCGGCGGTGACCTTGACCGCATCCAGGGTGGTCGGGGCATCGGCGGGGGCGGCCAGCGCAGGGCAGGTCAGGCTGGCGACAACGGCCAGGGCCAGCAGGGACAGGGCGGGGCGGTGCAGTGAACGGGAAGAGGGCATGCGTCTGACATCAAAGCGGAGCGGGGCCGCGGATGGCAGAGATTGTCCTGTCAACCGCGATGAGGTCGCGCAAGTTAACAGGTTCGGTGGGTGGCGTCACCCCTTGAGATGGCGGGGTCTGTGCTTGGTAGCGCCGGCCGTTGGCCGGCCCAGACAATGCGTGGGCCGGCCAACGGCCGGCGCTACCGATGTCGGTTCCCGCAGACAATCAGCCCAGAATGCCCGGCAGATCCAACCCCTTCTCCTTCGCACACTCCACCGCGATCTCATACCCGGCATCCGCATGCCGCATCACGCCGGTGGCCGGGTCGTTCCACAGCACCCGCGCAATGCGCTTGGCGGCGGCTTCAGTGCCGTCGCACACAATCACCATGCCGGCGTGCTGCGAGAAGCCCATGCCGACGCCGCCGCCGTGGTGCAGCGACACCCAGGTGGCACCGCTGGCGGTGTTGAGCAGGGCGTTGAGCAGCGGCCAGTCGGACACCGCGTCCGAGCCGTCGGCCATGGCCTCGGTCTCGCGGTTCGGCGACGCAACGCTGCCGCTGTCCAGATGGTCGCGGCCGATCACCACCGGGGCTTTCAGCTCACCGTTGGCCACCATTTCGTTGAACGCCAGGCCCAGCCGGTCGCGGTCGCCCAGGCCGACCCAGCAGATGCGAGCGGGCAGGCCCTGGAACTTGATCTTCTCGGCGGCCATGTCCAGCCAGCGGTGCAGGTGCGGGTTGTCCGGAATCAGTTCCTTGACCTTGGCGTCGGTCTTGGCGATGTCCTCGGGGTCGCCGCTGAGCGCGGCCCAGCGGAACGGGCCGATGCCCCGGCAGAACAGCGGGCGGATATAGGCCGGCACGAAACCCGGGAAGTCGAAGGCGTTGGCCACGCCTTCTTCCAGCGCCATCTGGCGCAGGTTGTTGCCGTAGTCCACGGTGGGCACGCCCAGCGCATGGAAGCCGAGCATGGCGCGGATGTGGTTGGCCATCGAGGCACGCGCGGCCTTTTCCACGTCCTTGGGTGCGCTCACCCGCTTGGCGTCCCATTCCTCCACGGTCCAACCCTGCGGCAGGTAGCCGTTCACCGGGTCGTGTGCGGAGGTCTGGTCGGTCAGCAGGTCGGGTTTGACGCCGCGCGCCAGCAGTTCGGCCAGCACGTCGGCGACATTGCCGAGCAGGCCGACCGACAGCGGCTTCCTGGCCGCGCACGATTCCTCGATCAGGCGTAACGCCTCGTCCAGGTTGTCGGTCCAGGTATCCAGATAGCCGGTGCGCAAGCGCATGTCGATGCTGCTCTGGCGGCATTCCACGGCCAGGCAGGAGGCACCGGCCATCACCGCGGCCAGCGGCTGCGCGCCGCCCATGCCGCCCAGCCCGCCGGTGAACAGCCACTTGCCGGCCAGATCGCCGCCGAAGTGCTGGCGGCCCATTTCCACGAAGGTTTCGTAGGTGCCCTGCACGATGCCCTGCGCGCCGATGTAGATCCAGCTGCCGGCGGTCATCTGGCCGTACATGGCCAGGCCCTTCTTATCCAGTTCGTTGAAGTGGTCCCAGTTGGCCCAGCGCGGCACCAGGTTGGAATTGGCGATCAGCACGCGCGGCGCGTCGGCGTGGGTGCGGAACACGCCGACCGGCTTGCCCGACTGCACCAGCAGGGTCTGGTCGTCGTCCAGCCGCTTCAGCGTTTCGACGATGGCATCGAAGCTGGCCCAGTCACGCGCGGCGCGGCCAATGCCGCCGTACACCACCAGCTCCTGCGGGCGCTCGGCGACGTCCGGGTGCAGGTTGTTCATCAGCATGCGCAGCGGCGCTTCGGTCAGCCAGCTCTTGGCGCTGAGGGTGGTGCCGGTGGGGGCGATGATGGTGCGGGTGGAATCGTGACGGCTCATGCAGCACTCCGGGCGTTCGCGAATTCAAGGCAGGCGTTGAGCACCTGCTGCAGCGTTTGGCGCAGCGGTGCGGCGTGGTCGGGGTCGAGCGGGGTGGGCCAGCTGTGCACGTCCACATCGGTGGGTTCGTGCATGTAGCCGCGGCAGGCCAGTTCCATCTGCAGGCTGTGCACGCCGGCCGGAATGTCGCTGTAGTGGCGGGTGATCCAGCCACCCTTGAAGCGGCCGTTGCGCACATGCGGCATGCCGCTGAACGCACAGATGTTTTCCACCACGTCGGCCAGCGCGTTGTCGCAGCTGGTGTCGACCGCACCGGAAGGACCGGCGGTGCCGAGGTTGAACTGCGGCAGCTCACCGTCGAACAGGTGCGGAATGTGCGAACGGATCGAGTGCGCGTCGTACACCACCACGGTGCCATGCAGCGCGCGCAGGCGCGAGATCTCACCGGCCAGCGCGGTGTGGTACGGATCGAAATACTGCGCACGGCGCTGCGCGATTTCGCCGGCGTCCGGTTCCTGCCCGTCGCGGTACAGCGACTGGTTGTCGAAGGTGGTCAGCGGGCACAGGCCGGTGGTGTTCTGGCCCGGGTACAGCGACGCCCCGCTGGGGTCGCGGTTGAGGTCGATGACCGAACGCGAGATCGCCGAGCGCACCGTGGTGGCTCCCATCGCGCGGGCAAAGTCGTACAGCTCATGCACCCACCAGTCGGCGTCGCGACGGGCCAGCCACGGCGACCAGAACCGATCGGCCAGCGCCTCCGGCAGGTCGGTGCCGGTATGCGGGAAGCTGACGATCAGCGGTGCGTCGCCGCGGTGAACGTGCAACCAGTCCGGATGCCCGCTCATGCCAGCGGCTCCACGGCGGGCAACAGCGCGCCCAGACCCTCGGCCAGCGCGCCGCTGCGCACCAGTTCGGTGGCGGCCAGCATGTCGGGGTGGAAGTAGCGGTCGTCCTGCAGGGTGGGCACCTGCGCGCGCAGGCGCTGACGCACCGCTTCCAGGGCGTCGCTGGAGCGCAGCGGGGCGTGGAAGTCGCAGCCCTGCGCGGCGGCCAGCAGTTCGATGCCGACCACGTTCGCCGCGTTTTCGGCCATGGCCAGCAGACGGCGTGCGCCATGCGCGGCCATCGAGACATGGTCTTCCTGGTTGGCCGAGGTGGGAATGGAATCCACGCTGGCCGGATAGGCGCGCTGCTTGTTTTCCGAGACCAGCGCGGCGGCGGTAACCTGCGGAATCATGAAGCCGGAATTGAGGCCGGGCTTCGGGGTAAGGAAGGCGGGCAGGCCGGACAGTGCCGGGTCCACCAGCATCGCGGTGCGGCGCTCGCTGATCGAACCGATCTCGCACACCGCCATCGCCAGCATGTCGGCCGCGAACGCCACCGGCTCGGCGTGGAAGTTGCCGCCCGACAGCGCTTCGTTGGTGTCGGTGAACACCAGCGGGTTGTCGGAGACGCCATTGGCTTCAATGGCCAGCGTGGTCGCGGCCTGGCGCATCACATCGAAGGCCGCGCCCATCACCTGCGGCTGGCAGCGCAGGCAGTACGGATCCTGCACGCGCACGTCGTTGTCGCGGTGCGATTCGCGGATGGCCGAACCCTGCATCAGCGCACGCAGGGTGGCGGCGGTGGCGATCTGCCCGCGCTGGCCGCGGATCTGGTGGATGCGCGGATCGAACGGCGTGTCCGAACCCTTGGCGGCTTCGACCGAAAGCGCGCCGGCGACCAGCGCCGCATGGAACACGGTGCTGATCTCGAACAGGCCAGCCAGCGCATACGCGGTGGAGTACTGGGTGCCATTGAGCAGGGCCAGGCCTTCCTTCGCGCCCAGCACCAGCGGCTGCAGGTTCAAGCGGGCCAGCGCCTCGGCGGCCGGCAGTCGTTGGCCACCGACAAACGCCTCGCCCACGCCGATCATCACGCTGGCCAGATGCGAAAGCGGAGCCAGGTCGCCCGACGCACCGACCGAACCCTGGCACGGAATCACCGGCACGATGTCGTGCTGCAGGAACGCTTCCAGCAGCGCCAGGGTTTCCGGGCGGATGCCGGACGCGCCCTGGGCGAGGCTGGTGAGCTTCAGCGCCATCATCAGCCGCACCACCGGGGCCGGCATCGGCTCGCCGACGCCGGCGGCGTGCGAGAGCACGATATTGCGCTGCAGGGTGGCCAGGTCATCGCGTTCGATGCGCACGCTGGCCAGCTTGCCGAAGCCGGTGTTGATGCCATACACCGGCTCGCCCTTGGCGACGATATCGGCCACGGTCTGCGCGCTGCGCGCGACTGCCTCGGCACTGGCCGGGTCCAAGCGCACCTGGGCACCGGCGTAGATGGCACGCCACTGTTGCAGGGTGACGTGGCCCGGGGTGAGGGTCAGGGTGTTGCTCATGGAATCTCCAGACATCACAGCGTTGCTCAGACAGGTTCACCGCGCATCACGCGCGCGTGCAGGGGATTGAAGCCGATGCGGTACACCAGGTCGGCCGGAGCCTGGATGTCCCACACCGCCAGATTGCAGTCCATGCCGACCGCCAGCCGGCCGATGCGGTCGGCGCGGCCCAGCGCGCGCGCGGCTTCGCGGGTGAAGCCGGCGATGCACTCATCGACGGTCATGCGGAACAGGGTGGCGGCCATGTTCATCGCCAGCAGCGGGCTGGTCAGCGGCGAGGTGCCGGGGTTGCTGTCGGTGGCCAGCGCCAGCGGCACACCGGCGGCGCGCAGCGCGTCCAGCGGGGGCAGGGTGGTGTCGCGGGTGAAGTAGAACGCGCCGGGCAGCAGCACCGCCACGGTGCCGGCCGTGCGCATGGCGGCAATGCCGTCGTCGTCCAGGTGTTCGATATGGTCCGCCGACAGCGCCCCGTAGCGGGCGGCCAGCGCCGCGCCGTGCTGGTTGCTGAGCTGTTCGGCGTGGATCTTCACTGCCAGCCCGTGCTGGCGCGCGGCCACGAACACCTGCTCGGCCTGGGCCGGGCTGAAGGCGATGTTCTCGCAGAACACGTCCACCGCCTCGGCCAGTTGTTGTGCGGCAACAGCAGGGATCATCACCGTGCAGACTTCGTCGATGTACTCCTGCGCGTCACGACCGGGCGGCACCGCGTGGGCACCGAGGAAGGTGGGAACGACGTCGACGGCCCGTGTTTCAGCCAGCTGCCGCGCCACGCGCAGTTGCTTGGTTTCGTCTTCCAGGGTCAGTCCATACCCGGACTTGATCTCCACCGTGGTGAGGCCTTCGGCCAACATCGCGTCCAGCCGTGGCAGGCTTTGTGCCAGCAGTTCGGCATCGCTGGCGGCGCGGGTGGCACGCACGGTGGAGACAATGCCGCCGCCGGCGCGGGCGATGTCGGCATAGCTCACGCCCTGCAGGCGCTGCTCGAACTCGCCGGCGCGGTTGCCGGCGTAGACCAGGTGGGTGTGGCAGTCGATCAGCCCCGGGCTGATCCAGCGACCGCCGGCGTCGATGCGGCGGGCAGGCTGCAGGTGGGCGTCGCTGCCGGCCGCGCCAACGTGCACGATGCGACCCTGATGGGCGGCAATCACCCCGTTTTCGATGATGCCCAGGCCGGGGCCTTCCAGCGTCATCAGGTTGGCGTGGGTCCAGACGGTGTCACAGTGCACGGCAGCCACCACATCAGCTCATATGTCTATACAATATAGGCGACGCTTCCGGGATGTCCAGTGATGCCTGAAACCACCGCTTCCACCGTCGCATTCCATGCCGAACATGCGCTGCTGCCGCAGGGCTGGGCCCGCGATGTGCGCATTGTCGGCCGCGGCAACACCTGGCAGGAGGTCACGCCCGGGGTGCCGGCGCAGGACGGCGATATTCCGTTGACCATTGCGCTGCCCGGGCTGGGCAACCTGCACAGTCATGCCTTCCAGCGCGGCATGGCCGGCCTGACCGAAATTGGCGGGCGCAGCGGCGACAGTTTCTGGAGCTGGCGTGAACTCATGTACCGGTTCCTGGCGCACCTGCAGCCGGACGCGGTGCAGGCCATTGCCGAGCAGGCCTATGTGGAAATGCTGGAATCGGGCTTCACCCGGGTCGGCGAGTTCCACTACCTGCATCACGCGGCCGATGGCACGCCGTATGCAGACCGCGCCGAGATGGCCGCGCGCATCGCCGCCGCGGCGCAGGGCAGTGGCATCGGCCTGACCCTGCTGCCGGTGTTCTATGCGCATGCCGATTTTGGTGGGGCACCGCCGAACCCGGCGCAGCGCCGGCTGATTCATGACGTGGACGGCTTCGCCGACCTGCTGGCCGGCTGCCGGCAGGCACTGCGCGGGCAGGACGATGCGGTGCTGGGCATTGCCCCGCACAGCCTGCGTGCGGTGACGGGTGAGGAGCTGGCCGCACTGCTGCCGCTCAACACCGGCCCGGTGCACATCCACATTGCCGAACAGACCCGCGAAGTGGACGCCTGCGTGGCCTGGAGCGGCCTGCGCCCGGTGCACTGGCTGTACGAACATGCGCCGGTCGACGCGCGCTGGTGCCTGGTCCACGCCACCCATGTGGATGCCGACGAAGTGCAGCGCATGCTGGCCAGTCAGGCGGTGGTGGGCCTGTGCCCGATCACCGAGGCCAACCTGGGCGACGGTCTGTTCCCGATGCCGGCGTTCGCGCAGCGCGGCGGGCGCTTCGGGGTCGGCTCCGATTCCAATGTGCTGATCGATGCGGCGGAAGAACTGCGCCTGCTCGAGTACGGCCAGCGCCTGCAGCTGCGCGGTCGCAATGTTCTGGCCCCGCAGGAGGGCGTTTCCAGCGGCCGCTGGTTGTTCCAGCAGGCGCTGCGGGGGGCGGCGCAGGCGCTTGGCGTCGGCCACGGCCTGCAGCCGGGTGCGCCGGCCGATGTGGTTGAACTGGACCCGCAGCACCCGGCGCTGATCGCGCGCGACGGCGACGCCTGGCTTGACAGCTGGGTGTTCGCCGCACGTAATGGGGCGGTGCGCTCGGTGTGGCGTGGCGGCCGGCAATGGGTCCGGCAGGGGCGTCATCTCCACCGTGACGCAGTGGCTGGGCGCTTTGCGGCCGCACTGCAGGGCGTACTGAAGGCCGCGCAATGAACACCCGCCCCGTGACTCGATTGATCAGGATTTCCGCGTGACGGGCAAGAAAGCACTCACTCTCAACCAGCGTATCCGTGAGGATCTGGAAGGCCGCATCCTCAGTGGGCAGTGGCAGCCGGGTTTTCGCATTCCCTACGAACATGAGCTGATGGAGCAGTACGGCTGCTCGCGCATGACCGTGAACAAGGTGCTCACCGCCTTGGCTGAAAGCGGGATGATCGAGCGTCGTCGGCGCGCCGGGTCGTTCGTGGCGCGGCAGCCGCCGCATCTGGAACAGGTGGCGCTGGAGATTCCCGACATCGCCATGGCCGTGGGTGCGCGCGGGCATACGTATGGGTACCAGTTGCTGGACCGGGCGCATCGCCGCGCCGACCCGGCCAACGAAGACGAGATGGCGTTATCGGGCGGACGCATGCTGCTGGCCATCCGCTGCCTGCATCTGGCCGACGGCCAGCCGTTCGCGCTGGAGCACCGGTTGATCAATCCAGACGGCGTGCCGGAAGCGCTGCAGGTGGATTTCGCGGTGATGGCACCGGGCAGCTGGCTGTTGCAGAACGTGTCGTGGACGCGGGCGCAGCACCGCATCAGCGCGTGGGGCGCGGATGCCCCAGCAGCGGGGTTGCTGAAGGTGAAGACCGGCACGGCGTGCCTGGTGATCGACCGTCATACGTGGCGGGGCGAACTGCCGATCACCCGGGTGAAGCAGATGTTCCTGGGCGATGCCTGGGATCTGGTCGCCCGGTTCGCGCCCGGGGCGCGGTAACCCCGGCAACGACCATCACGACGTGGCGCACTGCCTCCAGCGCACCGGCTCTTCCGTACCGGGGCGTGGATTAAGCTGCACGCGCACCGTGCGCAACGCCGGATAGCGCTTCACTTCGGTACAGATCAGCGGCCACACCGCATCAATCTCTTCACTGCGGTTCACGGCAAGGGTCTGGCTGGTCTGCCAGAACGCGCTGAGCACGCCGGACTGCTTGCCCACGTTCTGCGCCAGCTCGCGCCGGTACTGGGCGAGGGTGGCCGCGTCCGGGTCGCCGTCGGTGCCAAGGATGCTGCCCGGCGAGTGGCCAGCGTGCTGGGTCGCTGCTGCCGGGGTGGCAGCGGCGGCTGCAGGCGGAGCCGAAGCGGGCGCTGCATTGGCCGGGGGAGCGGACGGGGGAGTCACGTCTGCGACCGGCGCGGCGGGGGCAGGCGCGCTCGTCTGGGCTGGAGCCGGAGCCGGAGCCGGCACGGCCGGCGTATTGTCCAAGCGCGTGGTCAGGTAGCTCATGCCGACCAGCAGCCCGAGCGTCAGCGACCCCAGCGCGGCAATGGAAATGCGCCGCACGGCCTCGCGGCGTGCCGCCTTCTTCACCGCCGACTCCATGTCGCCGGGCAGGTAGGGAATCAGCATCGGCCACAGCAACTGGCCGTCCAGCACCTCGACCCCCTGCTTTTCAGCCGCGGCACGTCCGTCGCGCTGGACCTGGCCTTCGGTGATCAGGATGCCGCCCTTGGCCCCGGCCAGACGCGCGGCCGTACCCAGTTCATTCACCGCCGCCGGACCGATGCGGTAGGCCAGGCCATGCTTGCAGGCCACCAGCCAGCGCTTGTGCTGCGGGTCTTCCATCAGGAAGTCGCTGCGCGGTTCGCGGTGGTCTTCGTCTTCGTCGGGCACGTCGGCCAGGCCGCGCTGTTCGCGCATGGCGCGTTTGACGATCTCGGAAAAGTCGCGCCAATGCATGCCGGCCAGGGCAGTCAGCCCGAGCTTGAGCTCCTTGCGGCGGCGTTTGACCAGCCAGAAATAGGCGGTCGCCAGAGACCAGACGACAAGGGCCAACAGCAGAGCCAGAATCCAGGAGAACATGAGGTGCTAGAGAATGAACACGGAGTGCGTCGGGACAGTGTATATGCGCCCGACGCCGTCTGCGTGGTGTCGTTTTCAGTTTTTTTTGACCGGCTTCGGCACCCTGGGTGACGAATGTCTCACTTTGTGCCGCGCTTTTCGGCAGGCAACAAAAAACCCGCCAATCCGGAGCCGAGAGGGGAGGGAACAATCGGCAAACACAGGGATTGGCGGGTCGAGTTCGATTGTCAACAAACTTCTGCTGCTTTGCAACAATTCAATCCGTAGGCGTACGGTTGCCGCTCAGGCACCGCCGGGGGACTGGTGCGAACCCGGGGCCGGATCGTCGCTGGGCGAAGCAGCGCGGGCTTCGGCGCGATTGAGGCGGGCATTGAGCGCATCGATCCGGGCGTTCAGGGCCGCCACGTCTTCGCCGGTCGGAATGTGCAGGCGCTTGAGCACGCCCTGGACCCGGTCGTCAAAGGCTTTCTCGACCTTGTCCCAGGTGCCGGCCGCTTTCTCGCGGGCCTCGCCAAGCTGCTCTTCCACATTGTCGCGCCAGCGTGGCGCGTCGCCGCTGCGCTCGCGGTTGCGGGCATCAATGGCTTCGCCTTCCTTGACCAGGTTGTCGAAGAAGCGGCTGCCCTCGGCCTGTGCGCGACCGAACGCGCCCAGCCCGGCCAGCCAGACCTGCTGGGCCGAATCGGTCAGCTTGCGCGAGAAGCGCTCGGCCTGGTCCTGCAGCGAAGGCTTTTCGTCGCTGCTGCGGTCATCGAAGTCGTCGTGTGAGGTCATGGGGCGATTCCTGTGAGTGGCCACCCCTTGATCCTAGCCAGCCCCGCCGTTGAACGGCGTGACGGCGCGGCGCTGGTTCAGCCCAGCTTTTCCTTCAGCACGTCCCTGATCTGGCTTTCCACCATGGCCTTCATCATCGAGACGGGGAATCCCAGCTCGGCCACCACGTTGACCGCGCCCGGCACCAGCTTGATCGCGCCGTCCACACCAGAGCCGTTGAAGCTGAGCACGTCGCCGGCCCAGCTGCTGCGCACCTGGAACTTCTCGGTCAGCTTGGCGGCCATGGCGTCGATGGCCTGGCGTGCGGCGTCGTTGCTGAGGCTGTGGGCGTGGGAGATATCGATCCTGGACATGTGTGCTCCTGGCAGGTGGCGGGGAAGGGTCTGCATTGTGCGCAGGGTCAGCCATCCCGCCAAGAGGCGCGTCACACTTCTTCTTCCCGGACAGGCAACCTGATAGGCTGCGCCGCGTGCAGAACCTGCTAGTTCACTTTACCCAACGCCAACACCCCGACCAGCCGCTGCGGCCCGGGGTGCAACGCATCGTGCGCCATGCTTCCGGCAGTGTCCGGCTCGGCGGGGAGGCGGTCGGCACCCTGCTGCTGGCCCAGTTCTGCCTGGATGACCGTGGCCTGTGGCTGCAGGTGGCCAATGGCATGCGCGGCATCCACGTCAACGGGCGGCCGGTGCGGCGCATGGCGCTGCTGCGCCCGGGCGACGCGGTCTATGCCGATGGCGTGGAAATGCTGATCCAGGGGCCGTGCGAGGCGCTGCAGCATGCGCCGGCGCGCAGTGACGAGCAGGGCGAGGACCCGCGCCTGCTGCGTGGCGTGGGCGGGCAGCACCATGGCCGCAGCTTCACCCTGGACCGTCCGCGGGTGATCGGGCGTGGTGCGGATTCGGACATCCTGATCGACGACCCGGCCTTTGCCGAGCAGCATGCGCGGCTGGAGCGTCACGGTGATCGCCTGCTGCTGCGCGACCTGGGATCCGGCGAATCCACCCGGGTCAACGGCGTCAGCGTCCGCCATTGCTGGTTGCAGCCCGGCGACCAGCTGGTGTTCGATGCCCAGCACCGTTTCGTGCTGGAAGTGCCCCACGACAGCAGCAAGCGGGTGGCGAGCGAGGAAGAGGACGATCTGGAGCCGGTTGCTGCGGTGGAGGCACCGACGGTGCCGCGCCGGGTAAGTCGCTGGCCATGGCTGCTGGGCAGCGCGCTGCTGCTCGGTGGCGTGATCAGCCTGTTGTTGTTGTTTGGCGCGCGATAGATTCAAACGCAACCAATTTCGCCTTGTGCGGCAAGGCCTAAACGCTGGTGCGCTGCGGCATACTAGGGGTCTTGCCCCATAGGTGTGACATGACGCGCGCGTTCAATTTCAGTGCCGGCCCAGCAACCCTGCCGGAATCGGTCCTGCGCCAGGCGCAGGCGGAAATGTTGGAATGGAACGGTGCCGGGGCCTCCATCGTCGAGATGAGCCACCGTGGCCCGGAGTTCATGGCGGTCGCGGCCCAGGCCGAAGCCGACCTGCGCACGCTGATCGGCATCCCCGATGACTATGCCGTGCTGTTCCTGGCCGGCGGGGCCACCACCCAGCAGGCGCTGCTGGCGCTGAATTTCGCCGCGCCCGGCCAGACCTGCGACTACGTCGTGACCGGTCACTGGGGCAAAACCGCGATCAAGCAGGTCGGCCACTACGTCAACGCGCACGTGGCTGCCAGCAGCGAAGCCGGCGGCTTCCACGACATTCCCGCACGCAGCAGCTGGCAGCTGTCGCCGGATGCCGCCTTCGTGCACATCACCGCCAACGAAACCATTCATGGCGTGGAGTTCCGGGATACGCCGGAGGTGGGCAACGTGCCGTTGTTTGCCGATTTCAGCTCGTCCATCGCCAGCGAACCCATCGACGTCTCGCGCTATGGCCTGATCTATGCCGGTGCGCAGAAAAACCTGGGCCCGGTCGGCGTGTCGGTGGTGATCGTGCGCCGCGACCTGCTGGAACGCGCTGGCCAGCCGCGCGCGGACATCTTCGACTACCGCTCGCACGTGGCGCGCGACTCCATGCTCAACACCCCGCCAACCTGGAACTGGTATCTGGCCGGGCTGATGTTCCAGTGGATGCTGGCGCAGGGCGGGGTGGCGGAATTCGCCCGTCGCAACGCGACCAAGGCCGCGCTGGTGTATGACGCCATCGATGCCTCCGGGGGCTTCTACCGCAACGAGGTGGTGCCGTCGGTGCGTTCGCGCATGAACATTCCGTTCTTCCTGCCGGATGACACGCTGACCGCGCGTTTCGTGAGCGAATCCAAGGCGGCCGGCCTGCTGGCGCTGAAGGGCCACAAGGCCGTGGGCGGCATCCGTGCTTCGCTGTACAACGCCATGCCGGTGGAAGGCGCGCAGGCCCTGGTGGCCTTCATGCGCGACTTCCAGCAGCGCAACGGCTGACACTTCTGTTTTGACCGGGGCCCGCGTGGCCCCACCGTACCTGGAGCCGACATGGCCAACAAACCCGCCAAGCCCAAGGCCAGTGCCGCCAAACCGGCCAAGAAGGCCAAGGCTGAGACCTCTCCCGCTGTTGCCACGCCGGTGCTGTCCGATGTGCGCGCCAAGATCGATCAGATCGACCGCAGCATCCAGTCTCTGATCGCCGAGCGCGCGCAGTTCGCCCATCAGGTCGGCAAGGCCAAGGGCAAGCTGGCTGCCGCCGTGGATTACTACCGCCCCGAGCGTGAAGCGCAGGTGCTGCGCATGGTGGTGGACCGCAACGAAGGGCCGCTCAGCGACGAACTGCTGGTGCACGTGTTCCGCGAAATCATGTCGGCCTGCCTGGCCCAGCAGGAGCCGCTGAAGATCGGCTACCTCGGCCCGGAAGGCACCTTCAGCCAGCAGGCCGTGCTCAAGCACTTCGGTCGCTCGGCACTGGGCCTGCCGCTGGCCAGCATTGAAGAAGTGTTCCAGGAAGTGGAAGCCGGCAACGCCGATTTCGGCGTGGTACCGGTGGAGAACTCGGGGCAGGGCACCATCCAGATCACCCTGGACATGTTCCTCACCTCCAACCTGAAGATCTGCGGTGAAGTGGAACTGCGCGTGCAGCAGTACCTGATGTCGCGCAGTGGCCGGCTGGACGATGTGGAGCGCGTGTACGGTCACCCGCAGTCGTTCATGCAGACCTCGTCGTGGCTGCGCGCCAACCTGCCCAAGGCCGAGAAGATTCCAGTGTCCAGCAATGCGGAAGGCGCGCGCCGCGCCCGCAATGCCGATGACGCCGCCGCCATTGGCGGGGAAAGCGCCGGTCACGTGTACGGTCTGAAGAAGGTCGTCACCAAGCCGATCCAGAACGACGCCGACAACACCACGCGCTTCCTGGTGATCGGCCGCAACATCTTCCCCGGTTCCGGCCATGACCGCACCTCGGTGCTGGTGTTCATCCACGACAAACCCGGCGCGCTGTTCGACGTGCTCAGCCCGTTTGCCCGCCACGGCATCAGCATGAACCGCATCGAGTCGCGTCCGTCGCACAACGCCAAGTGGGAATACGGCTTCTTCATCGACCTGGCGGGCCATGTCGAAGATGAAGCGATGCAGGCCGCGCTGGCCGAGCTCAAGGCGCATTCGGCGCAGATCAAGGTGCTGGGTTCGTACCCGGTGGCTGTGCCCTGATCGTTCACCTCTCACGTACTTCGCATGACTGCCGCCCATCGGGGCGGCCTTACAGGATTCTTCGATGACCGCTTCCGCTTCCTGGATCGCCCGCAAGGGCCAGCCCCTGCAGGGCAGCCTGACCATTCCCGGCGACAAATCCGTGTCCCATCGCGCGGTGATGTTTGCCGCGCTGGCCGACGGCGTGTCGCATGTCGACGGCTTCCTGGAAGGTGAAGACACCCGCGCCACCGCGGCGATTTTCAGCCAGCTGGGCGTGCGCATTGAAACGCCGTCACCGTCGCAGCGCGTGGTGCATGGCGTGGGCGTGGATGGCCTGAAAGCGCCGTCCGAGCCGCTGGACTGCGGCAACGCCGGCACCGGCATGCGCCTGCTGGCGGGCCTGCTGGCCGCGCAGCCGTTCGATTCGGTGATGGTGGGCGATGAGTCACTGTCGCGCCGCCCGATGCGCCGTGTCACCGGCCCGCTGGCGCAGATGGGCGCGAAGATCGATACCGAAGCGGATGGCACGCCGCCGCTGCGCGTGCACGGCGGGCAGGCGCTGCACGGCATCGATTTCGTGTCGCCGGTTGCCAGCGCGCAGGTCAAGTCGGCGGTGCTGCTGGCCGGCCTGTATGCGCAGGGCGAGACCGCCGTGACCGAACCGCATCCCACCCGTGACTACACCGAGCGCATGCTGCGTGCGTTCGGGGTGGACATTGAATTCTCACCCGGCAAGGCCCGCCTGCGCGGCGGCCAGCGCCTGCGTGCCACCGATATCGCGGTGCCGGCGGACTTCTCTTCGGCGGCGTTCTTCCTGGTGGCGGCCAGCATCATTCCGGGTTCGGAGCTGCGCCTGCGCCAGGTCGGCCTGAACCCGCGTCGCACCGGCCTGCTGGCCGCGCTGCGCCTGATGGGGGCGGACATCACCGAGGAAAACCACGCCGAGCAGGGCGGGGAAGCCGTAGCCGACCTGGTGGTGCGTTACGCGCCGCTGCACGGTGCGCAGATTCCCGAGGCGTTGGTGCCGGACATGATCGACGAGTTCCCGGCGCTGTTCGTGGCCGCCGCAGCCGCGCAGGGCAATACCGTGGTGACCGGTGCGGCCGAGCTGCGGGTGAAGGAATCGGACCGGCTGGCGGCGATGGCCACCGGACTGCGCGCGCTGGGCGTGCAGGTGGATGAAACCGAGGACGGGGCCACCATTCATGGCGGTGGTGTGCTGGGCAGCGGCACCATCGAAAGCCACGGCGATCACCGCATCGCGATGGCGTTTGCGATTGCCGGCCAGCTCAGCAGCGGCGAAGTGCGGGTGAATGACATTGCCAATGTGGCGACTTCGTTCCCGGATTTTGATGGATTGGCGACCGGGGCGGGGTTCGGGCTGTCATTGGCGTAAAAAAACGGGGCCATTGGCCCCGTTTCTCATTACACGTTTCTTCTCAGCTTAGCGCTGCGTACGGAAATCCACCGGTACGCGCACCACGCTGGCCACGGCACGACCGTTCTGCATGGCCGGCTCGAACTTCCAGTCACGCACGGTGCTCAGCACCGCACGATCAAGATCGCGGTCACGCGAACCGGTGCGCTGCACGATGCTGGCATCGGTCACCTGGCCGCGGGTATCCACGTTGAGGCTGGCCACCACGCTGCCTTCCGAACCGTTACGCAGCGCACTGGCCGGGTAATCCGGCTTGGCATTGCTGGCCAGCGGACGCGCATCGCGGTTGCGCACGGCAGTCACAGCACGACGTTCGCTGCTGGCCGGCGCGGCCTGGCGCTGTGCGGCAGGGGCGGGAGTGGTGGCGACTGGCGTCTCTGTAGCCGGCAGCATGCGCTGGCCCACCGGTGCGGTCATCGTGTCCGTGGGGTTGGCGTAGCGCAGCCACACCAGGGCAGCGGCGAACATCGCCACAATCAGCGCCATCCACAGCCAGGGAGAGGTACGGCGGCGCGCGGAATCATCGGTGACGTCGCGCTGCTGCTGCGGCGAGCGGTGCATGTCGTGGGCATGGGTAACACTCATGGCGAACTCCTCGTGTCGAGTTGACGCCCGCAGTCTTGCCCGCTTCCGGTTGCGTGAGTGTCACCGCGACGTCAACGCGGTGACTGCATTGCCTGTGATGTTCAGCTAGATGAGCCGCGCCTGCACATGAGCATGACGCGGTGATGAATCATTCCGCTTTGAAATCAAACGGCACTTCAATGCTGCCCGGCACCGCCTGGCCATTGCTCTGCGCCGGCATGAAGCGCCAGCGGCGTACGGCATCAACGGCGGCGCGGTCGAGGTCGCGCGAACCACTGCGCTGCACGATGGTCGCGTTGAACGGCATGCCGGTGGCATCAACATCCACGCGCACCACCACGCTGCCGGTATCGCCCCGGCGAAGCGCGGCGGGCGGGTAGGTGGGCGGCGGCGACTGGTCGGCGATCGGCTGCGGACGGTCGCCTGCGGCCATCGGCTGCGGGGCGGCGGCCTCGGGCAGCGGGGCAGGGGCCGCGGCCGGCGGCGGGGGCGTGGTCTCGACCAGCTGCGGCTTTTCTTCCTCCACCGGCGGAGCCTTGGCATCCGGCATGTCGCTGGAGCCGGCGGCGGCCGCCAGAGGCTCGGGCAGGGGTTCCACCTCGGCCACCTGCTGCGGGGTCGGGGTGGGGCCGGCGGTGTAGAAGTCCTTCTTGCGGTTGCCGGCCCAGACCGCCACGAACAGCAGCAGGCCCACGCCAAAGGCGATGCCGGCGATCTTCAGGCTGTGGGCGGGCAGGTGCAGGGTCAGGGTCTTGCCAGAGGAGGAACGGGACGCAGACATGGGCCTTACCGTGGTGAACACCCCGATTCTGCCACGTCGGATATGAACCGGGCGGCAGAAAAGTGCATAACAGGCGATAATCCCTCCCCACCCCTGTAACCAACCGACTGCCATGCTCGATCCAGCCCTGCTGCGCCAGAACCCCGCCGACCTTGCCGACCGCCTGCGCGCTTCGCGTGGCTTCGAGCTGGACGTGTCCGGGCTGGCGTCTCTGGAGGCCGACCGCAAGCGCATCCAGGTGCGCACCCAGGAACTGCAGAGCCTGCGCAACAGCCGCTCCAAGGCCATTGGCCAGGCCAAGGCCAAGGGCGAGGACGTCTCGGCGATCATGGCCGAAGTGGCCGGCTTCGCCGACGAACTGAAGGCCTCGGAGATCGCGCTGGACGAACTGCGCGAGAAGATCGACGCCATCGCCCAGGGCATTCCGAACCTGCCGGCCGAGGATGTGCCGTTCGGCAAGGACGAAACCGAGAACGTGGAAGAAAAGCGCTGGGGCACGCCGCGCAGCTTCGACTTCCCGGTGCTGGACCACGTGGAGCTCGGTGCCCGCCACCAGCGCCTGGACGCTGAAACCGGTGCCAAGCTGTCCGGCTCGCGCTTCACCGTGCTGCGCGGCCCCATCGCCCGCCTGCACCGCGCGCTGGCCCAGTTCATGCTGGACCTGCACACCGGCGAGCACGGCTATGAAGAAACCAATGTGCCGGTGCTGGTGAACCCGGACTCGCTGCGTGGCACCGGCCAGCTGCCGAAGTTCGAGGACGACCTGTTCAAGACCGCCGTGGGCGACTCGCCGCGTTACCTGATTCCGACCTCGGAAGTGTCGCTCACCAATGTGGTGCGCGATGAGATCGTCGAGGCCGACCGCCTGCCGCTGTGCATGACCGCCCATTCGCTGTGCTTCCGCGCCGAAGCCGGCAGCGGCGGCCGCGACGTGCGCGGCATGATCCGCCAGCACCAGTTCGAGAAGGTGGAACTGGTGACGGTGTGCACCCCCGAGCAGAGCGAAGCCGAGCACCAGCGCATGACCCGCAGTGCCGAAGTGGTGCTGGAAAAGCTGTGCCTGCCGTACCGCAAGGTGCTGCTGTGCACCGGCGACATGGGCTTTTCGGCGGTGAAGACCTACGACCTGGAAGTGTGGCTGCCCTCGCAGGACACCTACCGCGAAATCTCCTCGTGCTCCAACACCGGCGACTTCCAGGCCCGCCGCATGCAGGCCCGCTGGCGCAACCCGGAAACCGGCAAGCCGGAACTGGTGCATACGCTCAATGGTTCGGGCGTGGCGGTGGGCCGCGCGATGATCGCGGTGATGGAGAACTATCAGAACGCGGATGGCAGCATCACCGTGCCGGATGTGTTGAAGCCGTATATGGGTGGATTGGACGTCATCAGCTGATTAGCGAAGAACCCGCCGGAAGGCGGGTTTTTTGTATGTGGGCGCGGTACGTGGATGTTGAGTGGCGCAACCGCCGCTTCACGTCTGGATAACCGAGCCTCCGGCAGTGTCGCGCTCGTCGGGGAAGACATCTGCGGTCATCACTTCCGGCCTGTCCACAGGGCAGGCCAGACCATGATCGTGGAGTAATGCCATGAAACCGAAGCGAATCAAGGGCACGCGCGTTTCCTTGCGGCACATGAGGGCCGGCAGGCGCAGGGCGGGGGGAGCGCTGTTGCCGCCCAAGATACATGTTGAGCTGTTCCCCCCGCTCGGCGACATCGTCGATGTGCCGCCATGGGGGGTGGTGGTTCCTGCAGAAGTGGTGGAGTACGGAATGCCCTTCCATGCATCGGTAAGAGCGTTCGACACGGATATTCCGGCCGGCGCTACGGTGGTGCTGTACTGGGAGCACAAGGACGGAACGGCCAAGGAGCAGGACAGCAAGGTGTACAGCGGCGAGGCCTTCGTCGTCTTTGAGCTGCCCAACGCATGGCTGACGGCTGCCATCGGCAAGCCCGTATCGCTTCACTATGAAGTCATCCGGGAGAATGGCGACCGGACCCCCGGGCCTGCCCTTGATATCAACATGACGAAGTTCCTGGAAATACCGCCTGTTCGTTACGATGAGATCGGTTTCGGTGAGCCATTGGATCCGGCCAGGTTCCCTGATGCCATTCATGCCACCATCGATCGCATTCCGAACGTCCAGTCCTATCATGAAATGGAGTTTCGATTCCTTGTCATCGGGGCAAGCTCAGGGCAGGATGGCACCATTCTGCACATGCTCACCTACTCGCTTTCAGGCATAGAGGGTGGCCCAAAGACATTCACGATCCCGGCAGAGTCATACACCGGTTTCCATGACGATCATTACACCGAGATTTCGATCGAGGCGCATATCTTCTCCTTGATGTACCCCGAACAGGAGCAGGACTGGGTCTGGCGTTGGAAGATTGGAGACAACCTGGTTGTACCTCCCTCGCTCTGATTTGGGGTGCGAAGAACATCGTCGCAGAGGCTGTCACATCAGGCATAGCGCTGCTCTCCCCGCAAACCCTCGGGCGGCGTAGTGACACGCCACGCGTGTCTCCGCACACACTTCCAGAAAAGATGATGGCCCCGAAAAGGGGCCATCAGGCGGAACCCCCGGTCGGGGGAGGGGAGTACCGGGAGGTTCCGCGCTACGCCGCAACGACGAAGAAAACGGCGTAGTGGGGAGACTTACGCCTCAGCGAACTCCGCTTCCGGCAAGGTCGCCAGCGCAGCGGCAATCGCATCCTCGCGATGCTTCGGCGAATACGCGATGCCTTCAGCGCGCACGAACTCCACATCGGTGATGCCCATGAAGGCGAACACCTGGCGCAGGAACGGTTCCTGGAAGTCAGCCGGCGAATCCGTATAGATGCCGCCGCGCGCGCTGGCGACGATCACCCGCTTGCCACCGGCCAGGCCCACCGGGCCGTTCTCGGTGTACTTGAAGGTGCGCCCAGCCACCGCCACGCGGTCGATCCAGGCCTTCAGCGTCGAGGGAATGCTGAAGTTGTACATCGGCGCGCCGATAACGATCACGTCCGCTGCCAGGAACTGCTGCATGATGACTTCGGCCTCGGTCGCTTCAGCGGCGTCGGCCTGGGCCAGCGAACGGCTGGTCAGGTGCGGAATCGGCTCGGCGTCGAGGTCGCGGTAGGTCACATCCAGGGATTCGACCGTCTCATTGAAGCGTGCGACTACAGCCGCCGACAGCTGACGGGAAACCGAGTTGTCGCCAAGGACGCTGGCGTCGAGGTGCAGGAGCTTCATGGCAAATACCTATATTCTTCAGGGAGGCGGGCCGTGCCGCCGACGGAGAGAACGATAGGTTGTTGCAAGTCTGGAATAAAGGTGGTTGAATGCCACGTATTGTTCTATGAGTGGAACTGCCGTCATGCACGACCTGAACGACCTCTATTACTTTGCCATGGTGGTGGACCACGGCGGCTTTGCTGCCGCCGAACGCGCCCTGGGCATTCCGAAGTCCCGTCTGAGCCGCCGCATCAGCCAGCTGGAAACCGACCTGGGCGTTCGCCTGCTGCAGCGCTCCACGCGCCGTTTTGCGGTGACCGACGTCGGCACCAGCGTGCACCGCCATGCGCAGACCATGCTGGCCGAAGCCCAGGCCGCGCGCGAGGTGGTGGACCGCCTCAGCGCCGAGCCGCGCGGCGTGGTCCGGGCCAGCGTGCCGGTGTCACTGGCGCAGATGCAGCTGCCCAAGCTGCTGCCGAAATTCCTCGCCCAGTACCCCAAGGTGCGGCTGCAGTTGAACATCAGCAACCGCCGCGTCGACATCATCAATGAAGGCTACGACGTGGCCCTGCGCGTGCGTTCGCGCCTGGACGACGACGGCAGCCTGGTGATGCGCAGCTTCGGCCAGGTGCAGGAACTGCTAGTCGCCAGCCCCAAATACCTGGACCGTGCCGGCCGCCCGAAGGACCCGGATGAGCTGGCCAACCACGTCACCCTGAGCATCAGCGAAGACGAAGCCCGTCAGCGCTGGGAGCTGCACGGCCCGGAAGGCGCGGTGCGCCGCGTCGACCTGCAGCCGCGCGTAGCCGGCTTCGACTTCCCGCTGCTGCAGAGCATGGTCAAGGACGGGTTCGGCATCACCATGCTGCCGGAAACCGTCTGCGCCGAAGCCGTGCGCAACGGCGAACTGGAAGTAGTGCTGCCGGACTGGTCGCTGCCGCAGGGCATCTGCCACGCCGTGTTCGCCTCGCGCCGCGGCCTGTTGCCGGCGGTGCGGGTGTTCATCGACTTCCTGGCCGAGCACCTGCCGCCGCAGCTGGAGGCCTCGCGCCTGGACTGCGGTGGGGCATGTGAGCGGGCCAAGGAGAAGATCAAGGCCAGCGCGCTGGGGGCCTTGGCGGTGGATGCTGGGTGAGATTGCTGGTCAATTCCGCCACCGGGGCGCGCAAAGTTGCCCTGGAAATGCGAGAATGCACACCCGATTGGAGAGATGGCCGAGCGGTTTAAGGCACCGGTCTTGAAAACCGGCGAAGGGTTAAACCTTCCGTGGGTTCGAATCCCACTCTCTCCGCCAGATACGCAAAGCGCCCCCGAAAGGGGGCGTTTTGCGTATCTGGCGGAGAGAGAAGGGTGCCGATCCCGCCCGGGTTCGACGGATTCGCCGGGAGCGAATCCGGACAGCCGAATGGCTGGCCCTTGGCTGCAGGCCAAGGGTGAGGCGCATGGATGCGCCTCACAATCCCAGGCCGCCGACCAACTTTCAAAAAGGGGTCAGGTGTGGTTATTCGAGTGACCCCTTTAAGCAGTGATGGCGCTTAACGAGGTCCACTTCGGGCCAGCGCCACCACTGCCTCAATCGCCGCTCTCGCCCGCGGGCTGTTTTTCCAGCACGTGGAGCCCACTGCAGCCGAAGCCTGCTCCAGAATCGCAGTGACATCTGCCGCACCCAGATCCTGAATCGACGAGAACCCCAGCTGTTCCAATCGGGCAACAACGGTCGGCCCTACGCCTTTCAATGCAAGCAGGCGCTGCCTTTCATCGGGTGGGAATTTCATGCGTCATCGTCGCGGCTACGCGGTGCGAGTGTCAATCATCACATTCACGCCCGCTCCAATGTGCGACGCAGTGCTTTCAATTCGGCCAGGCGACGTGTTGATCGGGCCAGCAGCCATGCGGCCCCGCCAACCAGCGTTGCAGCCGAAGCCAGCGCTGCCATCGCCAAGGCGCTCGTGGTTGCCCACATGGCAACCGCACTACAAACAAAGAACGCGCCTGTTCCGCCCACTGCCAGCCACCCGGCGACCACCTGCTGATGCACCAGTAGCGTGTCCCTGAGGATCAGCGCCCATCCTGCGTATAGAGCCCAACCGGTTCCCAGCGCCAGCAAGCCAGAGAACGCCAGCTGCGTGCGATCAGGCAGGCCAGTCTCAGTGACCAGCAAAGTGCCCAGCAGCGAACACATGATCAGCGCGAGCACAAGCACCGCCACATGAAAATAGCGTGCGGGCGACGACAGGGTTCGCTGGGTGAGTAAGCGAAGACGGGCTTCCAGTTCAGCATGGTCGGTCGCAGTGGTCATGACGTGGTCTCCATTTCAGTGAGGTGGTGGCGCAGCAGCGTGCGGGCGCGGTGGAGGCGCGATTTCACGGTTCCTACCGGGATGGCGAGTGCGGTCGCGATGTCTGCGTGCGGCATGTCTTCCAGATAGAACAGCGTCAGGATTTCGCGCTCTATGACCGGAAGGGAGTCCAGGCCTAGGTGAACATCCCGCTGCAGTGCGAGTGGATCCTCGCTTGGGTGTGGATCGGGCAGGGCGTTGAGGTCTGCATGTGCATCCACGGGCAGTGCGTAGCGGATGCGCAGGCGATCGGCGAAGGTGCGGTGTGCGATGCCGAACAGCCAGGGGCGGAAACGATCAGGCTCGCGGAGGCGGCCCAGTCCTCGGAGGACCTTCAGCCAGACGTCCTGGACCAGATCGTCGGCCAGGTCGTGGTCCTGGGCGAGTTTCAGTGCGTAGCGGTGGAGGGCGGGAGTCCAGCGGGAGATCAGGTCGTTGAAGGCAGGGCGTTCGCCCAGCTGGCAGCGGACGACCAGTAAGGTGTCCTGGGCGTTGGGGGTGTGGCCCGGGTCTTCCACCTGCGCTCTCCTGTCATGTGTTGATGGAGTAGTCGGAGTTGGGGGGTGAAAGGTTCATGGGTGGGGTGGGTAGTTCAGCCTTGCAGGGAGTGGCTCTACGCTCGGTGAGGGATTTCGTGGGCGCGCATGGCGCGCCGCCATTTACAGCTTCCCTTTGATGCCCCGGTAATCCCGGGGGGACATCCCCACCGTCGCCTTGAACTGGCGCGCAAACGCACTCTGGTCCGCAAACCCACACTGCTGACCAATGCTGGCGATGCTCTCATCCCCATGCAGCAACCGCATCGCCGCCTCAATCCGCAGCTTGGTCAGCAACTGCTGCGGCGTCACCTGGAACACGCGCCGGAAATGCCGCTCCAGTTGCGCCACGGAAAGCTCGGCCAGATTCGCCAATGACTGCACCCGCAACTGCTCGTCATAGTGGTTCTGCATGTGCTCCAGCACCCGGTTCAAGCGTTCGAACGCCGAGTGCTTGTTGTCCGGCTGCCCCAGGTCGCGGGAGATGCCGATCACCCCGGAGACGTCTTCACTGTTGCACACCGGTCGCTTGAAGGTGAGGCACCACCCGGGCATGCGGTTGGGGTAGAGATGCACTTCCAGCTGGTTGTCGATCACCTCGCCACACAGCACGCGGCGGTCCTGGATGGTGTAGCTGCCGCCTAACGGCAGCGGGAAAAGCTCGAGTGGCGTTCTGCCGATTACGTCGCTGCGTTGCTTGCGCCCGAGGCGTCGCACCAGGGTCATGTTGCAGTGCGTGTAGCGTCCCTCCTGGTCCTTGATGAAGAACACCACTTCAGGGAGTTCGTCGAACAACGACTGCATTTCTTTGCCGGAAAGGTTGACGTCCATCGAATCCACTGGCGATCTGCTGGAGGGCACGTACCCCTGATCCTAGCGCAAACCCGGCCCGCCGCAAGCACAGGGCATTGTGCAGATTTCCGCATTTGCCACCACCAATCCGCGCTAGTCGTCCGGTCGGGCCGGGTGGGAGCATCAATGCCATGCACACCATCGACGTGATCGACTCCCACACCGCCGGCGAACCGACCCGTGTCGTGATTTCCGGCTTCCCCAGCCTGGGCGAGGGTGACCTTGCCGCGTCGCGCGAGCGCTTCCGCCGTGAGTTCGACCATTGGCGCAGCGCCATCGCCTGCGAACCCCGGGGCTCGGACACCATGGTTGGCGCGCTCCTGCTGCCGCCCCGTGACCCGAAGGCGGTCGCCGGAGTGATCTTCTTCAACAACGTGGGCTATCTGGGCATGTGCGGCCACGGCACCATCGGGCTGGTCCGCACGCTGGTGGAACTGGGCCGGATCGGTCCTGGCCAACACCTGATTGAAACGCCGGTGGGTAACGTCGGCATCGAGCTGGACGCGGACGGCAACGTCTCGGTCGACAACGTGGAAAGCTACCGGCATGCGGCGGGCGTTGAGGTCGAGGTCGCGGGCCATGGCACCGTGCGAGGCGACATCGCCTGGGGCGGCAACTGGTTCTACATCACCGACCAGTCGCCCTGCGCGCTGGAACTGGCCAACCAGCGTGAGCTCACCGCCTATACCGAAGCGATCCGTCAGGCGCTGGAAGCCGCCGGCATCACCGGCGCGGACGGAGGCGAGATCGACCATATTGAAGTGAATGGGCCCGCGCCGGACGGCAGCGGGCAGGCGCGCAATTTCGTGTTGTGCCCGGGGCTTGCCTACGATCGCTCGCCCTGCGGCACCGGCACCAGCGCCAAGCTGGCCTGCCTGGCCGCCGACGGCAAGCTGGCCGAAGGGGCGCGATGGGTGCAGCAGGGCATTCTGGGCAGCGCCTTCGAGGGCAGCTACCGGGTGAGCGGGCGCGGCATCGCACCCCGCATTACCGGCACCGCGCATATCACCGCGCGTGCGCAGCTGCTGATTGACCCCGCGGACCCGTTCGCCTGGGGCATCGGTGCGGAGCCTCCCGCACAGGCATGAACAGCTACGACCTCATCATCGTCGGTGCCGGCATTGTCGGCGCGGCCTGTGCCGAAGCGGCATCGGCCGAGGGCCTGCGCGTGGCCATCGTCGAGCCGGGCCCGATCGGTGGTGGATCGACGGCGGCGGCGATGGGGCACCTGGTGGCGATGGATGACGACCCGGCGGAGCTGGCTCTGTCCGCTTACTCGCTGGGATTGTGGGAAAAGTACGCGCATCTGGAAGACGCCGAGTTCAGCCGCTGCGGCACCCTGTGGGTGGCGCGCAACGCGCGTGAACTGGAAGCGGTTCCGACCAAGATCGAACGGCTGGCAGCGGCAGGCTTACACGCTGAATACGTGGATGCCACGCAGCTGTATCAGCTGGAACCGAACCTTGTTGCAGGTCTCGCCGGTGGCATGCGCGTCGCCCGCGAAGCGGTGGTGTACCCGCCGCGCATGGCGCGTTACCTCGTGGATCAGGCGTGTCAGCGCAAAGGCGATCTGTATGCCGGTCGCCGTGTGGTCGCGCTGACCGCGAACGGAGTACGCCTGGATGACGGCACCGCGCTGTCTGGCCCGGTGCTGGTGGCCAACGGCGTGGACCTGCCACAGCTGCTGCCGGAATTGCCGATGCGGCCGCGCAAGGGACAGCTGGTCATCACCGATCGCTATCCGGGCCTGGTGAATCACCAGTTGCTGGCACTGGATTACGCGGACTCCGCACACGGCGACGCGGACACCAGCGTGGCCTTCAATGTGCAGCCGCGCCCGACCGGGCAGATCCTGATCGGCTCCTCGCGGCAGTTCAATGTGTCCGATCGCGAGGTGTCGCTGCCGCTGCTGCGGCAGATGCTGGCGCAGGCCTTCGCGTTCCTGCCGGTACTGCGTGAGCTGCAGGCGATCCGCATCTGGACCGGGCTGCGCCCGGCCACGCCGGACGGTCGCCCCTATGTGGGACCGGTGCCGGGGCGTCGCAACGTGTGGGTGGCCGCCGGGCATGAAGGCCTGGGTGTCACCACTGCGCTGGGTACGGCGCGGTTGATCGTGGACGGCCTGCTGGGGAGCACGCCGGCCATCGATCCCGCGCCGTACCTGCCGGATCGGGCGATCACGGGGAGGGCAGCATGAGTGTGCTCCTGAGCCTTTCGGTCAATGCGCAACGCGTATCCGTGCCCGAGGGCGCGACCGTAGCCGTTGCGGTGGCCATGGCCGGCACGGCATTCCGGACCTCGCGTGGTGGGGAGCCGCGCGCACCGCTGTGCGGTATGGGCGTGTGCTTCGAGTGCCGGGTGCGGATCGACGGCGTGGCCCAGCTGCGCGCCTGCATGGTGCCGGCACGCGAGGGCATGGAGGTGCTGACCGATGGCTGAGTCCGTGCTCCATTTCGATGTTCTGGTAGTGGGTGCAGGCCCGGCGGGATTGGCCGCCGCGCGCGCGGCTGCGTCACACGGCGTTCGGGTGGGCATCGTGGACGCGCAGCCGCGCGCGGGTGGGCAGGTGTGGCGACATGACGTGGCCCATGGCGTGCCGGGCATGGCCCGGCGTGCGCTGGAGGTGCTTGGCAAGCGCGAGGTCGAATGGCTGGCGCAGACCCAGGTGACGCTGGCGCAACCGGGTTGGCTGCTGGCCGACGGCCCGGCCGGTGCACAGCAACTGCATTACCGTCATCTGGTGCTGGCCACCGGTGCACGTGAGCTGCTGCTGCCGTTCCCGGGCTGGACGCTGCCGGGTGTGACCGGTGCAGGCGGCGCACAGGCGCTGGCCAAGCAGGGCTGGCCGCTGTCCGGCAAACGCGTGGTGGTGGCCGGCAGCGGGCCGTTGCTGCTGGCCAGTGCGGCCACGTTGCGCCGGCATGGCGCGCAGGTGCTGGGCATCCATGAGCAGGCATCTCGCAGCGCAGTAGCGCGCTTCGCCCTGCAGCTGCCGCGTTGGCCGGGCAAGGCCGTGCAGGCGGCGGCACTGCAACTGCAGCTGACCGGTATCGGCTACCACGCGGGCAGCGTGGTGGTGGCGGCGCATGGGGATGCGCAGCTGCGCGAAGTCGAAATCGAGGGGCCGCGTGGCCGGTACACCATCGCCTGCGACCAGCTGGCCGTGGGCTATGGCCTGGTGCCCAACACGGAACTGGCGCAACTGCTTGGCTGCCGGCTGGTGAACACCGGCGCGCACCCACAGGTAGACGTGGACGCACAACTGCGCACCAGTGTGCCGAACGTTTTTGCCGCAGGCGAAGCCCTCGGCGTCGGCGGCCGCGACAGTGCACTGCTTGAAGGTGCCATCGCCGGGCACATGGCGGCCGGCGCACCGCGTGCCGCCGCCGCGCTGCAGGGCCAGCGGCGACGGGCGCGCGCCTTCGCCGTGCAGCTGCAGCGCACCTTCGCGCTCGATGCGCGCGTGCACGGGCTGGCCCAGGACACCACGCTGGTGTGTCGCTGCGAAGACGTGCCGCTGGGCGCGTTGCGTGACTTCATCGACCGCCGCGACGCCAAGCTGACCTCGCGCTGCGGCATGGGTGCCTGCCAGGGCCGTATCTGCGGTACCGCGATGGCCGAGCTGGGCCTGGGCAACGCCGAATCCTCCACCGATGGCGGCCGCCGGCCGCCGTTGTTCCCGGTCCGCCTCGCGGCGCTGGCCGACTCTTTCACCGACGACTCGCAAGGGATCCATTCATGAGCAATGCTTCTTTCTGGAAGGGCGTGCTGCCCGCCATCACCACCCCGTTCAATGCCGACGGCAGCGTCGACCACGCCTTTCTTGCCGAGCATGCGGTAAAGCTGGTCGATGCCGGTTCCACCGCCATCGTGCCGCTGGGTTCGCTGGGCGAAGCGGCCACGCTGACCTTCGACGAGAAGGTAGCCATCGTCACCACCCTGGTGAAGGCCGTGGGCGCACGCGTGCCGGTGGTGCCGGGCATTGCCGCGCTGTCCACCGAAGAGGCGGTCAAGCTGGCGCAGGCGGTCAAGGCGGCCGGTGCCAAGGGCCTGATGGTACTGCCGGTGTATGTGTACACCTCGGACTGGCATGAAGCCGCCGCGCATGCACGCGCCGTGCTGGGTGCCACCGACCTGCCGTGCATTCTCTACAACAACCCGGTGGCGTACCGCACCGACATCCTGCCGGCGCAGATCGCGCAGCTGGCCGGTGAGTTCCCGAACCTGCAGGCGGTGAAGGAATCCTCGGGCGAGATCCGTCGCTTTGCCGCGATCAAGGAGCTGCTGGGCGACCGCCTGGTGCTGCTGGTCGGCATGGACGATGCCATCGTGGAAGGGCTGGCGATGGGTGCCGAAGGCTGGATCGCCGGCCTGGTAAACGCCTACCCGGTGGAGTCCGTGAAGCTGTTCGAGCTGGCCCGTGATGGCGGCTATGCGGCCTCGGCCGAACTCTACAACTGGTTCCTGCCGCTGCTGCGCCTGGACACCGTGCCCAAGTTCGTGCAGCTGATCAAGCTGGTGCAGGCGAAGGTCGGCCTTGGCAGCGAGACCGTGCGTGCACCGCGCCTGGTGGTGGAAGGTGCAGAACGTGCCGAAGCACTGAAGATCATCGACCACGCCATTGCAACCAAGAAGGCCTGATATGAGCAACGTCGAACCGCTCCTGCTGGCGGGACGCTGGCAAGCCAGTCTGTCATCCGAGGGGAGCTTCCGCGCGGCGGACCCCACCACGGGCGACGCCATCGGACCGGCGTTCCCCGTCAGCGGCGCGGCCGACATTGAAGCGGCGGTCGCGGCAGCCAGTGCCGTTGCCGCCGAGTTGGCGGCGGTGCCGGCCGAGCGCATCGCGGCGTTCCTGGACGCCTATGCCGACGCGCTGGACGCCGACGCTGACACGCTGGTGGCCCTGGCCCACGCCGAAACCGCACTGCCTGCCCCCACGCGGCTGCGCGGCAACGAACTGCCACGCACCAGCGGCCAGCTTCGGCAGGCCGCTGCTGCCGTGCGCAGCTATAGCTGGACCCAGCCGGTGATCGATACGGTGGCCGGGCTGCGTGCGCACCGGGCACCGCTGTCAAAGCCGGTGCTGGTGTTCGGCCCCAACAATTTCCCGTTCGCCTTCAATGCCATCGCAGGCAGTGATTTCGCCTCGGCCATTGCCGCGCGCAACCCGGTCATCGCCAAGGCGCATCCGCTGCATCCGGCAACCAGCCAGCGCATGGCGCAGCTGGCGCACACCGCGCTGCTGGCAGCCGGGCTGCCGGCGGCAGCCGTGCAGCTGCTGTACCAGTTCGGCAACCCGCTGGGACTGACGCTGGCCGGCGATGCACGGCTGGGTGCGATCGGCTTCACCGGCAGTCGCGGGGGGGGGCTTGCACTGAAGGCAGCCGCCGACGCCGCTGGCATCCCGTTCTATGCCGAGCTCTCCAGCGTCAATCCCGTCTTCATGCTGCCGGGTGCTCTGGCCGAGCGCGGCGAAGCGCTGGCCCAGGAGTTCTTTGCCTCGTGCACGCTGGGCAGTGGGCAGTTCTGTACCAACCCTGGCGTGGTGGTGGTGCCGCATGGTGCCGAAGGCGATGCCTTCGTCGCCGCTGCCACGGCCCACTTCGCGGCGGCAGCACCGATGGTGCTGTTCTCGCAAGGGGGGCTGGATCACCTCACCCAGGGCATCGCGACCCTGCGCGCGGCCGGGGCCGAACTGCTGGCCGGCGGTGCGGCGGGCGAGGGCGGTTACCGCCATTCGCCGACCTTGCTGAGTGTTGATGCCGCGGCCTTCGTCGCGCAGCCGCAGGCGCTGCAGACCGAAGCGTTCGGCCCGGTCAGCCTGCTGGTGCGGGTGGCGGATGCGGAGGGCATGGTGCAGGTCGCGGCGGCCTTCGAAGGCAACCTCACCGGTACGCTGTACCGCGCTGCTGACGGCAGCGACGATGAAGCGTGGCAGCGCATCGCCCCGGTGCTGCGCGCGCGCGTGGGACGGCTGATCAATTCGCGCATGCCGACCGGCGTGGCGGTGAGTGCGGCGCAGAACCACGGGGGTCCGTTCCCGAGCACCGGCCACCCCGGCTTCACCTCGGTCGGCATGCCGGCGGCGATCCATCGCTTCGCAGCGCTGCACAGCTATGACGCGGTGCCCGATGCGCTGTTGCCGGTGGAACTGCGCGACCGCAATCCAGGCAATGTGCAGCGGACGATCGACGGCGTGACCGGCGTTGCCGACGTGGGAGCCGGTTCGTGAGCGGTCAGATCGGCGGACTCACCCTGGCCGACGCCCAGGCGCGGCTGAAGCCATGGGAAAACCGTGCTCCAGCCATCGGAGCCGACGAGTACAAGGCGCGTATCGCCCGCGCCCGTGCGTTGATGCAGGCGCAGGGCGTGGATGCGCTGCTGGTAGGGGCTGGCACGTCGCTGCGCTACTTCGCCGGCGTGCCCTGGGGCGCGACCGAACGGCTGGTTGGCCTGCTGCTCACGCTGGAAGGCGAGCCGCTGCTGGTGTGCCCGGTGTTCGAGGAGGGCTCGCTGGACGCCGTGCTGAAGATCCCGGCGGACAAACGCCTGTGGGAAGAGCACGAAGATCCGCACGCGCTGGTTGTTCAGCTGATGGCAGCGCGTGGCGCGCGCACGCTGGCGCTGGACCCGGGTATCGCCTTCGGCGTGCATACCGGGCTGGTGAACCATCTTCCGGCCGACGCCATCCGCGACGCCAGCGCGATCATCGACGGCTGCCGCATGTGCAAGTCGCCGGCGGAACTGGCGTTGATGCAGCAGGCCTGCGACATGACCCTGCAGGTGCACCGCCTTGCAGCGGGCATCGCACGCGAGGGCATCGGTACCGATGAACTGGTGCGCTTCATCGACCAGGCGCATCGCGCCCTGGGAGCCGACAACGGGTCCACGTTCTGCATCGTGCAGTTCGGTCATGCCACCGCGTTCCCGCATGGCATTCCCGGTGTGCAGCATCTGGCAAAGGGCCAGCTGGTCCTGATCGATACCGGTTGCACGGTGCAGGGCTACCACTCCGATATCACGCGGACCTGGATCTTCGGCGAACCCAGCGAAGAGCAGCGCCGGATCTGGGACCTTGAACACGCCGCCCAGGCGGCTGCCTTCGCGGCAGTGCGTCCGGGCGTGAGCTGCGCGTCGGTCGACGCGGCGGCGCGTGCGGTGCTTGAAGCAGCCGGGCTGGGACCCGACTACCGCCTGCCGGGGTTGCCGCACCGCACCGGCCACGGCTGCGGTCTGGCCATCCACGAAGCCCCGTACCTGGTGCGCGGCAATGACACCGTGCTGCAGCCGGGCATGTGCTGCAGCAACGAACCGATGATCGTGGTCCCAGGCGCGTTCGGCGTGCGCCTGGAAGACCACTTCCATGTGACCGAAAGCGGCGCGCAGTGGTTCACGCCGCCGTCGCCGGCGATTGACCGCCCGTTCGCCTGAGGACATCACGCCCCTACCGGAGTAAGCGCATGGCCCCGTTCCGCCCCCTTGTCATCGGCCTGCTTGGCGCAGCGCTGTTCACGGCGTGTTCGCCGTCCACGCCCACGCCGGGCGCTGCCGATGCGCCGGCAGGCGCGGCAGCGAAGGCCCCAGCCGCGCAGGGATTTGATGCGCTGCTGGACGAGCAGTGGCAGTACCAACTGGCACACAGCCCGGAATTCGCCAGCATCATCGGCGACAAGCGCTACAACGACCGCTGGACCGACTACAGCCTTGCGGCGGTCGCGGCGGATCGCGCGGCCACGGCGGATCTGCTCACGCGCTTCGAGGCGGTCGACGCCAAGGCCTTGGACGAACAGCGCCAGCTGAGCCTGCAGATGATGCTGCGCCAGCTGCGTGACAGGTTGACGTCAATCGATCTGAAAACACATGAGATGCCGCTGGAGCCGGTCGGCGGAATCCAGCTGTCGCTGGCGGGCATGGGCGATGCGTTTCCGTTCGAGAATGCCAAGGACTACCAGGACTACATCGCGCGCCTGAACGCCATTCCGGCGTTGCTTGACCAGATCGTGGAGGTATCACGGCAGGGAGCGAAAGATGGCCTGGTGCAGCCGCGGTATCTGCTCGAGAAGCTGCCGGCGCAGATTGCGAAGATCGCCGAGCCATCAGGTGCGGACAGCGCCTTTGCATCACCGCTGAAAAAGCTGGATACCGCAGTGGCCGACCCGGCGCAGCGGGCACAGATCCGCAATCAGCTGATCGCCGCCATCGACGAACAGGTGCGACCGGCTTACACGAAGCTGGCCGCCTTCGTGAAAGACGAGTACGCCGCGCAGGGCCGCACCCAGGAAGGCATCTGGTCGCTGCCAGACGGCGACAGGCGTTACCAGTTCGCCGTGCGTACCCAGACCACCACCGACAAATCGCCGGAAGAGATCCACCAGATCGGCCTGGCCGAAGTGACCCGGATCGAAGGCGAGATGACCCGGATCGCGAAGCAGCAGGGCTTCGCCGACCTGGCCAGCTTCCGCAAGGCGGTGGCCACCGACAAGCGCCACTTCGCGACCTCCAGCGAGCAGATCCTGGGCCTGTACCGCGGCTACATCGCCGACATGGAACCGGAGCTGCCCAAGCTGTTTGGCCACCTGCCCAAGACACCGCTGGTGGTGCAGGGCATGCCGGCGTTCCGCCGCGAGGCACCCGGCGCGGAGTACTGGCAGAGCAATCCAGAGGGCACCAAACCCGCGATCGTGATGGTCAACGCCAATGACGCCACCGACCGCACCCTGGTCAATATTGAAACCACCGCCTACCACGAAGGCGTGCCCGGTCATCACCTGCAGATCTCGCTCTCGCAGACGCTGCCGCTGCCGCCGTTCCGCCAGCAGGCCGGCTACAACGCCTTCATCGAAGGCTGGGCGCTGTATGCGGAGCGACTGGCAGGCGAGGTGGGCTTCTTCAAGGACCCGTACAGCCGTTACGGGCACCTGGCCGGTGAACTGCTGCGCGCCAACCGCCTGGTGCTCGATACCGGCGTGCACTACAAGCGCTGGACGCGCCAGCAGATGGTCGACTTCTTCCACGCCCATCCGTCCGACGACGAACCCAGCATCCAGGCCGAGACCGACCGCTACATCGTGTGGCCGGGCCAGGCACTGGGCTACAAGATCGGCCAGCTCGACATCCTCGCCCTGCGTGCCAAGGCCGAACAGGCACTGGGGGATCGCTTCGACATCCGCGCGTTCCATGACGCGGTGCTGGGTGGCGGTGCGATGCCGCTGGACCTGCTCAACGCCCGCATCGATGCCTGGATCGCCCAGGCCCAGGCCGCGCCGGCTTCCGGTACTTCCAAGGAGACTCCATGAACCTGCGTTCCCCGCTGTCCCTCGCCCTGTTGCTGGGCATCAGCGCGACCGGTCTGCTCAGCCCGGCTGCCGCTTCCGCCGACACCGATGCCGGCGCACAGTTCAAGGCGCTGTACACGCGGGAATGGACCTGGCGCTCACAGCAGAACGCCGGGGGCGACGACGAGAACGGCGGCAGCCGGCCCGCCGACCATCTGCCCAAGGTCGACCCGGCCACGCAGGACACGCGCACCGCGTACTGGACGCAGGTGCTGAAGGAACTGGATGCGGTGCCGCAGGCGCAGCTGTCGGCGGCGGACCAGGTGAACTACCAGGTTTACCGTCAGCAGATCGAAGTGCTGCTGGACCAGCAGCGCTACCGCGCCTGGGAGATGCCGTTCAACAGCGACACCGCGTTCTGGACCAACCTCGGTTTCACCGCGCGCGGAACCTTCCACACGGCCGACGACTATCGCCGTTACCTGGCGCAGCTGGCCGACATTCCACGCTACTTCGAGGACCAGACCCACAACATGCGGGCGGGTCTTGCCCGCGGCTTCAGCCAGCCGCGGGTGACATTGACCGGGCGCGACCAGTCCATCGCCGACGTCGCCGAGGCCAAGGGCGAGACGAACCTGTTCTACACCCCGTTCAAGAAGATGCCGGCCAGCATCCCCGCCGCACAACAGGTGGAGCTGCGGCGGCAGGCGCTGGCCGCCATCGACGCCAGTGTGATTCCCGCCTACGAAAAGCTGCTGCACTTCATGCGCGAGGAATACCTCCGCAAGGCACGCACCACGCTGGCCGGTGAATTACTGCCCGATGGCAAGGCGTATTACCGTGCGCAGATCCGTGAATTCGTTACCCGCGACATGGCCCCTGCGCAGATCCACCAGATCGGGCTGGACGAGGTGGCGCGCCTGCGCCGCGAGATGCAGGAGGTGATGGACGAGGTGGGCTACAAAGGCAGCTTTGCCGAGTTCCTGACCTTCCTGCGCACCGACCCGCAGTTCTACGCGAAGACGCCCCAGGAGCTGCTGGACCGCGCGGCGTGGATCTCCAAGGTCATGGACGGCAACCTCGGTCGCTATTTCGGGCGGGTGCCGCGACAGCGTTTCACCATCAAGCCGGTGCCGGATGACCTCGCGCCGTTCTACACCGGCGGTCGCGGCGGCCTGGACACGTACTGGCTGAACACCTACAACCTGCCGTCGCGACCGCTGTACGTGCTGCCGGCGCTGACCCTGCATGAATCCTCCCCCGGCCACTCGCTGCAGATGTCGATGGCCGCCGAGGACACCCAGCTGCCGGACTTCCGGCGCTACACCTACATCTCCGCTTACGGGGAGGGCTGGGCGCTGTACTGCGAATACCTGGGGCTGGAGATGGGCATGTACACCACGCCCTATGAGCGCTTCGGCTACCTGACCTACCAGATGTGGCGGGCAGCGCGACTGGTGATCGACACCGGCGTGCACAGCCAGGGCTGGACCCGCGAGCAGGCACTGGCTTACCTGCGCGACAACGCCGCGCTGAGCGAACACGAGATCACCACCGAAGTGGACCGTTACATCGCATGGCCGGGCCAGGCACTGTCGTACTACCTGGGCGAACTGGAAATCCTGAAGCTGCGCCGCAAGGCGGAAGCGGCGCTGGGTGCGAAATTCGATATCCGCAACTTCCACGATGCGGTGCTGTCGCTGGGTTCGGTGCCGCTGCCGGTGCTGGAGGCCCGGATCGACCGCTTCATCGCCGAAGGCGGCGCGTCGCCCTGGGGTGCGAAGCCGAACTGAGGTCGACCGCAGCATCTTGATCTGCCTTCCATGCACCAACCGGGGAACCCCATGGCACCTGCAGGAAAGTTCCACAAGCGTCTCAGTCTGACCGACCTCACCTTCATCGGTCTCGGTTCGATTTTCGGCTCAGGCTGGTTGTTCGCCGCCAGCCACGTGTCGTCGATTGCCGGACCTGCCGGCATCCTCTCGTGGATCATCGGCGGCATCGCGGTGTTCCTGCTGGGCCTGGTGTACTGCGAGCTGGGCGCGGCGTTGCCGCGCGCCGGCGGCGTGGTGCGCTACCCGGAGTACTCGCACGGAACGCTGCTGGGTTGGCTGACTGGCTTCATTACCCTGATCGCGTTCTCCAGCCTGATCGCCATCGAAGTGGAAGCCTGCCGGCAGTACGCCGCGGCGTGGTTCCCGTCGCTCACCCAGCCGGACAGCACGCATCCCACGCTGCTGGGCTGGCTGCTGCAGTTCGCGCTGCTGGTGGTGTTCTTCCTGCTGAACTACTACAGCGTGAAGACCTTCGCGCGGGCCAACAACATCATCAGCGTGTTCAAGTTCCTGGTGCCACTGCTGGTGATCGTGCTGCTGCTCGCGCACTTCAACCCGGACAACCTCAGCAGCCAGGGCTTCGCGCCGTCGGGCATGGCCGGTGTGGAAGCGGCGATCTCCGCCGGCGGCATCATCTTCGCCTACCTCGGCCTGACGCCCATCGTCTCGGTGGCCAGTGAGGTGCAGAACCCGCAGCGCACGATTCCGTTCGCGCTGATCCTGTCGGTGGCGCTGTCCACGGTGATCTACGTGCTGCTGCAGGTATCCTTCCTCGGCGCGGTGCCGGGCGACGTGCTCGCCAATGGGTGGGCCGGCATGGACAAGCTGTATTCGCTGCCATACCGCGACATCGCGCTGGCGCTGGGCATGGGCTGGCTGGCCACGCTGGTGGTGGCCGATGCGGTGGTCTCGCCCAGCGGCACCGGCAACATCTACATGAACGCCACGCCGCGCGTGGTGTATGGCTGGGCGCGGGGCAGCGGTTTTCTTCCGGCCCTGACCAAGGTGGATGCGAAATCGGGCATTCCGCGTCCGGCGCTGTGGCTGAGCTTCGGGCTTTCAGTGTTCTGGACGCTGCCGTTCCCGTCGTGGGAAACGCTGATCGGGGTGGTCTCAGCGGCACTGGTGCTGAGCTACGCCATTGCCCCGGTCACGGTGGCCGCACTGCGCCGCAGTGCCCCCGATCTCGAGCGTCCGTTCAAGGTGAAGGGCCTGGCCGTACTCGGGCCGCTGTCGTTCATGATCGCCGCGTTGATCGTGTACTGGTCGACCTGGAAGACGGTGTCGTGGCTGCTGGGACTGCAGGTGGGCATCTACGCGGTCTATGTGGTCTCGCAGCTGTTCAACGCGGAGCGACGAGTGCGGGTGCTGCGGCAGGTACGCAGCTCCGCCTGGCTGATCGCGTTCTTCGTGGGGGTCATGGCGGTGTCGTGGCTGGGGACGTTCGGCGGCATCGGGGCCATCACCCATCCGTGGGACACCGCGAGCGTGGCGGTGTTCGCTTTCTTCATCTACCAATGGGGCGCGCGCAGTGGCCTGGCCCCCAGCGAACTGAAACTGGATGAAGACGATGGCGAGTAAGCGGCTGCGAACAGTGGCGCTGCTGGCCATGGCCGGCGCGACGGCCACGGTCTCGGCCGCGCCGGGCGTGGATGACTACCGCCGCTCACTGGGTTTGCGCGAAGCCTGGAGCGGGCTCACCCGTGATGTGGCCTTCCCGGCGCAGTGGCGCGGCGATGGACATTTCTACTATCGCCACACGGTGGAAGGCGGTTTCGCGTTCGTGCTCGGCGCGCCGGACAGCGCGGGCCTGCAACCGGCCTTCGATGCGGTGCGGCTGGCGCAGGGGCTCGCTATTGCCAGCGGACAGGAGGTGAAACCTCTGAAGCTGCCGTTCTCGCAGTTCGCGTATGTGGCCGAGGGAGCCGACCCGAACGGGGCCATTCGCTTCAGCCTGGACAGCACGTACGCCTCCTGGCGCTGCACGCTGACGGACTACGTCTGCGCGCCCGTCACCCGGCCCGGTCGCCCGCGCGGCTTTGGTGTCGTGCGCGACCTGCGGGTCGCGGCCGACAACACGCCCCGGCGCTCGCCGGACGGCCAATGGGAGGCTTATGCCGAGGGCTTCAACCTGGTTCTGCGTCACGTCGCCGATGGCAAGGTCACGCCGCTCACCCGCGACGGGCGCGGCGATGCGTTCTACGACCCGGAATCTCTTGCGTGGTCGCCCGATTCGCGACAACTGGCCGCATACCGGGTGACGCCGGGATTCCCGCGTCTGGTCACCCGTGTTGAAAGCGCGCCACCCGGCCAATTGCAGCCGGTGGTCCGCACGCAGCTGTACCCCAAGCCCGGTGGTGCGGTCGATGTCGAGCAGCCGGTGCTGTTCGACGTGGCCGGAAAGCGCAGGGACATCGACACCGCGTTGCTCGCGAACCCGTACTCACTGTCGCCGATCCAGTGGCGAACCGACAGCCGCAGCTTCAGCGTTGAGTACGTACAGCGCGGCTTCCAGACCGTGCGGGTGGTGGCGGTGGACGCCGTCACCGGCAAGGCCCATGCGGCGGTAGAAGAGAAAGCAAACACCTTTGTGTATGCGGACCGGACCTACCTGCATGACGTGGGCGGGCAGGGCAGGGAACTGCTCTGGATCTCCGAGCGCGACGGCTGGCGTCACCTGTACCGGGTGGACGGCGGCACCGGCAAGGTGCTGCAGCAGATCACCCACGGCGACTGGGTGGTACGTGATGTGCTGCGCGTCGACGACACCCAGCGCCGGATCTGGTTCAGCGCCAGCGGTATGGACGCCGGCCAGGATCCGTATCAACGGCACCTCTTCCGTGTGGATTTCGATGGTCGCAACCTGACCCGCTTGACCCATGCCCCGGCCGATCATGAGGTGTCCATCTCCGACGATGGGCGCTACTACATCGACGTGTATTCGCGCCCGGACATGGCACCTGTCGCCAGCCTGCACCACATTGACGGCTCGCCGGTGCGCGAACTGGCGCGCGGCGATATCTCGCAGCTGCTGGCGGCCGGCTGGAAGGCACCGGACGCCTTCGTGGCGAAAGGACGCGACGGAACAACCGACATCTGGGGCATGGTGGTGCGCCCACGTGATTACGATCCGAAGCGGCGCTACCCGGTGGTGGAGAACATCTACGCCGGTCCGCACGATGCCTTCGTGCCCAAGACCTTCTGGCCCTTCGGTTACCACTCGGGGGGGGACAAGCAGATCGGCATGCAGGCGCTGGCCGACCTGGGGTTCATCGTGGTGCAGATCGACGGCATGGGCACCGCGCACCGCTCCAAAGCCTTCCATGACGTGGCTTGGAAGAACCTGGGCGACTCCGGCTTCCCCGACCGCATCGCCTGGCACAAGGCGTTGGCGGCCAAGGATCCGTCCTACGACATTTCCGGGGGCGTGGGCATCTACGGCGCATCGGCCGGCGGCCAAAGCACGCTGGGCGCGCTGGAGCTGCATCCCGAGCTGTACACGGTGGGCGTGGCGATGGCCGGCTGCTTCGACAACCGCATGGACAAGATCAGCTGGAACGAACAGTGGATGGGCTGGCCAGTGGATGCCAGCTACGCGCGCGCGTCCGGCGTGACCCACGCGGCCAACCTGCGTGGCGACCTGCTGCTGGTGGTGGGCGAACAGGACAGCAACGTCGATCCGGCCTCGACCGCACAGGTCGTCGATGCGCTGATCAAGGCCGGCAAGGACTTCGATCTGTTGAACGTGCCCGGCGGCGAGCACTCGGTGGGCCGTTCCACCGGACCCATCGATTACGTGACCCGACGTCAGTTTGATTTCTTCGTGCGCCACCTGATGCGCGCGCCAACGCCGCGCTGGAATGCAGAAAAGGAAGCACAGCCATGATCGTGTCCCATGTTCCCCCGCGCGGATCCGCGGTGCTGCGCGTGGCGGGCCTGTTGCTGGCGTGCCTGTGCCTGCCGGCTTTCGCAGCCGAACAGATGCCACGTTTTGTCACCGAGGACGGTCGGCACGCGCTGCTGGTCGACGGTGAGCCGTACACCGTCCTGGCCGCCCAGCTGCACAACTCCAGCGCGTGGCCGGCTGTGTTGCCCGGGGCCTTGGACCAGGTGGTGGCGCTGAACGCCAACACCGTGGAGGCACCGGTGTACTGGGAACAGTTCGAGCCTTCGCCGGGGCAGTACGACACCCGCAACGTCGACGCACTGATCGAGCACGCGCGCCGGCGCGACCTGCGGGTGGCGCTGCTGTGGTTCGGCAGCTGGAAGAACGGACAGATGCATTACGTGCCCGAGTGGATCAAGCGCGATGCGCGGACCTACCCGCGCACCCTGGACGAACGCGGCGAACCGGTGGATGTACTGTCGCCGCACGCACCTGCAAATGTCGAGGCAGACGCGCGGGCGTTCAGTGCGCTGATGCAGCATCTCCGCAAGGTTGACGGCCAGCGCCACACCGTCATCCTGGTCCAGGTGGAGAATGAGCCCGGCGCGATCGGCGCAGTGCGTGACCACGGTGCTGCGGCCAATGCCGCCTTCGCCCAACCGGTACCTGCGGTGATCACCACCCGGTTGGGCAAGCCGGCCGGCACCTGGCGGCAGGTGTTCGGGCCCGACGCCGATGAAGCGTTCAACGCCTATGCCACCGCCCACTACATCGAGCAGGTGGCGGCCGCTGGCAAACGGGCCTACGACATGCCGATGTACGTGAACACCTGGCTGCGCTACAAGGGCAAGCGGTATCCGGGCGTTGACTATCCCTCCGGCGGGGCCACGGTCAACGTGTTCGACCTGTGGCGTGCGGCCACGCCGTCGATCGACATCATCGGCACCGACATCTACACCACCGACTACAGCGAGTACACCAAGGTCATCGGCCAGTATGCGCGTCCGGACAATCCGGCGTGGGTGTCCGAAACCGGCTTCGAGCCGGGCACCGTCCCGTATCTGTTCCACGTGCTGGGACAGGGCGGAATAGGCTTTTCGGTGTTCGGCATGGACGGGCAGGATTCGCCGGAAAAGCGCGCGGCCACCACCGCGCATGCCGCCAACTTCGGCCAGCTTGCGCCCCTGCAGCGGCTGATCGCGAAGGCGGCGTTCGAAGGCCGGCTGCAGGCGGTTGCCGAGCAACCCGGGCAACCGAAGCGCAGCCTTCGCTTCGGCGACTGGGAGGTACGCGTGTCCTACGGCGCGCCTTACTGGGGCGATGCCGATCCGATCCTGCCCGGCAATGCCGACCACGGTGGCCGGTTGCTGGTGGTACAGACCGCTGCGGACCAGTTTCTGCTGACCGGTTTTTCCGCCCGCGCGGAGTTCGTGCGCGTTGCCGACGATACGGCGCATGGTCAGCTGCTGCGGGTGGAGCAGGGCCGCTACGTCGACGGCGAATGGCAGTTCGAGCGGCTGCTCAATGGTGACCAGACCGACTATGGCCTCAACTTCGTGCGTGAGGATCCGCCGGTGCTGCGGGTAACGGTCGGCACCTATTGAACGCTGGAAAGTATGCGGAATGCCGCATCGATGTCATCGGTCGGTAACAAGACGCCAACGGCTTCACCCCGCAGCATGGAGACTCGTCACCACGGGTGAGCTTGAATGGATCGCAGAACATTCCTGCGTCAGGGAGCGGCGGCCACGGCCGGCATGGGGCTGCTTCCTGCCCTCGGCAGCGCGATGGCGGCGGGAGATTCCACTCCGGTCGCAGCAGGGCCTCCCGCACCGTTGCTGGAGCCTGCGGCGACGGTCGATCTCACCGGGTTCACCGTGCTGGCCACGTTTCAGCATCACGGCACGCGCTGGAGCGTGCATGAAGATCTGCGCACGCCGCAGGGTCCGCTGGTGCTGGCCTGCGCGGCCGGCGTACTGAATGTCGGCAAGCGCACCGAAGCGGTGTGGGGCAGCAAGGCACCGCCGTACCTCGGGTTGCCACTGGCCGAGCTGGCGATGGCCGAGGCCGACCTGCTGGCCGATCGGCTGCTTCGCGACGGTGACCCGGATGAAGCGGCCGTGCGCGATGTCGCACCGCCGCCGGCTTCCCGCCTTGACCCGAAGGACCATAACGGGCGACTGCCGTGGACCACCTTCGTCGGCACGGTGCAGGGCAACGACACCATGCAGATCTACCCGGACGGGCGCAGCCGGACGTACCGGCCGATTCACGCTTTCCCGGAGCTGGCCGACGCGGACAAGGTCGCGCACCGCGAGGAGGGGCTCCTGGGCGGCTGGATGCCGGCAGTGCACAAAGTGGTGCCGGCCGGTGAGGGGCGCTGGTACGACGTGCTGGTGTTCGCCGATGTCAACGCACAGGACCGCTTCATCGTGCAGACCTGGCATCGCACCGTACTGGTGCAGAATGGCGCGGCGGTGCGTACCGTCGTGGGCTACAGCTATCCCGACTTTCCGCCACGCCGCCGCGCTGCCAGCGCCGAGGACTTCTATCGCGGGCTGATCGACTTCGCCGCGACCTGGCAGGCCCAGCTGGCCGACGTCAGTGCGGCACGATTGCCGGATGCGAGCTGGGCCGACCTGGCCCGCTTCGCCTTCGCGCGCGAACTCGTGGTGCGCCCAGGCGGCGTGTATCCCAAGTACGGCGCAGTGGATCGGGACTATGTTGGCAACGAGTACGACGGCTTCCAGGACACTTTCACCAGTTCACTGTTTGCCAACCTGGAATGGGGGCGCTTCGCGCAGGCGAGGGCGGTGCTGGACAACTACCTGGGCGAGTACACCCAGGCAGACGGTCTGGTGAACATGCGGGGGCCGCAGGTGGGTCAGTTTGGCCTGACCCTGTCACTGCTGGCGCGCTACCTCCGCTACACCGGCGACACCGCGCTGCTGCGCCGCCACCAGGCAAAAATCGAAGCGACCGCCGCGTTGCTGGTCGAGCTGCACGACGCCAGCCTGGCGCTGCTGCGTAGTGACCGCGGCCATGGCCTGATCCATGGCTGGAGCGAATCCGACGCCTGCCTGTATCCCGATCCCTCACTGTGGTGGAAGCCGTACTTCGGCAACAGCGCGCTGGTGATCCGGGGTTGGGAGGACATTGCCGCGGTATGGCCGGCGCTGACCGGCGACGACGGCTCCAGCCGCCACTGGCAACGGCGCGCGCGACAACTGCGCACCCGCCTGCTGGACAGCATCCGCGCGGACATCCGGCATGATCTCAGCCCGGCGTATCTTGGTCCGCTGCCGGGCACCACCGAGACCTTCCGCCAGGCCATGTCGCAGGAAGACCCCAGCAAAAGCGAACAGCTGTGGTCGCATCGGTCCTATGCCGAACTGCTGCAGGCCGACGTGTTGCCGCCCGACCTCGCCGATCTGGTGATCGATTGCCTGCGGGGACATGGCGGCACCACGCTGGGCATCGTCTCCAACATCTGGAAGCCCACCCCGGAAGCACGGGACATTCTCGGCTTCATCTCCTATGGCTACGCCCAGCAGCTGCTGCGGCGGGACCGGATCGAGGAATACCTGCTCTTCCTGTACGCCCACCGCTACCAGGCGCATACGCGCGGCAGCTGGACCGCCGGCGAGGTGGCCGGCATCACCGGCGGCATGCCGCTGTTCTGCATGCCCGCGCAGATGACGGTACCGCTGCTGCTGCGCTGGATGCTGGTGTTCGATCAGGACGAAGACCTGTTCCTGGCCCGCGGCGTGCCTCGCGACTGGCTGGCAACCGGCCAGCCGATCGCACTGCAGGACGCGCCCACGCCCTGGGGCCGGGTCGGCCTGCAGCTGCGTGCAGACCCGGCGCAGCAGCGCATCGCCGCCGAGGTGACCCTGCCCACGCAACCGCCCGGCAGCATCTGGCTGACCCTGCGGGTGCCGGCAGGCACGCGCCTGCTGGAGATATCGGTGGACGGCAAGGCGGCGAAGGCGGGCGGTCCCCACCACGACCGCGTGCTGCTGCCGTTTACCGCCGGTGCCAGCGTGCACGTGCAGGCCCGCTATGGCTGAATCCATCGAGGAGGTTTTCATGACTGACCCGTCCCGCCGACGATTCCTGCAGTGGAGTGCGCTGGCCGTTGCTGCTGGCATGCTGCGCTTCCCGCTGGAGGTGGCCGCGTCTACTGCCGGACGGGTTACTGCGCTGCCCTTGCAGGATGTCACGCTGAAACCGTCGATGTTCCTGGACTCGCTGCAGGTCAACCGCCGCTATCTGTTCGAGCTGGAGCCGGACCGCCTGCTGCACAACTTCCTGCAGCAGGCCGGGCTGCCGCCGAAGGGGGCGGTCTACGGCGGGTGGGAGGGCGACACCATCGCCGGCCATACGCTCGGTCATTACCTCAGCGCGCTGTCCAAGCTGTATGCGCAGACCCGCGATGTACAGGTCCGGCAGCGCATCGACTACATCGTGTCCGAACTGGCGCAGGCGCAGGCGCGGGACAAGGATGGCTATGTCGGCGGCCTGACCCGCAAGACCGACGCGGGCGGGATCGAGGGCGGCAAGCACGTCTTCGAGCGCATCCGCGCCGGTGCGGTGACCGGAAGCAAATTCAACATCAATGGCAGCTGGTCGCCCCTCTATACGGTGCACAAGCTCTTCGCGGGCCTGCTGGATGCAGACGCGCTGGCAGGCAACAACCAGGCACTGCAGGTCCTGGAACCACTCGCGGCCTACTTCGCAGGTGTGTTTGACGCGCTCGATCACGACCAGATGCAGTCCCTGCTGGCCACCGAATTCGGCGGCCTCAATGAATCGTATATCGAGCTGGGCGCACGCACCGACAACCCGCGCTGGATCGCCATCGGCAAGCGGCTGCGCCACGAAGGGATTGTCGACCCGGCCATCGCCGCCAGGGACAACCTGCCGCACCATCACGCCAACACCCAGGTGCCCAAGTTCATTGGCGAGGCCCGCCAGTTCGAGGTCACCGGTGATCTCGATTCTGCTGCTGCGGCGCGCTTCTTCTGGGAAACGGTGACCGCGCACTACAGCTACGTGATTGGCGGCAATGCCGACCGCGAGTACTTCCAGCAGCCCGACACCATCGCCGCGTTCCTGACCGAGCAGACCTGCGAGCACTGCAACAGCTACAACATGCTCAAGCTGACCCGGCACCTGTACCAATGGACGCCGCAGGCGCGCTACTTCGACTACTACGAGCGCACGCTGCTCAATCACACGATGTCGGCCCAGCACCCTGAGACGGGCATGTTCACCTACATGACGCCAATGATCACCGGCGGTGAGCGTGGCTTCTCCGACAAGTTCGATTCCTTCTGGTGCTGCGTGGGCAGCGGGATGGAGGCACATGCGCAGTTCGGCGACTCCATCTTCTGGCAGGACGGGCAGTCGCTGTACGTCAATCTGTACATCCCGTCCACGCTGGATTGGAAACAGGGCGGGCTGGCGCTCACGCTGGACAGCGGTGTGCCGCTCAATGGACAGGTACGCCTGCAGGTGACGCGCGCGGACGCCGCCGCACCGCAGCGGCTGCTGCTGCGGATTCCTGCATGGACCGAAGGGCGCTTTGCACTGAAGGTGAATGGCCGCAAGGCAGCAACCACCCTGCAGGACGGTTACGTGCTGCTGGAGCGCTCGTGGAAGGCCGGCGATGTCGTCGAGCTGGACCTGGCCACGCCGTTGCGGCTGGAGCATGCGGCCGGCGACGCCGACACCGTGGTGGTGATGCGCGGTCCACTGGCCCTCGCCGCTGATCTTGGCCCGGTTGCCGTTCCCTGGGACGCGCCCGATCCGGCACTGGTGGCCGATGCATCGCCACTGGCGGGCTTCCGTGCACTGCCCGAACCGGGCCGCTTCCTTGCCAGTACGACGCGCCCGCAGGCGCTGGAGTTCTCGCCTTTCTACGCCCAGCACGACCGCCGCAGCGCACTGTATTTCAAGCGCATGGATGCGGCGCAATGGGCCACCGAAGCGCAACGCCGCGAGCGCGACATTGCCGAGCGCGCACAGCTGCAGGCCGATGCCGTGGACATGATCCAGTTTGGCAATGCCGACTCCGAGAAGGCCCACGGGCTGACCAGCGATACCTCGTTCGCCGCGGCCTACCGGCGGCAGGAGTGCCGGGATGTGCGCGGCAAGGGCTTCGTGGAATTCGTGATGCAGGGCAGCACCCAGCCGCTGGCCCTGCGCCTGCGCTTCTGGGGCAGCGACAAGGGGCGCTTCAACATCCTGGTGAATGGAACGCTGGCGGTGGAAGTGGAGGTCGAGCGCGGGCAGGTGCTCGACTTTGTCGACCATGACTACGTGTTGCCGCACGCGCTCACGCGCAGTGGCCAGCCGCTGCGGTTCCGCTTCGAGCCGCAGCATGGCGACACCGCCGGCCCGCTGTTCGGCGGCTGGCTGGTGTCGGCGTGAATCACCGGGTGCGGCCATGCCTTATTCCGCATCCAGATGCAGTAAAAGCGTCAAGACGTCGCACGGGCTGGCCGGCACATTGTGACCGTGTGATGAAAAACACGTAGTCATCTGCAGGGCGTGGAACGCCCGTCCATAACCCCGAAAGAACCGATCCACTGGCGCATGCCGGTGCGGGGACGTGTTGTCCCCCGAATGCCGGCAGTCGCATGACCGAGGAAATTCGCCATGACGTTCCACCCGTTCCATGCACCGAATGCGTCGTCGCTGTCGCTTGCCGTAGCCGCCGTGCTGCTGCTTGCCGCTGCTGCACCCGCTGCAGCGCAGGAGGCGCCGGCCGCCGGCACCGGCGCGACCACCAACCTGGACAGCATCGTGGTGACCGGCTCGCGCCTGCGCCGGGTCGATACTGAAAGCGCCAACCCGGTGGTCACGGTCAGCCAGGAGCAGATTGCCGCCACCGGCAAAGCCACCGTGGGTGACCTGTTGCAGGAGCTGCCCTCGATCGCGGGCAATTCCACCAATCCCAATACCAACAACGGCGGCGGTACCGGCGCATCGACCATCTCGCTGCGCGGCCTCGGCGACAAGCGCACGCTGGTACTGGTCAATGGGGTTCGCCTGGCCTACAACGATGTCAACGCGATTCCGGCCACCATGATCGAGCGCATCGAGGTGCTCAGCGACGGTGCTTCTGCCATTTACGGCTCCGATGCCATCGGCGGCGTGGTCAACTTCATCCTGCGCGATCGCTTCGAGGGTGTGCAGTTCACCGCGGACTTCGGCACCAGCAGCGAGGGTGACGGCAACCGCCGCAACTTCTCGCTGACCGGCGGTAAGGCGTGGGATCGCGGCAGCATCGTGGCCGGCGTGTCCCACCACAACCTCGACGCGGTCTCCGCGCTTGATCGTGACTATTCCAAGGACGCGCTGTACCTGAGCAGCGGCGAGGCGGTGAAGCAGGGCTCATCGGCCACGCCGGGCGGGTCGATCAACTTCAATGACGGTTCTGCCGCCTCGGACGCACTGGCGGCCGCCAACGGGTGTTCGCGGGTGACCTTGAACAGCGGCGTGTCCGGTGCCGCCGGTGCGGGTGATTTCCACTGTTACAACGCGGCCAACGACTCGTACAACTACCAGCCCTACAACCTGCTGCAGACCCCGCAGGAGCGCAGCAACGTGTTCGCGTTGGCAACCTTCCGCTTCACCGACAACATCGAAGCCTACGTCAACACCTGGTTCAGCAAAACCGAGTCGGCCTCGGTGATCGCGCCGATTCCGATCTTCGCCAACGGCGACAACTTCCTGGTCTCCGCCGACAGCTACTACAACCCGTTCGGGGTCAACTTCGGTACCGACCGCACCACCGGCATCTCCTACAACGATCTCAACAGTCGCGCCACCGTGCTCGGCAACCGCCGCTACGAGTACAAGACCGACAACTTCCAGATCAGCCCGGGTCTGCGTGGAGGCTTCGGCAGCAGCTCCTGGCAGTGGGATGTCAATCTGAACTACGGTCGGGTGAAGCAGACGTCCACCAACTATGGCTTCCTGGACTATGCGTCGTTCAACCAAGCGGTGGGTCCGTCATTCCTTGACGTCGACGGCACGGTCAAGTGCGGCAGTGCCGGCAACGTGATTGCCGGCTGTACGCCGCTCAACATCTTCAACCTCAACGACGCCTCCAGCCTGGGCACGCTGCAGGCGATGATCGTCAATCCGGTGGTCAGCAGCGTCTACACCGTCAAGCAGGCCGAGGCCAACGCCAACGGCGATCTGTTCGAACTGCCGGCCGGCACGGTTGGGCTGGCGGTTGGCGTGTCCTACCGCGAGGAAAAGAGCACCAGCAAGGCCGACGCGCTCTGGACCGGCGACGAAAATGGTCTGTGCGGCGTGATCGAATTCTGTGCGTCCCAGCTGAGCGGCAGCTTCGACGTCAAGGAAGCCTACGCGGAAGCCTTGTTCCCGCTGCTGAAGGATCTGCCGGGCATCCAGTCGCTCAACGTCAGCATCGGCACGCGCTTCTCGGATTACAGCTCGGTTGGCAGCAAGACCAACAGCAAGCTGTCCATCGAATACCGCCCGGTGGCGGACCTGCTGCTGCGGGGCACCGTGTCCGAGGTATTCCGCGCGCCCAACATCAACGAGCTGTACTCGGGCGTGGTGGGCGATGCGCCGACGGTCAACGATCCCTGCAATGGCTACACCGGTGGCAATGACGTGGCCTGTGCCAATGTGCCCACCGATGGCAGCTACCACCAGGCCGACGGCCAGATCTCGGGCAAGGCCTCGGGTGCGGAGGTGGCCGGTTATCAGCTCAAGCCGGAAACCGGCAAGTCGTACAGCGTCGGCTTCGTCTACGATCCGCGCTGGGTGGAAGGCTTGTCCATCAGCGCCGACTGGTGGCGCATTGATCTGGAAGACACCATCACCGGCGTCTCCGCCCAGACCGTGCTGAACCAGTGCTACTCCAACCCGGCCAGCGCCTTCTGCGCGCTGATCCACCGCAACGGCAACGGCACCATCAACTATGTGGCCGAGCCCACCGTCAATCTGGGCACGCTGGCGACGCGTGGCGTCGACTTCAATGCGAGTTACCGCCTGCACGACACCCCGTGGGGCCGGTTCACCGCCGGGCTCAACGGGACCTACCTGGAGCGCTACGACGTACTTCCGGATACGACCGACCCCAGCACCGTCACCATCCGCAACGGCGGCATGTACACCTATGCGTACGGCAACTTCCCGCGCTGGCGCGGGCTGGGCAGCCTGAGCTGGAACCTGGATGACTGGAGCGCTTCGTGGCGCGTCCGCTACATCGGCAAGACCCGGATCGGCAGCAGCGATCTGGACCAGGGCCTGTCAGCCGATACCGACGAAGCCGGGGTGGTCCGTCGCATCGGATCGTTCGTCTACCACAATCTGCAGGTGGGCTACACCGTGGCCCCCTGGCACACCGCGTTCGAGCTGGGCGTGGACAACGTGACCAACAAGCAGGCTCCGCTGTACTACGCCAACAACGGCGGCAACGGCAACACCGACGTGGCCACCTATGACGTGCTCGGTCGCTTCTACTGGGCGCGGATGTCGATCAAGTTCTAGCCACAGAAAAGGGGTCAGGTGTCGTTATACGCGAGTGGCGTAACGACACCTGACCCCATTTCTTCATTTCTTTTGTCAGCGTTGTTCGCAGGCAACCTGCGCACGCCCCTGGCGCTCCACCAGCAGCGCCACGCCCCACAGCAGCAGGCCACCCACTGCGGTGGCCGCGCCGACGTAGCCGGTAACCGCCGGGCTGAAGCCGGCACCGATCGCCATGCCGCCCAGCCACGGGCCCAGGGCGTTGGCGGTGTTGAACGCGGCGTGGTTCGATGCTGCCGCCAGGGTTTGGGCCTCGCCGGCCACGTCCATCAGGCGGGTCTGCAGTACGGCGGCCAGGGCACCCATGGTGCCCACGGCGACAATCACCGGCACCACGCTCCACACGGCATTGGCGGCCAGCGGGAACAGCATCAGCACCACCACCGACCACAGCAGCACGATGGGCGCGGCGCGGAACTGGAACTTGTCCACCAGCCAGCCGCCGGCGACATTGCCGATGATCGCGCCGACGCCGAAGATGCCCACCGCCACCGGCATCCACGATTCGCGCACGCCGGTCACCTGCACCAGGGTGGGGGCCAGGTAGGTAAAGACACAGAACATGCCGGCGAAGCCAACCGAGCCAATCGCCAGCGCCATCCACACCTGGGTGCGGTTGAACGCGCGCAGTTCGCGCATCGGCGAGGTACGCACTTCATCCGGGTCCGGCAGGAGGTAGCGGGCGATCATCGCAACCGTGGCAATGGCCAGCACGCTGACCAGTGCAAACGCAGTGCGCCAGCTCAGCTGCTGTCCGAGCCAGGTGGTGAGCGGGTTGCCCACCAGGATGGCGATCGAGAGCCCCAGCAACACCTTGGAAACGGCCTTGCCGCGTTGACCCGGCGGGCTGATCGCCGCCGCTACCAGCATCGCCACGCCGAAGTAGGCCCCGTGCGGCAGGCCGGCCACGAAGCGGGCCAGCAGCATGGTGGTGTAGTTGGGAGCCAGCGCACTGGCCAGGTTGCCCACCGCGTAGAACCCCATCAAGCCCAGCAGCAGGGTGCGGCGCGCATAGCCGGCACCGGCGAACGCCAGCACGGGCGCACCGACCACCACGCCAATGGCGTAGGCGCTGATCAGATGCCCCACCTGGGTTTCACCAATCCCCAGGCCGCGGCTGATCTCCAGCATCAGGCCCATGGCGGCGAACTCGCTGGTGCCGATGGCGAAGCCGCCCAGGGACAGGGCCAACAGGATCAGGGTGCGCTCGCGCGGAGTCAGGCGCTCGGCGAGGGTAGGGGCGGTGAAGCTCATGCGGCGGGATGTAATCGTTTTACGGAGCGCCATTGTACTTGCTGCGATGCAGCAAATCCGTACCAAGATGGCCCGATTTCGTGGAAATCAGTGGTGCGCATGTGCGGTGGACGCCTTCATGTCTCTTGGCTGAACGATAAGGGGTCAAGGTCACGCATTGTTCCATTGGTGATGTTTAACGACATTTTTATGACATCGATAATGCGCGCCCTTCGTGCGCTCTGCGGGTCCTTCGACACGCAGGGCGTGTGGCTACGTTGTGCGCCGCTGCGGCGCGGGTGCATTCGATGAAAAATGATCTTCAGCTGCTGGTGTCCTACCTGGGCCGTGCGCTCCTGTTTGGCGTGATGGTGACCCTGCCGCCGCTGCTGGCCTGGCTGGACATCCATTGGCTGGGCAACGCCGTGGGCGAGTGGTCGCTGGTCGAGCTGACCCAGGAGGGCTTCCTGGCCGCCAGCACATTGGCCTTCGTGCGGTTGGCGATTGCGCGGCCGGATGACCGCCGCTTCGCACTGCTGGCGGCCGCATTCTTTGCCTGCATGTTCCTGCGCGAGATGGACGAGGCGCTGGACCTGATCGCGCATGGCCTGTGGAAGTACCCGGTGGCGCTGTTGTTCGTGGGCTCGTTGGCGTGGGCAAGCCGTGACCTGCGCGCGACGGTGTCGGGCCTGGTCCGCTTCCTCGGCGCGCGCCCGGGAACGGTGATGGTCATTGGTCTGGTGCTGCTGCTCTTCTATTCCCGCCTGATCGGCATGACCTCGCTGTGGACCGGCCTGCTCGGCGACCAGTACATCCGGGTGTTCAAGAACACCATTGAAGAGACCACCGAACTGCTGGGCTACACCTTCATCCTCGCCGCCAGCCTTTCCTATGTGGCGCAGCGGGTGAGGGAACCGGTGGTCATCCGGCGCAACGCCGGTGATGCTGCGCCGAACGTGCCAGTCACGACGCACATCAATCAGTCCATGTAACGCATCGATGTAACGCGCGGCGGGCACCGTATGGTGCCTGCCGCGCCTTGCCGTCGGTCTGTTGCCCGATGCCGGGTAAGGAATTTCTGATTGGCATACGCGGCAGTGTGGATTAGCATGCGCCCACTGGAGTCGACCGGGGAGCTTGCACGATGGTCCAGTACCCTCATGCATTGCGGGCCGATGGCAGGTATCAGCTGGTAGCGTTGACACATTCACCGGTCTACAACCCGGCGGACGTGATTGGCTATGCCGTGCTGACGACTGGCGGTGAGAGAGTCAGTGAGGTTCTCTCGCTCGAACAGGCGCATGCCCGCTGGCGGGAACTGCTGGAACAGGACGAACCCGTCCTGGTGGAAGACGAAAGGAAAGAAACGCGTACGAAGCCGCGTCGGCGTCGTCGCTAGCCGCAGCGCCCCTCGGGGCGCGTCATGGAGGATAGGGTTTGTCCACGCAGAAGTCTGTTGCCACTGCTGTACTTGTTCTGGTGACCGCGATTGTCGGCTATGCGCTGGCCGGCTACCTGACGCTGACGTTCCTGGGCGTGGAGACCACTTACTACAAGTGGAACACCTACCTGCAGTACCTGCAGGCCATGGATCAGCCCGCAGTGGCTCCTTATCTGACCAAGATCAAGCTGGCCGGCGTGCTGGGCTTCGGCCTGCCGCTGTTGCTGCTGCTGGTCGTGCTGTTCTTCATGTTCAAGCCGAAGAAGAAGTCGATCCACGGCGACGCACGCTTTGCCACCGCCGCTGACCTGGCCAAACACGGCATGTTCAAGAAGGCCGAAAACGGCATCGTCGTCGGCAGCTTCGGTGGCAAGCTGGTGCGCCTGGGTGGCCAGCAGTTCGTGATCCTGGCCGCGCCGACCCGTTCGGGCAAGGGCGTGGGCGTGGTCATTCCGAATCTGCTCGAGTACGGCGAATCCATCGTCGTGCTGGACATCAAGCAGGAAAACTTCGACCTCACCAGTGGCTGGCGCGCCAGCCAGGGCCACGAGGTGTTCCTGTTCAATCCGTTCGCCGAAGACAAGCGCACCCATCGCTGGAATCCGCTCAGTTACGTCTCCGATGACGCCAATTTCCGCGTCTCCGAGCTGATGAGCATCGCCGCCATGCTGTACCCGGATGGCTCGGACGACCAGAAGTTCTGGATCAGCCAGGCGCGCAATGCCTTCATGGCCTTCGGCCTGTACCTGTTCGAGAACTGGGACGACGAGCGCGCCATGGGCTTCCCGGCCGGCAGCGGCACGCCCACCCTGGGTGCCATCTTCCGCCTGTCCACCGGCGACGGCACCGACCTCAAGAAGTACCTGCAGTCGCTGTCCACCCAGCCGTTCCTGTCGGGCAATGCCAAGGCCGCCTTCGCCAACATGCTGTCGCAGGCGGACGAGACCTTCGCGTCCATCATGGGTACGTTCAAGGAACCGCTCAACGCCTGGATCAACCCGGTGCTGGACAAGGCCACCAGTGCCAACGACTTCCTGCTGACCGACCTGCGCAAGAAGAAGATGACCGTCTACATCGGCATCCAGCCCAACAAGCTGGCCGAGAGCCGCCTCATCATCAACCTGTTCTTCAGCCAGATCATCAACCTCAACACCAAGGAACTGCCGAAGGGCAATCCGGAGCTGAAGTACCAGGTGCTGCTGCTGATGGACGAATTCACCTCCATCGGCAAGGTCGACATCATTGCTTCGGCAGTGTCGTACATGGCCGGCTACAACGTGCGCCTGCTGCCCATCATCCAGAGCATGGCCCAGCTGGATGCCACCTACGGCCGCGACGTGTCACGCACCATCATCACCAACCATGCGCTGCAGATCCTGTACGCCCCGCGCGAACAGCAGGACGCCAACGACTATTCGGAAATGCTCGGTTACACCACCGTGCGCAAGAAGAATGTCACGCATGCGCGCGAGAAGACCCACAACTTCACCGAAGAGCGCCGTGCGCTGATGCTGCCGCAGGAACTCAAGGCCATGGGCATGGACCACGAGGTGTTCCTGTACGAAGGCATTCCGCACCCGGTCAAGTGCGACAAGATCAAGTATTACAAGGACAAGTACTTCACTTCCCGCCTGTTGCCCAAAACGGATGTGAAGATGCTTGAGCTGTGATGGTGTGCACACCGCAATGTGACGCGCATCGCAAAATGGGGCGGCAAATGTAAAAATTTCGTCGCGATTGACATTGACCTGACGCTGAACTGTGGCATCGTATTTGTGATCGACGTTCCACACGTCAGTGTCTTGCAGTTGAGTACAGCGCCGGAAACAGGCGCTGAAGCAGTCAAGAGGAACATGGATGGCTTTTCTCGGAGAAGGTGTGTTGCGCAGGGGCCGAACCCGGTGTTCGGGGCGTATGCACATCAGGCGGGGCGGGGGCCCGGTCTTACCGTTGAAAGGTGTTTCACGGTTGTACCGATACGCACCAACGGCACATCGCGCCTGATACAGGGCCCGATGCGTCACCGCGTTTTCTGAATCTCCGAGTTAAAGCCGCTATTCCGTACGCCATAGGGAAGTCCGTATGAAGCAAGCGTTTCTGTCTAAGGGTTGCGTTGTTGCCGTGGTCACTGCCGCCGTCATGCTGGCCGGCTGTGCAACCAAGCCGGCACCGGATTTCGGTGGCCGCTGGAAGCCGGTGAATCGTTTCGCCAACACCACCCAGGAAATTCCGCTGTATTCCAGCTACGTCTATCAGGCTTCGCCGATGGACGGCACGCTCAAGGCCATGCTCGAACGTTGGGCGAAGGACTCGGGCATGACCCTGGATTACCGCCTCAGCTCCGATTACACGCTGTATGGCGCGGTTTCCACCATCACGACCACCAACCCGCAGCAGGCGATGATTGACGTCAGCGCCGCGTATGCCGGGCAGGGCGTGTCGGTCTCCATCGTGGGCAACCAGATCGTGGTGCAGTCGGTTTCCGCTTCGACCGTGTCGGCACCCGCTGCCGCCGCGTCCAACGGAAGCTGATCGCCCCCGGGTGCTCACGAACGCGTTGCTCCCGGTGCTGCATGCCGGGGTGCCGTGCCCATTGATCTTCCAGCAGTACGGATGAATTCCATGTTCCGAAAAAAGGACGCAGGCAACAGCCCCAAAGTGGACCAGGCCATCGCCAAGGCGGTGAGCTATGAGGTCACCGTGGCCGATCTGGCACGTCGCAGCGAACGCCGCGCGTGGTGGGTGGCCGGTGCTTCGCTGGTGATGTCGCTGGCGCTGGCCGGTGGCTATTACTACATGCTGCCGCTGAAGGAGAAGGTCCCGTTCATCGTCATGGCTGACGCCTACACCGGCACTGCTACCGTGGCGCGCCTCAGTGGCAGCTTTGAAGGCCAGAACGTCACCGCCAGCGATGCGATCAATCGCAGCAACGTGGCGCAGTACGTGATGGCGCGCGAGTCGTACGACTTCGCGGTGATGGGCCTGCGTGACTGGCAGCTGGTGCACGTGATGTCGACCAAGCCGGTCAGCGACGCGGTCCGTGCGCGCTATGCGGGCAACAACCCGCAGAGCCCGATCACGCTGTACGGCAAGGAACGCGCCATCCGCGTCAAGATCCTGAGCATCACGCCGCTGGAAGCACAGCAGAACGGTGGCTTCCGTGGTGCATCGGTGCGCATCCAGCGCAGCATCTATGACAAGGTCAAGGCCACCACCAATTACCTGGATAACCAGCTGGTGACCCTGCGCTTCCGCTACAACAACAACCTGGCGTTGAACGAACAGGAACGCATTCTCAACCCGCTGGGCCTGGAAGTGTTCGAGTATCGCGTGGATAACGATTATTCCCGCGGCGTGCCGGGGCCGGACGATGCAGCGCTGCAGCAGCAGTCCGAGCAGGCGGCGTTCGAAGCCAACCAGGCCGCGCAGGCCGCAGCGGCCGCTGCCGCCGCGAACCCGGCGATCGACCCGGTCACCGGCCAGCCGGTCGCCGCGCCGCCGCAGGGTTACCCGCAGGGGCAGGGTGTACCCGGGCAGCCGGTGCAGGGCCAGCCGTACCCGGGCCAGCCGGCACCGCAGGGCGGCTATCCGGCGCAGCAGGCCGTGCCGGGTCAACAGATGCAGGGGCAGCCGGCCATGAGGCCAGCACAAGGTAATTCCACCGGAACTGCTGATGGAGCAAGCAACCGATGAGTCGTCGAAAGGTAAAGGGAGGCGCATTGGCCTTCATGTCAATGCTGTCGCTGATGTTCTCCGCAGGCGCTTCGGCGCAGGCGGTCGATCACTACGAGTATGAGCAGGACCGCATCTATCCGGTTCGCACCGGCCTGGGTCTCACCACCCAGATCGAACTGAGCCCGAACGAGAAGATCCTCGATTACAGCACCGGCTTCAGCAGTGGCTGGGAGCTGACCCGCCGCGAGAACGTCTTCTATCTGAAGCCGAAGAACGTGGACGTGGACACCAACATGATGGTGCGCACGGAAACCCATTCGTACATCTTCGAACTGAAGGTCGTGGCCACCGACTGGCGCCAGCTGGAACAGGCCCGTCGCGCTGGCGTGCAGTACAAGATCGCCTTCACCTATCCGAGCGATACCGAGTTCGGCATCGCCCAGACCGCCGTCGAGGAAGAGGCCAAGCCGCTGCTCAGCACCGAACTGGCCAAGGACCGTCAGTACAACTTCGACTACTCCTACTCGACCCGCCGCCCGAAGAAGATGGGCTGGTTGATTCCGGTCAACGTCTATGACGACAGCCGTTTCACCTACGTGAAGCTGCCGAACTCGCCCGAGTACAAGACCGGTATTTTCCCGGCAGTGTTCGGCCGCGACGCGGAGTATGGTGAGGAGTACGTGGTCAACACCACCGTGGAAGGCAACACCCTCATCGTCCACGGCACTTACCCGTACCTGGTTGTCCGTCATGGCGACAACGTTGTGGGCCTGCGAAGGAACGTGAAGAAATGACCCAGCACAACACTCCGGGTAACGACCCGAACGAGAACCGCGACGACGGGCAGGGCCAGTACGGCCACGACAACGTCGATCCGTCCAACCCGTACTTCGGCAACACACAGGCGCAGGCCGCTCCCAATCTGGACGCAGCGGCACCGCAGCTGCGTTCGGCCGAAGAGCAGCGCCTGAACCGCAAGGCGCTGGCGTTCCTGGGCGGCATCCTGGTGCTGCTGGTGGCCATGGGCTTCCTGCTGTTCCGCAAGGGCACCACTGACGACGACGTCAAGAAGCGGGCCGAAACCACCCGTGCGTCGGCACCTGAAATGCCGCGCCTGGGGCCGGACAGTTCGGCCATGGTGCCGCCGGTGCCGACCGAGCAGGCCGAACCGATCCCGATGCTGCCGCCGCTGCCGCCGCAGCAGCAGGACCGGGCGGCGCGCTATGCCGCTCTGGAAGCCGCCGCTGCACAGCAGGGTGAACGCGACATCGATCGTGGCCCGTCGCTGATGGACCGCCGCATGGGCGGTGGTGGTGGCGTGGGCGCAGGTGACGGCTCGGCCGGTTCCGGCCAGAACGACGAGTACAGCAAGATGATGATGGCGGCCATCCAGGCCAGCAACGGTGGGCCGCCGGCTCCGCCGGCCAAGGTCCAGCGTGGTCCGGACGTGGAAGACGTGTCCAATGCGTCCTTCATCCGTTCGCCGGATGCGCTGCTGGTGCGCGGCACCTACCTGCGCTGCATCCTGGAAACCCGCATCATCACCGACTACGCCGGCTACACCTCGTGCCTGCTGACCGAGCCGGTGTACTCCATCAATGGCCGCACCCTGCTGCTTCCGAAGGGCTCCAAGATCTATGGTGCCTACGGTGGCGGCCCGGTCGGTGATCGCGTGGAAGTGATCTGGGACCGCATCACCACCCCGAACGGCATTGACGTGGCGATGTCCAGCCCGGGTATCGACGGTCTGGGTGGCGCGGGCATCCCGGGGCAGTACACCGCTCACTGGGGTCGCCGCGTGGCTTCGGCGCTGATGATCAGCCTGCTGGCCGATGCCTTCAAGTACGCCGCTGCCGAGCACGGCCCGGAAACCACCACCGTGACCAACAGTGGCATGGCCGTGCAGTCGCCGTATGAAAGCGCCACCGCGCGTCAGATGGAGCGTCTGGCCGGCGAAGCGCTGAGCAACCGTCCGCGCCCGACCGTGACCATCAACCAGGGCACGCGGATCAACGTGTATGTCGCCAAGGATGTCGACTTCAGCCAGGTTATTGGACGCCGTTGACGGATTGACCTGACCATGGACGCAGAAGTGGCCCCCATTGCCCAAGTCTCCAGCGATTTCCTGCGCTATCAGTACGAAGTGCTGGGAATTGCCGAGTACATGAGCTCGCCGGATGTGACGGAAATCTGTATCAACCGTCCCGGCGAGCTGTACCTGGAAACCCGGGCGGGCTGGCAGCGCGTGGAAGTGCCGACGCTCACCTTCGAGCGGGCGCGGCAGTTCTGCACGGCGGTGGTGAACGAAAGCAACACCGGGCAGCGCATTACCGACGCTGACCCGGTGGTGTCGCTGACCTTCCCCACCGGCCAGCGTGCGCAGTTCGTGATCCCGCCGGCGTGTGACGCCGGCAAGGTCTCGATCACCATCCGTCTGCCGTCCAAGCACACCAAAACGCTGACCCAGTACCACGAGGATGGTTTCTTCAACCAGATCCTGGAACAGGACGGCAGCCTGAGCGAACAGGACCGCGAGCTGCTCGAGCTGCGCGCCAGCAGGCAGTACGCCGAGTTCTTCCGGCACGCGGTGAAGTACCGCAAGAACATCGTCGTTTCCGGTGCCACCGGCAGCGGCAAGACCACCTTCATGAAGGCCCTGGTCAACCACATTCCGGACAACGAGCGGCTGGTCACCATCGAGGACGCCCGCGAGCTGTTCCTCACCCAGCCCAACGTGGTCCACCTGCTGTATTCCAAGGGTGGCCAGAGCACCAGCAACGTCACTGCGAAGAGCTGCATGGAAGCCTGCCTGCGCATGAAGCCCGAACGCATCATCCTCGCCGAGTTGCGTGGCGATGAGGCGTTCTACTTCATCCGTAACTGCGCCTCCGGCCACCCGGGTTCGATCACCAGCTGCCACGCCGGCAGCCCGGAACAGACCTGGGACCAGCTGGCACTGATGGTGAAGGCGTCCACTGAAGGCTCCGGCCTCGAGTTCGACGTGATCAAGCGCCTGCTGATGATGACCATCGACATCGTGGTGCACATCAAGGCGCACGCCGGTTCGCGTTACATCACCGGCATTGACTTCAACCCCGGCCGTGCACAGGGACAGGAGGGCTGATGCTTCCCGGAATCGAAGCCGCTGTCTGCCAGGACATGGCCGTGCCCATGGACGTGATGCAGCACGTGATCAACGTGGAGTCCTCGCGCAATCCCTTCGCCATCGGCGTGGTGGGCGGCGCGTTGGCGCGCCAGCCCAAGCAGCTCGACGAAGCGCTGGCCACCGTGCGCATGCTGGAAGAGAAGGGCTACAACTTCTCGGTCGGTCTGGCCCAGGTGAACCGCTACAACCTGGCCAAGTATGGCCTGGACTCCTACGAAAAGGCGTTCCGCCAGTGCGACAACCTGGTCGCCGGCTCACGCATTCTGGCGGAGTGCTACAAGCGCTCCGGCGGGGATTGGGGCAAGTCGTTCAGCTGCTACTACTCCGGCAACTTCACCACCGGCTTCCGCCATGGTTACGTGCAGAAGATCTACGACTCGATCTCGCGCAGCCAGCGCGTTGCCGCCGTGGGGGGTATCAATCCGATTGATGTGGTGCCCCGTGGCACGTCGCGTCGCAGCGTGAAGGTCGAGCACCATCCGCAGTTCGATTCTCCGGCACCCAGCCGCATCATCGCCCAGAACACCGCCACCGCCGCCGCATATGCGCAGGCGTTGCCGGATGACCCGGCACGCGCCTTCGTGGTCTACCCGTCAACCAGTGCCGCCGTGCGCGGCAGCCTGCTCAACACCGCCGACCAGGCGCTGTCGCGCGTGGTGCTGGGGGCCGTGGATGCGGCAATGCCGCAACCGGCCGCCGCGCCGCAGCAGCTGCCCGTGCAGCAGGCTCCGATGCCGCAGCAGGCGGCACCGGTTGCGGCCAGCCAGGAAGGTCCCGTCATGCTGAGGCCGTGGAGTGAGCGCAATGCGCCGGTTCCGGCTGTTTCCGCACCCGCGCAGTACACCCCGCCGGCACGGTTGCCGTCGGGTCCACCGGTTCCCGCAGGGGATGCAGCCTTCGTTTTCTGACGAAGGCGCGGCACGGTCAAGCCCCCGATTGACCACTTCAGTAATGCAAGCCCATCAACAAGGATATCCACCCATGAAGCGATTCAATCTCGACCTCGTCAACGCCCAGCGCACCCTGAAGACCGTGCTGATGGCCACCGCCTTCGTTGGCGTGCTGTTTGCCCCGTCGGCGTTCGCCCAGGAATTCGGCGGCACCGACCAGAAGGTTTGCGGCTTCTTCGAAAGCATCAACGGCCTGCTCAGCATCGCCTCGATCGCCGTCGTCACCATCGCCGTCATCTTCGCCGGCTACCAGATCGCCTTCGCCCACAAACGCATCGCCGACGTGGCTCCGATTCTGATCGGTGGCCTGCTGATCGGTGCCGCCGGCCAGATCGCCAGCATGCTGCTGGGTGGTGAAGGTGGCAGCAGCTCCTGCAGCCAGGGCACCACGATGCTGACCAACGTTCTGACCTACTACGGTGCATAAGAACGTCGTTTTTCGTGGCTGCACGCGCCCGGCAATGTTCCTGGGCGTTCCCTACGTGCCGTTCTTTTTCGTCGTGGGTGGCCTGTTCCTGTTGAGCGTGTACACGAACTTCTGGTACCTGGGGTCCATTCCGGTTGCTGTGTTCATCATGCGCAACATGGCCAAGCGCGATGAAATGATCTTCCGGTTGCTCGGTCTTCGCCTGCAGTTCAAGTTGAAGGCCCGCAACGTGAAAGACCATGACGGCATGTGGGTGTTCACCCCGAATCACTACCGCAAGACCCCGGCACCCAGGGATTGAGTGCCGGAATGGCCCTGGCAGCCACTGCCCGGGCCATTCCAACCCCGCAACGCCCACCATCGGAAACTGACGCAGTCATGTTCAGCCCAGACACCTCCATTGCCGAATTCATCCCGCTGTCGTCGCACGTGTCCGCCAACGTGGTCAAGACGACCGGTGGCGATTACCTGCTGACCTGGCATCTGGAAGGGCTGCCGTTCGTCGGTCGCGAAGAGTGGGAGCTGGAGCATAAGCACAACACGTTCAACCGTCTGCTGCAGACCTTGCGCGCGCCGGATTTCGTGAACGTGGCGTTCTGGGCGCACGACATCCGTCGTCGCCGTACCTTGAAGGGCAAGAGCGTCTACAAGCAGAAGTTCAACCAGGACGTGTCCGACGAATACATGGGCATGCTCGGTTCGCAGCGCATCATGCAGAACGAGCTGTACCTGACCATGATCTACCGCCCGGTGGTGGCGGGTAAGCGCTTCGTGGAAAAGTCGGCCGATACCAACAAGCTGCAGGCCGAACAGACCCAGGCCATCGAAAAGCTGATGGAACTGGCCGGTAACGTGGAAGCGGTGATCCGTGACTACGCGCCTTACCGCTTAGGGATGTACGAAGCCAGGAACGGCATCGTCTTCTCGGAAACGCTGGAATTCTTCGGTTACCTGATCAACCGCATCGACGAGCCCGTGCCGGTCCTCGGCGCGCCGGTGCCGGATTACCTGCCGGTGAGCAAGCACATGTTCTCGGCCAAGACCGGCGACTTCGTCATTTCCACCCCGAATGGCACGAACCATTTCGGTGCCATCCTGAACATCAAAGAGTATGCCGAGGGAACCTACCCGGGCATTCTCAATGGTCTGAAGTACCTGGATTTCGAGTACGTGGTGACGCACTCCTTCAGCCCGATGGGTCGACAGGACGCACTGAAGGTGCTCGACCGTACCAAGGGCATGATGATCTCCTCCGGCGACAAGGCCGTCAGCCAGATCATCGAGCTGGACCAGGCCATGGACCAGCTGTCGTCCGGTAACTTCGTGCTGGGCGAGTACCACTACACCCTGGCGGTGTTCGGTGACAGCCAGGCCAAGCTTTCCCAGAACGTGGCCGCCACCCGCGCCGAGCTGTCCAACGCCGGTTTCGTGTCGGTGAAGGAAGACGTCGCGGTGACGTCGTCGTTCTACTCGCAGCTGCCGGGCAACTGGCGCTACCGTACCCGCCTGGCCAACCTCAGCTCGCTGAACTTCCTGGGCCTGTCGCCGCTGCACAACTTCGCCACCGGCAAGCAGCACAACAATCCCTGGGGTGACTGCGTCACCACGCTGCAGACCACCAACGGCCAGCCGTACTACTTCAACTTCCACGCCACCCACCCCTCGGAGAACTCCCTGGGTGAAAAGGCGATCGCCAACACCATGGTGATTGGTAAGTCCGGTACCGGTAAAACGGCGCTGATCAACTTCCTGCTCAGCCAGGTGCAGAAGTACGATCCGTCGCCGACCATCTTCTTCTTCGACAAGGACCGCGGTGCCGAGATCTTCGTGCGCGCCTGCGGTGGCAACTACCTGGCGCTGGAGAACGGTGCATCGACCGGCTTCAACCCGTTCCAGTGCGAGAACAGCGAAGCCAACGTGCAGTTCCTGGCCGACCTGATCAAGGTGCTGGCCGGCAAGAAGGAATACAGCGCCCGCGAGGAAGAGGACATCTACCGCGGCGTGGAAAGCATGCTGGACACCCCCATGCATCTGCGCAGCATGACCAACTTCCAGAAGAGCCTGCCCAACATGGGCGACGACGGCCTGTATGCGCGCATGCGCCGTTGGACCGCCGGCAATTCGCTGGGTTGGGTGTTCGACAACCCGGTCGACACGGTGGACCTGAGCAAGGCCAACATCATCGGCTTTGACTACACCGACATCATCGACAACCCCGAAGTGCGCGTGCCGGTCATCAACTACCTGCTGCACCGCCTGGAGTCGCTGATCGACGGCCGTCCGCTGATCTACGTGATGGACGAATTCTGGAAGATCCTGGACGGCGAGGGCGGCCTGAAGGAATTCGCCAAGAACAAGCAGAAGACCATCCGTAAGCAGAACGGCCTGGGCATCTTTGCTACGCAGAGCCCGGAAGACGCGTTGAAGAGCGACATCTCCGCCGCACTGATCGAGCAGACCGCCACGCTGATCCTGCTGCCCAACCCCAACGCCAGCAAGTCCGACTACATGGACGGCCTGAAGCTGACCGAGGCCGAGTTCCGGGTGGTGACCGCGCTGGACGAGCGCTCGCGCTGCTTCCTGGTCAAGCAGGGCCACGCGTCCAGCGTGTGCCAGCTGAACCTGCGCGGCATGGACAACATTCTTTCGGTGATCTCCGCATCCACCGACAACATCGAGATCATGCACCGCGTGCTGCAGACCGCCGCTGTACGCAACCGGATTTCGGTCAATGAACTTTCGCCGGAGCAGTGGCTGGAGGAGTTCTACAAGAATCGCAAGGGATCGGGCAAGCCGGCAGCGGCCAGCTCGGATGCGGCCTAACACAGGGTGGGGATCATGAAAGACATGACATTGGAGTACACCATGAACGACACGAACAAGCGCACTACCAAAGCCAAGGTCGCCAAGCGCACGCGTCTGCGCGCACTGGTGGTCGCCGCCGCCCTGATGATGGGCACGCAGAATGCCTACGCCGGCTGGCCGGTGATCGACATCACCTCGATCATGGGCGAGATCCGCTCGTGGATCGATGACACGGCCGAGTACGCCAAGGAAGCCGTGCGCTGGGACCAGATGAAGCAGCAGATTGATGAACTTCGCGCCATCTTTGACGCGTTCAACTATCTGGTGAACCTGCCCGACGGGCAGCCGATGGTGAAGGTGGACAAGCGCTACCTGGTCAAGGAAACCTGCGGCCAGAACACCGAAGCCTTCAGCCTGAAAACCCTGTTGTCGATTGCCGGCATCGGCGACGACGAGGATATCAAGTCGCAGCAGACCCAGATCTGCGTGAACATCCGCATGGTGCAGAACCAGAAGTACAACGACTCGGTCGACTTCCTTGAGAAGACCATCGCCGAAGCCCAGGACGCCATGTTCAAGAACTTCCTGAGCCGCAAGACCAGCAACAAGCAGGGCGGCGTGCAGGCTGCGGACAGCGATACGCTGCGTCTGGGCAACGAACTGAACATGATGGCGCAGCAGTGGGCCACGCGCATGCAGTCGTACGATGCCTACATCGCGACCATGGAGCTCAACCAGAATGTGCTCGCCAAGTCCGCGCTGAAGGGTAACCCGAAGAACAAGATGCTGGGTGACCTGGTGCAGACCGCTGCGCTGAAGGGTGCATTGAGCGTTGACTGAGCGGGTTGATGACGCCGCGTATCTACTGCCCGCCGCATGGGAAAGTGGGAAGACCAAAGGACTATGGAAATGAAGCTCGAATCGATCGCGAATTTTGATTTATCAGGAGGCCTGCAGGACCTGCTTGGATACGCCACGCGTGTCCAGTCGATCGGCGACTTCGTATTCTTCCGGCTTATCCTGGATTACCTGCGCGAGCGCATCAACGACTTCGGTCTGGACATGATGAGCTACATGATGACCTGGGTCGGCGGCATCGCCCTGGTCGTCATGACCCTGTGGGTGCTCATCCAGGGCTATCGCATCGTGACCGGCCAGAGCCGTGATTCCATGATCGCGCTGGTGACCAACATGGCGCGCGCGGCGCTGATCGTCAGCGTGGCGACCAGCATGAGCCTGTTCGGTCGGAACATCATGGACTTCCTGACCGAAGACGTGAAGGGCGTCATTGCAACCGTCGTGACGGGAAACAATGAGTCGCCCGAGGAGCAGATCGACAAGTCGCTGGCGTGGATGCAGGTGGCGCTGTCCAGCGTCGACGCAATTCAAGTCATTAATGACCCCAGCCTCAGCAACCAGAAGTTCCAGACCCAGATGTTCATCGGCATGGGCACCGGTGGCCCTGCCGTCGTTGCGGGCTCGATGTTGTTGCTCTACCAGGTGGCCATTGCGCTTTTCGTGGGCTTTGGGCCACTGTTCATCTTATGTCTGCTATTTGACCAGACAAAGGCGTTGTTCCAGAAGTGGTTGTTCTACGGCATAGGCACCATGTTCTCAATGGCGGTCCTGGCGGCCATGGTGTCCATTGCGCTGGACATGGTGGTGCGCGTATCCATCGCCTTCTGGGCCCGCGCCGCGTTCGAGCAGTTCATTCTGAAGGGTGGTGCGTCGGAAGGCCTGACCAGCCAGGCCATGCAGCAGGGCGGCATGGGCTTGATGCTGACCACTCTGATTCTGACTGCTCCCCCAATGGCCGCACTGTTCTTCCAGGGCACGCTGGGTGCATTCTCGCCATACTCGCAGATTGCGGGTTCGCCGATTCCTGCGGCCCCGGGTCCGCAGGGCCAGCCGCCGGGTTCGTATACGCCGCCGCAGACGCATAACACGGGGCACTCCAATTCAGGTGGTTCGACTGTGCACTTGGATACCATGCCACGCAACCTGAACAGCGGCGGCGGCGATCAGACCATTAAACGCAAAGGTAACGCAGACTAGTGCCTGCGTACTGAGCGCACTTGGAGGTTTGGAGACATGTGTATGCGGATGGTGTTGATAGCCCTGTTGAGTCTTGCGTCTTTCTCGGTGTCTGCCGAGGGGCGTTGCCCTCCCGGACAGTTTCCGGTTGGCGGTCAAGGTATGCTTGGTTGCGCACCAATACCAGGATCTGACGGAACCGCGGGTGCACAACAGCCCGCGGCACCCAGGCCCACGGGTAAGTGGGAAACGCGCTGGGGTGCAATTGTTGAGGACGCTGACAACAACTCCACCGGAACGTCCGCCTCTCAAAAGTCGAAGCGAGCAGCTGTGGATCTTGCAACAGATCGCTGCAGGAGCGCGGGCGGCAGATCGTGCAAGCTACGACTGGCATATCACAACCAATGCGTTGCCATGGCTGATCCCACGATAGCGTTCGTCCGAAGTCTGCCGCCCGGCACCAGAACGAGGACCATGGCAAGTGCGGCGGAAACCGAAGAGCTCGCAAAGACGAATGCGATGAAAGAGTGCGAGACGGGCAGCTCACGCCAGGAGTGCAACATCATCTACTCTGAGTGCAGCATGTCGGAGTTCAAGAAATTCTGACACCGAAAGATAACCGCGTCTGGCCGGTTCGCGTCGTCTTGATACAAAGTTCGCAGAACTCTGCGAGCAGAATGTCAGCGGGTGCCTGGCGGCGTGCATTCGGTGCTTCGTTCAAGTCGCCGGGAGAGCAAAGATGAAGTGCGAACTGGGGCTTGGGACGAGGCGCGCGGTCATCTTCTTGCTGGTTCTCGCCTCCTTCGACGCATTGGCTGAAGGGCGCTGCCCACCTGGGCAGTTCCCGGTGGGCGGTCAGGGAATGTTGGGGTGCGCTCCTATCCCGGGAGCGAGCGACGGCTCTGCCGCAACAGCGCCTGCGGCCGCGCCGCGTCCTACTGGAAAGTGGGAGACACGTTGGGGAGCGTTGGCAGAGGATGCAAGTGCCAATGAGCGGGGCGTGCCACTGGCGACGGGGGTATCGGAGTCCCGGAAGTCGAAGTCTGAGGCCAGCAAGGCTGCAATTGCTCAATGTCAGAGCGGAGGCGGTCAGAAGTGCAAAGTGGTGACCACGTACTACAACCAGTGCATCGCGGTTGCTGACCCGAAGCCGCCGAGTCAGGGTGGTCCAGGAGGAAAGTCCATCATCTACACGGCTGGAACGGCTGAGTTGGCTATATCCGAGGCCATGAAGCGCTGCTCGCCCCCAGGGACGGTGCAGTGCTCGATTGCATACTCAGCATGCAGCATGTCGGAGTTCAAGAAGTTTTGACGCCTCGCTACGCCGGCGGGTACAAATTCCTGGCCTGCGGGCGCGCGGGCCAGTGGGTAAGGGGAAGGCTCGGTGTCGTGCATTTGTGGAGGGCGGTGGAATTAGCTTCACCGGACTGTGTCTCAAAAGTCGATGCCAGTAGATGCGGATAATGCAACACTGCAGAAGCGCAGGTCTCAGATCATGCGAGCATCGACTGGAGTATTGCGACTCGTCCGTTGCCATTGCTGATTCCACGATAGTGCTCGTCCAAGGCTTGCTGCAGAACAAGGACCATGGCAACTGCAGCGGACGCCGATGAGCTCGCAAAGGAACATGCGAAGAGGGAGTGCCAAACAGGTGGTTCCCATCAGCGGCGCAATATCATCTACTCTTAGTGCGGTATGTCGGAGTCCGAGAGGTTCTTACTCCTCGCCGATCACCAAGCATGGTGTCGTGGAACAAGTCAGTAACTAGGTCGCCATAGCCAGTATTCGCCTCTCCCGATCAAGGATCTACCAGGTGCCCATCACCAGAACTGCAATGCTCATGAGGCCTTTGCTGCTTGTCCTGCTTTCACTTGGCTCCGTTAGTGCAGCAATGGCGGAAGGGCGCTGCCCTCCCGGTCAGTTTCCCGTTGGCGGACAAACCTTGCTGGCGTGTGCTCCAATTCCTGGCACAGAGGCGCAAGGCGCAGCTCCAGTCGCATCTCCCAAGCCCACCGGGAAGTGGGAGACGCGCTGGGGAGCGGTTGTCGAGGATCAGAAGCCTAGACCTGATCGACCACTCTCTACGGGCGTGGCGGTATCGCAGACGTCAAAGCGTGCGGCAGTATCTCTGGCTACCGAGCAATGTAAAGCGCAAGGCGGAAGCAAGTGCGAAGTAAGAATTGCCTACCACAATCAGTGTGTTGCTATTGCCGATCCTGATCCTGTGAATGGCAGGATTCCCGCGGGCCTGACGTCATCAGCTGTAGGCGCGGAATCAGTGGAGAAAGCAAAGTCGATGGCGTTGGATAGTTGTCGAGCAGGGAGCAAGGGGGCTAGCTGCAGCGTGACCTACTCAGCATGCAGCATGTCGGAGTTCAAGAGGTTCTGAGTTGACGCGCGAAAATGCGATACAGATCTCTCCTCCTACCAAGGCTTAGTACGCGCTCGGTGGCACCCGCAGACTCGTGGTTAGCGCAAAGCAATTCTGATGCTGGGGGATGCATGTGTATGCGTGTGGTGCTGATGGCTTTGTTGAGTACTGCGTCGTTCTCGGTGTGTGCCGAGGGGCGTTGCCCTCCAGGACAGTTTCCAGTTGGCGGTCAAGGTATGCTTGGTTGCGCACCAATACCTGTATCCGACGGAACCGCGGGTGCACCGCAGCCCGCGGCACCCAGGCCCACGGGGAAGTGGGAGACGCGCTGGGGTGCCATTGCAGAGGATTCGTCCAATCTCTCCACGGGAACCTCAACATCTCAAAAATCCAAACGCGCAGCTGTCGCTGAAGCGGTCGACGATTGCAAGCGTGCAGGAGGGAAATCCTGCAAGCTGCGCTTGGCTTACCACAATCAGTGTGTTGCGGTAGCTGATCCGACGATGGAATTTGTCAGGAGTCAGCCGAAAGGAACCCTGACCACGACAAACGTCAGTGCGGCGGAAACTGAAGGTCGCGCACGGTCCAATGCCATGGAGGAGTGCCAGAAGGCCGGTTCAGGTCAGCAGTGCAGCATTGTCTACTCTGCCTGCAGCATGTCGGAGTTCAAGAAGTTCTGATTCCTGGTCAAGGCGCAAGCGATCTAGACTCCCGGGGTACTTGGTCGTCTGGTGGCGTGCGACGTCGGGGGAACTCGGGGCTACGGCACGCAGCGGCTTGTTCGGTGCTGTTCGGCGAGTCGCGTTGCCTTGTTCCAAGACACTCTAGGCAAGACCGCCATGTCTTGGCGGTTCCGGTCACGTTGATGCAAAGCCCGCGGAGCTTCCCCAGCGGATGGCCAATGGTCGTACGCCTTAGGAGTCTGGCTTCGGGCTGGCAAGGCGTAGGAATTGTCCTATGGTGCGACCGTCGGACAGGCGGCATCATATGCCAACGACGACGATAGGTCGTGTATTGGTGCTTCTAAACGAGGGGATCATGGCGAAGCTGGATGGTCGGTTCGCAGGGGCGTTCGGGTTGATCCTGATGGTGCTCGTACCGGGTTGTGGGGTCGATTCCGTCAGTCCTGGTGCCCGATGGCAGCAGCAGGTCAAAGAGAATGAGTCGCCCCAGCAGGGCATAGATTTCACATGGACCGTGCGTGACGCGCCGGGCCCGTTTGCAAAAGTTGTCGCGCGCGCACAATACGACGTGATCAACTCTGGCGAGTGCGGTTATGTGCAGCCTGCTACCGGAACTCCCATGGGAATGATTGACTCAAGGCCAGTTCCTTTGAAAGCGGTATCAAGTACCGAGTACACCGGTACTGCATTTCAGGATCTTCTCAAAGACGGCAACTATTACGGCCGGGCGCAATGCAGATGGGGCTTGACCGGCGTAAGCGTGGTCTTTCGTGCTACTGGCGCTGCCGAAGATACTAGGTTTGAAACATTCATCCATCGGGAGCAGCTCGTTGCTGGCGGGGCGGTTGATAAGTTTTATCTTGATAGGGACTATCCGAGAGTAGATAGAATCCCTGCATTTCCAGCATTTGGAGAGCCTGACGTTAGCCGATACGCGCCAGCGTTCCGACAAGCGGCGTTCAAAGCGTCGATCAGGTCTCATGGAGAGAGACAATGAAGCGCGATTCGTTGGATCTAGCCTACCTTTCCGATCACGCCTACTTGAACCTAAAGCCGGGCGTACGCAGAGAGGATGAGCTGGAGATAATCCGGATCTTCGGTCGCGACTATAAAGTTATCGAGCACGTCAACAGCATCACGACGGGCTATCAAGGTACTAGCTATCAGCGTCTGGATACGGGGCAGGTGTTTGTTGCTCATCGTGGCACAGAAGCAGCCGGGCAGGACGTTGGTGCCGATCTGGCGATGGTTGCGTTGCGAGTAAATAGCCAGGCTCCAGAAGCAATCGGACTAACGTCTCGAGCAGTGGACATCGCCCAGCGCCTGAGTATCAACAAGGGAACGCAATCAGAAGTCATCGTAACCGGCCACTCGCTAGGCGGTGCGTTGGCCCAGGTCACCGCCCACCACTTTGACCTCAAAGGCGAAACCTTCAACGCCTACGGCGCTGCCAGCCTGTCCCGCCGCATCCCGGAAGGTGGAAGCTCGGTCGTCAATCACGTCATGGCCAACGATCCAGTGAGCGCGGCTTCGCCCCACTATGGTGAGGTTCGGTTGTACGCCAAACAAAACGAGATCGATACGCTCAAAAGGAATGGGTACGGTGAGGGGCTGACGTTGGGTGGCGTGCTTGTTGGGCCGGGTTCACGCGCTATTGCAACGGCAGGGATGTCGTTGGAATCCCACAAGTTGACCAATTTCCTCGGTCCTGACTCGGTGCTCGAATACGCAAGTCCCCGCGTTCTGGCGGACTCGAATCGCGAGCTGATCCAGGATTACCGTGACGATGTGAAGCGCGCCCGTCAGATCGTGCCGTTGGGGATGGTGAGTGGCGTAGGTCTCGCCAAGCAATTGATTGACGAGTTCCGCGATCCGCTCGCCGCCGGCGAGCCCGCTCGCCGCGAAGAGAAGACCCGCGAGCAACCCGCAACCCAGCCGCCCTCCGTTCCGCTCAAGCCCTTGAATGGGCCGGGCCACGTCGGCTATCCATTGTTCATTGGAGCGCTGCAGGGCGTGCAGGAGCATGATCAGCGGGTCGGGCGAACCCCCGATGTGCGCAGCGAACAGCTGGCCGGTGCATTGGCGTGCCGGATGCATGAGCTCGGCGGAACGCGCATCGACCACGTGGTGCTGAGTAACGATGCTTCCACGGCGTTCGCGATCCAGGGCGCATTGTCTGATCCGGCGCAGTTGCGCGCCTCCGTGCCCACCGTTGCAGCGATGAACACGCCGCTTGAACAGAGCGGACGGCAGATCGAGAGTCAGGCGACAGCTCAGCTGGCCCAGCAGGATCAGGTGCAGGAGCAGATCCGCAGCGCGGGTCGAGGCATGAGTTGAGCTGGTCCGCCAGGACGCGAGGACTGGATTCCCATGTCTGGTCTTTCGTGCGGGTCCCCATAACGAGAAGAAGGTTGTCAAAGAAATGAGCATTAAATTGATTTTTTTACTCCTGCTGGGTTTCGCCTCCTTCGGGGCATACGCCGAAGGCCGCTGCCCGCCGGGGCAGTTCCCGGTCGGCGGCCAGGGCATGCTCGGTTGCGCGCCGATTCCCGGTGCATGGCAGCCGGGTGCAGGTACCGGTGACTACATCTCTGCCCAGAAAGCTGCTGCAGACGCGCAACTCGCAGCCAACGTCCGTGCTGCGCAGATCGCCCGGATCCGACACGACTCGACGCGCGACTGGTGGGGTGTTGTCGTGGTCAGTACCGAAGACGGTTCCTGGAACGTGGGTCTCAATGGTGAGTCCGCGCGGGATGCCACCATGGATGCCATGAAGAACTGTCGCGGAACCTGCACCCCGGTTCTGCAGTTCGCCAACACATGCATGGCTCCGGCCTACAACGAACAGGGCGGCATGCAGTGGGCCAAGGGTGACAACCAGGAAAACGCAAATGCCGCAGCAGTGGCGGCATGCACGGCCGCTGGCGGAACCGGTTGCCAGAGTCCGCCCAAACAAGCCTTCTGCACTGGATGGAAGTACGCTTACAGCGGCAGTGATCGCTTCTTCGCCCGGCTGGGGCGCGAAGCGCGGGGCGAGGTTGCGTCGCCCAAGTTGATCGAGATTCCCGGTGGGAAAGAGTACATGGCCAAGCCGCTGGAACGGCGGGGCAGCTCCACCGCCATGGCGCTGGTCAAGATTGAGAACGAGGACGGGTCAATGCGTCAGTGGTCGGGCGAGGAGCTGGACGACCGCTCCAAAGGCATGACCCGTATTGCGACCCAGTGGACCGCTATTGCCACCAGTGCCGGCAGCGACGCCTTCGCCGCGCATACCGCACCCAGCGAGCAGGATGCCAAGCAGACCGCGTTGAGCAAGTGCGGTGTCAAGGACTGTTCGGTGCTGACAGCGGCGCCACATGGTGAATGCCTCGCCGCGATCCGGGTGCCACAGCCCGATGGACGCGTGGCCAGTTTTGGCGCGCGTGGCCCCACCAAGGCGGCTGTGGAAGAGACCGTGCTCTCCGACTGTATTGGTTCGGGGGCGCGTGTCTGTCCGATCGTGCTCAGCGAGTGCCTGAAGTAAGCTGAGGCCTCGATGGACACCTGTAATGCGGGCAGCGAATGCCCGCATTGGAGGGGCTGGCGGACCGCTTAGAAGCAGTAGTCGGCCTGGGACTCACACTGAGTTCCGCCAGCGGCCTTGCACTGGTCAAGCGACTTGCTTGCAAGTTCGCCGTCCTTCGCTTTGCCGGTTTCGGCAACGTTGATGAAAAGCCCGCGCGCGCTTCCCCTGGCCCCCTTGTCCGACGCCATTCCCATGCAGTGATTGCGGATGGGGAAGGTAATCAGCTCGACGCAGGTTTTGTACTTGTCGTTGCAGTCCTTCATGGCGCGCATCTTGGCTTCAGCAGCGCTGGCCCCCATCTGCTGGCTGACATGCTGGTTGGAATCGCTGACCGCCATGCTCATGAAGATTTCCATGCCTTCCGGCAGCTTGGCGCTCAGCGTTCCCGGTGGCGGCAGGCCGGCGGGTGCCTGTGCCACGGCCGTTCCTGCCAGTAATGTCGCCAGCAGCGTCCAGCGCGCCCAGGTGGAGCGTTGTGACGTTCTCTTCATAGGATTCCCCAGTTGTGTGCCTACGCCCCGATTGAGCGGCACTTAAGTATGGCAAACGATACCGATACATGGCGCAGTTGCGTATAGGGGTTTCCTTACCTATCCGCTCCGGAGGTGGCTCTGACGGGGAGGTGTTGCGCGCTGAAGGCTGGAAGCGACGTACCAGGGGATGTCCTGCCGATGGGCACGGGACCGCGAACGCGCGGATCGCCGTCGTTGCCATGGGCGCTGAAACACCCGTGCCGCAGTGCGTTCGACGCTCGTCCGCGCGCCGATGTAGCGCTGAATGTTCGCTTCGGATCGACCCCGGCCAGGATCGCTCGTCCACGCGGCATCTGCCTTGTTGCATGGTTCACACCTCAATCAAGGAGGTCGTGATGAAGGCGAAGGCAAGTCCGCGAGGGCAAGAAGGAGCGCAGCAGGCGTCGGGAGGTCGTGGCAGGCGTCGTCGGCACCACGTGCGCAGAGGTGCCCAGGTCTGTGCGCTTTCCATTGCGCTTGCGGTGGGTTCGCCGACTGCCACCGCATCCGGCTGGCCTGTGGTCGACATCCAGGGAATCTTCTGGAAGATCCAGCAGGTGTTCTCCCAGGTCAAAGAGTTCACGACGGAGGCCCAGCGGTGGCAGGAGACCAAGCGACACATGGAGCAACTGGATTCCATCTTCGATCCGCTGCGGTTCTCGATGGACCTCCCACCTGGCGCACAGCTGGAACCGGTGGCGGAGGACTACCTGGTCAAGGAAAAGTGTGGACCAGACGCCTTGGGTACCGGGTGGAAGCAATTGGCGGGAAACATAACCTTCGGCGGCGGCGCGAACTGGAAGAAGCGCCAGCATGAGCTCTGCGTGAGCATTCAGCGAATGGACAACCGCAAGTTCAATGAAACGCTCTTCTTCCTTGAAGAGACCATGGACCAGGTGCGTTCGGAAATGGACCGGAATCTCGAGTCACGCGAAAGCAGCGATAACTCGTCTGGCGGAGCGCAGGCCGCACAAGGTGACACCGCCCGGCTTGGAAACCAGCTGAACGCAATGGCGCAGACCTGGTCGGCGCGCATGCAGGCGTACGACGCCAGCATCGCCTCACTCAAAGAGCAACAGCGCGTGCTGGCCAAGGCGGCACTTCGGGGCGATCCGGTGAAACGCGCAGTGGGTGACGTGGTGCAGGTCGCGGTGCTGAAGAAGGCGTTGAAGCTCCCCAACTAGACAGTTGATTGCTCCACAGCTCTGAGCTTTCGACTGAAACAGGCATGAGGGAAGGGAATGGGACTGACAGATGCGTTTCTAATGGCGTCAGGCGCGATGGACTTCGTGTTCTTCGATCTGATCATGCAGTCGCTGGACAAGCGGATCGACGCGTTCCGCGTCGGCTTGTTCGATCGCGTCGTGAAGTGGATCGCGGAATTCGTCTGGGTGTTGTTGACACTGTGGGTGGCGCTGAAGGGCTGGCTGATCGTATCGGGACGCAGCCGGGATTCAATAGCAGCGTTCTTCATGAATGTCGTACGTGCGATGTTCATCGTGTCGCTGGCCACTGCCGTGTCCATCACCAACAAGGAGTTCAAGGACCTGTCCGCGGAGTTGCGGACGATTCTGTTTCAGGATCTTCAGCATGAGATATCGCATGTTGTCACCGGGAGCAGTACACCTGTGGAGAAACAGGTGGACAAGGCGCTGGGCTGGATGCAGGTGGCGATGGCCAGCATCGACGCCATCGATGTTGCCAATGATTCCGAGATGGGCTCCGAGAAGCTGCAGGCCAAGTTCTTCATCGGCTTGGGAACCGGCGGCCCCGCGGTGGTGGCCGGTTCAATGTTGATGCTTTACAAGATTGCGCTTGCGTTGTTTGTCGGACTGGCACCGTTGTTCATACTGTGCCTGCTGTTTGAGCAGACCAAACCGCTCTTCCAGAAGTGGCTGCTGTACGGGCTGGGCACGATGTTCTCGATGGCCGTGCTGGCGGTCATGGTCGACTATGCATTGAGCACGATTGTGGCGGTGGCTGAGTCGTTCTGGGCGCGTGCCGCCATCGACACGTTTCTGTTTGACGGTGGGGGCGGGACCAGCATCAGCAGCATGGCGCTGCAGCAGGGCGGGCTGGGGTTGATCATGACCACGCTGATCGTGACCGCGCCGCCGATGGCGGCTATGTTCTTCCAAGGCGTATTGGGCAACTTCTCGCCGTTCTCGCAGATATCAGGGGGCGCGTCAGGCGCGCAGACAAAGGAACAGGCGGGCCCTGGCGCATCCGCAGCGGCGGAGGCCCAGCAACAGCCAGTGCCGCAGGTACACCCGCACCTTGTGTCGGGTGCGGCGCAAGCAGTGACGAGTTCAAGCCCGGACATCGGCCCCGGTCTGCGCGGGAACGCCGGGCCAACGCTGGGGTGAGGTGGTGCGCCGCACCAACGGGGTGCTGCCACTGTCCCGATTGTTAGACATACCTTCGGTTAACAGGATTTTACGGTCGAAGATGTGATCTTCTTCAAAGTTTATTCACTTGGTCACGACGCCGATTTCACGATTGGTGTAGGGTGTCCGCGTCGGGATTTCGGCAGTGGACGGAACCGACATTCAAAGGGGGCTTTGAATGTCATCGAATGTCGTCTCGAAACAGATGTGCGGTTGTGGCCTTTGGCATCCGTCAATCCGTGTCGATAGTTTCTCAGTGATCCACCTCACTTAACTCCAGCTTCAAGGACGAATACATGCGTAAAGCATCGCTTCATTCCCGGCACGTGCGTGCCTGCCGTTCCACCTCGCTGTTGCTGATGCTGCCGTTCGCGCTGGCCACCGCGCAGGCGCAGGAGGCTGTTGATGCCCCCGCCGCAGCGCCGGCCGTGGCCGAGCAGCCGACCGAGGCGGTCGACGTGGCGGTTGAGGCACCGGCAGCCCAAGCCGCACCTGCGGCAGCACCGGCCGAGGCTGCTCCCGAGGTCGCAGCAGTCGTTGCGACCCCGCCTGCCCAGCGCCCGCTGGTGGTGCCGGTGCTGGCCAACCAGGACAACGCCATCGAGCGCCAGCTCGGCGCACGCTGCCCGAACGATCTGGCCGCGCGCCTGGCCAGTCAGGACGATCTGCTGGTCGGGGCCTGCCAGGGCGTCATGCCGGCGCACCTGGCCAATGCGTTAAAGGCCATTCCCGAACAGCAGCTGCTGCTGCCGCGCGCGGCGCGCGAGCGCCAGCTCAGCCAGAAGGCGTGGTTCAAGGCCGTGCCGGGCTACGGCATTCGGCCGGACTTCATTGCCGTGCAGAACGGGCTGTGGGTGCGTTCGTTCGAAGGTGCTGATGCCTCCACCACGGTGTACCTGGTCTCCGGTCCGTTCACCTGCGTGGATGGCCGTTACCCGGAGGGCAACGCCGGCAAGACCCTGCGCCTGACCACCGGTAGCTGCCGCGAGGCGCTGGTGGAGCAGCGCGTGTACCAGGTCACGGCGGGGGGCGCGCCGCAGGACATCACCGCACAGGTGATGCCGGCGCAACCGCTGCTGTCCGACGCCGACAGGAAGCGCTATGGCGTGGAAGGCACCGGCGTGCAGCTGGACCCGGGCAAGCTGCAGTACGGTCCGGCGCTGCGCTGGTATGCCGACGTGTCCACCGAAGGCAAGGCTGAGCCGCGCACCTATGGTGAGTGGGGGCGTCTGCACCTGGGCTTCCTGGTGTGGACGGGCGATCGCTTCGAGTCGCGCGATACCGTGCCGCGCGGCCTGTGGGCGTGCGACCCGGTGGCCCCGGGCGATGCGGCGTGCAGTGGTTATGCCGATGCCGGACGTGATCCGTTTGTGGTCAACAACACGGCCGTGGCGGGGCAGAGCGCCGCGCCATGAAGCGTCGGGTTTGAATCAGTCGGCCGCGATCAATGCGAATCGCGGCCGCAGCACGCCGTCATGCTCCACCTGCGCACAGAACATGTCATACGGGCGCACCCAGTCGCCGCTGTCCTTGTCCAGCGGCCGGTACAGCACCAGCGGTTCCAGCGTTTCGCTGTGGCGTACCACGCCGAGCACGTGATAGTTGCCGCCCTTGAAGTGGCGGTAGTGCCCGGCGGGCAGGGTAGGGAGCGGGGCAAGGTCGGTCATGGGGCGTATTTTACGCATCCGCCAACGGCCCGGCACGGCAGGCAAGGACCAGCTGCGTGACCGCCTCGGCCCGCATCGGCCGGGCCAGATGGAAACCCTGTGCCTCATCGCAGCCCCAGGCCCGCAGCAGCTCCAGCTCGGCCTCGTGCTCCACGCCTTCGGCCACGGTGCGGTAGCCCAGCTGCTCGGCCAGCCGGATGATGGCGTCAACTTTCAACCGTGCCGTCTTTGAATCCGCCAGCCCGGTAATCAGGCTGCGGTCGATCTTGATATGGCTGATCGGCACCTCGGCCAGATAGCCGAAATTGCTGTAACCGCTGCCGAAGTCATCAATGGCCACACGCACGCCGGCCGCCGCCATCGCGCGCAGCTGGGGCAGGGCGGCGGGATGGCTGTGCAGCCACTGGCCTTCGGTGATCTCCACTTCGATCAACGACGCCGGCAAACCGTACATCTGCAAGCGCTCGGCCATGCGCTGCCACAGCTGCTCGTCGTCGAAGTCGCGCGGTGAGAGATTCAGCGAAACAGCAAAGCCCGGCAACAGGGTCTGCCAGCGTGCCGCCTGCTGCACCGCCTGTTCCACCACCCAGCGGCTCAGCGTGGGCATCAGCGCGGTGCACTCCAGCACCGGAATGAACTCGGCCGGGCTGACCGGCCCCAGCGACGGATGCGTCCAGCGCAGCAAGGCCTCGGCCGACACCGGGATGCCCGCAGCCAGTTCGAAGCGCGGCTGGTACACCAGGGTGAACTGGTCCTGGCTGAGTCCGCGGCCGGCATCCGAGGCCAGGCGATAGCGCCGGCGCAGGTACTCGTCGCGGTCTTTGGAGTACCAGCACACGCAGGCATCGGTCTGCAGCGCCTGATGCATGGCCACCAGGCATTTGCGCAGCAGGTCGGCGGTCTGCTCGGGCTCGGGACGGAACGCGCAGACGCCGGCATGGAACTGCGGCGACATGGGAATGCTGCCCACCATCAGCGGTCGCCGCATGCGCTCGCGCAGCCGGTCCAGCAGGTCTTCCACCTGCTCGTGGCTGTGGTCGCGCAGCACGAAGCCGAAGCGGGTGGCGGCCACGTGATAGACCTGTGCAAACTCGCCGATCATGTCCTGCACCCGCAGCGAGGCCTGCCGCAACAGCGATTCGACCGGTTTAAGGCCCAGCACCTGGCCGGCGTCGGTGGTGCTCTGCAGATCGAATACATCCAGCAGGACACCGGTGTAGTGATGGCCACCATCCTGCCGGCCCAGCACGCCCAGGTCGGACTGGAACTGCTGGCGGTTGGGCAGCCCGCTCACGGCGTCACGTCGCCCCAGCGACATTCTCAACTCCATCTGGTTGACCACCAGCCGCGCCAGCGTCTGCAGTTGCCGGATATCTTCTTCGCCCAGCTTGCGCGATTTGCGGTCAATCAGACACAGCGCGCCCAGCGCGATGCCGCTGCGGGTCACCAGCGGCGCACCGGCATAGAAGCGCAGGTGATCCGGGCCGGTTACCGCCGGGTTGGCGGCAAAACGCGGGTCCTGGCTGAGGTCTTCCACCTGCAGCACGGCGTGCGACTCGATGGCGCAGGCGCAGATCGACCACTGCCGCTCCACCCGCGCCAAGGATTCCAGTCCCACCCGGGAAATGGAATGTTGCGCCTCGCTGTCCACAATCGAGATCAGCGCTACCGGTACGCCAAAGGTAAAGGCTGCCAGTTCGGTGATCGGGTCCAACGCGCGGCCCAGTGCGGGGTCCAGCACATTGAGCGCTTCAATCAGCGCAATCCGCTCCAGTTCCTGGGTTCGATCGAGCATTCCGTGTGCCCTGTCAGACGGAAGACAGGTTCACTATCGCCAGTGCGCTGCAAGCTGGCGTGAAGTGTCGCCGCGCGACATGAAGCGTTCACGCCGATGACGGTCAAGGCGTGGTGGCCGGACTCTTGAGCAGGTTGATCAGCTGTTTCAGCCGATAAGGCTTGGGCAGAAACTCCACGTGGTCCGGCAGCGGCTCTTCCAGCTGCACACGCGCATAGCCGGACGACAGGATCATGCGAGCATTGGGCAGCGCACGGGCCACATGCTCGCTCAGCTCCACGCCGGTCATGCCAGGCATGCTGATGTCGCTGAACACCACGTCGAAGTCGCCCTGCTCCTCGATCATCTGCAGCGCTGCCGAACCGTCCACCGCGGTGTGGATCTCGATGCCGAAGTCCTGCAGGGCCTGTCCCATCAACTCACGCAGATCCTGCTGGTCTTCGACCATCAATACGCGAAGGGGCTCAGACATGCTCGACTTCCTCAAAGACAGGTGATGACCCAGGCGTGCGCCGTCGCCTTGCAGCGGGTGCGCAGGAGGTGCAAAAGGTCAGTACGCAACTGTACGCGATTGCCGGCGGTGGGCGGTAGGCCGAAAGACACTATCCTGCGCGGGGATGAATGGTGCAGCTGCAACGCCGTCAGGGGAAAACGCCCAAATGTGAACAAATTGTCAAGAAAGTGCAGGAAGTGGCTGACTTTTGACGCATAACACCCCTTTAACGTGTTCAGGTAACATCAGAATCCTTTTGTATCTGGACACCCCATGAATTCTGCGCCCACCGCACGCGACCGCTGGATCTGGCTGGCATCGGCAGGCCTGATGGCCCTGACCATGGGGTTGGAGTTCGTGGTGCCGCTGGGCTATGCCGTGTGGCTGACGTATTTCATGGCGGTCGGCGTGACCCTGTTCCAGCGTCGGGTCGAAGTGCCGTTCCTGGTTGCGGTGGGTTCCACCATCCTGCTGATGATCGGCTACCACATCGCCCCGGCCAGCACGAACTCGGCGTTCTCCTTCGTCAACCGCAGCATTGGCGGCATCTGCTTCCTGCTGATGGCGCTGACTGTGATGAAGGCGATCCAGTCGCGCCGCCAGGCCGCTGATGCGCTGTGGCTGCAGGAAGGTGAAAACGCGGTGACCGTCAGTCTGCGCGGCGACCCGGACCCGCGGGTGCTGGCCGACGAGGCAATGCGCACATTGTGTGCGCGTTTGAACGCGGAAGTCGGCGCGCTGTACCGCCTGCAGGGCGAACGTCTGCTGCTGGTGGGCGGTGCGGCGTTGCCGGCGCGCCTGCCCGAAGCGCTGCCTTCGGCGGCCGGCCAGTGGGGCGAAGTGCTGCGGCTGGGCGAGCCGCGTCGGCTGGATGAAGGCGACAGCGTGCTGGAGATTGAAACCCCGTTGGGCATGACCCCGGTGCACCAGCGGCTGCTGGGCCCGATCACCGCCGATGGCAAGGTGATCGGCCTGGTGGAACTCGGCCGCGCCGGTGCGTCGCCAGCACGTACGCTGGAACTGGAACTGCTGACCCAGGTGGCCGAACCGATCGGTGTTGCGATGCGCGCGGCGCTGCTGCGCGAGCAGCTGGTGGAGCTGCTGGAAGAAACCCAGCGCCAGAGCGAAGAGCTGCAGACCCAGCAGGAAGAACTGCGGGTGGCCAACGAGGAACTGGAAGAACAGAGCCGCAGCCTGCTGAATTCCCAAGCCAATCTGGAACAACAGCAGGTGGAGCTGGAACAGACCAATGTGCAGCTGGAAGAGCGCACCCACGAACTGGAGTCGCGGCAGCAGGCGCTGCTGCTCGCGCAGGCGCAACTGGTGCAGAACAGCAACGAACTGGAGGCCAGCTCGCGCTACAAATCCGAGTTCCTGGCCAACATGTCGCACGAGTTGCGCACGCCGCTCAACAGCGCGCTGATCCTGGCCAAGCTGCTGGCCGACAACAAGGATGCCAACCTGTCCGAAGAACAGGTCAAGTACGCCCAGGCCATCCATTCGTCCAACAACGACCTGCTGGCACTGATCAACGACATTCTGGACCTTTCACGCATCGAGGCCGGCCACGTCGAGCTGACCGACGAGAACGTGGCGGTATCCAGCGTGCTGCAGCGGTTGAAGGACACCTTCCAGCCGCTGGCCGAGCAGAAGGGGCTGGCGCTGGTGCTGCAGGCCGATGCCGACGCGCCGGCGCAGCTGGTGACCGACAGCCAGCGCCTGCAGCAGATCCTGAAGAACCTGCTGGCCAATGCGGTGAAGTTCACCGAGCATGGCAGTGTCACCCTCAGCGTGCGGGGAACGGCTTCGGGTCGCATCCAGTTCACTGTGACCGATACCGGCATCGGCATCCCGCAGGCACAGACCGAAGTCATTTTCGAGGCCTTCCGCCAGGCCGATGGCAGCACCCGCCGCCGTTACGGTGGCACCGGGCTGGGACTGTCGATCTCGCGCGACCTCGCGGCACGCATGGGTGGCAGCATCCGCGTGGTCAGCGAACCCGGGCGGGGCAGCAGCTTCACCCTGGAGCTGCCGCTGATTGCAGCCAACGGCGACACGCTGGGCGTGGCACATGCTGCGCCGGACGTGCGCCAGCCCACCCCGGCGGTGGTCCCGGTCACGGCCCCGGTCGCAGTGGCGTCCGCAGCGGCCACTGACGCGCCGCGGGTGGTGGATGACCGCGGCCGCCGCAGCCGCGCCGGACGCATGATCCTGGCGGTGGAAGACGATGCCGCCTTCGCCGGCGCGCTGGTGCAGATGGCACATGAGCTCGACTTTGACTGCGTGGTCGCCCAGACCGCCGAGGAAGCGCTGGCGCTGGCCAACGAACTGCGGCCCAACGGCATCCTGCTCGACATCGGTCTGCCGGACGTGTCGGGACTGAGCGTGCTGGAACGGCTCAAGCGCGACCCCGCCACCCGCCATATTCCGGTGCACGTGGTCAGCGGCCTGGAACGTTCGCAGGTGGCGCTGGAGCTGGGCGCGATCGGCTATGTGATCAAACCGGCCACGCGCGAGCGCCTGGTCGAGGCGATCCAGCAGCTGGAAGCCACCAACCAGCGCGACGTGCGCCGCCTGCTGATCGTGGAGGACGACAGCGAGCTGCGCTCCAACCTGAAGCTGCTGCTCGGCCGCGACCAGCTGGAGATCGTCGGCGTCGGCACCATTGCCGAGGCGATGGCGGCCCTGTCCGGTTCCACCTTCGATTGCATGGTCACCGACCTGGCGCTGCCCGACGGCACCGGTTACGACCTGCTGGAGCACATGGCCGCCAATGAGGCGTTGTCGTTCCCGCCGGTGATTGTCTACACCGGCCGCGCGCTTACCCGCGATGAAGAACAGCGCCTGCGCCGCTATTCCAAGAGCATCATCATCAAGGGCGCACGCTCGCCTGAGCGCCTGCTGGATGAGGTGACCCTGTTCCTGCACAGCGTCGAGGCCTCGCTGCCCACCGACCAGCAGCGCCTTCTGCGCGAGGCGCGCCGCCGCGATGCGGTGCTGGACGGGCGAACGGTGCTGCTGGCCGAAGACGACGTGCGCAACATCTTCGCGCTGTCCAGCGTGCTGGAGCCGCTGGGCGTGAAGCTGGAGATCGCCCGCAATGGCCGCGAAGCGCTGGAAAAGCTCGGTCCGGACGTGGACCTGGTGCTGATGGACATCATGATGCCGGAGATGGATGGGCTGACCGCCATGCGCGAGATCCGCCGTGAGCCGCGTTGGCGCGACCTGCCGATCATCGCGCTGACCGCCAAGGCCATGCCCGATGACCGTGAGCACTGCCTGCAGGCCGGTGCCAACGACTACATCTCCAAGCCCATCGACGTGGACAAGCTGGTCTCGCTGTGCCGCGTGTGGTGCTCGCGCCGATGAACGAGGCCGAGCTGTTCGATCTGGAGCTGAAGCTGCTGCTGGAGGCGGTGTATCAGCGCTATCACTATGACTTCCGTGACTATGCGCTGGCCTCGCTGCGCCGGCGCATGCGTCATGCGATGGCGCGTTTCGACTGCGAAAACCTGGGCGCGCTGCAGCACCGCCTGCTGAGCGAACCGGACACCTTCGCCCAGGCCATGCAGTTCTTCACCGTGCAGGTGTCGGAGATGTTCCGCGACCCGGCCTACTTCAAGGTACTGCGCGAGCACGCCATTCCGGTGCTGCGGACCTACCCGTCGATCAAGGTCTGGATTGCCGGCTGCAGTAGCGGTGAGGAAGTGTGGTCGCTGGCCATTCTGCTGCATGAGGAAGGCCTGCTCGATCGCACCATCATCTACGCCACCGACATCAATCCCGAGGCACTGGAGGCGGCCGAAGCCGGAGCCTTCAGCCTGGATCGCCTGGCCCAGTTCAGCCGCAACTACCTGGCTGCCGGCGGCACTGCGTCCTTGTCGGATTACTACAGCAGCGGCTATGGCAGCGTCGTGTTCGACCGTGCGCTCAAGCGCAACATCGTGTTCGCCGACCACAGCCTGGCCACCGACACGGTGTTTTCCGAAGTGCACCTGGTGTCGTGCCGCAATGTACTGATCTATTTCCAGCGTGCGCTGCAGGACCGGGCCATCGGCCTGTTCCATGAGGCGCTGGTGCACAAGGGGTTCCTGGGGCTGGGCAGCAAGGAGTCGCTGCAGTTTGGCGAGCACGCCAGCGACTTTGAAGCCTGCGCGCGCGAACAGCGCCTGTACCGGAAGCTGGCATGAGCACGCCCGCGACCGACCGCGTTGACTTCAAGGTGCTGGTGGTGGGTGCCTCTGCCGGCGGCGTGAACGCATTGCAGACCCTGCTGGCGGCCCTGCCTGACGACCTGGCGCTGCCTGTGCTGGTGGTGCTGCACCTGCCGCGCGACCGGCCCAGTCGCATCGTCGACCTGCTGGATGTGCGCTGCCCGCTACCGGTGCGTGAGGCCGACGACAAGCAGCCGCTGCTGCCGGGCACGGTCACCTTTGCGCCGCCGGATTACCATCTGCTGGTCGAGGACACCACCACGCTGGCGCTGTCGGTGGATGCGCCGGTGCTGTATTCGCGCCCGGCCATCGACCCGCTGTTCGAAAGCGCGGCCGAGGTGTTTGGAGCCGGCGTGCTGGCCATTCTGCTCACCGGTGCCAGCAACGATGGCAGCGCTGGCGTGGCGGCCGTGCGCCAGGCCGGCGGGCATGCCTGGATCCAATGTCCGGACGATGCGTTTTCGCCGATCATGCCGGCAGCCGCGTTGGCCCATGCCGGGGCCGACGCGGTGCTGCCGCTTTCTTCCATCTGTACACGTATCAAAGGTCTTGCCCGATGAACCTGATCGAGCCCGCGGCGTGCAGTACGCCCACTGATTGCGTGAATCTGCTGATTGTCGATGACATTCCGCAGAACCTGGTGGCGATGGAAGCGCTGCTGCGGCGCGACGGCCTGAACATCCTGTGTGCGGCGTCCGGCGCGCAGGCGCTGGAGCTGCTGCTGGAGCACGATGTGGCGCTGGCGCTGCTGGACGTGCACATGCCCGAGATCGACGGCTTCTCGCTGGCCGAACTGATGCGCGGCTCGACCCGCAGCCGCGACGTGCCGATCATTTTCCTGACCGCCTCGCCGAGTGATCCGGTACGTGCGTTCAAGGGCTATGAAAGCGGCGCGGTGGACTTCCTGCACAAGCCGATCGAACCGCAGGTGATCCTGAGCAAGGTCAACGTGTTCATCGAGCTGTATCAGCAGAAGCAGCTGCTGAAGGCGCGCAACCAGGCGCTGGAGCACGCGCTCAAGCTCAATGAAACAATGATGGCGGTGTTGACCCATGACCTGCGCACGCCGTTGTCGGCCATTCTGTTGTGTGCCGACAAGCTGTCGCTGGACCTGCCCGATGACCCGCAGGTCCAGCAGACCCTGAAGCACCTGGAAAACAGCGCCGAGCGCATGGGCCGCATGGTCGAGCAGCTGCTCGATTTCTCGCGCATCCGCAGCGGCGGACTGCGCATCCAGCACAGCGACTGCGACCTCGCCGAAGTGGCGGGCGTGGTGGTGGCGGAGTTGGCCCGTGCCCATCCGCAGGCGCGGATCGAGCTGCAGATCGACGGCGACACCTGCCTGCACGGCGACCCGGACCGGCTGGCGCAGCTGCTGTCCAACCTGATCGGCAATGCGGTGCTGCACGGTGGTGCCGCTCCGGTGCAGGTACAGGTGCGCGGCAATCCGGGCGAATCGCTGCTGCTGCAGGTGCGCAACCAGGGCCAGATTCCAGAGGCCCTGCTGCCGCGCCTGTTCGAGCCGTTCAAGGCCAGTTTCCATGAAAGCCGGGGCCTCGGGCTGGGGCTGTTCATCGCCCACGAGTTCGCGCGCGCCCACGGCGGGGCCCTGGTGGCGCGCAATCTGGACGGCGAGGTGTTGTTCGAGACCCGGCTGCAGCGTCGCATGCGCGGCTGAGCCGGCGGCAGGGGCAGGGCGGCCGGCTGCGCTAGACTACACGCCAGTTCACCACCGGCCCCGCCACGGACCATTGCCCGCATGCCGAGCAGCAGCCGCAAGCCCGCCCCCCTGATCGATGCCCAGGTTCATGTGGAGGGCTTCGCGCAGGTGCGTGAAGCGCGCCGCTCGGAGCTGGTGGAAGATTACGTGGAGCTGATTGCGGACCTGATTGCCGACGGCCGCGAGGCCCGCCAGGTCGACATCGCCACCCGGCTGGGCGTGGCCCAGCCCACGGTGGCCAAGGCGCTCAAACGGCTGGTCAAGGAAGGCTGGGCGGTGCAGCGTCCGTATCGCGGCGTGTTCCTGACCCCGGCCGGCGAGCAGCTGGCGTTGGAAGTGCGTGCCCGCCACCAGACCGTGGAGCGCTTCCTGCTGGCGCTGGGCGTGGACGCGGATTCGGCCCGGCGTGACGCCGAGGGCATCGAACACCATGTCAGCGAAGCCACGTTGGCCGCGTTTGAAGCCTTTCTGCGCAAGGCCAACGGCCATGGTTGAACGCCTGCCACCACCGCCCCCCTTGGGCGTGCCGGTGCACGACCAGGACGAATACTGGATGCAGCACGCACTGGCCCTGGCCGCGCGTGCCGAGCGCGAGTTCAACGAGATTCCGGTCGGCGCGGTGCTGGTCGGGAATGACGGCCAGCTGCTGGGCGAGGGCTGGAACCTGAACATTGCCGAGCACGACCCCAGCGCGCATGCCGAGATCGTGGCCATGCGCCAGGCGGGCAGGGCGCTGCGCAATCACCGGCTGCTGGGCAGCACCCTGTATGTCACCCTGGAACCCTGCGCGATGTGCGCGATGGCGGTGGTGCACGCACGCGTGTCGCGTCTGGTGTATGCGGCCACCGACCCCAAGACCGGTGCCTGCGGCAGCGTGTTCAACCTGCTGGAAGATCCGCGCCACAACCACCGTGTGGAGCTGCACGGCGGGGTGCTGGCGAAGGAAGCCAGCACGCGGTTGACCAATTATTTCCGCGCCAAGCGCGGCAAACCGCCGCTCCTGCTGACGCCTGGCTGATGGCCGGCCATCAGAATTGCCGGAAGCGCAGCAGCGTTGACGGTATCATGGTGCTTTCGTACACGGGTTTGAACACATGGCCGACAACGGCGCGGAAGGCGAACGACTGATCTGGATCGACCTGGAAATGACCGGTCTGGATACCGACAACGACTCGATCATCGAGATCGCCACGGTGGTGACCGACGCGCAGTTGAACGTGCTGGCCGAGGGCCCGGAGTTCGCCATTCACCACCCGGTGGAGCGGCTGGAAGCCATGGACGAGTGGAACCGCAACCAGCACCGCCGTTCCGGGCTGTGGCAGCGCGTGGTGGACAGCCAGGTGACCCTGGGCCAGGCCGAGGCGCAGACCGTGAACTTCCTGGCGCAGTGGATCCGCGCCGGTGCCTCGCCGATGTGCGGCAACTCGATCTGCCAGGACCGCCGTTTCCTGCACCGTGAAATGCCGCGCCTGGAGAAATACTTCCATTACCGCAATCTCGACGTGTCCACAGTGAAGGAACTGGCCAAGCGCTGGGCTCCGACCGTGGCCGCCGGCCTGACCAAGACCGCCAGCCATACCGCGCTGAGCGACGTGCATGATTCGATTGCCGAGCTGCGGCATTACCGGCAGTTCATGGGCGCGTTGTCGGGCCTGCCGGCCTGAAACTGCCGGCGCTACCGCCACGCTCCGTTCAACGAGGCGGCGCTACTATCGGGCCATGACCACCTCATTGCCCGCGGTACCGCCGCCGCTGCAGTCCCACATCCTGCCCACCTCGCAGGACTACGCTGACCTGCGCAGGGCGGTGGCGCTGCTGGAATCGCCCACGCTCACGGCGAAGATGGCCAACCTGATCGGTTCGCCGCTCGAGTTCGCGGTCAACAAGCTGCCCAAGTCGGTCTCCAGGCGGATTCACGGCGCGGTGGAGGCGGCCTTGTTCAAGTCGGCCCAGGCCGCCCTGTGGAGCATGGACAACACGCCAGGCAAGGCCGCATCCACCCGCTGGCACAAGGCGGCCGCGGCGGCCACCGGCGCGGTCGGCGGGGCGTTCGGGTTCACTGCGCTGTTCATTGAACTGCCGGTGTCCACCACCATCATGATGCGGGCCGTGGCCGACGTCGCCCGCAGCGAAGGCTTCGACATGAGCGACATGGCCACCCGCCATGCCTGCCTGGAGGTGTTCGCGCTGGGCGGAAACTCAGGACAGGACGACGCCAGCGAAACGGGCTACTACATCACCCGTGGGTTTACCGCGGAGGTCATGCGCCATCTGTCCGCCGAGCTCACCGGTGTGGCCGTCGGCAGCGGTGGGGTGATGATCGGGCTGACGCCCAAGGAAGCCGGCAAATGGCTGGCCAAGATCGTGGAGAAGGTGGCGGCCCGCTTTGGCGTGGTGGTCACCGAGAAGTTCGCCGCGCAGGCGGTGCCGATCGTGGGGGCGGTGGCCGGGGCGACGCTCAACACCATGTTCACTGATTACTACCAGGACATGGCACGTGGGCATTTCATCGTGCGCCGGCTGGAGCGCACGTATGGGTATGAGACCGTCCGCGCGGCGTATGCGGTGGTGGCGGGGCAGGGCGACCCGGCCTGACGCGCGGTCGCGTGTGTCCGGCCCGCCCTCGATATCAATGATCCCGAATCAGCGCATCGGCCGTCTGGACGCCGCCATCCTTGCCATGCAGATACAGGTGCATGTCCTGCTGCGGATACGGAATATTGATCCCGGCCTGGTCATATCCCAGCTTGATCTGCTCCAGCAGCGTCACCTTGGTCCCGAACCAGTCCGCTGATTTCACGAAGCAGCGGATGCCCAGGTTGATCGAATGCGCACCCAGCTCGTACACCACCACGTCCGGCGCAGGCGTCTGCAGTACCCGCGGATCGGCCTTCACCAGTGCCAGCGCGGTATCGCGCGCCAGCTGGATGTTGTCCTCGTAGCCAATGCCGATCACCAGCTCCACGCGCCGGGTGGGCTCGGCGGTGAGGTTGATGATGGGCGCGGCGGTAATCAGGTTGTTGGGAATGGTGGTGTGCTGGTTGTCCGCGCCGGTGATCACGGTCTGGAAGATGCGTACCTCGCGCACACTGCCGGTCTGGCCAGCGACGGTTACCACATCGCCCACGCGGAACGGACGCAGCGTGACCAGCATCACCCCGGACGCGATGTTGGACAGCGAATCTTTCAAAGCCAGACCCACGGCCAGGCCTGCAGTACCCAGCACCGCCAGCAGCGGTGAGACCGGCACGCCCAGCGTCGCAATCGCCACCACCACCACGATCACCAGCGCTGCCGCGTACACCACATTGCGCAGGAAGGTGCCCAGCATCGGGTCCACGCCCACCCGCGCGGTAGCGCGCGGCATCACGTTGGACAGGCGGCGCGCCAGCCACAGGCCGATCAGCAGCACCACCAGCGCCGACAGCAGCGGCACACCATAGGTTTCCAGAATGTGCTGCCAGTTCCATTGGCGGAAGAAGGCGGGGGTGGTGATGGGGGCGGCGGTGGCGAGCATGGGGTCTCCGGGGTGGGGCTGCAAAAACAAAGCCCCGCATAGGCGGGGCTTTGGATGCGATCAGTGTGAACCGAACGCGATGAACATCATGTCAGTGCGAAGCTCAGCCGTTGGCTTTCAGCTTGGCCAGGCGCAGCCAGGTGTCGACCACGGTGTCCGGGTTCAGCGACACCGACTCGATGCCTTCCTGCATCAGCCATTCGGCCAGATCCGGGTGATCGGACGGGCCCTGGCCGCAGATGCCGACATACTTGCCCTTGGCGCGGGCGGCCTTGATCGCCAGCGACAGCAGCTTCTTGACGGCCGGGTTACGTTCGTCGAACAGGTGCGCCACGATCGACGAGTCGCGGTCCAGGCCCAGGGTGAGCTGGGTGAGGTCGTTGGAGCCGATCGAGAAGCCGTCGAAGATCTCCAGGAACTCATCGGCGAGCAGTGCGTTGGACGGCACTTCGCACATCATGATGATCTTCAGGCCGTTTTCGCCCTGCTTCAGACCATTCTGGGCCAGCACCTCGACCACCTTGCGGCCTTCTTCCAGGGTGCGCACGAACGGAATCATGACCCACAGGTTGTCCAGGCCCATTTCGTTGCGCACGCGCAGCACGGCCTTGCATTCCAGTGCGAACGCAGCGGCGAAGCTGGAGTCGACGTAGCGGCTGGCACCGCGGAAGCCGATCATCGGGTTTTCTTCGTGCGGCTCGTAGTTGTTGCCGCCGATCAGGTTGGCGTACTCGTTGGACTTGAAGTCCGACAGACGCACGATCACCGGATTCGGGGCCACCGAGGCGGTCAGCGTGGCAATGCCTTCAGCCAGGCGGTCCACGTAGAAGCCGACCGGGTCGGAGTAACCGGCGATCTTCTCGTCGATCTTCTTCTTGGTCGCGGCGTCCTGGCGGTCGTATTCCAGCAGGGCGTTCGGGTGGATGCCGATGTGGCTGGCGATGATCATTTCCAGACGGGCCAGGCCGATGCCGGCGTTCGGCAGCTGGCCGAAGTCGAAGGCGCGTTCCGGGTTGGCCACGTTCATCATGATCTTCAGCGGAGCCGGCGGCATGTTGCCCAGGTCCGTGGTGGTGCGGTCGAAGGCCAGGCTGCCTTCGTAGATGAAACCGGTATCGCCTTCGGCGCAGCTGACCGTGACCTGCTGGCCGTCTTCGATCACCTTGGTGGCGTTGCCCGAGCCGACCACGGCCGGCACACCCAGCTCACGCGCGATGATCGCGGCGTGACAGGTGCGGCCACCGCGGTTGGTGACGATGGCCGAGGCGCGCTTCATCACCGGTTCCCAGTCCGGGTCGGTCATGTCGGCAATCAGCACGTCGCCCGGCTGCACCCGGTTCATGTCGTCCAGGGTCTTGACCACGCGGGCCACGCCCGAGCCGATCTTGGCACCCACGGCGCGGCCTTCGGCCAGCACCTTGCCGCCCTTTTCGGTCAGCGCGAAGCGCTCGATCTGGGTAGCGTGGCTGCGCGACTTCACCGTTTCCGGGCGGGCCTGCACGATGAACAGCTTGCCGCTGACCCCGTCCTTGGCCCACTCGATGTCCATCGGGCGGCCGTAGTGCTTCTCAATCACCAGCGACTGCTTGGCCAGTTCCTGCACGTCTTCGTCGCTGATCGAGAAGGTGCGGCGCAGTTCGGCCGGGGTGTCTTCGGTGCGCACGCGTTCGCCCGGCACGTCCGAATAGACCATGCGGATCGCCTTGCTGCCCAGCGAGCGGCGCAGGATCGCCGGCTTGCCGGCGGTCAGGGTGGGCTTGTAGACGTAGAACTCGTCCGGGTTGACCGCGCCCTGCACGACCATTTCGCCCAGGCCGAAGCTGGAGGTGACGAACACCACGTCACGGAAGCCGGATTCGGTGTCCAGGGTGAACAGCACGCCGGACGAACCCACGCCCGAACGCACCATCAGCTGCACGCCGGCGGACAGGAACACGTCTTCGTGCTTGAAGCCGTGGTGCACGCGGTAGGCGATGGCGCGGTCGTTGTACAGCGAGGCAAACACTTCCTTGACCTTGTGCACGACGTCGTCGGCACCGGTCACGTTGAGGAAGGTTTCCTGCTGGCCGGCGAACGAGGCGTCGGGCAGGTCTTCGGCGGTGGCCGAGGAGCGCACGGCCACGGCCACGTCACCGCCGCCGTTCTCGGCGCTCAGCTTGGCGTAGGCGGCGCGGATGTCCTGGTCCAGCTGCGGCTGCAGCGGGGCGTCGATCACCCAGCCGCGGATTTCCTTGCCGGCGGCGGTGAGCGCGGTGACATCTTCCACGTCCAGCGTGGCCAGCTTGTCGAAAATGCGCTTGGAAAGATCGTTATGGGCGATGAAGTCCTTGAAGGCTTCAGCGGTGGTTGCGTAACCGCCGGGGACCGAAACCCCCAGACCGGCCAGATTGCCGATCATTTCGCCAAGCGACGAATTTTTGCCGCCCACGCGAGCCAGGTCGGCCAAGCGCAGTTCGTGCAACCACAGGATGTTCTCGTTCAAGCGCGATGCTCCGTTTGGCCATCGCCCGAGGCGGGCTTGGATGGCCACGTCCGTAGGAAGAAGCCGATATGATGCCGGGCAGACCGCCGTCGGCACAAGCTTGTATCGACGGCCTTTTTAGGCTTCAGAGGGGTTCACAGGCACATGACGATGATCCGTCCGGTCTTCTACGTATCCGATGGAACCGGTATCACCGCTGAAACCATTGGGCATAGCCTGCTCACCCAGTTCTCCGGATTCAGCTTCATTACCGACCGCATGTCGTTCGTCGACGACCCCGAAAAAGCGCGGGAAGCGTGTGAAAGGATCCGCGCGGCGGGGGAGCGCTACCAGGTTCGGCCGATCGTGGTCAGTTCCTGCGTGGACAGCAGTCTGAGCATGATCCTGGCCGAAAGCGGGGGGCTGATGCTCGACGTTTTCGCCCCCTTCATCGAGCCGCTGGAGCGTGAGCTGGCGGTGAACCGGCACTCCCGGGTCGGCCAGGCGCACGGCATGGTGGACTTCGAGACGTACCACCGGCGCATCAACGCGATGAACTTCGCGCTCAGCCACGACGACGGCATTGCCATCAACTACGACGATGCCGACGTGATCCTGGTAGCGGTTTCACGGGCCGGCAAGACCCCGACCTGCATCTATCTGGCCCTGCATTTCGGGGTGCGCGCGGCCAACTACCCGCTGACCGACGAAGACCTGGAGAGCGACCGTCTGCCGCCCCGGCTGCGTCCGTACCGGCACAAGCTGTTCGGCCTGACCATCGATCCTGACCGGCTGCAGCAGATCCGCCAGGAGCGCCGCCCCAATTCGCGCTACGCCAACCTGGACACCTGCCGCAAGGAAGTGGCGGCGGCCGAAACCATGTTCCGGATGGAGCGGATTCCCACGTTGAGCACCACGCATACCTCGATCGAGGAGATTTCCAGCAAGGTGCTGGCCACGCTGGGGTTGCAGCGCGAGCATTATTGAGAGGGGGGCGTTCAGGCCCAAGCCTTGTCCGGCCGCATCGAACCCCCACGTTTGGATGACCAACGTGTAGGATCGAATCCATGGCCCAGGCATCGCCCCGCATCGAACGCATTCCCCGGCTCAGCCGTCTGAGCTGGTTGATGGGCCTGTATGCGGAGAACTACCGTCACCTGGTGCGCCTGTTCGCCCCGTCCGAACTGGCAGCCGGCAGCTACATCTCCTCGGTGGGCGACGGGCTGGATGTGCGCCTGGACGTGATTGAATGCCACCGCTACACCGTGGAATTACGCCTGACCTACGACTTTGCCGACCCGGTGACCGGCCAGCCCGACCCCTCGGCCTATGTGCGCCTGTACCGCGATGCCCGCCAGGCCGAAACCACGCATTGCTATGTGGGCCGGCGCTGGCAGGACGTGGTCGGCATGTATCCGCCGCCTGCCGAGCTGATCAGCCACCGCATGCGCATGAACACCTTCCTGGGCAAATGGCTGGAATACCTGGCCGAGCGCGGCCACGGCGTCGCCACCCTGCGCCGCGACGGCGACGTGGTCCCGGCCTTGGCCGAAACTCCGCACGCCACCGCGTAGTCCGCATAATCAAACGCTTACACCCCAAAGAACCGGTACACCATGCCTTACACCCCCATCGTGGCCACCCTCGGCTACGTGCTTTCGCCCGATGGCGGGCAAGTCCTGATGATCCATCGCAACGCCCGGCCCGGTGACCACCACCTGGGCAAGTACAACGGCCTCGGCGGCAAGGTCGAGCGCGACGAGGACGTGGCCGCCGGCATGCGCCGGGAGATCCTGGAAGAGGCCGGCATCGAATGCGGCAGCATGCGCCTGCGCGGCACCATCAGCTGGCCGGGCTTCGGCAAGCACGGCGAGGACTGGTTCGGCTTCGTGTTCGTCATTGACGATTACACCGGCACCCCGTTGACCGCCAATCCTGAAGGCACGCTGGAATGGGTGGACGTGGACAAGCTGGGCACCCTGCCGATGTGGGAGGGCGACCGCCAGTTCCTGCCGCTGGTGTTCGACGTGGACCCGCGCCCGTTCCATGGGGTGATGCCGTACCGGGATGGCAGCATGCAGTCGTGGAGCTACACGCGCCTGTAACCGCGTAGCCGGGCAAGCCCGGCTCGACTTATGCACAGGGGGTGTGGATGACCGGTGGGCAAGTTTGTGGATAAACGCCGACGGCCCCCAGCCCCCCTCGCTGTCAAGATGGGTGGCGAAAAATTCACCGCAGGTCGCCTTCGCGTGAGCGCCATGCGAAAGCACCGTACGGTGAAGGCTGTCACGGTCTGGGCCGCTCGCGGTACTCTTTGCCCACTACCGTTCTTCGAGCTTCCATGAAACGTCACTTCTCGATGCTGCGCGAGTTCCAGCTGGCCGACTGGTTCACCCTGGCCAATGCCTTCTGCGGCATGGGGGCGGTGTTTGCGGCCATGCGCTACCTGCAGGACGGCGAGCGCAGCTATCTGTTGTGGGGCATGGCGCTGATCCCGCTGGCTTTCATTTTCGATGCGCTTGACGGCCGCATCGCACGCTGGCGCAAGTCCAGTTCCACCCTGGGCCGCGAACTGGATTCGCTGTCCGACGTGATCTCCTTCGGCGTGGCCCCGGCGGCGCTGGCCTATGCCTGTGGCATGCAGGGCGGCTGGGACTGGCTGGTGCTGAGCTACTTCGTGTGCTGCGGCGTCAGCCGGCTGGCCCGCTACAACGTCACCGCCGAAGCGCTGGCCGGTGAGGGCGACAAGGTGCCGTACTTCGAGGGCACGCCCATTCCCACCAGCCTGGCGCTGGTGGTGGTGCTGGCCGTGGCGGCGAGCCTGGGGGCCATTGGTCCCGAGCTGTGGCTGGGGCGCTGGCAGCTGGGGCCGTGGCAGCTGCACCCGCTGGTGCTGCTGTTCGCGCTGTCCGGCTCGTTGATGATCAGCAAAACCCTGCGAATTCCCAAGCCATGAGCAGCAGCGCCGGCGGCAACCACGACGCAGGAGATTTCGAGACGCTGGCGCGCCAGTATTTCAGCGCCTGGGGCGATGCGCTGCGCCAGGCTGGCGGGGCAGCCGGCGTTGAGGGCGGGCACGCACCCGGCAGCTGGCAGCAGACCATCGAGGGCTGGGCGCAGCTGATGTCTGCCCCGGGGCATGCCCCCGGCAACCGCCAGGCCGAGGACGCCGTGCACCGCTTCCGCGAGCAGGCCGGTGGCTGGTACGGCACCATGCAGGCGGTGGCCGCGCAGTTTGCCGGCCAGGATGCCAGCAGCGCCGACATTGCCCAGGCCTGGCGCCAGGCGGTGGAAGGGCAGGGCGATGGCATGCTGAAGTGGATGCTGCAGGGGGCCCGCGGCCATACCCAGGCCGGCGGACCGGACCTGCTGGCGCTGCTGGAGCGGCTGCAGAAAGATCTGGAGCCGTGGCTGCAGAGCCCGGCGTTCGGTCCCGCACGCGAGCACCAGGCGCGCTGGCAGGGGTTGATGCGCGCCCAGCAGGAGTACCAGGAACACGCCCGCGCCTATGTGGAGCAGATCCGGCAGGCACTGGATGACGCCTACGCTTTGTTCGAGCAGCGCCTGGCCGAGCACGAACAGCCCGGCAACCAGCTGACCAGTGCCCGCGCGATGTTCGACCTGTGGATCGAGGCGGCCGAAGAGGCCTATGCGAAGGTCGCTCTGTCCGAGGCCTTCCAGCAGGTATATGGCGCGCTCGGCAATGCGCAGATGCGCCTGCGCGGGGCGGCCCAGCACGAGGTGGAGCGCCTCTGCGAAGCGCTGGGCCTGCCCACCCGTACCGAAATGGACGCTGCGCATCGGCGCATCACCGAGCTGGAACGGGCGGTGCGGCGCATGGCCGCTGCCGCAGAGCAGCGCCCAGCGTCGCCTCGCGGTTCCCGATCCACCTCCAGGAAGCCCAAGCCATGAAGGGTCCACTCGGTTTCAACGCCGAAGACCTGCTGCAGGAAACCCTGTCCATGCAGCGCAAGCTGATGGACGGACTGAAGCTGCTGCCGTCGGTGGATGATGTTGATTACGGCAGCACCGTCCGCGAAGAGGTCTGGCGCGACGGCAAGGTGCGTCTGTATCGCTTCGTCGGCGAAGACGCGCCCGTGCATCGCACCCCGTTGCTGATCGTGTACGCCCTGGTCAACCGGCCCTACATGGTCGACCTGCAGGCCGACCGCTCGCTGGTGCAGCGTCTGCTGGCGCTGGGCCACGATGTATACGTGCTGGACTGGGGTTACCCGGACCGCTCCGAACGCTACCAGACCCTGGAGGACTACCTGCTGCGCTTCGTCGATGGCGCGGTGGACCACCTGGTCGCGGCCCATGGCGGCCATCCGATCAACATGCTCGGCATCTGCCAGGGCGGCGTGTTCGCGCTGTGCTACGCGGCGCTGCGCCAGCACAAGCTGGCCAACCTGATCACCATGGTCACCCCGGTGGATTTCCACACCCCCGACAACATGCTTTCGCAGTGGGCACGGCACGTGGACGTGGACCTGCTGGTGGACACGCTGGGTAACATCCCGGCCGACCTGATGAACGCCAGCTACCTGATGCTCAAGCCGTTCCGGCTGAACGTCCAGAAGTACGTGGGGCTGCTCGACATTCTGGATGACAAGGCGGCACTGGAGGATTTCCTGCGCATGGAGAAGTGGATCTTCGATTCGCCCGACCTGGCTGGCGAAGCGTTCCGTGACTTCATCAAGCAGTTCTACCAGGGCAACGGGCTGATGCATGACGGCGTGCGCATCGGTCCCGACACGGTGGCGCTGGCGCAGGTGACGCTGCCGGTGTTGAACATCTATGCCGAGCAGGATCACCTGGTGCCGCCGGATGCGTCGCGCGCGCTGCGCGGTCGGGTAGGCAGTACCGATTACACCGAAAGCAGCTTCCGCGGCGGGCATATCGGCATCTATGTCTCTGGCCGTGCCCAGCGCGAAGTGCCGACGACGATCACCGAATGGCTGCAGGCGCGGTCGTCATGATCCGCGGCGCGCTGACGTTGATGCTGCTGTTCGCAGTGGCGGCCACCACGCAGGCGGCACCGGGGGACACGGCCCGCCGCGAGATCGCGGGGCTGATCGCCAGCCTGGACGGCTCCTCATGCCGGTTCCAGCGCAATGGCAGCTGGCATGATGCCGCCGAAGCCCGCGCCCATCTGCAGCGCAAATACGACTACCTGCTGAAGAAGGGCCAGGTGGACACCGCCGAACAGTTCATCGAACGTGCCGCCAGCCGCAGCAGCATCAGCGGCAAACCCTACCGTATCGCCTGCCCGGGGCAGCCCGAGCAGACCGCCTCGGCATGGTTCGGCAGCCGGCTGGCGGCCCAGCGCCAACGCACCCCGTAGACACCCCCGGCGGTACCGTAGCCTTCAATCACCGTTGGAGGACCTTCCCATGAACACCGCGCCGCGAACGCTGTCGCGTTCGCTCAACGACCGTATGATCGCCGGGGTGATGGGCGGCATCGCGCATCGCTTCGGCTGGAACGTCACCCTGCTGCGCGTGCTGTACGTCGTCGTCTCGATCGCTTCTGCGGCCTTCCCCGGCATTCTGGTTTACCTGATCCTATGGCTGCTCATCCCGAACGAAGCCGATTGAGTCTGCCGCGCCCGGCACTGCGCCTGCTGCAGATGCTGGGGGCCGCGTGGACGCTGCCCAACACCCTGGCCGGACTGCTGGCGGGCCTGGCCGGGATGTGCGCGGGCGCGCGGCCTTATTGGAGCAGGCGCGATGCAGCGCTGGTGTTTCGCCATTACCCCTGGGGTCCCGGCGGGGCGATCACCCTCGGCAACGTCGTCCTGCATACCGGCCCCACCCTGGACGTGCCGTGCCGGACCTATGCCCACCAGGCCGGGTGGTGCACCGAACCGGTGATCGGGCTGCACGACCATGAGCGCGCCCATGTTTACCAGTATCTGGTGCTGGGGCCCCTGTATCTGCCGGTGTACCTGCTGTGCGGCGGGGTGAGCGCGCGCAATCCGTTCGAGCGCGCGGCCGACGTCTATGCGCTGACCGGACGGGGCTGGTGGCCGACGAAGTTATCTGGACGTTAATTTCGCGTAAGCAAAACGTCGGTATCGCGACGTCATCTGCATGCAAACAAACGTTATTAGCCTGCACGCCGAATCTTCAGCCTGGGTGGCGTAAGCTGCAGGCTGTTGTAGAGACGTATCAGGAGAAACACATCACATGGCAATTGTTCTTTATGTCGGTGGTAGCAAGGATGGCGACAAGGGCGTGGTGCCGCTGGGCTTCAGCAAGTCGCAGGCCGACACCGCGCAGGGTCCGGAAATCTATACCGAGCGCTTCATGGAACTGCAGGGCATCGGCCGCGTGCGGGTGATGGCGCTGGAAACCATGCTCGACGACGCGGTGCGCCAACGCACTGCCCAGCATTATCGCTAGGCCGCCAAGGCAGTTCCGCCCCCAACGCGGGGCGATTGTCAACGGGTTTCCCCGGCGGGCTGGCATTGCCACAATCGGGGTTTTCCGCACAGCGGCCCCGGCCGGAAGCAATGTCAGATACCAAGCTCGCCCTGCAGATCGCCCAGACCATCGCCGATGAGATCGGTGCCCAGACCGCCCAGGCCCGTGCCGCCATCGCGCTGCTGGACGAAGGTGCCAGCGTTCCCTTCATTGCGCGTTACCGCAAGGAAGTGACCGGTGGCCTGGACGACACCCAGCTGCGCAATCTGGAAGCCCGCCTGACCTACCTGCGCGAACTGGAAGACCGTCGCGCGGCGGTGCTGGCCAGCATTGACGAGCAGGGCAAGCTGAGCGACGAGCTGCGCGCGGAGATTCTGGGTGCAGACACCAAGTCGCGCCTGGAAGACCTGTACCTGCCGTACAAGCCCAAGCGCCGTACCCGCGCACAGATCGCCCGCGAAGCCGGGCTGGAGCCGCTGGCCGACGGCCTGCTGGCCGATCCCGGCCAGGACCCGCAGCAGTTCGCCGCGGGTTTCGTCGACGCCGAAAAGGGCGTGGCCGATACCAAGGCGGCGCTGGAAGGGGCCCGTGCCATCCTGATGGAGCGCTGGGGTGAAGACGCCACCCTGGTCGGCGAACTGCGCGGCTGGCTGGGCGAACACGGGGTCATCCGTGCGCGCGTGGCCGAAGGCAAGGAAGAGCAGGGTGCCAAGTACCGCGACTACTTCGAGCATGCCGAGTCGCTGGCGAAGATTCCTTCGCACCGCCTGCTGGCGCTGTTCCGCGCCCGTCGCGAGGAAATCCTGTTCCTGGAACTGGACCCGGGCAGCGACGCCGAAGCGGGTCACGTGTATGCCGAAGGCCGCGTGGCCTTCAACGCCGGCATCCGCGATGCCGGCCGCCCCGGCGATCGCTGGCTGCTGGACGCCTGCCGTCTGACCTGGCGCGCCAAGCTCCACATGCACCTGCTGCTGGACCTGTTCAACCAGGCCCGTGAAAAAGCCGAGGCCGAGGCGATCTCGGTGTTCGGCGACAACCTCAAGGACCTGCTGCTGGCCGCGCCGGCCGGCCCGAAGACCGTGCTGGGGCTCGACCCGGGCATCCGCACCGGCTGCAAGATCGCGGTGGTGGACGCCACCGGCAAGCTGGTCGCCACCGAGACCATCTACCCGCATGAGCCCAAGCGCCAGTGGGAGCAGTCGCTGCAGACGATCAAACACCTGTGCGCCAAGCACAACGTCGAGCTGATCGCGATTGGCAACGGCACCGCCAGCCGCGAAACCGACAAGCTGGCCGGTGAGGCGATCAAGCTGCTGGGCGAGGCCAAGCTGCAGAAGATCGTGGTCAGCGAGGCCGGTGCGTCGGTGTATTCGGCGTCCGAGTTCGCGGCCAAGGAGTTCCCGGGCCTGGACGTGTCGCTGCGCGGGGCCGTGTCCATCGCGCGCCGCCTGCAGGACCCGCTGGCCGAGCTGGTCAAGATCGAACCCAAGGCCATCGGCGTGGGCCAGTACCAGCATGACGTGGACCAGTATCGCCTGGCGCGCGCGCTGGATGCGCGGGTGGAAGACTGCGTGAACGCGGTCGGCGTGTTCGTCAACACCGCCTCGGCCGCGCTGCTGTCGCGCGTGTCCGGCCTGTCTTCGACGGTGGCCGAGAACATCGTGCGCCACCGCGACGAGAACGGCCCGTTCAAGCGCCGCAAGGACCTGCTGAAAGTGCCGCGCCTGGGCGACAAGACCTTCGAGCAGTGCGCCGGCTTCCTGCGCATCGCCGATGGCGACCAGCCGCTGGATGCCTCGTCGGTGCATCCGGAAGCGTACCCGGTGGTGGAGCGCATCGTGGCGGCCACCGCGCGCCCGATCAAGGCGCTGATTGGGGATGGCAGCTTCCTGCGCGGGCTGAAGGCCGAGCAGTTCACCGATGAAACCTTCGGTGTGCCGACCGTGCGCGACATCCTGAAGGAACTGGAGAAGCCCGGCCGTGACCCGCGCCCGGAGTTCAAGGCCGCGCGCTTTGCCGATGGCGTGGAGGAGATCAAGGACCTGCGTCCGGGCATGGTGCTGGAAGGCGTGGTCAGCAATGTCGCCGCGTTTGGTGCCTTCGTCGATATCGGGGTGCACCAGGATGGCCTGATCCACATTTCGGCGTTGTCGGACACCTACGTCAAAGACCCGCGCGACGTGGTCAAGGCCGGCGACATCGTCAAGGTGAAGGTGCTCGAGGTGGACGTGGCGCGCAAGCGCATCGCGCTGACCCGTCGCCTGGAGGACACGCCGGCACCGCCCAAGGCACCCGGCGAGCGCGATGCGCGCCCGGCCGGTGGCGGTCGTCGCGAGGGGGCGGGCCCGCGTCCAGGTGGTCGCCCGCAGGGCGGTGGCCCGCGCCCGGGTAGTTCGGCCCCGCCTGCCAACAATGCGCTGGCTGATGCCTTTGCCCGGGCCAAGCGCGGCGGCTGAACCCGCCTTGCCTTCCCATCGCAGGCCGCCTTCAGGGCGGCCTGCGCCTTTTGCGGGGGCACATTGACAGAAGTTTGATCACGCTTTGCATTCAATCGCTGTACGCTGCGAACTGGCGGAGGGGCCAGATGACAGAACAGCAGGCACGGCAGTGCAGTCCGGTCGGGGGTGGGGCGGGAAGCCGCGCCCGCAGCGTGACGCGCGCGTGACGCCGCAGACCGCCTTGCTGGATGCCCAGGCCGCCCTGCAGGCGCTGGCCGAAGAGCGGCGTCGGCTGGAAATGATCATCGACGGCACCGGCATGGGCAGCTGGGAGTGGAACTGCCGTACCGACCAGATGCAGGTCAACGAACGCTGGGCGCAGATCGTCGGCTACACCCGTGAGGAGCTGGCCCCGATCACCCCCGATACGTTCCTGCAGCTTGCGCACCCCGATGATGTGGCGCAATCCAATGCCCTGCTGCGCGAGCACCTGGCCGGGCGTTCCACGCAGTACGAAAGTCTGTGCCGGATGCGACACAAGGATGGGCGCTGGATCTGGGTCCAGGACCGGGGCCGGGTGTACGAGTGGGATGCACAGGGGCGACCGCTGCGCATGGCCGGCGCGCATGCCGATGTCAGCGACCTGCAGAACGCCCGCCAGGACGCGGCCGATACACGCCAGCGCCTGCAGGCGGTGGTGGATGCATCGGATGAAGTGGCGGTCATCGCCACCGACGTACACGGGGTGGTCAACCTGTTCAACAGTGGTGCGCAGAAGCTGCTGGGCTATGCACCGGAAGAAGTGATCGGCCGGGTCAACCCGGGGCTGTTCCACGATCCGCACGAGATGCACGATTACCTGCAGCCCGAGGCCGATGCCGACGGCCGCGTGCCCACCGTGTTCGAGGCCCTGACCGCGCGCGCGGCCACCGGCACCTGGTCGCACCAGTGGACCTTCGTGCGCAAGGATGGCGGGCACCGCCAGGTGCGGCTGTCGATCAGCCCGCTCAATGGCGGCGACGGGCAACGGCTGGGTTATGTGGGCATGGCGGTGGACATCACCCCGCTGCTGGAAGTGCGCGAACAGGCCCACCTGGCCGCGGAGAAATTCGCCGGTGCCTTCAACTCGGCTGCGCTCGGCATGGCCCTGGTGTCGCTGGAAGGGCGCTGGCTGGACGTCAACGACGCGCTGTGCGGCATTCTGGGCTACACCCGTGCCGAACTGCTGGAGATCGACTTCCAGACGCTCACGTATCCCGACGATCTGGATGCCGACCTATTGATGGTCCAGGACCTGCTGGCCGGGCGGCGCGACCATTACCACATGACCAAGCGCTACCTGGGCAAGGGCGGGCACCTGGTCTGGGGCCGGCTGTCGGTATCGCTGGTGCGGGCCCCGCACGGCGAGCCGCTGCATTTCGTGTCGCAGATCCAGGACATCACGGCCCAGCATCAGAGCAGCCAGCAGCTGCGCGAATCCGCCCAGCGCACCCGGGTCACCCTGGATGCGGTGGCCGACATGGTGCTCAGCCTCGATCTGCGCGGCCGCATCGAGTATGCCAACGCGGCGGCCAGCCGCGCGCTGGCCGGGGAGGGCGCGGCCTCGTTCACCGGCAGCCTGATCCAGGACGTGGTGGAGCTGACCACTGAATATGCGCCGCGCTCGCCGCTGGAGCTGGAGGTGCTGCTGGACCCGGACAGCAATGCGGTTGACCTGCATTCGGACCTGCTGCTGTCGGTCGGAGCCCGTCTGCTGCCGGTCGACCTGACCCGGGCCTGGCTGCGCGACGACGAAGGCGAGATCAATGGCGCGGTATGGGTCATCCGTGACGTGACCCAGCAGCGGGCCCGCCAGCGCGAGGCCCGCCATCTGGCCGAAGTGGACCCGCTGACCGAGCTCACCAACCGCCGGGGATTCGAGGCCCACCTCCAGCAGGCCATCACCCGCGTGGCGCGCACCGGGCAGTCCGCCTCGTTGATGTTCATCGACCTCGACAATTTCAAGCCCATCAACGACACCCACGGCCATCTGGCCGGTGACGCGATGCTGTGGGCAGTGGCCAATGCGCTGCGCCACGGCGTGCGTGATTCAGATGTCGTGGCGCGCCTGGGCGGAGACGAGTTTGCGGTGATTCTGGCCGGCTGCTCGCTGCGGCGCGCGCGCCGGATCGGCACCGACCTGCTGCATTCCCTGCAGATACTCACCATTCCGTGGGACACGACCCGGCTGGGGGTCGGGGCCAGTATTGGCATCGCCGCCATTCACGGCGGCATGAGCGTTGACGCGGCGGTCGCGGCGGCCGACGCCCAGTGCTATCGCGCCAAGGCGCTGGGCCGCAACAACGTGCAGGTGGAAGACCCCGTGCATGGTGGTCCGGACCCGCTGGATTCCCTCGATGAGGGTGGCCCCGAGATGTAAATCCCACGCGGGGGTTTACACATGAATGAATGGCCGATATAAAACTGTGACCTGGTTTTGTTATTAATAATTCATTATCAGGCGAGTTTCTACTAAAGGTTATATCAAGTTAGTCGATACCCTTCTGCGCCTGCTCCATCAGGGGCCGGCTGGAGTGACGTCGTTGTTTGCCCCCGGACGTCTGCGTTGTCTCGTAGCCCATCCGCCAACCGAACATCGAGGATCGCAAAAATGCTTATCTCTGGCATGCAGATGCCGTTGACCGAACGCAGTGCCGTGGCACTGCCGGCTTCGTCCTGGCGCGGATGGCGCGCCCTGTTCCACGCCCGCCGCGACCTGCGCCGGGAACGCGACGTGGCCGAAACGCGCCACCGCGAGGAGCTGGAAGCCCAGGTGACGGCCTTGCACCGGGTCCAGGCGGTAATCGAATTTGCCCTGGACGGCACCATTCTTACCGCCAATGACAACTTCCTGCAGACGCTGGGGTACACCCTGGCCGAAGTGCAGGGGCGTCACCATTCGATGTTCGTCGACCCCACCCACGCGCAGAGTGCGGAGTACCGGGCGTTCTGGGAGCGGCTGGGCCGGGGCGAGTTCGATGCCGGCCAGTACCGCCGCTTCGGCAAGGGCGCGCGCGAGATCTGGATCCAGGCGTCCTACAACCCCGTGTTCGACAGCACCGGGCGCGCCTACAAGGTGGTGAAGTTCGCCACCGACATCACCGCGCAGAAGATGCAGGCTGCCGATTTCGCCGGCCAGCTGGCCGCCATCAACAAATCGCAGGCGGTGATCGAGTTCAGTCTGGACGGGCGCATTCTGGCCGCCAACGAGAATTTCCTGGCCACCACGGGCTACACCCTGGAAGAAGTACGCGGGCGCCATCACAGCATGTTCGTCGATCCGGCCTGTCGGGAAAGTGCGGAATACCGTGCCTTCTGGGAAAAACTGGGCCGCGGTGAATACGATGCCGGGCAGTACCGCCGGCTGGGCAAGGGTGGACGCGAGGTCTGGATCCAGGCCTCGTACAACCCGATCATGGACATGAATGGCCGGGCCTTCAAAGTCGTGAAGTACGCCACCGACGTGACCGCGCAGGTGCGCGATGCCAACGCACTGCAGGCGGCCGTGGCGCAGACCCGCGAAGTGGTGGCGGCGGCCCAGGCCGGCGACCTGACCCACCAGATCGCCACCGACGACAAAACCGGTCCCATCGCCGAACTCTGCCACGGCGTCAATGCGCTGATGGAGACCATGGCCGGCATCATCGGCCAGATCAAGTTCGCCGCCGACACCATCGCACTGGGGGCCAGCGAGATTGCCCAGGGCAATGCCGACCTTTCCCAGCGCACCGAGCAGCAGGCGGCGTCGCTGGAGGAAACCGCCGTGTCCATGAAGGACCTCGCCGACACCGTGCGCAGCACCGCCGAGAATGCCCGCCAGGCCAGCCAACTGGCCAGCGGTGCGGTCGATGTGGCGGCCCAGGGCGGCAAGGTGGTGCACGAGGTGGTCAGCACCATGGCGCTGATCAATGAATCGTCACGGCGCATCGTTGACATCATTGGCGTGATCGACGGCATTGCGTTCCAGACCAACATCCTGGCGCTGAACGCGGCGGTCGAAGCCGCGCGGGCCGGCGAGCACGGTCGCGGCTTTGCCGTGGTGGCCTCGGAGATCCGTTCGCTGTCGCAGCGCTCGGCCACCGCGGCCAAGGAGATCAAGCAGCTGATCGGGGATTCGGTGGACAAGGTCGGCATCGGCACCGGCCAGGTGGAAGGGGCCGGGCGCACCATGGACGAGATTGTCGGCAACGTGAAGCGTGTCAGCGACCTGATCCGGGAGATCAGCGATGCCGCGCGTCAGCAGAGCGACAGCCTCGGCCAGATGAACATCGTCGTCGACCAGATCGACCAGGGCACGCAGCAGAATGCCGCGCTGGTGGAAGAGGCCTCAGCGGCGGCGCGCAGCATGGAAGAGCAGTCCACCGAACTGCTGCACACCGTGGCCGGATTCAAGGTGGATGGCGGGGCAGGGCGCGCCGCGCGTCAGCCCGCCGCGGCCGGGCAGCCGGTGCTGCGACTGGTATAAGGCGGGGGAGGCAGGGGCGGCGCGGTGCGCCGTCCTGGAAGAAGAGAAAAGGGCCAGATCGGGAATCTGGCCCTTTTCGTACGGCAGGTGAAACGAAAACACCCCTTGGACCATCCATGCCCAACCCCCGTTCGGGCGGCACTGCGGACTTATGCCGGTTGTACCGGTCTTTCTATTAAGTCCGCGGCCACACCGCGCGATGCGGATATTTTCCCCGGATCGAAACAACTGCACCCCGCAACCTTTCGTTTGGACAGCCCCCACCGTCCATTCGTGGTGTTGCCGGGCGCTCACATTCTTAGGGGCCGTGAAGGGCGTTCGCTACGTAAAGACCGCCAAAAAAGCGGGCTTTCACCCCCTACCAATGGCGGTGCACAACCGGTGTCAATGTCGCGTAGAGTATGCGGCCTTCGTGAGGAATGGTGAGTTTTCCTGACCGCTCCGCACATAATTTCCAACATTATCCACTCATTATAAATAATGCCTTCTTTGACCTTTCCGGACTTCGAGGCGTACTCAAACGCGGTCAACGGAATTGACGGAGAAATGCGGGTTACCGGTCGCAGCGATGCCGCCTGGGTTTTGAATACGCTGGAGATTGGCGACATCGGTGTGCTGCACGGCATGGACGGTGCGACGGTGACGTATCGCGGCGCGTTGCATCCGGCCCGTTTCGGGGTGTACCTGTCGCTGCCGGGCAGCGATACCGAACTGGAAGGCGAGCAGGTCGGTGACGACGGCTACATCTGGATGGCACCCCGTCAGGAAATGCAGGGGTTCACCCGGGTACCGGCGCGTTTCCTCGGCGTGGACCTCGGCGAGGCGCGGGTGCTGGGCCAGGCGGTGCGGATGGGGCTGGACACGCAGGCGTTGTACCGGACCACGCACGTGCGGGCCAATCCCCAGGCCGTGGCCGAGGTGGTGGCGCTGACCCAGCGCGCCTTCGACGTGCACGCGGACAACCCGCAGGCGTTCGCCGAGCCGGCCGCCCAGCAGGCCTTCGCCGCACAGATTACGACGGCGGTGCTGCAGTGTCGGCCGGCGCCGGTGTGCCCATCGCTGGCGGCCAGTCGTCGCGGTCGCCCGCCGCTGCCGCGCAAGGAAATCGTGCGTCGGGGCATTGACCACATCCAGCGCAGTCTGCGCGGCGAGGTGCCGTTTTCGGACATCCCGTTCGCGGTGGGGGCCTCGCAGCGCTCATTGAACCGGGCATTCGGCGACGCCTTTGGCATGGCCCCGCGCCAGTTCTATGTGGTGGAGCGCCTGCACGCGATCCGCAGCGCGCTGCGCAGTGCCCGTCCGGGCGACACCGTGACCGGCATCTGCGCCCGCTTCGGGGTCTGGGACCTGGGTCGCATGGCCGCGCTTTACTCGCGGCTGTTCAATATCCTGCCGGCACAGGAACTGGCGCGTGCGCTGGTGGCACACGCGGGGGCACCGGTGGTGTCGCGTCGGCGGTAGGTGCGCAGGGCTGATGCGCGTATGGGCTGGCCTGCCTACAAAGTGAGGCGGGGAAATCGGATACGGAAGATGGCGCATTCCGTATCCGAACCGGGCTGAGCGCGTGCAAGCATGACGTCATTCAACTTCAAGGGCACGTCATGGCCAGGTGCACGGGTTCACTGGATGTCTACGAAACGCTTGCTGAAGAACGCTCCCGAGACTGGATCATGGGTCTCCTGACATTTGCCGTCGTCGAAGAGCAGAAGTTCGAGTGGATGAGGCATCATGCGGAGTACGAGGGTAGGGGAGCTACGGATGATGAGATCAGAGCATGGTACGGATCGCTTCCCATCGGTGCTGTCGCACGTGCCCGTGGTATCGCGGGGAATGCGCTGGAATCCTTCGCGGAGGAGGTAGAGGCGTCGTTCTCTGATTCCACTCGGGAAGAACTGAAGCGCTCTGCGCTGATTGGCGAAATACGACAGGTTCGACGGTTCTGGCCACAGTTCGCTTTGAGCGTCGCAGCAGGGCTCGCAAGCTCTATCTTGTTCGCTGCATTGCTCTTCACGACGGCATTCTTGGTGCTCAACGACCGGTCCCCCGTCGAGCTTGGTGCTAGGATCATTTCAGGCACTACGCAGGAACGTACTGATGATCGTAAGTAAGCGCGCGAGGGTGTTGTTCGTCAAAGCTGTGTGCAAAGTACTGAACGTGCCAGGCCCAGGCGAGCCCGAAGTTCGGGCTGCGGTTTGGAGGTCTGCAAAGCGTCCGTTCCGGAAGAGGCCACTTGAAAAGCCTTGCGATCGCATGCTGGGTGATTGGACGTTGGAGGCACGGTCGCGATATCTGGGGATCAACGATTTTTCTAAAGACAAGTAATTGAAGCCTTCGCCGAAGGTCATGAATCCTCGCCAATGCGCAGGTTCCTCGCGTCATGCAGCGCGGCGACAACCTGCGTCATAGTCAGCTCTGGTTCGTTCCAGAATGCATCAGGAAATCTGACGCCGATTTCCTCTTCGACCGCACGTACCGCCTGTCAGGCGTCGAGCGCGTCACCGCCATCGAGCGTGGGTCCGCTCAGTACAACGTTCATGCGGTCTTCTGGGAGAAACACCGGCGTGCGCCAGTGCAGTTGTTGCGCGAAGATCCGTCCGACCCGCTCGGCGAGCCGCTGTTTGCTGCCGCCTCCCCACGCCGATGAAGAAGCGCTTCCGGCGGTCCGTCGGCGGGTAGTGCGCAGGGTACTGAAGCGGCTGCTCAGGCAAGGGGATGCATTCTGGAGGGATTGAGCCATCAGCGTCGCACGCCAGGGCTGAACAGCAAAAGGCCAGATCTTTCGATCTGGCCTTTCTATTTCCATGGTGCCGAAGGTGGGACTCGAACCAGCAACAAGGTAATTGTTTCAACGAGTTGCAGTATGGAAATCGGCACGGATGGCACAAGTGATCGCCATCTGTGCCACGTATTTCAGATCGCAGGTGGCGAGGTGTGCCGGCCGTTGGCACAGCCCAAGTAAAGGCCAGATGCGGATGCTCGCCGAGGTTGCGATTCAGCCAAGCGAGCGAAGAGCTCGGGCTGGAATGAACTGATAGTCCGACCTAGGAAGCTTCCCATGTAACCTCCAGCTCAGCGGATCGCATTCCAAGAATGGGCCACTTCTTTCCCGCGTATCGGTGAGTGTCCGATATGTACTTCTCCGACAGTTCTATCAGGCCGCGCTTCTGCTGGGCGATCTTGCGCAGCGCCTTTGCCCGAGTGCCTATTTGCTCCACCAGTGCTGAGTACCTTGGATTGTTGCCCTCCAGAAGCGGATGCGTACTCAACTCGACTTCCCCCGCGTGGTAGGAGAAGTTCCACTTGCGCCATATCGCTTCATACTCGGTAACGGCGTCGAGTAAGCGCTGATCAATCGGTGCGACGTCAAAGATTGCCGTTCCGGGCTCCGGAAGAGGAGTGCGGAGCCAGAAGTAATGAGGTTCGCCGTTGCAAATAGCGACACCCTCTTCAGGTAGTTCGATTTCGCCGTCGTATACGAAGTACGTGAGAACCAGATCTCTCATAGCGGTCCGACTGTTGAATGGACTGACCCGTCTGTTAGGAGGCGTGTCTGCTGCGGGCATAAACCGACGTTAGCACGTTGGTACTTCCGAGACATGAGAGGAGAGATGGGAAGACGACTCGTCCAGGTTGTCGGCAAAGACGAAACCGAAGAGGTCAAATCCAACAACCTTGTCTGCGCGAAGGAATCCTTCTCCAAAGCCTGAAATCTGCCAACATCTCACCGCATGCCTCTCCATTGACCGCGCTAGCCGCCTGTCCGTAGTCAACAAGGATCAGTACAGCAGCATCCGCCAACGTGCCGCATTGGGAATTGCACGCAATGGGTGTCGCCGCCGTATTGGGATGCGGGGATGATCCCTTGAACACCGCCGCGTGCGTAATGGCCTTCTTGGCCGCTGGGCGATGGTAGGGCTTGGCTCGCGGGGGTGTAGAAAACATGGATGTTTTCTACAAGCCCCCATGGATGGGTTCACGGCGTCCCCCGCAATCCCGCACCGTCCCGCCAAGCCAGATGATCGTTGCGAACGGGCTTTCCGCCCAAATGCGTCAGGTCACCGGCCGAAGGCCGGTGCGCAGTGATCGCATGTAATCCCGAGGGCCGGCCAACGGCCGGCGCTACCGGGCGAGGTGTGTCGACGAGGGGGTGATACGTACCGGTCATGGCAACGGCGTATCGACCAACGGTCGATACCTACCGGGTGTCGCGTAACCCGGGTGTGCCGGGATCGGCATTCCGCTGGGGCCATGAAAAAACGCCCTCGGCCATTGCGGCGGAGGGCGTTTTGATTCCATGGTGCCGAAGGTGGGACTCGAACCCACACGCTTTTAAGGGCGGCGGATTTTGAGTCCGCTGCGTCTACCGATTCCGCCACTTCGGCTGGCTGGCCGCGTAGTGTATACAACTCGAGCCGGTTTGGGCAGGTCTGAATGCTTCAGGGATGTGGAACGCCTTCATCCCGGCTCGACGCTATACTCATTGCGCTGAACCATACAGGGAGCCGGCGATGAGCGCGCTGCAGGATCTGCGGGTACTGGTGGTGGAAAACGACGAAATGAGTGCAAGCCTGTTGCAGATGCAACTGGTTCAGGGCGGCGCTGTCGTTGTTGGCCTGGCCGGGAGTGTGGCCGAGGCCTTGCGCCTCGTGGAAGAGACGGTTCCGCAGGTCGTTCTGCTGGATTACAAGCTGGCGCGTAATGAGACCAGCGAGCCGGTGGCCGCCGCGTTGGCGGCGCGGGGCATTCCGTTTGTGCTGGCTACGGGCATGGCCCGGGAGCAGTTGCCGGATGCGTTCCGGGGTGGCGTGGTGCTGACCAAGCCGTATCTGACGGTTGAGCTGAATGCTGCGCTGGTGCGTGCGATGCAGGGGCAATCCGCTAACGCGTGATGGTTGGCCGGAATGACGCGCATGGCGCGTCACTACGAGCTGGCTGACAGGTAGGTAGTGACGCGCCATGCGCGTCAATGGTGGGGTGTCACGCCGACTCGGCAAACTCCAGGTGGACCGGCTCCCGGTCATCCAGAATCCGGTACAGGCGGGCCAGGTCATTCGGATCCGGATTCAACCAGGCGTCCAGGTTCTCGGGCCGGATCGGCACGATGCAGCGGTCGTGCCCGGCGGCGGCCACTTCCACTGGCGGTTCGTCGCTGATCGCGGCAAAAGACAGCAGCCGGCCCTCGGGGCCTTCCCATTCCGACCACAGGCACGCGATCAGCAGGTCGCGCGGCGGGTCGGACCTGAATTCCAGCACGACGTTTTCCGCCTTCTCACCCGCAGCGAGTGATCGATGCTCCAGGGCGTGACGTGGCACGTGCTCATAGAACGACTGCACCACCACCACCCCGTGGGTGTGGCCAAAGGCGGTCTTCCAATAAGCCTCCAGGCTGTCACGGCGGGCATTGTAGGTGCCCGGATAGAGGGCGTCGTTGCGGGCGGGCTTACCGGCCAGCCGGCACTGGTAGCGCATTGGTTTGATCACCCGTTGCCCTTGCTCGGACACGATCACCGGCGCGTACACGCCCGGAAAGATGCGGCTGTCGCGTGGCAGCAGGCTGGTGCGGTGCAGGTCATCCAGGCGCGCACGTGCGCGTTCGATCCGGTTGCCGGCAATGCGCGCTTCGTTGCGGGCCTTCTGGGTGGGGCGATGGGCGAGGGCGTCCTCAGCGGCTTTCAGGCGCGCGCTCTGTACCCGCAGCTCTTCGTCCAGGGTCTGCATTTCTTCGGCATGCCACTGCTGGATCTTCGCCACGATGTCCTGGCCGGCGGGCGTGCGCGCGCCGGCGAATCCGTCATCCATGGCCTTCGGGGTTTTCGGTCGCTGCTTGCCGGCGTCGTGGGCATAGAGCTGGGCGAATTCATCCAGCGACATCACGGCACCGTACTCGCGGACCAGCTTGGTGTAATCGGCGCGGATCTGGGCGGAATAGCACATGCGGAAGAGGCTAACAAAAAACCCCGGCAGGGCCGGGGTTCGTTGTGTTATTGGCGTCCCCACGGGGATTCGAACCCCGGTCGCCACCGTGAAAGGGTGATGTCCTAGGCCTCTAGACGATGGGGACGCACGAAACTTTGAATTTTTGAACACTTCAATCGGCCTAATGATTG
>DGLB01000020.1 GCA_002387845.1 Stenotrophomonas maltophilia | reverse complement strand
ACCCGCCGGATCGACTGGTACGCCCTGGGCGCGAACACGAAAGCGCCGCATGACGCAGGTGGCTCTGGCGCGGCGTGATTGAATTGCTACGGTGCAGGGTTCCTTCCCGACCTGCACCGTGCATGATTCATTCGACCGATTCTGCAGGGGGACTCCGGTCCCCCTCGTCCGTTGTGCCGATGTTTCCAACCGCATCGTCAGCTGCTGGCCGGCGGCGACCGGTTCCCGCCGACGTCGGCAACCGTGCGGGACCGTCGCGACCGCATCGCAGCGAACGGCCGCACGCCGAAGACGATGCCGAAGTGCAATCGCTCGTCGAGCGGATTCTTGCCACCGGCGCACCACAGGCGGAGGCCGTGGTGGCCATGCTCCGCTGCCATCTGGCCCGCAGTGTCGACGCGGCGGCGCGTGAGGCGGTGCTGGCCCGGTTCGAGCAGGCACTGGTGGGCGAAGCAGGGTGGACCGACGCATTCGGCTCGCTGACCCGCAGTACGCTGGCAGCGGTACTGAACCGTCAGGGCTGGACGCTGCTCTCCGGCGCGCTGCCCCGGGCGGCGGCAGGGCTGGCCATCGCGGATGTGCTCCGTGACCGCAGCTGGTCGCGGGTGGTCACGCTGCTGCCGGCGCTGGCGGCGAACCTGCCGTCGCTGCGCAGTCATGCCCAGTTTGAGGCATTGGTGCAGGCGCTGCCGGAGGCGCTGCGCGAAAGCATCGCCACGCTGCACGGCTGGGTGGATCACCTGGATGCCCCGTTCGCACCGCGCCTGCAGGTGCCGCCGCTGACCGCTGTGGCGGCATCGGCGCTGCTCTGGTATCTGCAGCGGGCGCTGCCAGCGGCGCGGGCTCCCCGGGAAGGAGTGCCGGCCTTCATCGCGGCGCTGCCGCATCACTGGCAGCGCCTGGCGGGCCTCAACCGACTGGGCGGCACGCTGCTGGAGCCGCCGTCGTCCGGTGCGCCGCTACGCGGCATCACCCATGTGGACGACGGCGTGCCGCACATCGTGCCCGCGCCCGCGCGGCCCCCATCGCGTGGTGACACGCCACGCGTGTCATCGCCCTCCCGGCAGCACCCTGCCAACACACCCGACCAGCTCCTCCCGGTCGCCTCCAGCGCCGCGCCGCAGCCCCGGAACGCCTTGGCCACGTTGGGCGCAACGCTGGTCACCAGCGGCGTGTTGATGATCCGCCAGGGCTGGCAGCTTGCTTTTGGCGGCAGCGGCGCGGTTCCACAGCCCGATGCGGCAATGACACCGGACGCGGCGATGGCGGTCCGTCCGGTGGGTGACCTCATCGTGCTGCTCGACGAGATCGTCGACATCGAAGGCAACGCGACGCTGTGGGAGGATCTGTACACGCGCATCCTCGCGGAACCAGCGCTGGACCGTGACGTGCAGGTGGACAGGGTGCAGGCACGCCTGATCGCCAATGACGTGGCGGACGTGGTGCTGTACATGCCCGCTCCCGACACATCCACGGCCACCGCGCCAGCGCACCGTCGGCTGCGCCGGGCGGTGAACGATCACAGCCCGCTACCCCGAACGGTGGGCAATGATTCGGCTACCGCGCATCGGCGTGACGGCCTGAGGGCCGCCAGCGAGCAGCTGGTGGATGCGGCATTGGAGCTTCCGCCGGGGCCGTCGCATCCCGAAGAGGTGGTCATCGGCAACGAGGACCGGGTGGCACTGGCGATGGCGCGGATGCACCTGCGCCGCTGGATGCGGCAGCACGGCCGCACCGTGCAGCAGCAGCACGTTGCCTTGTCGGCGGCGGTACGCGCGCTGGGACTTTCGGACGACTACATGGCGCGGGTCGGTCGCGGCCTGCCCAATCTGGACGATCACATCGCCCAGCAGCTGGAGGCGCAGATCCGGCGGACGAGCAACATCACGGTGGACCCGCGCGCGATCTACCTCAACACGTTCCGCACGTATCCCTGTTGGCCGGAGTGGGAGGCCGGGCAGGTGCCGGCACCCGACGCGGAACTGCAGGCGTGGTACCGATCCTATCCGCGGGACCGGCGCATTCGCGAGGGGCTGGTCAGCTCGCGCGACCTGGTGGAAGCATCGGTCCAGCCGCTGGAAACGAACCCGGAGCGCAGTGGTCTCTATCGCAGTGGCATGCCCGGCACCTACTTCCCCAACGAAGAAGCCGAATTGACGCTGGCGCAGTACAACCAGGCGATCAATGGCAGCCGCTACATCGAGAGCTTCCAGCAGGCGTTCGATACCTTCATGGCCAACTGCAGCGCGACCGGGCCGCATCCCGAACGCGATGCCTATGTGGAGGCGATGAGCCAGCGGCTGGCCGGCACCACCACGCTGCTCTATGCGATGGGTCAACTGACGGAAGGCCAATGGCTGTTGCGGACCCTGTTGAAGTACCCCACGCAGTTCGGCACCGGGGCCGGCAACACCACGCTCGGCCGTGCCCTGGCGCTGCCCGGTCAGGACATCCGGGTGCATGCGCTGGTCGCCCAGCCTGCCGGCGGTGGCAATGTGTCGCTGCACGGATTGGTCCTGGCACAGGCGCTTCCTTCGGCGGAACGATCGAAGGGGGCGGTGGTGGTGATCTCACCGACGCGGCTCCCGCTGATCCAGGAATTCGCCTCACAGGCCGAAGCCCTGCAGCATGTCGCCGCAGACGTGCCGCACCAGCTGCACAGCTGGGTTTCCGCGCGCTTTCATTCGCGCTGGCGTGCCGGCAACGGACCGGTGGTGCTGGGCGAGTCCGTGGAAGGCGACTTCACGCGCTACCTGTTCATGCAGCAGCTGAAGCTCCGCAGTGACCGGCTCAATCACACGGCGTCGGGCACGGCGGCGGACACGCGCAGGGAATTCAATGCGCTGGACCGGCGACTGCTCGCCTTGCCACCACCGGTGACCTCGGCGGTACTCGAGGCGGCCAATGAGCGCGTGGCCGCGACGATGGTCGATCCCTATGGTGCCTTGGGCGTGCACTGGCTGGTGCACCTTGGGCTGCCCTCACGAGGCATCCTGCGAAATGCCCGGTGGGAGGATTTCCGCTGGCTGAAGTACATGGAGACCACCCGCGACCTGCTCGTGGACGACTATCCCACGCCCGAGCGCTTCGTTGCGGACGCGTTGGAACTCGCGCTGCTCAACAAGACCGGGAAGGCCATCGACTCCACCGATCATTACATCGTGCGGTTTTCAGGGGGCACGGCCAGCGCGGCGTCACCCAGCGGTTTCGTGCACGACGCCCTGCAGAAGACCGGGGCGTGCCGGATGGTGGAGTGCGCGTTCGACAAGGCCAGAGGATATCCCGACGGGTCCCCGGGCTCCTACGAGCTGGGCCTCTATACGTCCGACAACAGCACCGTGTACGACCAGGATACGGAGGTGGCGGGGCTGCTGCCGGGTCAGTTCATTTCGGTGGTCCGTGGTCTGGACCTGCGCGCCGGCTACCTGGATGCCATCGGCGATTTCTGGAAGCGCCAGCGGAACGAGGTGAAGACCTGCCTGCGCGGCGTGTACATGTTCTCGGCCTGGCAGCAGTTCGCGGAGGGATCGCTGTCCGCCCGCGGGCTTCAGCTGGCGATCGCGGCCACCGGCTACATGCTGTCCACCCAGGCCGAGGATCCGGCCTTCACATGCCACATGGCGGAAGGATCACGGGTGAGCTGGATCAGCGTCTACGGTGCGCCGTCGACGCTGATGCGGATCGATCACGCGGGTGGGCCCGAGGTGCTGTTGTACTCCCCGGGTGACGGCGTTGCCTTCCGCGAGTTTCCCGATGTGTCGGAGCTGCGTGCGTGGCTGGGCAGGGTGGTCGCAAGCCCCCAGGGGCGCAGCTGGCTGGAAGCGGCCTTCGACCTGGCCGATCTCCAGGACGGATGGTTCTCCAACGGGGTCAGCAGCGTGCTGGGCTCCGCGCCGAGCGATCTGTTCAAGGACAACAGCACCGGGCCGGTGATCACCGGCGGCGACCTGTTCGACGCCATGGCCACCCGTCTGGAACAACGGACCGGGAACGATGCCAGGACGCTGCTGAGTTCCAACTGGGAAACCTGGCGCGACCTGCTGCAGAGACGCCTGCAGGCATTCGATCTGATCGTGGGCGTGCTCAGCATTCCCATTCCGGCCTTGATGCCGATCGTCGCGGTGGGATCCGGCATAGAAGCGGGATTGGGTATCGAGAAGAGCATCGACGGACGCACCGAGGCCGATCGCCACGAAGGCGCAGTGGATGCCGCCTGGGGCGCGGCCGGCGTGGCATTGACCGTTCCCTTCATCGGCGCGCATTCCGCCGCGCGCACAGCGGCCCTGAGTACGGCCGAAGGCGCGCGCTTGATTCCCGAAATCCAAGCCGTCGCGGACGTGGCCGGAGCCGCGCGCGCCGACCCGCTGGCCGAGCTGAGCGCGCGGTATGCACAGCCTGCCAGTCTGGTGGTCGAGGGCGCGCGTCCTGCCGACAACGGCATCTATCATTTCGCCGGCCGGCATTACATCCGCCAGGGAGGAAACGTCTACGAGGTGGCCTTCGACAAGTTCAATCGCACCTGGCGGCTGAAGAACCCGGATCCCGGCAAGGTGTACCAGAATCCCGTGCGACTCAATGCCGAGGGCATGTGGGAGCCGCATAGCGACGTCGGGCTGCGGGGAGGCGCACCGGAAACGTCGCCGGTGGCGCGCGGCACCTCGGTGGATGTCTCGTACAACCATGCGGTCCTGGCCGAGATCCAGCGTTCGAGCCAGTCGCTGGACAGCGCCGGTGCGGACTTCCGCTGGGGCAGGAGCCACTGGGAGCGTGTCGAGCTGCCCAGGGAGGTATTGGAGGCCAATTCGCTGAGCCGCATGCAGGAGTTCTTCGTCGCCGGCCACCTGGAGCCGGCCCAGCGCGGCGCGTTGTCGGTCATCATTGCCCGGCTGCGGCAGACCATGGGGGTCAACCGTGCCTTGCGGGTGACCGACGCGGTGGCCACCGCGGTACGGTCGTACGGCGGCGCGATGCTGCCGGTGTCGCAGATGATGCTGGACACCGGGCAAGCCAGCCGCATGGGATGGTGCACGGGGATCTCGCGGATTTTCGCGCTGGGCATGGCGGAAGGGAAACAGGGAAATGTGGTCAGGAACCTGCGCCTGGCCATGCGCCGGCCGGGCGAGGGGCTGGGGGCCGAACTGCTGGGCACGGTACGCAACGCGCAGGGTGCCGCCTTGTTGCCCGGCACCACGTCGGCGGCTACGGCGATCACCTACGGCGAAATTGGCCAGCTGCTGGATGGCGCGCGGGGCAACGCACAGTTCTTCATCACGGGAGCGGTGCACCACATGGCGGCTGCGGTCACGCAGCTGCCCAACGGGGAAAAGATCTTCGAGCTGTTCGACCCCAACATCGGCCTGATCCGCTTCTACAAGCGCAGCAAGTTCGACCGTCTGATGAACTATCTGTTCGGTTCGCGCTACTTCAGCGCGCTGACCGGCACCTCCAGCCGTGCCGGCCGTGAAACCCTGGCCGAAATGTACGGGGCCACCCGGCCGATCACGCATGCCTCTGCGTCGCGGCCCTTCTCGCAGGCCTCGGCGACCCAGTTCATGATCCGGCAGGTGGACCCGGAAAAGCTGGTCCGGCAGGCCCGGGCGCGCGGTTGGGACCGCATGCTGCACGACGTGCCGGACTGACCCCGGGCCTGTCCTGGCCGGCGCGGGCCCCCTTCGCCGGCAGGGACGGGTAAAATCGACCTGATTCCGTTGCCTGTCCCCGAGCACTCCATGACCTGCCGCACCCGCT
>DGLB01000003.1:42436-55470 GCA_002387845.1 Stenotrophomonas maltophilia | reverse complement strand
TGGCCTTGCGCAGGCGCTCGGCATTCTCCGGCTGGCCGACATGGTCCAGCATCTGCGCCGCGGCAAGCAGCAGGGCGCAGGGGTTGGCCTTGCCCTGGCCGGCGATGTCCGGCGCGGTGCCGTGCACGGCTTCGAAAATGGCCGCGTCCTTGCCGATGTTGGCACCCGGGGCCAGGCCCAGGCCGCCGACGAGGCCGGCGCACAGGTCGGAGATGATGTCGCCGAACAGGTTGGTGGTGACGATGATGTCGAACTGTTCCGGACGCATCACCAGCTGCATGCAGCAGTTGTCGACGATCATTTCCTGGAACTCGATGTCCGGGTACTCGGCGGCCACTTCACGGGCGACGTTCAGGAACAGGCCCGAGGTCGACTTGATGATGTTGGCCTTGTGCACGGCGGTGACCTTCTTGCGGCCGGTGCTGCGGGCCAGCTCGAAGGCGTAACGGACGATGCGGTCCGAACCCTTGCGGGTGATGCGGGTGCCGGAGAAGGCGGTTTCGCCGTCGGCCGAGACTTCCTGGCCTTCCGCCAGGTACGCACCTTCGGTGTTCTCACGCACGGTGATCAGGTTCACGCCGTCGCCGAAACGCGACTTGGTGTTCGGGAACGAGGTGGCCGGACGGACGTTGGCGTACAGGTCGAAATGACGACGCAGGCTGACGTTGATCGAGGTGAAGCCGCCACCGACCGGCGTGGTCAGCGGGCTCTTCAGGGCGATCTTGTTGCGGGCGATCGATTCCAGGGTGGAAGCCGGCATCAGGTCGCCGTGCTTTTCCAGGGCGACCAGGCCCGCGTCGGCTTCTTCGTATTCCAGCCCGGCGTTCAGCTTGTCGAGCACGAAGAGCGTGGCGTCCATGATTTCCGGGCCGATGCCGTCACCGCGGATGACCGTGATTTTCTGCGTCATTGATATCTATTCCGAGCCTAGGGGGAGCGCCGCCCTCAGGGTCCGGCGCAGGAAGTTACCACTGCAATTATGCCCCAGCCGGGCGGATGACCCCAAATAGACAAAGGTCCCACACCGGTAACGCCCGACCCCCGGCCGGGCGTTTGTTCATCAATGTTCGTGCGCGTCCGGGGCGGCGGCACCGCCTTCCAGCTGGTCCAGGAAGTCCACGGCGCGGCGCAGATGGGGAATGACGATGGAACCGCCGACCACCAGGCCCACCGAGAAGGTCTCGAAGAACTCTTCACGGGTCACGCCGGCCTCCTTGCACTGGGCCACGTGGTAGCTGATGCAGTCATCGCAGCGCAGCACCATCGAGGCGACCAGGCCCAGCAGCTCCTTGGTCTTCACATCCAGCGCGCCGGCCTGGTAGGTCTGGGTGTCCAGCGCGAAGAAGCGACGCACCACCTGGTTGGGCTCGCCCAGGATGCGCTCGTTCATGCGCTTGCGGAACTCGGTGAACTCGGCAATGCGGTCCTTGCTGCCCTCGTCCGCCGCGCTCACGCCTGCTCTCCGTTCAGCAGCGGCTCAAGTTTGCCGGCCTGGTGCAGCGCCATCATGTCGTCGAAGCCGCCCACGTGGACGTCCCCGACGAAAATCTGCGGCACGCTGGTGCGCTTGGTGGTTTCCACCATCTTCTGGCGCTCGGCCGGATCCAGGTCGATGCGGACCTCGGTCCAGGTCTCCCCCTTGCTCTTCAGGAAGTTCTTGGCGGCCACGCAGTACGGGCAGACGGCGGTGGAATAGATGGTGATGGGCGGCTTCCCGCCCGGGTTGGAAGCGACATCTTGGCTCACGGGAAACTCCACAGCGGAACGAGTGTCTGTATATGGTATCGCCCCGCTGGAATTTCGATGCCACCGCCGCAACACTGTGGATTAACGGCAGATTTCGACAGCGCCTGTCACCCTGCCTGCACGCCCCGCCCTACCCGCCTGTCCCGGAGCCCCGCTTGCGCCTTCTGCTGCTCTCTGCCGCGTTGACCCTGGCCCTGGCCGTGCCGCTGGCACAGGCGCAGGACACCAAGCTGCCGGACATCGGCTCGTCGGCGGGCGAACTGCTGACCCCGGCCCGCCAGGCCGAGTACGGCGGGATGATGCTGCGCGAGCTGCGCAACTACGGCATGCTGCTCGAAGACCCGCTGGTGGACGAGTGGCTGCAGACCATGGGCACCCGCCTGGGGTCCAACAGCGCCCAGCCACGCCAGTCCTACACGTTCTTCATGATGGGCGATCGCCAGATCAACGCGTTCGCCACCCTGGGCGGCTACATCGGGGTGAACGCCGGGCTGGTGCTGACCGCCGAGCGTGAGGACGAGGTGGCAGCCGTGCTGTCACACGAAATCGCCCACGTCACCCAGCAGCACGTGCTGCGCGGGGTGGAGCGCGCCCAGCGCGACCAGATTCCGATCCTGCTCGGCATGCTGGCCGCCGTGGTGGCCGCGCAGCAGGCCGGCGGCAATTCATCGGGCGATGCGACCATGGCGGCGATCAGCTCGGGCATGGGGCTGATGCAGCAGCGCCAGATCAACTACACCCGCAGCAATGAATCCGAAGCCGACCGCCTCGGCATCCGCACCCTCGCCCGCAGCGGCTACGACGTCGACGCCATGGCGGGGTTCTTCGAACGCATGTCCGCGTCGATGCGCGGCAACGCCGGCGGCTACTCGGTGCCGGACTTCCTGCAGACCCACCCGGTCAACATCACCCGCATCAGCGAGGCCAAGGCCCGCGCCGAGCAGATGAAGAAGGACACGGTGCTGCTGACCACGCAGACCCCGACCGGCGTGCTGAAGGAACGGGTGGACCCCGCCGATCCGGCATTGTCCGACCCGCTGGTCCGGCGCACCAATCCGCTGCTGCCGTCAGGCATGCAGTTCTCGGTGAACACGCTCAGCCGCGGGGCCTCGGGCCAGTTCGACTGGGCCCGCGAACGCCTGCGGGTACTCAGCGCGGATACGCCGGACAGCCTGGCCACCGAGTACCAGAACCTGCAGCGTGCACAGAAGGACGGCCTGACCGACGCCCAGCAGTACGGGCTTGCGCTGGCCCGGTTGCGTGCTGGCGCTGCGGCGCAGGCACGATCCGATCTGACCGGGCTCCTGCGCACCCACCCGGACAACCTGTGGGTGGCCTTGGCGCTGGGCGAGGCCGAATCACGCGCGGGCCAGACCGCCCAGGCCAATGCCCGCTTCGACGCCCTGCTGCGCCAGCATCCGGGCAGCCGCCCGGTGGCATTGACCTATGCCGACGTACTCAACCAGCAGGGCGGCCGCGAGGCCGGGCAGCGCGCGCAGGCCATGCTGCGGCCACTGATGTCGCAAAGTGGCAGCGACCCGGTGTTCCAGCAACGCTTCGCCCGCGCCAGCGAGCTGGCCGGGGACAGCATCCGCGCCAGCGAGGCGTATGCAGAGGCCGCATTCCTGAACGGCCGTCCGGAACAGGCGCTGATGCAGCTGCAGGCGCTGAAGAAGCAACCGGACCTGGACTACGTCGGGCGGGCACGGGTGGATGCGCGGATCGAGAGCATCACCCCGACGGTGCTGGAGATGCGCCGGCAGGGGATCAATGATCCGGAGCTGGAGCGGCGGTGAGGGTTGATGCCCAAAGCAGCCGGGCAAGCCCGGCGCTACGGGCGATTCGGCGCGTGAAGATGACATGAAAACGACATGTCGATGAATCGGCCCTGGAGGGTGGTCACAAACCTGTCATGAAACCGTAGTCTACTGGGCAGCATCCCGGTCTGATGAGCAATACGGTGGGCACGTGCAGAAACGCATCCTGATCGTCGACGACGAACCCGCAATCCGCGAAATGGTCGCCTTCGCCCTGCGCAAGGGCGACTACGATCCCATTCACGCCGGTGACGCGCGCGAGGCGCAGACCGCCATCGCCGACCGTGTCCCGGACCTGATCCTGCTGGATTGGATGCTGCCGGGCACCAGCGGCCTGGATCTGGCCCGGCGCTGGCGCAAGGAGGCCCTCACCCGTGAGGTGCCGATCATCATGCTGACCGCGCGCGGTGAGGAAAACGACCGCGTCGGCGGGCTCGAAGCCGGCGTGGACGACTATGTGGTCAAGCCGTTCTCGGCGCGCGAACTGCTGGCCCGCATCCGTGCGGTGATGCGCCGCGCCCGCGAGGATGACGAAGACGGCAGCGTGGCGGTGGGCAGCATCCGCATCGACGGTGCCGCACACCGGGTGTTTGCCGGCGACCAGCCGATTCCGATCGGCCCGACCGAGTACCGCCTGCTGCATTTCTTCATGACCCATCCCGAACGCGTGTACACGCGTGCGCAGTTGCTGGACCACGTCTGGGGCGGCAGCGTGTACGTGGAAGAGCGCACCATCGACGTGCACATCCGCCGCCTGCGCAAGACGCTGGAACCGTTTGGTGCGGAAAACATGGTGCAGACGGTGCGTGGGGCCGGGTATCGGTTCTCGACCGCGACCTGATAGGGTCCGGTAGCAGGGAGCCGGCCATCGCGTCAGCGGGGCAGGCCCCGCTCTACAGCATCGGCGGGGCAAGCCCCGCTCTACATCATTCAGCGGGGCAAGCCCCGCTCTACGCCAGATGTAATCCACCCGAGAACGCAATGCCGCGCCACATCCGCTCCGCCTGGCTGAAGACCCTTGCCACCCTGGCCGTCCTGCTGCTGGCCGCCGTGCTGGTGGGCCTGGCCACCGGGCATGTGTGGATGTGCATCGCGTTGGCCTCCATCGGCGCACTGGTCTGGCACTACTGGCGGCTACGCGCCGTGCTGGGCCGGCTGACCGCGCGCCAGCGCTGGGAGACCGCCAGCGGTACCGGCGTGTGGAACGAGCTGGATCGCGTGCTGTACCGCAACCAGGTGGAAATGCGCACGCGCAAACGCCGCCTGCTGGACATGCTGCGCAGCTACCGCGCCGCCGCCGCCGCACTGCCCGATGCGGTGGTGGTGGTGGACCGCAACAGCCAGCGCGTGCAGTGGTTCAATGAAGCGGCGACCTCGCTGCTGGGCCTGCACCACCCCGGCGACCTGGGTGAAGCGCTGGTGGAACGCCTGCAGCCGATGCCGCTGGCACACTGGCTGGCCGGCGGGCGCAATGCCGAACCCATCCTGGACGTCCCCTCGCCGGTCGATCCGGCGATCCGCCTCAACCTGCGCCTGATTCCGTACTCGCCCGATTACTGGTTGTTGATCGCGCGCGACGTGAGCAAGCTGCTGCGGCTGGAACAGGTCCGCCGCGACTTCGTCGCCAATGTGTCGCACGAGCTGCGCACGCCGCTGACCGTGGTGCACGGTTACCTGGACATGATGGACCCCGAAGACTTCCCCGGCACCGGCCCGATGCTGGAGGAAATGCGCAAGCAGTCCCAGCGCATGGCCCAGCTGGTCGAAGACCTGCTGACCCTGTCGCGGCTGGAATCGCAGGAACACACCGAAGAAGAAACCGTGGCGATGGCCCCGATGCTGGCCACGCTGCGTCGCGAGGCCGAAGCACACAGCCAGGGGCGCCACCAGATCAGCGTGACCGACAGCGCCGGCGTGGACCTGCTGGGTTCGACCAAGGAACTGCACAGCGCGTTCTCCAACCTGGTCACCAATGCAGTGCGCTACACCCCGGTGGACGGTCGCATCGACGTGCTGCTGGCACGCGAAGGCCAAGGCGTGGTGCTGTCGGTGCGTGACACCGGCTATGGCATACCGGCCAACCACCTGCCGCGCCTGACCGAGCGCTTCTACCGCGTTTCCAGCAGCCGGTCGCGCGAAAGCGGCGGCACCGGGCTGGGCCTGTCCATCGTCAAACACATCCTGGGCCTGCACCATGCACGCCTGGACATCCAGAGCGAAGTCGGCAAAGGCAGCACGTTCTCGTGCCACTTTGATGCCGACCACGTGCGCGCGCGCACCGAAGCCGCTCTTCCTTCTGCCGAAGACTTCTCCGCATGAGCACCCTTGTTCCCATCGCATTGCCGACGGACACCGATTCGCTGCGCGAGCCGTCGCTGTACATCAACCGAGAGCTGTCGCAGCTGGACTTCAACTTCCGCGTGCTGGCCCAGGCCATGGACCCGCAGGTGCCGGTGCTGGAGCGGCTGCGCTTCATGTGCATCTCCTGCACCAACCTGGACGAATTCTTCGAGATCCGTGCCGCCGCCGTGCGTCACGCGCAGGAGTTCGGCCTGCCGCCGGCACCGGACGGCATGACCCCGCAGGCGATCCTGGGCGCGATCCACGACCGTGCCGCCGAACTGGTGGACCAGCAGTACCGCTGCTGGAACGAAACCCTGCGCCCTGCCCTGCACGAAGCCGGCATCGACGTGCTCGGCCGGCACACCTGGAACCACCGCCAGAAGCGCTGGCTGCGGGCGTACTTCCGCAACGAGATCATGCCGGTGCTGTCGCCGCTGGGCCTGGACCCGTCGCATCCGTTCCCGAAGATCCTCAACAAGTCGCTGAACATCGTGGTGGTGCTGAAGGGCACCGATGCGTTCGGTCGCGCCGGCCACCTGGCCATCGTGCGCGCGCCGCGCTCGCTGCCACGCATCATCCAGCTGCCCGATTCACTGGGTAACGGGGCGCAGACCTATGTGTTCCTGTCCTCGGTGCTGTCCACCTTCGTGGACGAGCTGTTCCCGGGCATGGAGGTCCAGGGGGCCTACCAGTTCCGCGTGACCCGCAATTCCGAGCTGGTGGTCGACGAGGAAGAAGTGGAGAACCTGGCACTGGCCCTGCGCGATGAGCTGGTGGATCGCGGCTACCGGCCGGCGGTGCGGCTGGAGATCGCCCATGACTGCCCGCGTGAGATCGTGCGCACGCTGCTGCAGAACTTCGGCCTGACCGAGAATGCGGTGTACCGCATTGACGGCCCGGTCAACCTCAACCGCGTGATCCAGCTGTACGACCTGCTGGCGCGACCGGACCTGAAGTACCCGCCGATGAGTCCGCGCGCCCTTCGTGATGCGGACGGCATTTTTGACATCGTCGCGCACAAGGACGTGCTGCTGCACCACCCCTTCGATGCGTTCACCGCGGTACTGGACCTGATCAAGCAGGCCGCCGTGGACCCCAACGTACTGGCGATCAAGCAGACCCTGTACCGCACCGGCAAGGACTCGCAGATTGTCGATGCGCTGATCCAGGCCGCGCGCAACGGCAAGGATGTCACCGTGGTGGTGGAACTGCGTGCGCGCTTCGACGAGGAAGCCAACCTGGGGCTTGCCGACCGTCTGCAGGAGGCGGGCGTACAGGTGGTGTATGGCGTGGTGGGCTTCAAGACCCATGCCAAGATGCTGCTGATCGTGCGCCGCGAAGGCCGCAAGCTGCGCCGCTACGTGCACCTGGGCACCGGCAACTACCACAGCGGCACGGCACGGGCGTACACCGACCTGAGCCTGATCACCGCCGATGCCGACATCGGCAATGACGTGCACCTGTTGTTCCAGCAGCTGTCGGGGCTGGCACCGAAGACGCGGCTGAAGCGCCTGCTGCAGTCGCCGTTCACCCTGCACAACGGGCTGCTGCAGAAGATCGAACGTGAGATGCGCCTGGCCGCCAGTGGCCGCCCGGGGCGGATCATCGCCAAGATGAATGCCTTGAACGAACCGCAGGTGGTGCGTGCGCTGTACGCCGCGTCACAGGCCGGCGTCCAGATCGACCTGATCGTGCGCGGTGCCTGCACGCTGCGCCCGGGCGTGCCCGGGGTGTCGGACAACATCCGGGTGCGCTCGATCGTCGGCCGCTTCCTGGAACACAGCCGGGTGTACTGGTTCGGCAACGACGGCGCGTCCGAGCTTTACTGCGCCAGCGCCGACTGGCTGGAGCGCAACCTGCTGCGCCGGGTGGAAACCTGCTTCCCGGTCCTGGACCCGGAGCTGGCCCGCCGGGTATACCGCGAGGTGCTGCAGAACTACCTGGACGACAACCTCAACGCCTGGGAACTGCACGCCGACGGTGAGTACCGCAAATGCGTGCCCGGCCACGACGAGCCGCCGCATTCGGCGCAGATGGCGTTGATGCAAGGGTTGTAAACATCGCGTTTACAACCCGGACGTTGCGACCGATGGTCGCAACGTCCTCATGTGAAGACCGCGCGGTGACGAGCGCGCCCCCGCTTCGGCTACCATTCCGACATGCCGCATACCTCCACGACTCCGCCCGCCCTGCAGGATGGCGACCTGCTCGCCGCCATTGACCTGGGTTCCAACAGTTTCCACATGGTCATCGCGCGCTACACGCTCGGGCAGTTGCGGGTGGTGGACCGGCTGCGCGAAACCGTGCGCATGGCCGACGGCCTGGATGGCAAGGGCGGCCTGTCCGCGGAAGCGCGCCAGCGTGCGCTGGAATGCCTGGCCCGGTTCGGGCAGCGCCTGCGCGGTATTCCCGCCACCCGGGTGCGTGCCCTGGCCACCAATACGGTCCGCCAGCTGCGTTCGCCGCAGGCCTTCCTGATGCCGGCGGAAACCGCGCTGGGCTATGCCATTGAAGTGGTGAGCGGGCGCGAAGAAGCCCGTCTGATCTATCTGGGCGTGGCCCACGCGCAGCCGCCCAAGCCCGACCAGCGCCGCCTGGTGATCGACATCGGCGGCGGCTCCACCGAATTCATCATCGGCCAGGGCATGCAGACGCTGGAACGTGAAAGCCTGCAGGCCGGCTGCATTGCCAGCACGCGGCGCTTCTTCCCGGGCGGCAAGCTCAGCAAGCGACGCTGGAAGGACGCCCTGACCGAAATCGGTGCCGAGTTCCAGCAGTTCGCAACCAAGTACCGTGCGCTGGGCTGGCAGGAAGCCCTGGGTTCCTCGGGCACCCACAAGGCGATCAGCGAGATCTGCGCCAGCATGAAGCTGAGCAAGGGCGCGATCACCGCCGAGGCCCTGCCGCAGCTGCGCGACGAACTGCTTAAAGCCAAGAAGATCGAGGACATCAACCTGCCGGGGCTGTCGGCCGAACGGCGGCCGATCATCGCCGGCGGCATCCTGGTGCTGGAAGCCGCATTCCAGGCGCTGGGGCTGCAGAAGTTGCTGGTCAGCAAGGCAGCGATGCGCGAGGGCATTCTGTACGACATCCTGGGCCGTGCCAGCGAGAACGACCTGCGTGACGAATCGGTTGACGCACTGACCCTGCGCTACGGCATCGACACCGCGCAGGCGGCGCGGGTGGAAAGCACCGCGCTGGACCTGCTGGCGCAGGTGGAAGACCGCTGGAAACTGGACGCCGACGATGCCCGGATGCTGGGCTGGGCAGCGCGCCTGCACGAGCTGGGGCTGATGATCGCCCACAGCGGCTACCACGTGCATGGTAGTTACGTGCTGGAGAATTCGGACATTGCCGGCTTCTCGCGCCAGGAGCAGCAGCTGCTGGCAGCGATGGTGCGCAGCCACCGCCGCAACGTGTCCAAAACGGCGTTCGACGCCCTGCCCGAACGTCTGCTGCTGCCGGCCCGACGCATGACCGCCCTGCTGCGACTGGCCGTTCTGCTCAACCGCGCGCATGAAGACACCCCATTGCCGGCACTGGAACTGACCGCCGACGACAACCGCCTGGCGCTGATCCTGCCGCAGGCGTTCATCGATGCCCGCCCGCTGCTGCGGGCGGACCTGCTCGGCGAAGCCGAGGGCATGGCCGGGCTGGGCGTGCAGTTCCGCCCCTTCGTCACGTAGCACCACGCCCTGCGCGGCTGCGCCTGGGACTGAACCTCCAAACCCGGCTCCGGCCGGGTTTTTTTTATTGCGCGGGGCTTGGGACCGCGCAGTTTTCATTGTGCATTGCACCAAGTCCACACAGTGCGACACATCTGGACACACAAGAAATTTCACGCAATCATCACAAACTGTTGATTCTCCGAAGAATTTCTCTTGTTTGTTACTTCATCGTGAAAAATGATGAACAAACGCTTTACAACTGATTAACGAGCGGACAATGATCGAGACACCAGCCTCACTTGGCGGCTGGTTTTTCGGGGAGGCGGGGTACTTGGGAACCCCGCCACCTCTTTTGATCCAGATTCAAACGAGAGAGAGAGCCTTCATGAATTCACGTACCAACGTACTGGGGCAGGCGATCCGCTTTGCCCTGGTGGCGGGAACCGCCGGCCTGGTGGCCGCCCCGGCCATGGCGCAGGACACCACCAACACCACCAACCTGGACCGCATCGAGATCACCGGTTCGCGCATCCGCACCGTGGACCTGGAAACCGCCCAGCCGGTGTTCGCGATCAGCCGCACCGACATCGAGAAGCAGGGCTTCAGCTCGGTGGCCGACATCCTGCAGAACGTCACCGCCATGGGCAGCCCGACCATCAGCCGCGCCAACGCGCTGACCGCGGGTGAGAACGCCGGTGGTACCTACGTCGACATGCGCAACCTGGGCACCCAGCGCACGCTGGTGCTGGTCAACGGCAAGCGCCTGGGCATCAGCACGTCCGGTTACCAGGACGTGTCCACCCTGCCGGTGTCGGCGGTGGAACGCATTGAAGTGCTGAAGGACGGTGCGTCGGCCATCTACGGCTCGGACGCGATGGCCGGCGTGGTCAACATCATCACCCGCAGCAACGTGACCGGCACCACCGTCAACGCCTACCACGGCCAGTACAGCCAGGGCGACGGCGCACGCTCCCGCTTTGACGTGGTGACCGGCTGGAGCAACGACCGCATTTCGCTGACCCTGTCGGCCGAGCACGCCGAAGAAAAGGGCGTGTGGGCGCGTGACCGCGGGTTCAGCCAGTACGGCATGACCGACCGTCACCCCAACGATGCCACCAACTGGACCACCCTGAGCCAGTACGGCCAGTTCACCGGTCTGCGTGGCCCGGGTTGCACCGCCACCGCGGGTTGCGGTTACTCGCTCAACCGCGGTGCCGACCCGACCCTGCCGGGCAACTACCACCTGACCGACACCACGCCGTTCACCGGCGACGTCAGCAACGCCAACGACCAGATGCACGTGATGTACCCGGTCAAGCGCAGCTCGGTGTACTTCGATGGTCGCTTCGCGATCACCGACAACATCAACTTCCGTACCGAACTGGGCTACAACGAGCGCGAGTCGAGCCGTCAGATCGCCGGCTACCCGCTGCAGTCGAGCACCGCCGGCATCGGCTCGATGTCGGTGAACAGCTACTTCAACCCGTTCGGCAACCAGCATGGCTATGCCACCCCGACCGCGGTGGCCTGGAACCGCCGTACCTGGGAAATCCCGCGCGTCACCACCAGCGAGCTGAAGACCTACCGTGCGGTGGCGTCGTTCGACGGTTCGTTCGACATCGGCGAGCGCTACTTCGACTGGGAAGTGGGCTACCAGTACAACCGCAACGAGCTGGAATCGGTCGCCACCGGCAACCTGCACAAGGCGCGCGTCGCCGGCGGCGTGGGTCCGTCGTTCCTCAACGCCCAGGGCGTGGTTCAGTGCGGTACCGCCGCGGCCCCGATCTCGCTCGAGTCCTGCAAGCCGTGGAACCCGCTGGTCCCGTACGGCACCACCGCCGCAAACGGTCTGTACGGCAATGAAGAACTGCAGGCGTGGCTGTTCCCGGAAGAAGTCACCAAGGGCCAGACCACCTCGAAGAACTTCTTCGCCAACATCGCCGGCAGCATCGTGACCCTGCCGGCCGGTGACCTGGGCTTCGCCTTCGGCGTGGAAAACCGCAAGGAAGTGGGCAAGTACCTGCCGGATCCGCTGGCCCAGACCGGCGCGACCACCAACCTGGCCGCTGGCCCGACCGGTGGCGACTACACCGTCAATGAAGCGTACCTGGAACTGAACGTGCCGGTGCTGGCCGACCTCCCGGGCGCGAAGGAACTGACCTTCAACGGTGCGACCCGCTTCTCGGACTACGACACCTTCGGCAACACGCTGAACAGCAAGTTCGGTTTCAAGTGGAAGCCGATCGACTCGCTGCTGGTGCGTGGTACCTGGGCTGAAGGCTTCCGCGCCCCGACCATCAGCGACCTGTTCGGTGGTGGCTCGGAAACCTTCGCGCAGTTCAGCGATCCGTGTGACGTGCGCTTCGGTTCGTCCGGTTCCAACGCTGCGGTCCGCAGCCGCTGCGCCCAGGACATCGCCAACGCGGACACCTTCCGCCAGCTGCGCCAGGGCAACCAGCCGGTGAACAACGCCACCGACGCCACGCCGGTGCCGTTCACCTCGGGCTCCAACCCGCTGCTGACCCCGGAAACCTCCACCAGCAAGACCCTGGGCCTGGTCTGGAGCCCGAGTTTCATCCAGGGCTTCAACGCCTCGCTGGACTGGTGGAAGATCCGCATCGACAACACCATCATTGCCGATACGCCGACCCTGATCCTGCGCGACTGCTACGAGCAGGGCATTGCATCCCGCTGCACCCGCTTTGACCGTGACCCGGTCACCGGCATCGTGACCAACCTGAAGTTCGGCAACCGCAATGCGGGCTTCATGGAAACCGAAGGCTACGATCTGGACCTCAGCTACCGCCTGGACACCGGCTTCGGCAAGTTCATGATCAACTCGGCGACCACCTACGTTTCCAGCGCCACCTACCGCACCACCAACGACAGCAGCAGCGTTCCGATCGTGACCAACGGGATCGGCAGCGCGTTCCGCGTGCGTTCGAACCTGGTGCTGGGTTACGACCTGGGCAACTTTGGCGCCAGCTGGACCGCGCGTTACTACTCCGGCGTGAAGGAGCAGTGCACCAACCCGACGCAGTACTTCAACGAGTGCTCCGATCCGGTGCAATACGCCCCGTGGTACACCGGCCGGCGCAGCTACAACGAGCGTGGTTCGGTCACCTTCCACGACGTGCAGTTCCGCTACAGCCTGCCGTGGGACGCCACCATCGCGGTCGGTGCCAACAACGTGTTCGAGAAGTACGGCCCGATCATGTACAGCAAGCCGAACTCGGCCTTCTCGTACTACGGCGGCTACGACATCGGTCGTTTCGTGTACATGAAGTACCAGCAGCGCTTCTGATCCATCGCGCTGTAACCGCACGACAACCACGGCCCTTCGGGGCCGTGGTTTTTTTGCCTGCTCGCCGGGGTGGATTACGTGGCGTATCCCACCGGTGACACGCGTCGATTTTGATCTTCGCTGACCACCGACCTTCTGTCTGGGGCGTGCCGGGGT
>DGLB01000003.1:0-42343 GCA_002387845.1 Stenotrophomonas maltophilia | reverse complement strand
CAAACCCACCCCGGCACGCCCACATACGGATTCACGTGGCCACAGGGTGTTCGCGCAGAACCGACAGCAGCCGGGCAAAAGCCCGGCGATTCGGAAGTCATCGGCCGGTAACACCCACGTCATGTCGGCTACATCGCCAACCCCGAGCATGCGCGGAAACTGGAGGCCCGCCATGCGCTATGCCATCGTCACCGAAACCTACCCCCCCGAGGTCAACGGTGTCGCCCTGACCGTGCAGGGCCTGGAAATGGGCCTGCGCGAGGCCGGCCACCAGGTGGACCTGGTACGTCCGCGCCAGGGCGATGAAATCGACACCGGTGATGCCCTGCTGGTATCCGGGGCCGGTCTGCCGCGCTATCCCGGCCTGCGCTTCGGCCTGCCCGCACCCAAGCGCCTGGCCCGGCAGTGGCAGCAGCATCGTCCCGATGCGATCTACATCGCCACCGAAGGCCCGCTCGGCTGGTCGGCGCTGCGCACGGCGCGGCGGCTGGGCATTCCGGTCGCCACCGGCTTTCATACCCGCTTTGACGAATATCTGCCGGACTACGGCGTGGCCTGGCTGCAGGCCGCCGCCATGCGGTGGATGCGCCGCTTCCACAACCAGGCCGACGCAACCCTGGTACCGACCCAGGAGCTGCAGCAGTTCCTGACCGGCCAGGGTTTCGACCGCGTGCGCCTGCTTGCCCGCGCAGTGGACAGCACCCAGTTCGACCCGCAGCGGCGCGACCCGGCGCTGCGCGAGGAATGGGGAATCGACGGCACCGGGTTCGCCGCCATCTATGTGGGTCGCATCGCGCCGGAGAAGAACCTCGGCCTGGCAGTAAAAGCCTTCCGCAGGCTGCAGCAGGTGCGCCCCAAAGCACGCTTTGTGTTCGTCGGCGACGGCCCTTCGCGCGAGAAGCTGGCGCATGACAATCCGGATTTCATTTTCTGCGGCGTGCAGCGCGGTGAAGCCCTGGCCCGTCACTTCGCCAGCGGCGACCTGTTCCTGTTTGCCAGTCGCAGCGAAACCTTCGGCAACGTCACCCTGGAAGCCATGGCCAGTGGCGTCGCCACGGTCGCCTTCGACTACGGCGCAGCGCGCGAGTACCTGCGGACCGATGAGAGCGGCGTGGCCGTGAACGATGACGAACAGTTCCAGGCCGCCGCGGTGCGCCTGGCCGAACAGGACAGCGAACGCCAGCGGCTGGGCCGCAACGCCGCGCTGGCCATGAAGCGACTACACCCGCAACAGGTGGTCGCGGAGTTTGATGCCCTGCTGACCGAACTGGCCCACGCCCGGAGGTCCCATGCCGATCATGCCGCTTGATGCGCTGCGCGGGCGCGAAACCCGCTGGTGCCGTCGTGCCAATCACTACTGCCGCCGCCGCCACGTGCGCCGCCTGTTCGCCACCGTCAGCCGACTGGGCGATGGCGTGTTCTGGTACGCGCTGATGGGCGTGCTGGTGGCGGTGGACGGTTTCGACGGCCTGCGTGCATCCATCCACATGGCCGCCACCGGGGTGATGGCGCTGCTGCTTTACAAGGGCTTGAAGCGCTGGACGCGGCGGCCACGACCGTTCGCGGCCGACCTGCGCATTCGTGCCTGGGTGGCCCCGCTGGACGAGTTCAGCTTCCCCTCCGGGCACACCCTGCACGCGGTGTCGTTCACCATCGTGGCGTTGGCCTACTACCCTTGGCTGGCTCCGCTGCTGGTGCCGTTCACCCTGGCGGTGGGGTTGTCGCGGGTGGTGTTGGGGCTGCATTACCCCAGTGACGTGCTGGCCGCCACCGCGATTGCCACGGCGCTGGCCGGGGCCAGCCTGCAGTGGTTGCCGCTGCCGGTCTAGACCACGCAGGGCGTGGCGCTACGGCGACGAGGCCGGCGCTACAATAGCTGCATGACCACGCTGTTCATTTCCGATCTGCATCTGGACCCCAGCCGTCCAGCCATTACCGACCTGTTCCTGGCGTTCCTGCGCGACGAGGCGATGCAGGCCGAGGCGCTCTACATTCTGGGCGACCTGTTCGAGGCCTGGATCGGCGATGACACCCCCTCGCCTGCTGCCGACGCCGTGGCGGACGCGCTCAAGGCCGTGGCTGCCGCTGGCGTGCCGGTGTACTTCATCCGTGGCAACCGTGATTTCCTGGTCGGTGACGACTATGCCCGCCGCGCCGGGTTCCGCATCCTGCCCGACCCCACGGTGATTGACCTGTATGGCCGGGCGGTGCTGCTGGGGCATGGCGACCTGCTGTGCACCGACGACGTGGCCTACCAGCAGTTCCGCGCGCAGACCCGCGACCCGGTGTTCCAGGCGCAGTTCCTGTCGCAGCCACTGGAGGCGCGCATCGCGTTCGCGCTGAAGGCACGGCAGGCCAGCCAGGCCGCCCAGGCGGACATGAAACAGGGCGACCGCGCCACGTTCGAGACCGTCACCGACGTGGCTCCCGCGGAAGTGACCGCCACCTTCCTGCGCCACGGCGTGGACACGATGATCCATGGACACACCCACCGACCTGCCATCCATGCACTGCAGGTGGACGGTCGGGCCTGCACCCGGATCGTGCTGGGCGACTGGTTCGAGCAGGGTTCGGTGTTGCGCGTCACCCCGCAGGGCTGGACGCTGGATTCGCTGTCGCATTGAACGGTCGCCCACGACGAAACGTCGTGGGCGAGTCTCCGTCAGCGGAAGGCGGCGATGGCCGCCTTGGTGTTCACCAGCACGCGCTGGTTGTCCGCACTGCTGGCGATTCCCATCGGGATGCCGTTGTAGCTGATGTTCGGATTGGACCAGAAGTTCAGCCGCGGGCAGCCGGAAGTGCAGTCGTACGCCATGATGGTGCGCCAGCGTGACCCGGTGGCCGGCTGGTAACGGTAACCATGTCCGTACGCATACGGTGACGTGCTGGGGTCGGTGGCGATGTCATGCCGCGCGCTCTGCAGATGGCCGATTTCATGCGCGAACGAGTAGTAGCCGGTCGCGCAGTCCCAGTACACCGCGGCAAACGCGGTGGACGCACTGGAGCCAATCCCCGATGCCAACCCGCAATAGCTGCTGTTGTTGATCAGCAGCACGGCCACGTCGGCGGCGGTGCTGTTGCGGGTGGTGTGGATGGCATCCATGTAGCCGTCACTGGTCGAGCGGAAACGTGCGAGATCGGTGTTGAAGTTGCCCGACTCGGTGTAGGCCACCGCCTGGTAGTTGGCCAGCTGCAGGGTGATGCCCACGTTGCTGTTGACGTAGCCCTGGTTGGATTCGGCCACGGCCAGCTGGACCAGCGACTGCATGTTGCCGCCATAGGCACTGACGGCCGCGTTGGTGGCCGCGACCAGCACCCGGATGGTGGCCGGGGTTCCCGAGGAAGCGGCCGCGGCGGTGACCTTCTCGTCCACCGCCATGTCGATCTTCGGCAAGGCGTTGTAGTCGGCGGCCGGGTGATCGGCCGGCATGCGCGATTCGTCCACCTGCACCAGTACGTGGCGGCCGTCACTGACCGGACGCAGGCGGTACAGCTGACCGTCCTTGCGGATGGAACCGGTCACGGTCTGGCCGTCGCTGACCAGGATCACCGAGTTGCCGGGGTCGTTGCTGCTGGCCCGGGTCAGCTTGTCCGAGGCCGCGCGCAGCTGGCCGTACCAGACGCTGCCGCCGTCAGGCAGGGATTCCACACGCTGCTGAAGCGCCTTCACCTGCGTGCCCAGCAGCGCGAACTCCAGCTGCCGTTGCGCCGGTACAACAGCGGCGGCTTCCACCCGGACCTCTTCGACTGCGGCGGTGGACGGGGCAGACAACAGCGCCTGCACCGCCGGCTGGCTGGCCGCGCTGGCGCGGCTGAGGACGGTTACCGGCTCGAACAACGGGGCAGCGGCGGCGGTTCCCACGCCCACCAGGCACAGCGCTAACACACCTGCGGTCTTGCTCATCGAACTGGACATCGTGTCGTTCTCCGTGAGTGAACAGTCATGGTTGTTGGTGCACTGCCGCCCCTCACAGCAGCCACTGCATATGGCTTCAACCCGGCGTGTGAATTCAATAGCCGCGCGCAGTCACTATCCGGAACTGTGATCTGCAGCCACGACGGTTCAGCTATGTCGCGTAAGTATCGCTTTCGCGTTAACGTGGCACTGCATCGACCGGGAACCGACGCCATGGCAGGGCAACCTAGTGCGACCGACAGCGTTTCGCTCCAGATCGGCCTGTTCTTCGACGGCACCCGCAACAACGCCGACAATCTTCAACATGCCTCGCGGCCCCCGGGCAGCACCACGCCGGCCCCGCGTCCACCGGCCCCGGCGGTACTCGCTGACGATGCTTCGCCCTATCAAAGCCGCCTGACCAGCAGCTACAGCAACGGACTGACCAACATCGCGCGGTTGCACGCGCTGTACCCGGACCACCGCACCGTCGCGCCCTCCCTGCCCGGAAAGCTTTCGCTGGCGATCTACATCGAAGGCGCGGGCACCCGCACCGGCGATGAAGACGACCTGATGGGGCTGGCGTTCGGCATCGGCCGCAGCGGGGTGATCGCCAAAGTCCGGCGTGCGCTCGATGAGCGCCTGCCCGAAGCGTTGCGTGCGCTCGCCCTGGCGCGGCCTGGCCAGGTGCTGGGGGAGGTACGGCTGGACCTGTTCGGATTCTCGCGCGGGGCCGCTTCCGCCCGCGACGCCGTGAACCGGCTCAACCGCGCCGGGGGTCGCGACTGGCTGCGCGAGCAGCTGCGCCGTACCGGCTGGCAGTTACAAGGCGACAGCGTGCTGCGGCCCCATCCGGTGCGCTTCGTTGGCCTGTTCGATACCGTGGTGGCCATCGATTCGCGTCAGCCTGACCAGCAACCCCAGGTCGCGTTGGCCGCCGGCTGTGCCGACACCGTGGTGCAGCTCACCGCGCGCGATGAACACCGACATCATTTCGCGCTGACCTCAGTGGCCCCGCCCTTCGAGGAAATCGCCCTGCCCGGCGCACACGCCAATATCGGTGGCGGCTACGACCAGCGCCTGGAGGGCCCCAAACTGCTGACCCGCCCGCAGGGCCAGCGCATCCGCCAGCATGACGTGCCCGACACCACTGCGCCGCCGCTGTCACTGCTGCGCGGCACCCAGGTGTATGGACGGGCCCAGGCCGCCTGCCGCAAGTGGCAGAAGGCGCTGGGGCTGGACGATGACGCCGTGTGGGTCGACGTGTGGCACCGCTGGCAGCAGATGCGCGTGGCCGGCAGCCGCAGCGTGCTGCCGCAATGGGTGTTGTTCGCGCATGCGGCGGTGGTGCTGAAGCGCGAGATTGACTGGCGCTACCAGCTGGTAGCGCTGCGGCTGATGCATGCACGTTCGGTGGCGGCCGGTGTGGCGTGGCAGCAGTCGCCGGACCAGGTGGCCGGGCTGGCCTTGCCGGCCGAACTGCAGGACATCGCCGCGCGATTATTGGCGGGGCGGTCACTGGATGCGGCGCAGGAACTGCGATTGCGTCAGCGTTACCTGATGCAGTCGGCGCACTGGAACTTTGATGCGCTGGGAGATACGGCGCTGTTGTATGCCGCCGATGAAGGAGTGCGCGAACTGCCGTATCGGCCCGGGCCAGGGCTGTTCTACATCAACCGCCCGACCGAAGACGGAAAGCGCGTGGTGTTGGCCAATGCGTAGAGCTCGCCCTGCGTGGCGCTACGGGTGACCGGCCTGCTCCACCAGGTCGGCCATCTCTTCCTCGTCAAACCCAGCCAGCAGGCGCGCCTCCAGGTTGAACGGACCGTTGAGATAACCGCCTGCATGTTCCTTCAGCAACGCGATGAAACGCGTACGCGGCTCCACGCCTTCGCGTAAGCAGTACCAGTGGTACCAGCGCGAGCCCGCCGCCACATGTGCGACTTCCTCGCGCAGGATCACCTCAAGCACATCCGCGGTGGCGTGGTCGTTGGCCGAGCGCAGCTTGGTGATCATGCCCGGGGTGACGTCCAGTCCGCGCGCTTCCAGCACCCGCGGCACCAGCGCCATCCGCGACAGACCATCGTGCGCGGTTCGCTCGCACATCTCCCACAGGCCGTTGTGGGCGGGAAAATCTCCATAGGCGTGACCGTGCGCTTCAAGACGCCCCTGCAACAGCAGAAAATGGCGCGATTCGTCGTCGGCGACGCTGACCCAGTCGGCATGGAACGATGGCGGCAACCCGCGGAAGCGGTACACCGCGTCCCAGGCCAGGTCGATGGCGTTCAACTCGATATGGGCGATGGCGTGGATGAACGCCGCACGTCCTTCCGGCGAGCCCAGTCCACGTCGCGGCAGCTCGCGCGGGTGAACCAGTTGCAGCTGCGGCGGGCGACCGGGCATGCGGATCGCCTCAGGCAGCGGCGCATCGGCGGCAGCCTTGAGCTGCCCGGCACGGAACTGCCGGGCGTAATGCTGGGTGAGTGCGACCTTGCGCAGCGGATCGGCTTCGGCCATGCACTGCTGCGCGGCACGCAGCAGGTCACTGGCCGCGGCGTCGGCCGGCAGCGGCAGGCTCACCGCCACGCCTCAGGCGCGGCGCTTGTGCTTGGCGTCGTCCGAACGCAGCTGCTGGATGCGCTCGAAGTAGCCCGGCTCGATGCCGGTCGGATACACGCCGGTGAAGCAGGACGAGTCGAACGACTTCAGTTCCTGGTTGCCTTCGCTCACCGCCGCTTCCATGTCTTCGATGTCCTGGTAGATCAGCCAGTCGCAGCCCAGGTGCGCTTCGATCTGCTCGACGGTGCGGTTATGCGCGACCAGCTCTTCGGCGGCCGGCATGTCGATGCCGTAGATGTTCGGGTAACGCACCGGCGGTGCGGCGCTGGCCAGGTAGACCTTGCGCGCGCCGGCGTCGCGCGCCATCTGCACGATCTGCTGGCTGGTGGTGCCGCGCACGATCGAATCGTCGACCAGCAGCACCACGCGGTTGCGGAATTCCAGGTGGATCGGGTTGAGCTTGCGGCGCACCGACTTCACCCGCTCACCCTGCCCCGGCATGATGAAGGTACGGCCGATGTAGCGGTTCTTGATGAAGCCTTCGCGGTACTTCACCCCGAGCACGTTGGAGATTTCCAGCGCGGCGTCGCGCGAGGTATCCGGAATCGGGATGATGGTGTCGATGTCGTGGTCCGGGCGCAGGCGCAGGATCTTCTCGCCCAGCTTGATGCCCATGCGCATGCGCGCCTTGTGCACCGAAACGTTGTCGATCATCGAATCCGGGCGCGCGAAGTACACGTACTCGAAGATGCACGGGGTGTGTTCGACCGGCTCGGCGCACACCTCGGAGAAAAGTTCGCCGCGCGCGGTGATCACCAGCGCCTCACCCGGGCGCACGTCGCGCACGCGCTGGAAGCCCAGCACGTCCAGCGCCGCCGATTCGGAGGCCACGATGAACTCGTCGCCTTCTGCGTGGCTGCGCTTGCCCAGCACCAGCGGGCGGATGCCGTGCGGGTCGCGGAAGGCGACCAGGCCCAGGCCCAGCACCACGCTGACCACGGCGTAGCCGCCCTTGCAACGGCGGTGCACGCCGGCCACGGCGCGGATCGCCGCTTCCGGGCTCAGCTGGCGCTGCGCGTCCAGTTCATAGGCGAACACGTTCAGCAGCACTTCGCTGTCCGAATCGGTGTTGATGTTGCGGCGGTCCTGCTCGAACACCTGCTGGCGCAGCGCCTCGGTGTTGATCAGGTTGCCGTTGTGGGCCAGCGCGATGCCGTAGGGCGAGTTCACGTAGAACGGCTGCGCTTCATCCATGCCTTCCGAGCCGGCGGTCGGGTAGCGCACATGGGCGATGCCGACGCGACCTTCCAGCGTGGACATGGTCTTGGCGTCGAACACGTCGCGGACCAGGCCGTTCTTCTTCTGCACGCGCAGGCGGGTACCGTCGGCGGTGGCGATGCCCGCCGCGTCCTGGCCGCGGTGCTGAAGGACGGTCAGGCCGTCATACAACTGCCCGGCGACGTTCTGGTTGCCGACAATACCGACGATGCCACACATGGTGCGAATCTCCGCTGGGCTGGGCCCATTACTGTGAAGGTGGCCGTGCCTGGCCGGGGGAACCGTTCCGGGCTGGAACGGGCTCGTCCGGGCGCACCAGCGCCGGGTCGAGATTCTGGGGGGAACCTGGCTTTTGCGCCCACACGTCGGCGGGGTCCACCGCCTGCTGCGGGGTCTCATCCAGCGGTCGCGGCCATCCGCGTCCACCCAGCAACTGGCCAAGCACGCCATTATCGCCTGTCTGGGCCGGCTTGCCCAACCCTGCCACCGGCAGTTGGGCCAGATTCACTTCCGGCAGCGCCGCCGGCAGCTGCTGCATGTCCTGCAGGTCAGGCAACTGGGGCAGTTCGGGCATGCGCGGCATCTTGGCCTGCATCCAGCCCACGCCCGGGTCGAGCATCGCGCGCAGGTTGGAATCGCGCCAGGACGGTTCACGGGTCAGGGGGGTGTAGGAGCCCAGCAGCAACAGCGCGCAGCCGATCAGGGCTCCGCGGGCCAGGCCGAGGCCGCCGCCCAGCATGCGGTCGGCGCTGTTCATGCTGGTCGAGCGCACCGCCTGGCGGATCACCAGGCCAATGCCCCACACCGACACCATCACCAGCAGGAACACGGTGAGGTAGCCGGCAAAGTAATGACCGGTACCGGGAGCGGCCGGGGCCGACCACCAGCCGGCGGCACTGCGCCCGAACATCAGCGAGGCCCAGCCCCCCAGCAGCCAGGAGAAGGTGCTGATGACGATGCTGACGAAGCCGCGCATCAGCCCCAGCAGGGTGGAGATGCCGATCACCACCAGAAGGACGAGATCGATCATGCGGCCCCCAGCTCACGGCGGGAACCAGCCTGCCCGCAGGGGCGCGCCCCGGCCATCAGGGATGTGGCCGGACCATGCCGGCCACGCCGACCTTGGACGCAACCTGGGCCTTGAGGTTCTCCGCCTCGGCTCGATTGGCGACCGGGCCGACGCGCACGCGATGCAGCGTGCCCTTGTCGGTGCGTACCTGCTCTACAAAGGCGCTGAAGCCGGCGGCGCGGACCTTGTCGCGCAGCGCATTGGCGTCCTCGGCCTTGCCGAAGGCCCCCAGCTGCACAGCAAAGCCAACGCTGCTGGCGGCCGGCGCTGCCGGCACCGCGACCGGTTTGGCCGGTTCGGGCGAGGCCGGCTTGGCGTCCGGCTTGGGTTCGGGTTTCGGGGCCGGCTTGGGCGTCTCCGGCTTGACCGTCGGCTTGGCCGCAGCGACCGGCTCGGGCGGCAATGCTTCGGTGGTGACCGCGGCCGACGCCGGTGCGGCGCTGGCGCTCGAGGCCGGTGCCGGGGCAGCGGCTGCCGGAGTATCCGCGCGCGCGTCGAGGGTGACCACCTCGGCCTTCACGTCATTGCGGACCTTGACCGCCTCCAGACGTGCGGCTTCGGCCTGGGCGCGGTCTGCATAGGGTCCGACCCGCACGCGGAAGGCCTGGCGACCATTGATGGTGGCCGGCTCGCTGAAGCCGGGCAGATTGGAACGCTTGAGGTAGGCGATGACCGCCTCGGCGTCCTTCTGGCTGGCGTAGGCACCGAAGCTGACCGCGTAGTTGCCCGCGGCCACAGCCGGCGAGGTGTCCGCCGGGGAGGCGGCATCGGCCGGGGTGGCGGCCGCTTCATTCAACGGCGCGGTGCTGGACGCAGCCCCCTGCAGGCCGGTCGCGCCACCGGCCGGGGCCACCAGCGGCAGCTCGCGGGTCTGGAACTGACCGTCGGCCGGCGCATCGGGCGCGGTAATCGGAACGTTGGCCACGCCACTGTCCGGCGCAGGGCCCTTGACCAGCATGGGCAGGAAAATCACGGCCAAGGCCACCAGAACGATGGCACCAATCAGTCGCTGTTTCAGAGGAGTATCCACGGAAGGCAGGCAGGCGGCGCGGCGGAATGCCGGCTTGATTATAAGGGGGCGGGCAGCGGTCGCGTCCAAGCCAGCTGAATGATGGCCGCGACGCGTGGCTCAACCCGAACGGATCAGGGCGTGGAGTGCAGCCATTGCAATGCCTGTGCGGCGGTGTGGAACGAACCCAGCACCAGCACGCGATCACCCGGCTGTGCAGTGGATACCACCTGTGCCAGCGCGTCCTCCACCGTGGCGTAGGTGCGGGCGTCGGCGGCGACGGTATCGGCAAGCCGTGCCTGCAATGCCTGCGCGCTCTGCGCGCGTGCACCGTCCAGCCCGGCCAGGTGCCACGCCTGCACGCGCCCGGCCAGGGCCTCGACCACGCCCACCGCATCCTTGTCCTGCAGGGCCGCGAACACCGCCACGGTGCGGCCACTGACCGGTGCCGCCTTCAGCGCGGCAGCCAGTTCGCGCGCGGCCTGCGGGTTGTGGCCGACATCGACCAGCACCTCGACGCCATCGCGCTGGAACGCCTGAAGGCGACCGGCGATGCGCGCATTGGCCACGCCTTCGACGATGGCCGCGCGCGGCAAGGGACGGTCCAGCGCGCGTAGCGCGGCGATCGCCGAGGCCGCATTGCGCAGCTGGATCGGGCCACGCAGCGCCGGCATCGGCAGTTCGATGCGCATGCCGACATCGCGCCAGCGCCAGCGCTGGCCATCGATCACGTCGGCGAAGAAATCGCTGCCGCCGCGGATGGCATTGGCCCCCAGCAGATAGGCACGCGCCAGCACGCTGGACGGCGGATCGGTTTCGCCCAGGATCACCGGCTTCCAGCCCCGGATGATGCCGGCCTTCTCCGCGCCGATGGCTTCGCGGTCCTCGCCCAGCCACTCGCTGTGGTCGATGTCCACGGTGGTGATCACGGCGACGTCGGCGTCGACGAGGTTGACCGCGTCCAGGCGACCGCCCAGGCCCACTTCCAGCACCGCCAGATCCAGCTCGGCATGGGCGAACAGCTGCAGCGCCGCCAGGGTGCCGTACTCGAAATAGGTCAGGGTGGTATCGCCGCGCGCGTCCTCGATGGCGTTGAAGGCGCTGATCAACGCCGCATCACTGACGTCTTCACCGTCGATGCGCACGCGCTCGTTGTAGCGCAGCAGGTGCGGCGAGGTATACGCCCCCACTTTCCAGCCCGCCGCACGGCCGATGGCCTCGATGAAGGCGACAGTGGAACCCTTGCCATTGGTGCCGCCAACCACGATCACGCGCTTGCCAGGCGTGCCCAGCCCCATCGCCTGGGCAACGCTGCGCACCCGGTCCAGCCCCATGTCGATGGTGGTGGGGTGCTGCTGCTCGATGAAGGTGAGCCAGTCGCTCAGGGTCTGCGGGCGGAGGGTGGTCATGGCAATGAATCGTGTTCGTGGAATTACAGCGCGCGGTGCTTGGCTTCGCCGAAGAACGGGGTGTGGTGGGCGCAGTCGTTCAGACGCACCACTTCCAGGCTGTCCAGGTCGGCCCCTTCGAGCAGATTGAGCGTGGTCGGGGCCTGGCGGAAGGTCCACAGGCGCGAGAGCGGCAGGCCCAGGATGCGGCACAGGATGACGCGGTTGACCGCATCATGCGCCACCACCAGCAAGGTGTCGTGTTCGCCAAGGCCTTCGGCCGCGCGCGCCAGGCCGCGCCAGCTGCGGTCCAGCACCAGCCGCAGCGACTCGCCGCCGGGCATCAGCACGGTATCGGGCTCTTCACGCCAGGCGCGCAGGCGCGAGGGATCCTTTTCATGGATCTCGCTGGCCAGCAGGCCTTCCCATTCGCCATGGGCGATCTCCTGCAGATCCGGTTCGGTCAGCAGCGACGCGGCGCGTGCGCTGCCCAGTGCCAGCTGCGCGGTGCGCTGCGCGCGCGACAGCGGCGAGGCCACCGCGCGGGTGATGTCGACTGAGGCCAACCGGGCACCCAGTGCCTGGGCCTGGGCTTCGCCGATCGGCGACAGCGGGATGTCGATCTGGCCCTGGTAGCGGCCTTCGGCGTTCCACGGGGTTTCACCGTGACGGGCAAGCAGGATGCGCATGCGAACGTGAGATCCTTGAAAGGGAAGACAGTCGCAATCGTTCACAGAACGTGAACGATCGTGGGGGAGCTGCATTCTACCGTGTCGGTAGGCCGCAAGGCCGGGTTGTAACACCGGCAACAAAAAACCCCGCGGAATCCGCGGGGTTTCGAGGCGATCAATGTGCCAGGTTCAACTCTTTCAGCAGCTGCGGGGCCGGGGCCACCTCCTGCATGATCCATTGCATGTAGCGGCTGTCCACCGCGATCATGCGGGTCATCACCGGGTCGAACACCCAGTTGGAGCTGACCGATTCCCAGTTGCCGTCAAAGGCCAGGCCAACCAGCTTGCCGTCTGCGTCCAGCACCGGCGAACCGGAGTTGCCGCCGGTGATGTCCAGGTTGGACAGGAAGTTGACCGGCACCGAACCGACCCGCTTGTCTTCCAGGCCACCGTAGCGCTTGGCCTTGACCGCATCGAGCAGGGCCTTGGGCGAATCGAACGGATCCTCGCCGGTTTCCTTCGCCGTTACGCCTTCCAGCGTGGTGAACGGGGTGTAGTTCACGCCGTCCTTGCCGTACCCCATCACGTTGCCGAAGGTGATGCGCAGCGACAGGTTGGCGTCGGGGTAGACGAACTCGCCCTGGCTCTTCTTGTAGTCGGCCAGTGCCTGCAGATACAGGGGGCGGGCAATCAGCGATTCGCCTTCACGGGTTTTCTTCTGCTCTTCGATCTTCAGCAGTGCCGGGGTGATGGCGACGGCGTACTGGATGACCGGGTCAGTGCTGGCCTCGAACGCGGCGCGGTCGGCCTTGAACCACTTCAGGCGCTCATCCAGGCTGCCCAGCTGGGTGCCGGACAGCTTCTTGACCAGACCGTCGACGGCGGTCGCGTCGGTACCGCCCAGCCACTGGTTGAGCACCTCGTTGCTGCGCTGGGCCGGCGGCAGGGCCACGTACTGGTTCAGCCAGTACTGCTGCAGCTGCTGGTCCATGCGCGCCACGTAGCGACGGTCCATCTGCCGCAGGCTGCCTTCCAGGGTCGGCAGGTCACGGTCCTGGTAGCCGGCTTCGCGCTCGGCGTCCGGCTTCGCGCGTTCGATCGACAGGCGATACAGCGCCAGTGCGGCGGCCACCGTGGAGGTGTTGTGGAACTGGCCGACGAACAGGTCGCGCTCGCGCGTGGACTTGCTGGTGTCCAGGTGCTTGAGCAGCTGGGCGTGGGCCGCCAGCGCGGGCTTGCCGGCGCCACCCTGCTGCTTCAGCCAGGCCAGCACGGCGGCCTCTTCAGCCTGCTTCTGGCCAGCGGCGTCGATGCGCTTGAAGCCTTCCAGCTGGCCAGCGTAGTTCTTGGCCACATTGTTCATGCTGGCGGCGGTGTTGGCGTACTTCACCTTGATGTCGGGATCGGCCTTGCCGGCGGCATCGATCAGCGCCAGCACCGCGTTGTAATGGCGGGCGATCATCGGGTAGGTGAAGTTGGCGGTTTCGTTGAACTCACCCACCAGCGCGTAGCGGTTGGTGCGGCCCGGGTAACCGGCCACCATCACGAAGTCGTCCGCGCCCAGCGGCCGGTCGGCGAACTTCAGGAAGTGCTTGGGCTGGTAGGGCACGTTGTCGGCCGAGAACGCAGCCGGCTTGCCGTCCTTGCCGACATAGGCGCGGTAGAACGAGAAATCGCCGGTATGACGCGGCCACATCCAGTTGTCGATGTCGCCACCGAACTTGCCGACGCTGCCCGGGGGCGCGTAGACCAGGCGCACATCCTTGATTTCCATGTTGCGGAACAGGCGGTAGGTGTTGCCGCCCGAGAAGCTGTACAGGCGGCAGCGGAAACCAGCGTCGGCTTCACAGGCGGCGGTCTGGGCCTTGTCGAAGGCTTCCAGCGCGCGGGTGCGGGCCAGCGGGTCCTTGCCGGCGGCGGCAATGGCGGCCTTGGCCTGTTCGGTGACGTCGGTGATCTGGTCGAGCACGAACACGCGGGCGTTGGGGCCGGCGCTGAGCTCGTCCTTCAGGGTCGGCGCATTGAAGCCGTCCTTGATCAGGTTCTTTTCGGCGGTCGAGTTGAGCTGGATCGCGCCATAGGCGCAGTGGTGGTTGGTCACCACCAGGCCCTGCGGGGAAACGAAGCTGGCCGTGCAACCACCCAGCGCGACCACCGCGCCCATCGGGTCGCCGGTCAGGTTGGACAGCTGTTCCGGCGACAGCTTCAGCCCGGCTTTCTGCAGCGGGCCGGCGATCTCCGGCAGCTGCTGCGGCACCCACATGCCTTCGGCGGCATGGGCGACCTGGACCAGCCCCAGGCTGGCAATGACGGAAAACGCAAGCAGGTTCGAGCGCATGGAGCGGCCCTTCACGAATGGATTGGCGAGTTTAGCGGGTACGCGGCCCCCTCCCCCATCCCGGACGTCATGGTCAACCGACCCTGCAGGCGTGCATACCCACCCGCACCGCAACATGCCCCGCCCCCCTGCCCCCGTATAATTCCCTCTTTCCCCGCAGACGAGCTCCACCCCGATGGCGCAGCAAACAATGAAAGCCCTGGTCAAGCGCGACGCCGCCAAGGGCATCTGGCTGGAAGAAGTGCCGGTTCCGACCCCGGGCCCGAACGAGGTCCTGATCAAGCTGGAAAAGACCGCCATCTGCGGTACCGACCTGCATATCTACCTCTGGGACGACTGGAGCCAGCGCACCATCAAGCCGGGCCTGACCATCGGCCACGAGTTCGTCGGCCGGATCGCCGAACTGGGCTCGGCGGTCACCGGGTATGAGGTCGGCCAGCGCGTGTCGGCCGAAGGCCACATCGTCTGCGGCCACTGCCGCAACTGCCGTGGCGGTCGCCCGCACCTGTGCCCGAACACCGTCGGCATCGGCGTCAACGTCAACGGCGCGTTCGCCGAATACATGGTGATGCCGGCCAGCAACCTGTGGCCGATCCCGGACCAGATTCCGTCCGAACTGGCCGCGTTCTTCGACCCCTACGGCAACGCCGCGCATTGCGCGCTGGAGTTCGACGTGATCGGCGAAGACGTGCTGATCACCGGTGCCGGCCCGATCGGCATCATCGCCGCCGGCATCTGCAAGCACATCGGTGCACGCAACGTGGTGGTGACCGACGTCAACGACTTCCGCCTGAAGCTGGCCGCCGACATGGGGGCCACCCGCGTGGTCAACGTGGCCAACACCTCGCTGAAGGACGTGATGAAGGAACTGCACATGGAGGGCTTCGACGTGGGCCTGGAAATGAGCGGCAACCCGCGCGCCTTCAATGACATGCTCGACTGCATGTACCACGGCGGCAAGATCGCGATGCTTGGCATCATGCCCAAGGGTGCCGGCTGCGACTGGGACAAGATCATCTTCAAGGGCCTGACCGTACAGGGCATTTACGGCCGCAAGATGTACGAGACCTGGTACAAGATGACCCAGCTGGTGCTGAGCGGCTTCCCGCTGGGCAAGGTGATGACCCACCAGCTGCCGATTGACGAATTCCAGAAGGGCTTCGACCTGATGGAAGAAGGCAAGGCCGGAAAAGTCGTATTGAGCTGGAACTGATCCAGAAAAAAGGCGCCCGTCGGGCGCCTTTTTTAATGGCCGGTTACTGCCCTACGGCTACGGTGAAAACGACGCGGTTGTCGGCCAGCTTGCCGCTGTTGTCGCGGCCGTTGCCGTCGGTGCCGTAGTAGCCCAGGCCCAGGGTGAACAGGCCCCAGGTGCGGTTCACGCCGATGTTCCAGTCGGTGTAGTCCTTGGCGATCTCATCCTTGAAGGTGTTGCGGCCCACGTTGGCGGTCAGCACGAAGTCCTGCGGCAGCGTCCACTCGGTGCCGGCGGCGAAGTACCAGCCGTCGGTGTCGGTGTTCCAGACGTCGTTGGTATAGGCCACGGTGACGTTGTAGTGCTCGGCGAAGCTGGTCTTGGTGATCAGCTCGGTGTAGGCCAGCTCGCTGGAACCCGGGTAGCTGTAATGGTTGAGCATGACGTCGAAGTTGACGCTGTCGCTCACGTCCACGCCGTAGCCGATGAAGTAGTCGACCTCGGCGTCCGGGCCGCCGTCGCCGAAGTCCACGCCCGAACCCCAGACACCGGCATACAGGCCCACCGGCGAGGTGTAGGTGAAGCCGGCCTGCACGGTCGGATCCTCATCGGTCTGGGAAACGCCCCGGAACACGTAGTCGGACACGCCGGTGACGTTCCAGCTGAAGGGAGACTCGGCCTCGTCCTGGGCACTGGCGACAAACGGGGCGAACAAGGCGGCGCAGAGCACAACGGCGGCGGTACAGCGCGTGGCGTGGTTCATGCGGGGTCTCTCCGGGACGTGGGTGGGATGTGACGGGGTTTACAGTTTTTTAACCTGATTGATATTGCGATGCAACAATCACATGCGCAACTGTTTTCCGCCCACCCCGCCCCGCGGGTCGACACCGGGCCCCGGACCCGGCCGGGACAGGTAAAATCGCCGTTTTCCGCCTCTGTGACTGCCCGCCATGACCGCTACCGCCAACGCCCCGCTGACCAGGCACTATGTTGAGGAACTGGAGGCGATCCGCGCCCAGGGCCTGTTCAAGTCCGAGCGCGTGATCACCAGCCCGCAGTCGGCCGAGATCACCCTGGACGACGGTCGCACGGTGCTGAACTTCTGCGCCAACAACTACCTGGGCCTGGCCGACCATCCGGACCTGATCCAGGCCGCCAAGGACGCGCTGGACAGCCACGGCTTCGGCATGGCCTCGGTGCGCTTCATCTGCGGCACCCAGGACCTGCACAAGCAGCTGGAACAGCAGATCGCCGGCTTCTTCGGCAAGCAGGACACCATCCTCTATGCGGCCTGCTTCGACGCCAATGGCGGCCTGTTCGAACCGCTGCTCGGCGAGAATGACGCCATCATTTCCGACGCGCTCAACCATGCCTCGATCATTGACGGCGTGCGCCTCTGCAAGGCCAAGCGCTTCCGCTACGCCAACTGCGACATGGCCGACCTCGAAGCGCAGCTGCAGGCCGCTGACGCGGCCGGCTGCAAAACCAAGCTGATCACCACCGACGGCGTGTTCTCGATGGACGGCTTCATCGCGCCGCTGGATGAGATCACCGCGCTGGCGAAGAAGTACAACGCGCTGGTGCACATTGACGAATGCCACGCCACCGGCTTCCTGGGTGCCACCGGCCGCGGCTCGGCCGAAGTGAAGGGCGTGCTGGAGAAGATCGACATCATCACCGGCACCCTGGGCAAGGCCATGGGCGGTGCACTGGGCGGCTTCACCACGGCCAGCGCCGAAGTCATTGAGCTGCTGCGCCAGCGCTCGCGCCCGTACCTGTTCTCCAACTCACTGCCGCCGCATGTGGTGGCTGCCGGCATCAAGGCCTTCGACATGCTGGCTGCCGCCGATGACCTGCGAACCACCCTGCAGGAAAACACCACGTACTTCCGCGAGAAGATGACCGCCGCCGGCTTCGACGTGAAGCCGGGCGTGCATCCGATCAGCCCGGTGATGCTGTACGACGCGCCGCTGGCGCAGAAGTTCGCCGAGCGTCTGCTGGAAGAAGGCATCTATGCGATCGGCTTCTTCTTCCCGGTGGTGCCCAAGGGCCAGGCTCGCATCCGCACCCAGATCAGTGCGGCGCATACCCGCGCGCACCTGGATCGCGCCATTGATGCGTTCACCCGGATCGGCGTGGAACTGGGCGTGATCAAGGCCTGACCTGCAGCGCGGCGCTGCCCCGCCTTGCCGGGCAGCGCCCGGCATTACCGCTTCTTTTTGCTCGCCACCACCACCGGCTTGGTGGCGGGCCTGGGGGTTGCGCCGGCCTGCGGATTGCCCTTGGCCACGCGGATGCCGTTGGCCTTCATCCAGGCGTCGAACTCATCGACGGTCATGCGCTTCTTGCCGTCGCTCATGTGAAAGCGGTAACTACCGCGCCCGTCCAGCTCCGGCAGCTTGAGCTCCACCACCTTGTCGGTCACCGGCGGCGTCGCCTTGGCGGCCTGCTTGTGGCCGCCGCAGGCGGTCAACACGAATGCCGGCAACAGCAGGCAGGCCCCACGCAGCAGCGGGCGGACGGATTCAACGATGAACATGGCACTTCTCCCGGTAGTGGTCAGTCTGTAGAGGCAGGCCGTCCATTGCCCGGTGGTGCACCCGCTCCCCAGCGGGTCACGCACTAGGTTTCAGCCCCGGCACCTCCGGCCGCGGCATGCAACAGTTCAAGATCGTGTGGCTGCAGTTCGCGCCAGGCCCCTTTGGCGAGCGTTCCCAGTTGCAGTTGGCCAATCCCCACTCTGATCAAACGCAGGACGGCGATGTCGAAGGCCGCCAGCAGGCGCCGGATGTGCCGGTTGCGCCCTTCTTCCAGCACCACTTCCAGCCAAGCGGTCTTCTCGCCGCTGCGCAGCAGCCGCACCTGGCGGGCGCGCAGGAACTCGCCGGCATCGTCCACGCCGGTGCACAGGGCGGCCAGCTGGTCCGCCGTGGGCACGGCGTCCACCTGCACGTGATAGGTCTTGTCCGGGCCGGTGGTGGGGTCGGTCAGGCGCGCCGCCCATTGCGGATCATTGCTGAACAACAGCAGGCCTTCGCTGGCCTTGTCCAGCCGCCCCACCGGGGCCAGCCAGGGCAATCCGGCCCCATCGAAACAGCGGTATACGGTGTCGCGGCCGCGTTCGTCCTGCACGGTGGTGACCAGCCCGCGCGGCTTGTTGAGCATGAGATGGATGCGGCGGGCGCTGCCCAGCGGCTGCCCGTCGACCTTGATCTGATGACGACCGTCGACGATGGGAAATTCGGGGTTGTGGATGGTGCGGCCGTCGACACTGACCCGGCCATCAGCGATCCAGCGCGCGGCCTCGGTACGCGAGCACACCCCTGCTTTGGAAAGCACGCGGGCCAGGCCGTGCCGCGGCGCGGCAGCGGTCACTGCGGGGGTGGCAGCCGCACGCCGCGGTTCACGGCGTGGACGGGCAGTCGGCGCGGCAGGGGGGCGGCGGGTCGTACGCATCGCTCTGTCGCGCGCGGCGACTTACTTCTTGTCCGGCTTGGTCTCAGCCGGTGCTTCGGCGGCCGGGGCGGCCGCGGCCGGAGCCGGACGCGCCTTGACCACGCGCACGCCACGCGCCTTCATCCAGGCATCGAATTCCTCGGCGGTCATGCGCTTGCCGTTCTGGCTCATGTCAAAGCGCCACGGGGTGTTGTCGAACTCGGTCTGCGGCTTGTAGGCGGCCGGATCGTTCGGCTTGATCGCCGGTGCACCCGGCATCGCCTTGGCGATGTTCTGGCAACCGTCGATGCGCAGGCGCTGCAGCACGCGATCCACCGACTGCTGCTGGTCAAAATTGGGGGTCAGCACACCGGAGGGCATGCCCAGCTGCGAGCCGCGGATGGCGAATTCGTCCGCCACCGGCGCGATGGCGGTGGCCGGCAACGGCAGCGGCGAGGCACTGGTGGCCTGGGCGGAGCAGTCCACGGCAGCGTGAGCGGCAGGAACCAGGGCCAGGCCGAGCGCGGCGGCCAATGCGATACGCAGCATGGGGTGCATCCAGAAAGAAGGTCGACGCGCCGAGTTTAACAGCGCCGGAACGGCTTACAAGATCCCACATTCAATGAATACGGCAACACATTGAATTTTTTATCGATTCTGTACCTGGCGCACAAAAAAACAGGGCCCGGCAATGCCGGGCCCTGCTTCTGAAGCCTGGCGTCAGAACTTAGTTCTGGACATTCAGCTCGGTACGACGGTTCTTGGCGCGGCCTTCCGGGTTGTCCGAACCATCCGGGTTGGTGTTCGGCGCAATCGGACGCGACTCGCCGTAGCCGATCGGACCGACCAGACGCGACGCGGCAACACCATTGCTGGTCAGGTAGTTGTACACAGCGGTGGCACGACGCTCGGACAGCTTCTGGTTGTACTCGTCGGTACCCTTCGAGTCGGTGTGGCCAGCCACTTCGACGCGCAGGTCCGGGTAACGCACCAGGATCTGGGTAGCTTCGCTCAGGATCGCCACGGCGTCCGGACGCAGGTTCGACTTGTCGAAGTCGAAGTTGACGCCCTTCAGGTCGATGGAGACCGGCACCGGGCAACCGTCCGGACCGATGGTCTGGCCGGGCTGCGAATCCGGGCACTTGTCGTCGCAGTTGTTGACGCCGTCACCGTCGTCATCCAGGTCGGCACAGCTCGGAGCAGCCGGCGGCGGCGGAGCCACGGCGGCGACCGGAGCCGGGCCCAGCGGGATCACGACGCCGACCGAAGCCAGCACGTCGCCGAACCAGCTGTTGTCCTTGCCATTCAGGGTCGGGTTATAGCTCTTGTCGTCGAAGTCACCGCGGTAGCCCACTTCGGCACGCACGGCCACGGCCTTGTCGAAGGTGGTCTGCAGACCGACGCCGACGATGGCGGAGAAGTTGCCGTCCTTGCGCTCACCCAGCACCGGGCCCGGCTGCGAGAACTCTTCTTCCGACTTCTGGTAACCCACGCCGAAACGCAGGTAGGGGTTCCAGCCACGGCCGTCCTGGATGAAGTGGTAGCGGGCGGAGATGTCCCCACCGTACTGGCTCCAGTTCAGATCCTGGTTGTCGTCGAAGTTCGGGTTCTGGTAGTTGAACTCACCGTCCAGCGACCAGTTGCGGCTGATGAACTTGCCCAGGCCCAGGGTGACGAACGGAGCATCATTGGTCAGGCGGTCGCTGTCCTGGAAATTGAAACCCGCCGAACCGGTCAGGTACCAGCGGTCATCGAACTCCTGCGCGGACGCAGCCTGGGCCATGGCCAGACCGCCCAGCAGCGCGGCAGTAAGGATCTTCTTGTTCATGTAATACAGCTCCTAGTTCGGGGGTATGAAACCGGTAGAGGCATGGTCCAGCGCTATTGCGTCGTTTCAGACTGCGGGTTCAGCACGCCACCGCCGCGAACATTATGCTCAGGGGAGTGAAGGTGATGTTAACAGTCACATAACATGTGAAGACGACCGCCAGACCTCTACCCGGCCCAGCTGCGGGCACCCTATACAGCTTTATGAAGTTGCGCAAGGCCTAGCAACGCCAAGGGTTTTGCCACTTTCCCAGAGTTTTCAAGGGCTCGCCACAGTAAATAGTGCAGTTACCCGGTGGGTACTTATTCAGCGTGTGAACAGGTTCCCCGGCAGACGTATGATGAATGCGATTTCCCCTGCCGGAGCTGCCATGAAAGCTGTTGTTCAGGAACGCGCCCTGCCCATCGACGACCCGGCTGCGTTGTCGGACATCGATCTGCCACACCCCGGTCAACCCAGCGGACAGGATCTGCTGGTGCGGGTCCTGGCGGTATCGGTGAACCCGGTGGATACCAAACAACGCCGCGCGCCGCGGGCGGACAATGCCCCGCCCCGCATCCTCGGCTTCGACGCGGCCGGCGTGGTGGAGGCGGTGGGTCCGGAGGTGACCACCTTCGCCCCCGGCGATGAGGTCTATTACGCCGGTGACGTCACCCGTCCCGGCTGCAACGCCCAGTGGCAGCATGTGGACGCACGTGTGGCCGGACGCAAGCCGACCACGCTGGACTTCGCCGACGCGGCAGCATTGCCGTTGACCACGTTGACCGCCTGGGAACTGCTGTTTGACCGCATGTGCCTGCGCTTTGACGACTGCCGGCACCGCGGACAGGTACTGCTGGTGATCGGTGCCGCCGGTGGGGTCGGTTCGATGGCGATCCAGCTGGCACGCCATGCCGGATTCACCGTGGTCGCCACCGCGTCGCGTCCCGCCTCGGCGGACTGGTGCCGGACGATGGGAGCCCACCATGTGATCGACCATCACCAGCCATTGCCGCCCCAGCTGCAGGCACTGGGCATCGCGTCGGTGGATGCCGCCCTGAACCTGGCCGACACCGACGCGTACTGGGACGTGCTGGGCGAACTGCTGGCCCCGCAGGGGCGCGTGGGTCTGATCGTGGAGCCGCGCGGTCCACTGCGCATCGGCGATCCCTACAAGGCCAAGTGCATCAGCATCCACTGGGAATTCATGTTCGCGCGGTCGCGCTTCGGCACGTCCGACCTGATCGAGCAGCACCGGATCCTGAACCGGGTGGCCAGTCTGGTGGATGCGGGCGAGCTGCGCAGTACCGCGCACACCCCGCTGGGCACGATCAACGCGACGAACCTGCGTGAAGCCCACCGGCAACTGGAAAGCGGTGGCGTGATCGGCAAGCTGACGTTGGCCGGCTGGGGCTGAAGGTCCGCCGCCAGGGGCCGCGCCTCTTGCGGCGCGCGCCCTTTCGCGGCACGCTGCGCGTCTTCCGTACGCAAGCGTATCTTCATGTCGCCAGCCGCCGAACCCGCCGCCTACCCTCATCTGTTCAGCCCGCTGGACCTGGGCTTCACCCAACTGCGCAACCGCGTGCTGATGGGGTCGATGCACACCGGCCTGGAAGACCGGGCGCGCGACTTCCCGCGGCTGGCGGCGTACTTCGCCGAACGCGCCGCCGGCGGCGTGGGTCTGATCGTCACCGGCGGTTATGCGCCGAACGTGGTCGGCTGGCTCAAGCCGTTCGGCGGCAAGCTGTCCTGGCCGTGGGAAGTGGGTCCGCACCGGCAGCTGACCCGCGCCGTGCACGAACACGACGGCAAGATCTGCCTGCAGCTGCTGCACGCCGGTCGCTACGCCTATCACCCCCTCTCGGTGGCTCCTTCCAAGAAGAAGGCCCCGATCAATCCGTTCACCCCGCGCGCCTTGTCCGCGCGTGGCGTGGAGCGGCATATCGCCGACTATGCGCGCAGCGCGCGACTGGCCCGCGAGGCCGGCTACGACGGCATCGAAGTGATGGGCTCGGAAGGCTATCTGATCAACGAATTCATCGCGCCGCGCACCAATGCGCGCAGCGACGCCTGGGGTGGCGATGCGTCCAGACGCATGCGCTTCGCGGTGGAAATCGTGCGTCGCATCCGCGAAGCGTGCGGGCCGGACTTCATCATCATCTACCGGTTGTCACTGGTCGACCTGGTCGACGATGGCAGCAACTGGGAAGAAATCGTGCAGCAGGCCAAGGCCATCGAAGCGGCGGGGGCCACGCTGATCAATTCGGGTATCGGCTGGCATGAAGCGCGCGTGCCGACGATTGCCACCTCGGTGCCGCGCGCCGCCTTCGCGGGCGTCACCGCCAAGCTCAAGCCGCATGTGCAGCTGCCGGTCATCGCCACCAACCGCATCAACATGCCCGACGTGGCCGAACGCATCCTGGCCGACGGCAACGCCGACATGGTGTCACTGGCGCGTCCGCTGCTGGCCGACCCGGCGTGGGCGAACAAGGCCCGTGCCGGCCGTGCCCATGCGATCAACACCTGCATCGCCTGCAACCAGGCCTGCCTGGACCACGTGTTCGAGAACAAGACCGCCAGCTGCCTGGTGAATCCGCGCGCGGTGCATGAAACCGAACTGGTTTACCGCCCCACCCCGTCGCCGCGGCGGATTGCCGTGGTCGGTGCAGGTCCGGCCGGCCTGGCCTGTGCCACGGTCGCCGCCGAGCGCGGCCACGCGGTCACCCTGTTCGATGCCAGCAGCGAGATCGGGGGACAGTTCAATGTCGCCAAGCGCATTCCGGGCAAGGAAGAGTTCCATGAAACCCTGCGTTACTTCCGTCACAAACTGGAGGAAACCGGGGTGCAGGTGAAGCTGGAGACCACGGCCGACGTGGCGGACCTTGCCGGTTTCGACAGCGTCGTGGTCGCCACCGGCATCTCCCCGCGCAAGGTCGACTTCCCCGGTGCCGATCACGCCAAGGTGGTCACCTATCTGGACGTGTTGCTGGGCAGGGTCACGGTGGGAGCCGAGGCCGCGATCATCGGAGCCGGCGGCATTGGGTTCGATGTGGGCGAGTTCCTGGTTCACGAAGGCCCCTCGCCGGCACTGGACCCGGCACGCTGGATGGCCGAATGGGGCGTGGACCCGAGTTTCGAGGCGCGTGGTGCGCTGGCCCGGCCGCAGCCGGAAGCACCCTCGCGCAAGGTCTGGCTGCTGCAGCGCAGTCCCGGCAAGCCCGGCGCGCGGCTGGGCAAGACCACCGGCTGGATCCACCGCGCCACCCTGAAGGCCAAGGGCGTGAAGATGCTCGGCGGGGTCGAGTACCTCGGCGTGGATGACAGCGGCCTGCATATCCGCGTGGACGGCCACGAGCAGACCCTGGCGGTGGATCACGTGGTGATCTGCGCCGGCCAGGAGCCGCGCCGCGACCTGCATGCCGCGTTGCTGGCCGCCGGTGTCGACGCACATCTGATTGGTGGCGCGGATGTGGCGGCCGAGCTGGATGCCAAGCGTGCGATCAACCAGGGCAGCCGCCTCGCGGCGGCGCTCTGACGCCTGAATACGGCAATCCCGACCGCCTCCCGAACCTGAATGTCAAGCCTTTCGGTTCAGGATGCGTTGGGAAATACCCCCCTATCGTGCGCCGACTTTCCCGCTCACCACCCAGTTCGAGTGAGCGTGCGGCCCCCACGATCTTTCGGGAGCCGCCAACGGGCGGCCCCGATGGTCGCCTCCCCATGACGCCAAGCAGTACCCTCGCCGCCGTCCGGTTGATCGGATGGCCCAGCCAGGTGCGGCCCATACGGAGCAAGGAGATTTATGAAACTGGCCTGGATTCTCTGGCTGTCGCAGTTGTTGCCGCAGCCGGCCGCCGATTCGTTGTGCCTGAGCACGACCGTCTACCTCGAAGCGCGTGACCAGACCCTGCGCGGCCAGCAAGCCGTGGCAGAAGTGGCCCTGCGCCGCCTGGACAGCGGCCTGTGGGGCGATTCGATGTGCCAGGTGGTGACCGCGCGCAAGCAGTTCGCCCCGACCATCGTGGCTCCCGGCACCCAGCTGGGCAACACCGACGCCTGGGAAGAAGCGATGACCGTGGCCTTCGACGCCGAGCGCAACTGGGCGCTGCCGGTGGGCGAACGCAAGGAGATCGTGCCGGGGGCCAGTCACTTCGCCGCGCTGGCCATTGCCAGCCCGAGCTGGCGCAATGCCTACCAGGTGGCCACGATCGGCGACCACACCTTCTACAAGGTGCAGAGCCTCAAGCCCCGCCAGTCGTAACAATCTGTTGTAGGCACGCCGTTGCCGCGTGCCGCCGGCTCCGCGATAGTGGTGGTTTCCACCACCGATCCACCTGGAGTCCGCATGAAGCTGTACAGCAAGCCCGGAGCCTGTTCCACCGCCGACCACATCGCCCTGCAGTGGACCGGCCAGCCGTTCGAAGTGGAACTGCTCGACAAGGACACGATGAAAGCGCCCGCGTTCCTGGCGATCAACCCGGCCGGCGCGGTGCCGGCACTGGTCGACGGCGACTTCGTGCTGACCCAGAACGCGGCCATCATGGGCTACATCGCCGACTCCTTCCCGCAGGCCGGCCTGGCCGGTGACGGCAGCCCGCGCCAGCGCGCCGAGGCGGCCCGCTGGCTGTCGTTCGTCAATTCCGATGTGCACCCGGCGTTCTCGCCGCTGTTCGGGCCGGGCAAGTTCATTGCCGACGAAGGCCAGTACGACGCCATCCGCGCCGCCGCACGCAAGCGCCTGCGCGGCCTGTTCGAGACCGCCGACCGGCAGCTGGCCGACAAGCCGTGGCTGGCCGGTTTCCGCAGCGTGGCCGATCCTTACTTCTACATCACCCTGCGCTGGGCGGCCGGGGCCAAGGTGGACCTGGTCGGCCTGGACAACGTGGCGGCATTCAAGACCCGCATGGAAGCCGATGCCGGCGTCCAGGCCGCATTGAAGACTGAAGGGCTGGTCTGATAGACCGCGCGAACGGCAGCGGGGCAGAGCCCCGCTCTACCGGGGTGCGGTGGGCGTTCACACCGCCTCGGGCTGGCTGCTCAGCAGTGCGCGCGTTTCTTCCATCCAGCGGCTGGCCAAGGCCGGGCTCTTGGCCTTGGACACTGCGGCCGCCATTTCCGGCCACAGTTTTTCCAGACTGGCCGCATCGGTGCAGCGTTCAATCTTGAGCTGCATGAAGTAGCCCTTCAGGCCCAGATGCCTGCGCACCGATTCGCTCATCCAGTCGTACAGCTGCTTGTACAGCGCCGGGTCGTGTTCGCGCCCGGCGGTCAGTGCACGCGGCGCGGCAGCGGCCAACGCCCCACCGACCACTTCAATCAGGCCCATTGCCTGCAGTTGCGCCAGCGCGTCGTCCGGCGCGCGCAGGCCCGGCAGCATGCCGGTCAATTCGTCATCATCGCGCTGGCCATCGACCATCAGCAGAATGGAGCGCAGTCCCGGCGGCAGTTTGCGCGCACGGTCTTCGATTTCCTGACGGCCGGCAGCCGTCTTGGCATGGATGAACGCCATGTTGTCCCCCTGTCACTCTGTGCAGCTGCGGACGCCGCCGATGGATCAACGGCCGCGCCACGCCCCCTTTGTGGTGCCTCGGCACGTGACGCGCCGACCCCCACCACAACCGAAGCTTAACCGACGTTCATGATCAGGGGTGCTGCACCGCAACACCCCATCGCCATCACTGGCCGAGCGCGCGCCGGATCTCGTCCAGGGCTCCCGGATCGTCCAGGGTCGACAGGTCACCGGGATCACGATCTTCGGCCAGCGCCTGCAGCGAACGTCTCAGCAGCTTGCCCGAACGGGTCTTGGGCAATGCATTGACGATATGGATGTGCGCCGGCCGCGCGACCGCGCCCAGCGAACCGGTCACCCGCTGCATCATCTCGGCGACCACGGCGCTGCCATCGCCGGTCACGGCCTGCTTCAGGGTGACGAACACCAGTGGCACCTGCCCCTTCAGCTCGTCCTTGACCCCGATCACCGCCGCTTCGGCCACCTGCGGATGCCCCGAGATGCACTCTTCGATCTCGCGCGTGCCCAGCCGGTGGCCGGCCACGTTGATGACATCGTCGGTGCGGCCGAGGATGAAGGTATAACCCTCCTCGTCGCGGATCGCCCAGTCCAACGAGCTGTACAGCAGTTCCTTGAAATGACTGAAGTAACTCTGCAGGAAGCGGTCGTCGTCTTTCCACACCGTGCTCATGCACCCCGGCGGCAACGGCGGCACCATCACCAGCACGCCCTTCTGGCCCGGCTCGACCTCCACGCCGGTGTTCTCGTCGATCACCTTCATGCGGTAGCCCAGGTTGGGGAAGCCCGGCGAGCCGAACCGCACCGGCTTCAGGTCCACCCCGGGCAGCAGGGTCAGCGCGGGCCAGCCGGTTTCGGTCTGCCAGTAGTTGTCGATGATCGGCTTGCCCAGCGCATCGTTGATCCAGTGCGCGGTCGGTTCGTCCAGCGGTTCACCGGCCAGGAACACATACTTGAGTGCGGCCAGGTCGTGGCGTTTGATGAAGTCGGCGTCGTGCTTCTTCAGCACGCGGATGGCGGTGGGGGACGAGAACAGCGTGCGCACCCCGTACTGTTCGCACAGCGCCCACCAGATGCCCGGATCCGGGCTGGTCGGCAGGCCCTCGTACAACAGCGAGGTGCAGCCGCCGATCAGTGGACCGTAGACATTGTAGGAGTGGCCCACGGCCCAGCCGACATCGGAGGTGGAGAACATCACCTGACCCGGCGCGCAGTCGAACACGGTGCGCATCGACTGCGCCATCGCGACCGCATAGCCGCCCACGTCGCGCTGCACGCCTTTGGGCTTGCCGGTGGTGCCGGAGGTGTACAGCAGGTAGCTGGGCTCGTTGGATTCCAGCCACACCACCGGTACATCCTGGTCGCCGACCTCGGCACGCAGGGTGGCGTAATCCAGGTCACGACCGGGCACCTTGGGCTCGGCCGGATCCAGCCCGCGCGACACGATCAGCACATGCGGCGGTGGCGGCTTGGCTTCGGCGCAGGCGGCATCAACCATGGCCTTGTACGGAATCACCTTGCCACCGCGCTTGCCGGCATCGGCAGCGATCAGCAGCTTGGGCGCGGCGTCATCGATGCGCAGTGCCAGGTTGTGCGCGGCGAAGCCGCCGAACACCACCGAGTGGATCGCGCCGATGCGCGCGCAGGCCAGCATGGCGAACACCGCTTCGGCCATGTTGGGCATATAGATGACGACGCGGTCACCGCGCTGCACGTCCAGCCGCTGCAGCACCGCCGCGAACGCATTCACTTCGCGGTACAGCTCGCGGTAGGTGATCTCGCGGGTGACCTGGGTCTCGGTCGAGATGGCGACCAGGGCCAGCTGGTCGGGCCGGTCGACCAGATGACGGTCGACGGCGTTGTAGCAGAGATTGGTTTCACCGCCGACGAACCAGCGCCGGAACGGCGGGGTGCTGTAGTCCAGCACCTGTTCCGGCTGCTTGTGCCAATAGATGCGCTGGGCTTCCTCGGCCCAGAACGCCTCGGGTTCTTCGATCGATTTCCGGTACAGCTCTTCGTAGCGCATGACAGCCCTCCCAGACAAAGTCATGGGTTCGAGCATAGTCGCGTGCCGCGTGCGCAGCCGCCCTACCTTGGTCGTAAGGGATGTGCCGGGCAGGGCCGGCCCACGGCCGGCGCTACCAGGGTTGCGCGGACGCCACCGTCATCGGCTCGCCACTGAGCGGATGCGTGAACTGCAATGAACACGCATGCAGATACACGCACCCGGCCGCCTTTGCCCCATACAGCACGTCACCCACGATCGGGTACCCCAGGCTGGCCATATGCAGGCGCAGCTGATGGCTGCGCCCGGTCACCGGTTCCAGTTCCACATGGGTATGCCCGGCCTCCCGGGCCAGCACCCGCCAGCGGGTCAGCGCGGGTTTTCCGCGTACATGATCGACCTGCTGCTTCGGCCGGTTCGGCCAGTCGACGATCAGCGGCAGGTTCACCTCCCCTGCTTCGCCCTCCAGCACGCCCTCCAGCACCGCCAGGTAGCGCTTGTGCACTTGGCGTTGTTCAAACTGCGCCGACAGCGCCGCCTGCATGGCCTTGCCGCGTGCGTGCAGCAGCAGCCCCGAGGTGACCTGGTCCAGGCGGTGCACGGTGAGCGCATCCGGATAAAGCGCCTGCAACCGGGCCACCACGCAATCCTGGTTCTCCGGCGTGCGCCCGGGCACGGACAGCAGGCCGGGGGGCTTTTCGGCCACCAGCAGGGCGTCGTCGGCGTAGTGCAGATGGATCATGCGGGTCCGGTACTCCAGAACGAAAACGGGGAAGCCGAAGCCTCCCCGTTGATCGTCGCATTGCAGACGCGATCAGCCCAGCAGGTGGGCGACGCCGGCGCGTTCTTCTTCCAGCTCGGCCAGGGTCTTGTCGATGTACTTCTGGCTGAAGTCGTCGATCGGCAGGTCCTTGACCAGGGTGTACTCGCCGTTCTGGGTGGTCACGGCGAAGCCGAAGATCACGCCTTCCGGAATGCCATAGGAGCCGTCGGACGGCACGCCCATGGTGACCCACTTGCCGTTGCTGCCCAGCACCCAGTCACGCACGTGGTCGATGGCGGCATTGGCAGCCGAAGCGGCCGAGGACGAACCACGGGCTTCAATGATGGCCGCACCGCGCTTGCCCACGGTCGGAATGAAGGTGTTGGCGTTCCATTCCTGGTCGTTGATGGCGTCGGCGATGGAGGCACCGTCGGCGGTGGCGAAGCGGTAGTCCGGGTACATGGTCGGGCTGTGGTTGCCCCACACCACCAGCTTTTCCATGCCACCAACCGGCTTGCCCAGCTTGGTCGACAGCTGGCTCAGCGCGCGGTTGTGGTCCAGGCGCAGCATGGCGGTGAAGTTGCGCGGGTTCAGGTCCGGAGCCGACTTCATCGCGATGTAGGCATTGGTGTTGGCCGGGTTGCCGACCACCAGCACCTTGACGTCACGCTTGGCGACCTTGTTCAGTGCCGCGCCCTGGGCGGTGAAGATCTTGGCGTTTTCCAGCAGCAGGTCCTTGCGCTCCATGCCCGGGCCGCGCGGACGCGCGCCGACCAGCAGGGCGATGTCGGCGTCCTTGAACGCCACTTCGGCGTCGTCGGTGCCCACCATGCCGGCCAGCAGCGGGAAGGCGCAGTCTTCCAGTTCCATCATCACGCCCTTCAGGGCGGCCTGGGCCTTTTCCACCGGCAGTTCAAGGAGCTGCAGGATGACCGGCTGGTCCTTGCCGAGCATTTCGCCGGAGGCGATGCGGAACAGCAGGGCGTAGCCGATCTGGCCGGCGGCGCCGGTCACGGCAACACGAACAGGTGCTTTCATGGGGATTTCCTCTGCTAAAAAGCGAAAAAACGTAGTGGGAGAAGGCCGCCGGGCGGGGATGACCTGGCGGGGCGGCCGCAGACATGAAAACGGCCCCCGTCAGGGGACCGTTGGAATCATCAGGCGGAAAGGAGCTTGTTCCACTCCGCGACGCGGTCGGCCTGGGCGGCCAGCACGGCGTCGGTGTCGCCTTCCAGGGTGATCGAATGGATCACGTCGCCCTGCTTGACCGAATCGACGATGGCCTGGCCTTCCAGGACCTGGCCGAACACGGTGTGCCTGCCGTCCAGCCAATCGGTCTTGATGTGGGTGATGAAGAACTGGCTGCCGTTGGTGTTCGGACCGGCATTGGCCATCGACAGCGAGCCGATCTGGTGCTTCACGCCGTTCTTGGTTTCGTCTTCGAACTTGTAGCCCGGGCCGCCGGTGCCACGCCCCTGCGGGCAGCCGCCCTGGATCATGAAGTCGGCGATGACGCGGTGGAAGATCAGGCCGTCATAGAAACCGTGCTTGACCAGGTTCACGAAGTTGGCCACGGTCAGCGGGGCCTTGTCCGGGTACAGCTCGACCTTGATCGGGCCCTGGGTGGTGTCGAAGGTGGCGATGAGGGACATGTGGATCCTTGGAATATTCGGGGGTGTCTCAGCCCCGTAAGGATACACCGCGCCTGCGGAACTGGCCTGCCTGACCATGGTCGAACGCCCCCGCAGCGCCGGCCGTTGGCCGGCCCTCAGGATTGCCTGGTCCGGCCAACGGCCGGCGCTACCGGGGCCAAGCCCCCCCAGGGAATCGCCTGAATGGGCGCTTTTCGCGTTTGGTCATGAAAGCGGTATAATGTTGGACTTCATTTTTCAACTTCCGGCGCCGACTGGCCCCCTTTCGCATGTCCATCGAAAATCTTCGCAACATCGCCATCGTCGCCCACGTCGATCATGGCAAGACCACCCTCGTCGACCAGCTGCTGAAGCAGTCGGGCACCCTGTCCGAGCGCACCGTGCTGGCTGAACGCGTGATGGACAGCAATGACCAGGAAAAGGAGCGTGGCATCACGATCCTGGCCAAGAACACGGCCATCACCTGGCAGGGCAACCGCATCAACATCGTCGACACCCCGGGACACGCCGACTTCGGCGGCGAGGTCGAGCGCGTGCTGTCGATGGTCGACACCGTGCTGATCCTCGTCGACGCGATGGACGGCCCGATGCCGCAGACCCGCTTCGTGACCCAGAAGGCCTTTGCGATGGGCTTCAAGCCGATCGTGGTGGTCAACAAGATCGACCGCCCGGGCGCGCGTCCGGACTGGGTGATCGACCAGGTGTTCGACCTGTTCGACAAGCTCGGCGCCACCAACGAGCAGCTGGACTTCCCGATCGTCTACGCCTCGGCCCTGAACGGCTACGCCGGCCTGGAAGACACCGTGCGTGACGGCGACATGACCCCGCTGTACGAAGCGATCATGAAGCACGCGCCGAAGCCGGAAGTGGATCCGGAAGGTGCCTTCCAGATGCGCATCAGCCAGCTGGACTACAACAACTTCGTGGGCGTGATCGGCATCGGCCGCATCCAGCGCGGCACCCTGAAGAAGAACATGCAGGTCGCGGTGATCGATCGCGAAGGCAAGAAGCGCAACGGCAAGGTCGCGCAGGTGCTGGGCTTCCTGGGCCTGGAGCGCATCGAGCAGGACACCGCCGAAGCCGGTGACATCGTGGCCATCTCGGGCATTCCGGAGCTGACCATCTCCGACACCCTCTGCCACCCGGACACCCCGGAAGCGCTGCCGGCGCTGACCGTGGACGAGCCGACCATCTCGATGACCTTCCAGGTCAACAATTCGCCGTTCGCCGGCAACAAGGACCTGTCCGGTGGCAAGTTCCTGACCAGCCGCCAGATCAAGGACCGCCTGGACCGTGAAAAGGTCCACAACGTGGCCCTGAAGGTGGAACAGCTGGAAGACGCCGACAAGTTCCTGGTCTCCGGCCGTGGCGAGCTGCACCTGTCGGTGCTGATCGAAAACATGCGTCGCGAAGGCTATGAACTGGCCGTGTCGCGCCCGGAAGTCATCATCAAGGAAATCGACGGCCAGCAGATGGAGCCGATCGAACAGCTGGTGGTGGACGTGGAAGAAGTGCACCAGGGCGGCGTGATGGAAAAGCTCGGCACCCGCAAGGGCCAGCTGAAGAACATGGAGCCGGACGGCAAGGGCCGCGTGCGCCTGGAATACTCGATCCCGGCCCGTGGCCTGATCGGCTTCCAGAACGAATTCAAGACCCTGACCCAGGGTTCGGGCCTGCTCTTCCACGTGTTCGACCACTACGGTCCGAAGGAACAGGGCGCGATCGCCAAGCGCATCAACGGCGTGATGATCGCCAATGCCCCGGGCGTCACCCCGGCCTACTCGCTGGGCCCGCTGCAGGACCGCGGCAAGCTGTTCGCCGCTGAAGGCGACAACGTGTACGAAGGCCAGCTGGTCGGCATCCACTCCAAGGACAACGACCTGACCGTCAACGCGATCAAGACCAAGCCGCTGACCAACATGCGCGCTTCGGGCAAGGACGACGCGATCCAGCTGACCCCGGCCATCAAGTATTCGCTGGAACAGGCCCTGGACTTCATCGAGGACGACGAACTGGTCGAAATCACCCCGAAGGAAATCCGTCTGCGCAAGAAGTTCCTGACCGAAAGCGACCGCAAGAAGGCGTCGCGCGCCGGTTGATCGGACCATTGTCGTGACCGACAAGCCCTACAACCCGGATCCGCACACGCATCCGGGTCTTCATGTGATCGCCTTGCTGGAAGCCGGCAAGGCGGCACTGGCGCTGCTGGCGGCGACCGGGCTGGAAGTGCTCGGTCCGCAGCCCCTGCGCGATGGGGTCAATGCCCTGATCCGGCGTTTCAGCCTGGACCCGGATCACGGCACCCTGCCCTCGCTGCTGAACATGATCAGCCCCGACGCGGTGCACCTGGCCGCTGCGGCGATGGTCGCCTACGGCATCCTGCACCTGTTCGAGGCGTGGGGCCTGTGGCGGGCCAAGGCCTGGGCTTCCTGGCTCGGCTGTGTGACCGCGGGCATCTACCTGCCCTTCGACATCTACGCCATCATCCGCCACCCCGGCTGGGCTTCGTGGACGGTGCTGGTGATCAACCTGATCGTGGTCGGCGTGCTTGCCCGCGACCTGCGCAAACGCCACTGAGTTGCCAAGCGCGGCAGCCGCTGGTTAGCCTGAGCGCTGCACCCGGGGACACCTGACACCCACTGATGCGTCTGTCACTGACATCGCTGGCACTGGCCATCGCGCTGAGCGGCTGTTCGCCCTCGCCGTCGTCGCTGCTGGCCAGCCCTGCGCATGCCGCCGCCGCGGACAAGGCCGACGCCAGTACCCCGTTCCCCTACGCCGAAGCGGATATCAGCGACCTGCAGGCGCAGATGGCGGCAGGCGAGCTGGACAGCGTCACCCTGACCCGCGCCTACCTGGACCGCATTGCCCGGCTGGACCGGGCCGGACCGCGCCTGAACGCGGTACTCGAGCTCAATCCGGATGCCCTGAAGGAAGCGGCCGCACTGGACGCCGAACGCCGCCGCGGGCAGCTGCGCGGCCCTCTGCATGGCATTCCGCTGCTGCTCAAGGACAACATCGGCGCGCGCCCCATGAGCACCAGCGCCGGCTCCCTGGCCCTGGCCGGGTTCCGTCCTGACGACGCCTTCCTGGTCGCCCGCCTGCGTGCGGCGGGGGCGCTGATCCTGGGCAAGACCAACCTCAGTGAATGGGCCAACTTCCGTTCCAGCCAGTCCGTGTCCGGCTGGAGCGCGCGCGGCGGGCAGACCCGCAATCCCTACCGGCTCAGCCACAGCCCGTGCGGTTCCAGCAGCGGCAGCGCGGTGGCGGTATCGGCCAACCTGGCCGCGGCGGCAGTCGGCACCGAAACCGACGGCAGCATCGTCTGCCCGGCCGCGGTGAACGGCATCGTCGGATTGAAGCCGACGGTCGGCCTGGTCAGCCGCGACGGCGTGGTGCCGATCTCGTTCAGCCAGGACACGCCGGGGCCGATGACCCGCAGCGTGGCCGATGCCGCGGCATTGCTGACCGCCATGGCCGGCCGCGACGACGCTGACCCGGCCACTGCGACGATGCCGGGCCGGGCCGTGTATGACTACACCGCACGCCTGAAGGACGGCGGCCTGCGCGGGGCGCGGATCGGTGTGCTGTACGGCCCGCTGGACCAGCAGCCCGGCGTCGCCCCGGCCCTGCAGCACGCCGTGGCGGTGCTGCGGGATGCGGGCGCAGTGGTTGTCCCGGTGCGCCTGCCCACCCAGGACCAGTGGGAGACCGCCGAGCGGATCGTGCTGCTGCACGAGTTCAAGGCCGGCATGGCGCGCTATCTGGGCGGCCAGCAGGCCCCGGTGCGCGACCTCGACGCGATCATCGCCTTCAACCGTACGCACGCCGACAAGGAACTGCTGCTGTTCGGCCAGGACCTGATGGAGAGCGCCGCGCAGGCCGGGCCACTCGGCAGCCCGGAATACATCGCCGCACGCACCGAGGCGCGCCGGCTGGCGGGTCCCGAGGGCATCGACGCGGTGCTCAAGGCCGAGCGCCTGGACGCCCTGGTGGCCCCCACCACCGGCGCGGCATGGCCACTGCGCAGCGGCGAGGCCGATGTGTTTCCCGGCGGCAGTTACGGTGCCGCCGCCGTGGCCGGCTACCCCAGTATCAGCGTGCCGATGGCGCATGTGAACGGGCTGCCACTCGGACTGCTGTTCATGGGCACCGCGTGGAGCGAACCACGCCTGATCGAACTGGCCTACGACTACGAGCAGCGCACGCGGGCGCGGAAGCCGCCCACGTTCAAGACCGAAGCCCTGATCCGCTAGCCTCCAGGACCGGTTCTCCATCCTCCGCACCCGGCGAGCGCACGTGCCCCGCAGGCCGGCCGCGTGCGGCCTGCAGCGCAGGATCCGGCTGTTCCAGCAACTCGGCGCGGGTACGTGGCAGCGCCTGCGGATGCTCGCGGGCGAGGAAATCAAGCATGCGCTCGCGCACGATGCAGCGCAGGTCGAATGCATCGCCCGAATTGCGGGCGCTGACCAGCAGGCGGACCTGCAGGGTGTGTTCGCTGGTTTCGGTGACCTGGGTGACGCAGACGCGTCCATCCCAGAGTTTCTCGCCCTGGCAGATGCGCTCCAGCTCGGCGCGGATCACGCCGATCGGGGCGCGGTAATCCAGCCACAGGAACGCCGTGCCCAGCAGGTCGGCGCTGCGCCGGGTCCAGTTCTGGAAGGGGTTCTCGATGAACCAGGTCAACGGCACCACCATCCGCCGTTCGTCCCAGATGCGCACCACCACATAGCTGCTGCCGATCTCCTCCACCCGGCCCCACTCGCCTTCAACGATCACCACGTCGTCCAGCCGGATCGGCTGGGTCAATGCGATCTGCAGGCCGGCGATCAGGTTGCCGAACACCGGCTTGGCCGCGATGCCGGCAACCAGGCCGATGATGCCGGCTGACGCGAGCAGGGCGGTGCCGATCTGGCGCACCATCGGGAAGGTGAGCAGCGCCAGCGACAGCCCGACCAGGATGATCGCGCCCATCAGCACCCGGCTGAGCACGCGGGTCTGGGTGTGGATGCGGCGTGCCGCCAGGTTGTCGGCGACGTCGATGCGATGTTCGCGCAGGATGGCCTGCTCGCCAGCGGCGACCGCGCGCACCAGGAACCAGACGAAGCAGGCGGTGAGGCCGATGTGCAGCAGGCGCAGCGCCTGGTCCAGCCAGCGCTCCTGCAGTGGCGTCGCTTCCAGCGCGGGGATCAGCACCAGCAGTGGCAGCGCGAATGCCAGCGGCCGGCTGATGACGCGGGCGATGCGGGCACGACGGTAATCGCGCCCTTTAAGGCGACGGGTCAGGGCCATCAGCCCCCACCAGCCCAGAAGCCCGATCGCCAGTGCGATGCCGATCGGCCACAGATACGCAGCGGCCATCTGCCAGTCGACGTGCATGCATGCTCCCGTGTGGATCGCAGAGGAGCTACAGGGTGCCAAAGACAACATGACCACCGCGTGGAGCGACGTCCTGATCAGAGTGTGCGAGGACACGCATGGCGTGTCCCTGCGCGGGTGCCAGCGTCAGCCGCCCTGCTTGCGCACGATCGCCATCGCGATCTCCAGCGACTGCTCGTAGTTCAAGCGCGGATCCACGGTGGAGCGATACGCCCGTTCCAGATCGCGCTCGGTGAGCTCACGCGCGCCGCCGGTGCACTCGGTGACATCCTCACCGGTCAGCTCCAGATGCACGCCCCCCAGCCGCGTGCCGGCTGCGGCATGCAGGTCGAAGGACAGCTCCACTTCGCTGCGCACGTTGTCGAAACGCCGGGTCTTGAAGCCATTGCTGGTGCTTTCGGTATTGCCGTGCATCGCATCGCACACCCACAACACGCGGCGGCCATCGCGCTTCACCGCATCCAGCAGCGGCGGCAGCTTCTCTGCGATCTGCGCCGCGCCCATGCGATGGATGAAGCTCAACCGGCCCGGCTCATCATCGGGATTCAGTACATCGATCAGGCGCAGCAACTGATCCGGCTGCACCGACGGACCGACCTTGATCGCAATGGGATTACGCACGCCACGCAGGTACTCCACATGCGCGCCGTCAAGCGCGGCAGTACGCATGCCGATCCAGGGGTAATGCGTGCTCAGGTTCAACCAGCCCTGCTGGCGCGGCACCTGCCGGGTCAGCGCCTGTTCGTAGGGCAGTAACAGCGCTTCGTGCGAGGTATAGAAGTCGATCCGGTTCAGGTTGTACACCTGGGCCCCGGACAAGGTTTCCATGAACCGCACCGCGTCGCCGATCGAGGACACCATCTTCTGGTAATCGGTGGCCAGCGGCGAGTGCTTCACCCATTCCAGGTTCCAGTACTCGGGGTGGTGCAGGTCGGCGAAGCCGCCGTCGATGAGCGCCCGCACGAAGTTCATGGTCATCGCCGAATGTGCGTGCGCCTGCAGCATGCGACGCGGATCCGGCAGGCGCGCGGCTTCGGTGAACTCAGGCGCATTGATCACATCGCCGCGATAGCTGGGCAAGGTGACCCCGTCCCGGGTTTCGGTGTCGGCCGACCGTGGCTTGGCGTACTGGCCGGCAAAGCGGCCGACCCGGATCACCGGCTTGCGCATGCCGTGCACCAGCACCAGGCTCATCTGCAGCAGCACTTTGAGCCGGTTGGAAATGGTGGTGCTTTCGCAGTCGCTGAAGTTCTCGGCGCAATCACCGCCCTGCAGCAGGAAGCGCTTGCCCTCCTGCGCCTCGGCAAGCTGGCGCTTGAGCGAAAGGATCTCCCATGAGGTCACCAGCGGCGGCAGCCGCTTGAGCTCATGCAGCGAGGCATCCAGCGCGACCGGATCGGGATAGGTCGGCATCTGCAGCGCCGGCCGGCTGCGCCAGCTCTCCGGCGACCAGTCGGTCGGCAAAGCGGCAGAAGCGTTGGCAGGCGTAGAGGCGTTCATCGAAAGTTCCAGTCAGGTCAGCGGTACACAACAATCAGTAACGGCGCGGCGGCTTGCGGAACGACACCACCAGCGCCCACAGGCCCAGCAGCACGAACCAGACCAGGCTCCACATGGGCATGGTAAGCCCCAGGAACGCCCAGTCGATGTTGCCGCAGTTGCCGGTCCCGGTCAGCACGGTGCGGAACACCTCGAACGGCCCCATGGTCTCGCTGAGGAACGACAGCGGCGGCCCGCAGCTGGAGCCCAGGTCCTGCGGCAGCAGCTGGACGTACACATGGCGACCGGCAATGCCCATGCCGACGGCGGCCGCAATGAAGGCCAGCACGCCATAGGTGACGCGCCCAGGGCGGTCCTTGGGCCCGTGCAGGGCACCGATCAGGAACAGCAGCCCGAGCGCGGCAAACGCAATGCGCTGGAAGATGCACAACGGGCACGGCTCAAGCCCCATCTTCAACTGCATGAAGATGGCAAACGCCAGCAGCCCGGCGCAGATCAGGAACCCCAGGAAGAACTGGGCGCGGAAAGGCCAGCGCAGTGGATTCATTGCCAACACACTCGTGAAAGTCAGGTGCCAAGATTAACAGGCTGCCATGGCGTGTTGCCTGCGGCGGATTGCCGTATGTCGGCGGTGGTGACCATACGGACTGTTTCGCTGCTCATGCGAACAGCCGCGCTGCGTAACTGTCCACTGCCCGGCTGCGCCGGGTGTGGGTTTGCGGGGTCGCCGCAAGTACGTCCGTGTAGGCTAAGCGGACGCCATCCATGGCGCCGATTCCCCCGCAAACCCACACCCGCCACAGCCCCAACGGTGCGTCGGTGTGCACAGGGCCCATCGGCCGGGCGTGGAAGGTCGTCAACGGACGCAGGCCGGGCATGCCCGGCCCGGTTTCGGTAAGGCAAATGCAGACACGCCGGGCGTGTCTTGCATCCGGTCCCGGAGTTCTGACTGGTGAAGAGCCCCCTTCTTGTTGAAGGGGGCGCGCCAACGGCGCGGGGTTAAGGTGAAATGCGCGGATCTGGCGGGCCGAAGGACCGCGGGATCCCCCGCAAACCCCCATCGGACGGGGCCAGGCAGTGACCAGTGAGCCACCCGGCCTCTGTCGTTGATTTTGAGCCAGACAAAGAAAAACCCGGCACGTGGCCGGGTTTTTCAGTGAATCTTGGTAAAGCCCGAAGACTCAGCCTTCGACGGCTTCGGCCACGGCCGGACGGTCGACCAGTTCAACGTAGGCCATCGGGGCGTTGTCGCCGGCGCGGAAGCCGCACTTCAGCAGACGCAGGTAGCCACCCGGACGGGTCGCGTAGCGCGGGCCCAGGATGGTGAACAGGTTGCCCACGGCTTCGTTGTCACGCAGACGGGCGAAGGCCAGACGGCGGTTGGCGACCGAGTCAACCTTGGCCAGGGTGATCAGCGGCTCGGCAACGCGGCGCAGTTCCTTGGCCTTCGGCAGGGTGGTCTTGATCAGTTCGTGCTTGAACAGCGAGGCAGCCATGTTCTTGAACATCGCTTCGCGGTGGGCGCTGGTGCGGCTGAACTTACGGCCGGATTTCTGGTGACGCATGATGATGATTCCTTGAAGAATGTTGGATCGGTTGTGGTTCGCTGTCGCCATCCTGGCGTTCAAACTTGGACTGCGGTTGGTCCGATGCCGACCCTCCTGGTCGACCGTCACCGCAGGCTGTGCGCCTGTCGGTGCGAGGTACTGCGGTAAAGCCCCCGCACCCGAAGGTGCGGGGTGAAACAATTACTGCGCTGGATCAGCCGAGCATGCCGTGCTGGGCAACACCGGCCGGCGGCCAGTTTTCCAGCTTCATGCCGAGCGAAAGGCCGCGCTGTGCCAGCACTTCCTTGATCTCGGTCAGCGACTTCTTGCCCAGGTTCGGGGTCTTCAGCAGCTCCACTTCGGTCTTCTGGATCAGATCGCCGATGTAGTAGATGCTTTCGGCCTTCAGGCAGTTCGCCGAACGCACGGTCAGTTCCAGGTCGTCGATCGGGCGCAGCAACACCGGATCCACGCCGTTGTTGGCCGGCTTGGCCGCACCGCGGTCGCGGTGGGTGAAGTCACCGAACACCGACAGCTGATCGCTCAGGATGTCGGCGGCAGTGCGCACGGCTTCCTCGGCGTCGATCGTGCCGTTGGTTTCGATGTCCAGGACCAGCTTGTCCAGGTCGGTGCGCTGTTCCACACGCGCCGCTTCCACCGAGTACGCCACGCGGCGGACCGGGGAGAACGAAGCGTCCAGGACCAGACGACCGATCGCACGGGTTTCTTCGTCCGGACGACGACGTGCAGCTGCCGGCTGGTAGCCGAAGCCGCGCTCGACCTTCAGACGCATGTTGATCGCCGTGTCCTTGGTCAGGTGGCAGATCACGTGGTCAGCGTTGAGGATCTCGACATTGTGGTCGACCTTGATGTCGGCCGCAGTGACGACACCCGGACCCTGCTTGGACAGGGACAGCGTGGCGCTGTCGCCGGTGTGCATGCGGATGGCCACGTCCTTCAGGTTGAGCAGGACTTCAAGCACATCTTCCTGCAGACCTTCCAGCGTGGTGTACTCGTGCAGCACGCCGTCGATTTCAACTTCCGTGATGGCGAAGCCCGGAATGGACGACAGCAGCACGCGACGCAGGGCGTTGCCCAGCGTATGCCCGTAACCACGCTCCAAGGGTTCGATGACGACCTTGGCGCGGGTGTCGGTAAGGCGTTCGATCTGCGGACCGCGAGGACGCAGAACCTGGTTGGCGGTAACCGTCATGTTTGCGGGTTCTCCTAGTGAACACCCCGGCCGTCGCCGGGGGTTCTCCAATGTGAATTACTTCGAATACAACTCGACGATCAGCGCTTCGTTGATATCCGCAGGCAGGTCCGAACGATCCGGAACCGCCTTGAAGATGCCGGCGAACTTGGCCGCATCGACTTCAATCCACGACGGACGCAGGTCATGCGAGCTGGACACGGTCAGGGCTTCCTGCACGCGCAGCTGCTTGGCCGCCTTTTCCGACAGGGCGACAGCGTCGCCGGCCTTGACCTGGTACGAAGCCAGGTTCACCGACTTGCCGTTCACGGTGACGCCGCGGTGCGAGACCAGCTGACGGGCAGCCGGACGGGTCACTGCGAAGCCCATGCGGTAGACGACGTTGTCCAGACGGGTTTCCAGCAGCTGCAGCAGGTTCTCGCCGGTGTTGCCCTTCTTGGTCGAGGCCTTCTTGTAGTAGTTGCGGAACTGACGCTCCAGCAGGCCGTAGATACGCTTGACCTTCTGCTTTTCACGCAGCTGGGTGGCGTAGTCGGACAGCTTGCCCTTGCGGGCGGTCGCGCCGTGCTGGCCGGGCTTCTGCTCCAGCTTGCACTTGGAGTCCAGCGCACGGGCCGGGCTCTTGAGGGAAAGGTCGGCGCCTTCGCGGCGGGCGAGCTTACAGGTAGGACCGATATAACGAGCCATTTCTTATCGCTCCTTTAGACGCGACGCTTCTTCGGCGGACGGCACCCGTTGTGCGGGATTGGCGTCACGTCGATGATGTTGGTGATCTTGTAGCCCACGTTGTTCAGCGAGCGCACGGCCGACTCACGACCCGGACCCGGGCCCTTGATGCGGACTTCCAGGGACTTGACGCCGTAGTCGAGCGCGGCACGGCCGGCCTTCTCGGCAGCCACCTGGGCAGCGAACGGGGTGGACTTACGCGAACCGCGGAAGCCAGCGCCACCGGAGGTCGCCCACGACAGAGCATTGCCCTGGCGGTCGGTGATGGTCACGATGGTGTTGTTGAAAGAAGCGTGGACGTGGGCAACGCCGTCAGTGACGACGCGCTTGATCTTCTTCTTGGTCTTAGCGACGGGCTTAGCCATTTCTCAGGTCCCTTACTTCTTGATCGCCTTGCGCGGACCCTTGCGGGTGCGGGCGTTGGTACGGGTGCGCTGACCGCGGAGCGGCAGGCCACGACGGTGACGCAGGCCGCGGTAGCAGCCCAGGTCCATCAGGCGCTTGATCGCGATACCGATTTCACGGCGCAGATCGCCTTCCACGATGTACTTGGCCACTTCCGAGCGCAGACGCTCGATTTCCGGCTCCGACAGGTCGCGGATCTTGGTGGTCGAAGTGACGCCTGCGGCTTCGCAGACCTTCTTCGAACGGGTACGGCCGATGCCGTAAATGCTTTGCAACCCGACCCAGACATGCTTCTGGGCTGGCAGGTTGACGCCTGCAATACGCGCCATGACGCGGTTCTCCAGCTGAGTGATGGCCGACAGCGCACCCAAGGCGCGCCAATCCGGCAGGATGGATCAAAAAAGTGAACTAGCGATACTAACAAGGTTCCGGTTTACTTGGAAGTCCGTGAAACCTGAAAGGTTTCATGAACCCGGCCCAGGGAGTGTGCCCAGGCTCCGGCGCCGGACCAGGTTGACCCCGGAACAAGCCACTTGCGTGCCCTGCCCCGGTGCCGCCCGCGCTACTCCCGCGCGGGACGACCCGATCACACCCCCACCCGGAACCGCTGCGGGGGCCGCCCTTCGTTTGTGTGGCCAGGTCCGCGAAGCGGAGGACCATCACGTCAGGAAGACGATAGTGTAACAGCCGAATCAGCCGCGAGCAAAGCCGCCGCGGTTGCCACCCTTCAGGTTGGCCTTCTTCAACAGGCTTTCGTACTGGTGCGACATCAGGTGCGCCTGGATCTGGGCAATGAAGTCCATGACCACCACCACCACGATCAGCAGCGAGGTGCCGCCGAAGTAGAACGACGCATTCAGCTGGCTGCGCATGATTTCCGGCAGCAGACAGACAATGACCAGGTAGGCCGAACCGGCTGCGGTCAGGCGGGTCAGCACGCCGTCGATGTAGTCGGCGGTGGCCTTGCCCGGACGGATGCCCG
>DGLB01000017.1:14133-25589 GCA_002387845.1 Stenotrophomonas maltophilia | reverse complement strand
TGGAGCGTCGATGGGTAGCGCCGGCCGTTGGCCGGCCCAGGCGGTCCGTGGGCCGGCCAACGGCCGGCGCTACCGGTTTTGGATCTGCTGTGGCCACCGACCTTCTGTCGAAGGTGGGACGGTGCGGGTTCGCGGGGGTGTCAAAAACATGGATGTTTTTGACAAGCCCCCATGGAAGGGTTCACGGCGTCCCCCGCGAACCCGCACCGTCCCGCCAAACCAGAAGACCGTTGCGCATCGGCTGTTCGCATGAATCCAGCAGCGGACACGCATGGCGTGTCCCTACGCGGCCCTGGCATCGCTCGTGACGGGGCGTTACAGGCGTGCGAGAACCGCGTCGGTGGCCTGGGTCGTGGAAACCGCTGAGCCCTTCGCGGCCAGATCGGCGGTAAACACCCCATCATCCAATGCCGCATGCACTGCGGCTTCCACGGCTGCAGCCTCCGCCTCCAGACCCAGCGAATGCCGCAGCAGCATTGCCGCGCTGAAGATCGTTGCGTACGGGTTCGCAATGCCCTTGCCGGCGATGTCCGGGGCCGAGCCGTGGATCGGTTCGTAGATGCCCACCGCACCCGGTTCGCCCAGCGAGGCCGATGGCAGCAGGCCCAGCGAACCGGCCAGCATCGACGCCTCATCGGTCAGGATGTCGCCGAACATGTTCTCGGTCACGATCACGTCGTACTCGCGCGGCTTGGCCAGCAGGTGCATGGCCATCGAATCGACCAGCTGGTGCTCCAGCGCCACATCCGGGAATTCCTCGCGGCCGATGCGCGCTGCCACGTCACGCCACAGGCGCGAGGTCTCCAGCACGTTGGCTTTGTCCACCGAAGTGACCTTGCCGCGGCGCTGGCGGGCGAGGGTGAAGGCGCTGCGCAGCACGCGCTCGATCTCGGTCACGGTGTAACGGCACAGGTCGCTGGCGCTGTCGGCGTCGCGGGTCTTGTCGCCGAAATAGATGCCACCGGTGAGTTCGCGCACCACCACGAAGTCCACGCCCTGGAGCAGCTCGGCCTTGATCGGCGAAGCGCCCAGTGCGGCTTCATGGGTGCGCACCGGGCGCAGGTTGGCGTACAGCCCCAGCGCCTTGCGGATCGCCAGCAGGCCCTGCTCGGGGCGGACCTTGGCATTGGGATCGGACCACTTCGGCCCGCCCACCGCGCCGAGCAGCACGGCCTGGGCGGACTGGCAGGCGGCCAGGGTGCTGGCCGGCAGGGGCTCGCCATGGCGGTCGATGGCGATTCCGCCGATGTCGTGCTCGCTGAAGGTGAAGCTGTGGTTGAAGCGTTCGGCAATCGACTTCAGGACGGCGACGGCGGCGGCGGCGACTTCCGGGCCGATGCCATCACCGGGCAGAACAACAATCTCAGCGTGCATGCTCACTCTCGTAACGTTCGATTTCAGGGACACGGCCCAACAGATACCCCAACTGGTCCACGCCTTCCAGCAGGCAGGTCTGCGAGAAGCCGTCCAGCGGGAAGGAGAACACCCGGCCATCGGGGGTGCGCAGCTCGCGTGCGGCGACATCGATGGTCAGCGCGTCGTCGGGCCGCTGCATCAGCGACTGTACATCGGCCTCGGCCAGCACGATCGGCAGCAGGCCGTTCTTCAACGAGTTGCCGCGGAAGATGTCGGCAATCTCGCTGCTGACAATCGCGCGCAGGCCCAGGTCGGTCAGCGCCCATGGCGCGTGCTCGCGCGAGGAGCCGCAGCCGAAGTTGCGCCCGGCCAGCAGGATGCTGCGCCCGGCGTTGTGGGGCTGGTTGAACGGGAATGCCGGCACGGGACTGCCGTCAGCCTGCCAGCGCCAGTCATTGAAGGCGTTGCGGCCCAGGCCGGCGCGTTCGGTGGTGGACAGGAACCGTGCCGGAATGATCTGGTCGGTATCGATGTTGGTCTGGCGCAGCACCACGCTGGCCGAGGTGAGGGTGCGGAAGCCGCTCATTACGCCACCTCCTGCGCGAACAGCTCGCGGGTGTCGGCCACCTTGCCGTTCACAGCGGCCCAGGCGGCGGTCATCGGCGAGGCCAGCAGGGTGCGCGAGCCGGGGCCCTGGCGGCCTTCGAAATTGCGATTGCTGGTGCTGACGGCCAGCTGGCCGGGGGCGACCAGATCGCCGTTCATCGCAATGCACATCGAACAGCCCGGCTCGCGCCACTCGGCACCGGCCTCGCGCACGATCACATCGATGCCTTCGGCTTCCGCCTCGCGCTTGACGATTTCCGAGCCGGGTACCACCAACATGCGCACGCCGCTGGCGACGCGGCGGCCGCGCAGCACCTGCGCCACTTCCCGCATGTCGCTCAGGCGGCCGTTGGTGCACGAACCGACGAACACCACATCCACCGCCGTGCCGGCCAGGGTCTGGCCCGGCTGGAACTGCATGTAATCCAGGCCCTTCTGGTCGGCGGTGTCGTTGGCGGCCGGAATGGGGCGGTCCACCGCGATGGCGGTACCCGGATGGGTGCCCCAGGTCAGGGTGGGCCGGATGTCGGCAGCGTCGATGTGCACTTCGCTGTCAAAGCGTGCGCCAGGATCGCTGCGCAGCTGCGACCAGGCGGCAACGGCAGCATCGAAGTCGGTGCCTTTGGGGCCGCGCGGGGTCGCGGCGACCCAGTCGAAGGTGACCTGGTCGGGGGCGACCATGCCGGCGCGTGCGCCGGCTTCGATCGACATGTTGCACAGGGTCATGCGCTGCTCCATGTCCATCGCTTCAATGGTGCTGCCACGGAACTCCAGCACGTGGCCGGTGCCGCCGTTGACGCCGATCACGCCGATGATGTGCAGCACCACGTCCTTGGCCCCGACGCCGCGCGGCAGCGGGCCGTCCACGGTGATCGCCATGGTCTTGGCCTTGCGCTGCAGCAGGCACTGGGTGGCCAGCACGTGGCCGACTTCACTGGTGCCGATGCCGAACGCCAGCGAGCCGAACGCACCGTGGGTGGAGGTGTGGCTGTCACCGCAGACGATGGTCATGCCGGGCTGGGTGAAGCCCTGCTCGGGGGCGATCACGTGCACGATGCCGCGGTTGGCCGACTGCATGTCGAACAGTTCAATGCCGTACTCGGCACAGTTGCGCGCCAGGGTGTCCACCTGCGCTTCGGAGGCGGCGCTGGCATAGGGCAGGCTGCCGTCGCTGCGCGCGGGCAGGGTCGGGGTGGAGTGATCCATGGTGGCCTTGGTGCGGTCCGGGCGACGCGGCGCGAGACCGCGCTGGCGCAGTTCGGTGAAGGCCTGCGGCGAGGTCACCTCGTGGATCAGGTGCAGGTCGATGTACAGCACGGCGGGCGCGCTGTCCGATTCGGGCACGACCACGTGGGCGTCCCACAGTTTGTCGTACAGGGTGCGGGGTGCTGGGTTCATGGGCTCGTTCATCTGGAGCGTGGCCTTGCAGGAATAGGGGTCAGGCAGCAGCGGTGGCGTCGGGCTGTTCGGCCGTGGCCTGGCGCTGGCGCAGCAGGCGGTTGGCCACGTCCAGCCAGGCCAGCGCGGACGCCTCGATGATGTCACGGCTGGTGCCGGTGCCCTCATACTCCACGCCGTCGTGGCGCACGCTCAGGTTGGCTTCGCCGCGCGCGTCCGCACCGATGCCGACGCTGTGCACGTGGTAGCTGTCCAGATGCAGCTGCACGCCGGTGGCGGCCGACAGCGCACCGAACAGTGCATCCACCGGTCCGTCGCCCTGCGCGGTCTCGGCCACGCGGTTGCCGTCCGGGTCGGACAGTTCCACCAGTGCATTGGCACGGCTGCCAACGTCACTGATGGTCATCGAGGCCAGTCGGTAGCCGTTCTGGTTGCTGCTGCCCTGCATCAGCGCCTGCAGGTCGGCGTCAGTGACCACGCGCTGCTGCTCGCACAATGCCTTGAACTGTTCGAACACCAGCTTCAGTTCTTCTTCCTCCAGCCAGAAGCCCAGGGCGCGCAGGCGGGCTTCGACAGCGGCGCGACCGCTGTGGCGGCCCAGCACCATCTGCGAGTTTTCCCAGCCCACGTCTTCCGGGCGCATGATCTCGTAGGTGCCACGGTGGCGCAGCATGCCGTGCTGGTGAATGCCGGATTCGTGCGCGAACGCGTTCGCGCCCACGATGGCCTTGTTGCGCTGGACCGGCATGCCGACCAGGCGCTGCAGCAGCTGCGAGGTGGAGACAATGCGCGGTGTGTTGATGCGGGTGTCTTCTTCATAGAACGCATTGCGTACCTTCAGCACCATCGCCAGCTCTTCCAGCGAGCAGTTGCCCGCACGCTCGCCGATGCCGTTGATGGTGCACTCCACCTGGCGCGCGCCGCCTTCAATGGCGGCCAGCGAGTTGGCCACGGCCAGGCCCAGGTCGTTGTGGCAGTGCGCGCTGAAGATGATGCGGTCGCTGTCGGGCACGCCGGCGATCACGCGCTGGAACATGCCGCGGATTTCTTCCGGGGTGGTGAAGCCGACCGTATCCGGCAGGTTGATGGTGGTGGCCCCGGCGGCGGCCGCGACGCGCGCGACCTCGATCAGGAAGTCCTCTTCGGTGCGGGTGGCGTCTTCGGCGGAGAACTCGACATCGTCCACATAGCTGCGGGCCAGGCTGACATGGCGGTGCACCGACTCCAGTACCTGCTCGCGGGTCATGCGCAGCTTGTGTTCACGGTGCAGCGGGCTGGTCGACAGGAACACGTGCAGGCGCGCATTGGCAGCGGCTTCCAACGCCTTGGCCGAGGTCTCGATGTCGGCCTGCAGGCAGCGCGACAGCACCGCCAGGGTCGGGCGGCGTACTTCGCTGCCGATCAGGGCCATGGCGTCACGGTCGGACTGCGAACTGGCCGGGAAGCCGGTTTCAATGACATCCACCCCCAGTTCGTCCAGGGCGCGGGCCATCACCAGCTTCTGCTGCGGGCTCATGCTGCAACCGGGCGATTGCTCGCCGTCGCGCAGGGTGGTGTCAAAAATTCGAATGCGGGGGGAGTTGGGCGTAGTCACCAGGAAGTCTCCTCGACGGGGGTGCCGGAATGGGTAGGAAGGGAAGAAGAAGGGGGGGTAGGGGAGAAAGTCGGTAGTCGTGGGCGCTCGCTGCTGCGCCGTCGCGGCTTGCGCGGCGGGCGCGGACGCACCTCGCATAACAGCTGCGCCAGCACGGCCGCATCGATGTTGCCGCCGGATACCACCGCGCACTTGCGCTTGCCGGCCACGCGGCGGCCAGCGGCCAGGGCCAGCGCGCCGGCTCCTTCGGCAATGACATGTTCTTCCAGTGCCAGTCGCACCAGGGTTTCGCGCAATTCCGCCTCGCGCACGATCACCACGTCATCCAGCAGGCTGCTGCACAGGCGACGGGTCAGGAAGCCGGGAATCTTTACTTTCACCCCGTCAGCCAGCGTGGCCACGGGGGCGATTTCGCGTACATCGCCCTGGATGGCGCGGGCCATGGAGTCCACGCCTTCGACCTGGGCTCCGACAATGCGCACGCCCTGCGATTTCAGCGCCAGCGCCACACCCGAGGCCAGTCCGCCGCCGCCAATCGGCACGATCACCACATCCGGCGCATGCGCGGCCAGTTCGATGCCCAGCGTGCCCTGGCCGGCGATCACGTCGGCATCGTCGAACGCCGACAGGAACCGGTAGCCATTCTGTTCGGCCAATTGCCGGGCAAACGCGTAGGCCTCGTCATAGCTGTTGCCATGCTGGCGGACCGTGGCCCCCCAGTGCGCCACACCGGCGATCTTGGTGGCCGGGGCGCCGTGTGGCATCACCGTGATGGCCGGAATGTTCAACCGATACGCGGCCCAGGCCACACCCTGTGCATGGTTGCCGGCCGAAGCGCAGATCACCGGTCGTTCGTCGCCACGCTCGCGCCCGGCCAGCAGCGCGTTCAATGCGCCGCGCACCTTGTAGGAACCGGTGCGCTGCAGGTTCTCCAGCTTCAGCCAGGTGCCGAACCGCTCTGCATAGTGCAGTGGCGTAGGCGGCAGGAACCGACGCAGCCGCGCCTGCGCGGCCAGCACGTCGGCGACGCTTACGTCGCCTACATCCGGTTCCTGCGGGCCACGACTAGCCGGCATTGCTCTCCCCCAACGCGCTGATCCGCACCGAGACACAGTCATAGATCTTCTCGATCTGGCGGCACAGCGTTTCCGGCGGACGGTTGCCGTCCACCACCAGCTGCACGTGCCAGCGGCCATCGTCGGCGGCATTGGGCGCGCCGGCGATCGCGCGCGGCGCAAAGCCGCGGCGTTCGGCCATGCCGATCACGCGCAGCAGCGCGCCTTCGGCCGGAGCCAGCACCAGGTCAAGCCGGTATTGCATTGGGAATCTCCTGGGTCTGGTGAGCGGGGTTGCTGTCCAGCATGGTGCTGTTGGCATTGTTCGGCGGGACCAGCGGCCAGACATTGGCGCGGGCGTCGATGGCGACGTGCAGCAGCGCCGGGCCGGGTTCGGCCAGCAGTGCGGCCAGGCCGCCTTCGACGTCGTCGCGGGCTTCGATACGGGTGGCCGGAATCCCGAACACCTTGGCCAGCGCGGCGAAGTCGGGGTTGTCGGACAGGTCGATCTCGCTGTAGCGCTCGGCGAAGAACAGTTCCTGCCACTGCCGCACCATGCCCAGCGAACTGTTGTCCAGCAGCACGATCTTCACCGGCAGGCGACAGCGGGCAATGGTGGCCAGCTCCTGCACGTTCATCATGAAGCTGCCATCACCGGAGACCAGCACCACGGTGCGGTCGGGGCAGGCGAACTGCGCGCCCATCGCCGCCGGCAGGCCAAAGCCCATCGTGCCCAGCGCGCCGCTGGTCAGGTGATTGCGCGGATGGTTGAAGCGACAGTGCTGGGCCACCCACATCTGATGCTGGCCGACATCGCAGGCGATGATCGCGTTCGACGGGGCGACTTCGCTCAGCCGCTTCAGCAGCGCGGGGGCGTAGATGTGCGAGCCGGGTGCATCGTAGCGGGCAGCGAAGCGTTCGCGGTGGGTCACACAGCGCTTGCGCCAGGCCTGCTGGCTGGCCGGTGTGCTTTCCACGCCGGCGGTCAGTGTGCGCAGGGCGGTGCCGACATTGCCGGGAACGGCGATATCGGCCGTACGTAACTTGGAAATCTCATACGCGTCGGCATCGATGTGCAGCACCCGTGCAAACGGTGCGAATTCGGCCAGCTTGCCGGTGGCGCGATCATCGAAGCGCGCGCCCACCACCACCAGCAGGTCGCTTTCCTGCACTGCCATGTTGGCAGCGCGGGTGCCGTGCATGCCCAGCATGCCCAGGTAATGCGGATGCTGCGCCGGCAGCGCGCCCAGGCCACGCAGGGTCAGCACGGTGGGAATGGCGGTGGTGTCGACGAAGGTGCGGAAGTCATCGACCGCATCCCCCAGGGCGATGCCGCCGCCGCCGTAGATCACCGGCTTCTCGGCTGCGGCAATCGCGGCCAGCGCCGCAGCCAAGGCCTCGTTGCGCGGTGCGACCGGCGGGTTCACGGTGTCGGGTACATGCACCGGCAGATGGCTGGCATCGGCGACCTGCACGTCCTTGGGCAGGTCGATCAGCACCGGCCCCGGTCGGCCTTCGCGGGCAATGCGGAAGGCTTCGCGGACCACGCGCGGCAGGTCATCCACCGACCGTACCAGCCAGCTGTGTTTGACGATCGGCAGGGTCAGGCCGAACACGTCCAGTTCCTGGAACGCGTCGGTGCCCAGCAGCGGGGTGGCGACCTGGCCGGTGATGCAGACCATAGGTACCGAATCGAGCATGGCATCGGCAATGCCGGTGACCAGGTTGGACGCGCCCGGGCCGGAGGTGGCCACGCAGACGCCGACCTTGCCGCTGGCGCGGGCATAGCCGTTCGCGGCCAGCGCTGCGCCCTGCTCGTGGCGGACCAGGATGTGCTTGAGCCTGGAATCCACCAGGGCGTCGTAGAAGGGCATGATGGTGCCGCCCGGATAGCCGAACAGCGTGTCCACGCCTTCGGCTTCCAGGGCCTGCGTCAACCAGCGTGCGCCGTTGCGGGGCGCGGTGCTGTGTGCGGAGGTGTTCATGCGGGAACCTTTCTGAAGCGGTGGGGGAGGCCGCGCGGTTACGCGGCTTGACTTTGCAACCAGACCATCTTGGCGCGCAGTTCCTTGCCTACCTTTTCAATCGGGTGCTCCAGGTCGGCCTGCTTGAACTTGTTATAGTTCGGCAGGCCCGCTTCGTACTCGGCAACCCAGTTCTTGGTGAAGGTGCCGTCCTGGATGTCGGCCAGCACCGCCTTCATGCGTTCCTTGGTGCCGGCATCAATCACCCGCGGCCCGCTCACGTAGTCGCCGTACTGCGCGGTTTCGGAGATGAATTCCAGCATGCGGGTGATGCCGCCTTCGTAGAACAGATCGACGATCAGCTTCAGTTCGTGCAGCACTTCGTAGTACGCGATTTCCGGCTGGTAACCGGCTTCCACCAGGGTCTCAAAACCGGCCTGGACCAGCGCCGACGCACCGCCGCACAGCACGGCCTGTTCGCCGAACAGATCGGTTTCGGTTTCTTCCTTGAAGGTGGTCTGGATCAGGTTGGCGCGCGCGCCGCCCAGGCCGGCCGCATAGGCCAGGGCAAACTCGGCGGCCTTGCCGCTCTTGTCCTGGTACACCGCCCAGATGCAGGGCACGCCACGGCCGATTTCGTACTCGCGACGCACCAGCGCGCCCGGTCCCTTGGGGGCGACCAGCACCACGTCCAGGTCGTCGCGCGGGGCGATCATGTTGAAGTGCACGTTCAGGCCGTGCGCGAACAGCAGCACCGAACCCTGTTTCATGTTCGGGGCCAGCACGTCTTCGTAGAGCTTCTTCTGCACCATGTCCGGGGTCAGCACGGCGACCAGGTCGGCGTCCTTCACGGCGTCGGCCGGGGCCTTCACGGTGAAGCCGTCGGCCTGCGCCTTGACCTCGGTCGGACCGCCCGGACGCAGGCCAATCACCACGTCGAAGCCGGATTCACGCAGGTTCAGTGCATGGGCGCGGCCCTGGCTGCCGTAGCCGACTACAGCGATCTTGATCTGGGGCAGGTCGTTGGTGCTCATCGGGGTGGTCCTTTGGGAGGGGGAAACAAAAACGAAGGGTTCTGAAACGAAAAAACCCGCGCCGTGACCGGTGCGGGTTTGATGGATTCCTGGCATTGCTGCTTACACGCCGGTCCGTCCCGCTCCTGTGGGCTGGGTAATAAGTACGAGTACAAGGAGCGAACGAATCGAGGTCGCGCCAGGGCTGGCGTGCTCGATGGATTCGCGGATGGGCGTGTGGCGTCGCAACATGTGATCGAGAAAACCACAGCGGTTTTGGCGGTGTCAACCGTACCGGCACAATTTCCAACAGTTTCGCCTGTATCCAGCGCAAACCCTTGTGCTGCAACGATGGTTGCGGGTGAAAGTGTTCTGGTGAATGCAGATTCAAGTATTGAAGGCAGGTTTCCGCGCGGATTCAAGCGTGTTGCAGGTGTCGTACATGACCATTGTCGGATGTGCGTGCAGGCGCGCTCCGGCGACTATTCAGGGGCAACCACCCTCAGGAAATCCTCGTGTCCCGACCCCTTGCCCGCGGCCTGCTGGCCGCTGCCCTGCTGTGCGCCCTGCCCACGCTGTCCACTGCCGCTGACCGGGTCACCGGCCGCGACTTTGCCACCCGCTCCGAAGTGATCGCCCCGCATGCGATGGCGGCGACCTCGCAGCCGCTGGCGACCCAGATCGCACTGGATGTGATGAAAAGCGGCGGCTCGGCGATGGACGCCGCCATTGCCGCCAACGCGGCGCTGGGGTTGATGGAGCCGACCGGCAATGGCATCGGCGGCGATCTGTTTGCGATCGTGTGGGATCCGAAGACGCAGAAGCTGTATGGCTACAACGGTTCGGGCCGCTCGCCGAAGTCGCTGACCCTGGCCGAGTTCCAGCGCCGTGGGTTGAAGGAGATTCCGGCGACCGGTCCGCTGCCGGTGTCAGTGCCGGGCGCGGTGGACGGCTGGTTCGCGCTGCACGAGCGCTTTGGTCGCAAGCCGATGGCGGACAACCTCGCACCGGCGATCCGCTACGCGCGCGAAGGCCATCCGGTGGCGGAAGTGATCGCCTACTACTGGGACCGTTCGGTACCGCGCCTGTCGAAGTACCCGGGCTTCAGTGAACAGTTCACGATCAACGGGCATGCACCGCGCAAGGGCGAGCTGTGGAAGAACCCCAACCTGGCCAACACGCTGGAGCAGATTGCCCAGGGCGGCCGCGATGCGTTCTACAAGGGTGACATCGCGCGCACCATCGGCACCTATTTCAAGGCCAATGGCGGTTACCTGAGCTACGACGACATGGCCAGCCACCATGGCGAGTGGGTGGAGCCGGTCAGCAGCAATTACCGCGGCTACGACGTGTGGGAGCTGCCACCGAACAGCCAGGGCATCGCGGCGTTGCAGATCCTCAATGTGCTGGAGGGCTACGATTTCTCGAAGATCGCATTCGGTTCGCCCGAACATGTGCATCTGTTCACCGAGGCGAAGAAGCTGGCGTTCGCCGACCGTGCGCGCTTCTACACCGACCCGGCCTTCCATCCGGCGCCGGTGGCCAAGCTGGTCTCGAAGGAATACGCTGCCGAGCGCCGCAAGCTGATCTCGATGGACAAGGCGCTGAAGGAAGTGCAGCCGGGCACGCCGAAGCAGCTGCAGGAAGGCGACACCATCTACATGACGGTGGCCGATGCGGACGGGATGATGGTGTCGTTGATCCAGTCGAACTACCGCGGCATGGGCAGCGGCATGGCCCCGCCGGGGCTGGGCTTCATCCTGCAGGACCGCGGCGAGATGTTCGTGCTGCAGAAGGACCACCCGAATGGCTACGCACCGGGCAAGCGTCCGTTCCAGACCATCATTCCGGGCTTTGTGACCAAGGATGGCAAGCCGTGGATGAGCTTCGGCGTGATGGGCGGGGCGATGCAGCCGCAGGGGCACGCGCAGATCGTGATGAACATGGTCGACTTCGGCATGAACCTGCAGGAAGCCGGCGACGCGCCGCGCATCCAGCATGAGGGTTCGACCGAACCGACCGGCCAGGCGACGGCGATGAGCGATGGCGGCGAGATCAACCTGGAAACCGGCTTCCCGTATGAAACCGTGCGCGCGCTGATGCGCAAGGGCCACAAGGTAACGTTCGCCGACGGCCCGTACGGTGGCTACCAGGCGATCCTGCGCGACCCGGACACCGGCGTGTACTACGGTGCCTCCGAAAGCCGCAAGGACGGGCAGGCGGCGGGGTACTGACGTCGGCTGTCTCGCCCCAGACAGTTGGCAGGTGGCCACGGAAGATCAAAACCCATCTGCACGATCCCATTGCATGAGGTCCGGTAGGGTCGGTCGCAAGACGACCGCCGTGAAATCCCCAACATCCGGTAACGCATGACAATGGATCGGAATCGCCGTTGATTTTGATCTTCGATGGCCACCGACAATCTGTCGATGGCGGCTCGGGATGGGCTGGAGGGGGCGTGAGCCGCATG
>DGLB01000017.1:1138-14079 GCA_002387845.1 Stenotrophomonas maltophilia | reverse complement strand
CCGCCAAACCAGAGATGCCGTGAACACCGGCTGTCCGCACAAAACCAACAGCAGCCGGGCAGAGCCCGGCTCTACGTAACCCGTCTAGTGCCGACGCCGTTGGTGTGATTCAAGAATCCGCGCGCGCCGCCTCATCGCGCGTCTCTTCCTGCGCGGCAATCTCGCGCTCGATCCAGGCGTCCATCATCCGCCGCGCACGTTGGGCTCGACGCCGCTGCAGGTTGTATTCCATGTCCAACACGCGATACAGCGACACCATCACCAGCAGCATCAGCAAGGCAAAGGGCAGGGCGGCAATGGTGATCATCCCCTGCAGCGCATCCAGTCCGCCGGCCAGCAACAAGGCACCCGCAATCAGGGCGATACAGGCGCCCCAGGTCACCTTGCGGGACAGCGGTGGATCGCCCGCCTGCTCGGTTGAAAGGCTGGCCAGCACCAGCACCGCCGAATCGGCCGAGGTAACAAAGAAAATCATCAACAACACCAGTGCCAGCACCGACAGCACCACGGATATCGGCAGGCTGTCGAACAGCGTGAACAACACGGTCTCGTAGCCGGTGTTCAGCGCCTGGGCCAGATCCACGTGACCAAAAATCTGCGACCACAACGCCGTGCCGCCGAACACCGAGAACCACAGAAAGCCGAGCACGGTGGGCGCAATCACCACGCCCAGGACGAATTCGCGCACGCTGCGGCCCAGTGATACCCGTGCAATGAACGAGCCCACGAACGGGGCCCAGGCAATCCACCACGCCCAATAGAAGATCGTCCAGTCCGCCACCCATGTGCTTCCCGAGAACGGCGACATGCGCAGACTCATGGTCACCAGCTGGTTGAGGTAGGAGCCCACGGTGGTGGTGAATGTGTCGAAGATGAAGCCGGTGGGGCCCAGCACCATCACCAGCGCCAGCAGCAACGCGGCCAGGCCCAGGTTGAGGTTGGACAGCCATTTGATGCCGCGATGCACACCGCTGGTGGTCGAGGCCATGTACAGCACAAAGGCCACCGCGATGATGGTCAGCTGCACGGCCGGCGAGGCGGTGACGCCGAATACGCGCTGAAGCCCGGCCGCGATCTGGATCGTGCCGAACCCCAGCGTCGTGGCCACACCAATGGCGGTGGCGACCACGGCGGCGACATCGACCACGGTGCCGATCCAGCCCCGATGGTGCGCGCCAATCAGCGGCTGAAGCAGATCACTGATGCGGCCACGCCCATTGCGGTTGAACTGGAACCAGGCCATGGCCAGGCCGATCAGTGCGTAGATCGCCCACGGATGCAGGCCCCAGTGGAAGAACGCGTAGCGCATCGACGCGCGTGCGGCCTCCATGCTCTGCGGTTCCAGTCCCTCCGGCGGCTTGACGAAGTGGGAGATCGGCTCGGCTGCGCCCCAGAACACCAGGCCGATGCCCATGCCGGCGGCGAACAGCATCGACAGCCAGCTGGCGTTGGAAAACTCGGGCTCGGCGTCTTCGCCGCCGATGCGCAGCGAACCCAGCCTGCCAAATGCCAGGTAGAGCAGGAACGACAGGGTGATGAAAACGATCAGCAGATAAAGCCAGCCGGCGCTCTTGACGATATGCGCCAGACCACTCTGTACCACGTCGTTGAAAGGGCCTGGCAACAAGCCGGCCAGCAGCACCAGGGCAAGCACCAGTGCGATGGAAATGCGGAACACCATGGGGGATCTCCGTACAGGTGGCGCGCAATACCCAGCGCGTGGAGGCCAGCGGCAGCATAGGCGCTCGGGTGTCAGCAGCCCGTGCACGGGAACGGCCGGGTGTGGTCTAATCCGCCCTGAAGCGGGGGTACCGCGGCCATCCGGCCACGGTTGAGACAGTCCCATCGAACCTGATCCGGCTCATACCGGCGTAGGGAAGCTTCGTATCTGCCGATGCATCGCGCCGTAGGGTCCCCGCACCCGAAGACCGTCCGCGTTGCGCTGGCCGTGCGCCGCCGCTTCGTCCTTTCCGTGCATTCCCGCGCGGAAACAGATCCGGACGAGGCCCATGAACGCACAACCATCCCCCCTTCAGCAGCAGACCCAGGCGCTTTCCGAATCGGTGACCCAGCCGATTTCCGGCTCGCGCAAGGTCCACGTGCCCGGCTCGCGGCCGGACCTGCAGGTGCCGATGCGCGAGATTGCACAGACCTGCACGCCCGCCGGCTTTGGCGGCGGTGACAACGCTCCGTTGACGGTGTATGACACCTCCGGCCCCTACACCGATCCCCGTGCACACATCGACCTGTCGGGCGGGCTGGCCGCGCTGCGGGCCGCCTGGGTGGCAGAACGGGGCGACAGCGCGACGCTGGACAGGCTGAGTTCTGCCTTTGGCCAGTCGCGCGCGCTGGATGCGCGCCTGGACGCGGTGCGCTTTCCGGCGCGGACCACGCCGCGGCGCGCACTGGCCGGTGCCAACGTTACCCAGATGCACTACGCACGACGCGGCATCATCACGCCTGAAATGGAATTCGTTGCCATCCGCGAGAATCAGCGGCTGGACGCGGTGGCCGATGCGGCGTTGCGCCGCCAGCATCCGGGGCAGTCATTCGGCGCGTCGCTGCCGGCGCGGATCACCCCGGAATTCGTGCGCGAGGAGATCGCACGCGGTCGGGCCGTCCTGCCCTGCAACATCAACCATCCCGAACTCGAACCGATGATCATCGGGCGCAATTTCCTGACCAAGGTCAACGCCAACATCGGCAACAGCGCGGTGTCTTCCGGCATCGCCGAAGAAGTGGAGAAGCTGGTGTGGGCAATCCGCTGGGGTGCCGATACGGTGATGGACCTGTCCACGGGCAGGCACATCCACGAGACGCGCGAGTGGATCATCCGCAACTCACCGGTGCCGATCGGCACGGTGCCGATCTATCAGGCACTGGAAAAGGTCGATGGCCGTGCCGAGGAGCTCAGTTGGGCGGTGTTCCGTGACACGCTGGTCGAACAGGCCGAGCAGGGCGTGGACTACTTCACCATCCACGCCGGGGTGCTGAAACACCTGGTGCCGCTCACGGCCGGGCGCGTGACCGGCATTGTCTCGCGCGGCGGTTCGATCATGGCCAAATGGTGTCTGGCGCATCAGCGCGAGAACTTCCTGTACACCCACTTCGAAGAAATCTGCGACATCATGAAGGCCTACGATGTCAGCTTCTCGCTCGGCGATGGCCTGCGCCCGGGCTGCATCGCCGACGCCAATGATGCGGCCCAGTTCGGTGAGCTGGAAGCACTGGGCGAACTGACGAAGATCGCCTGGAAGCACGACGTGCAGACGATCATCGAAGGCCCCGGTCACGTGCCGATGCAGCTGATCAAGGAAAACATGGACAAGCAGCTGCGCGAATGTGGGGAGGCACCGTTCTACACGCTGGGGCCGCTGACCACCGACATCGCGCCCGGCTACGACCACATCACCAGTGCAATCGGTGCCGCCATGATCGGGTGGTACGGCACCGCCATGCTCTGTTACGTGACACCCAAGGAGCACCTCGGGCTGCCCAACCGCGAGGACGTGCGTGACGGCATGATGGCCTACAAAATCGCCGCGCATGCGGCCGACCTGGCCAAGGGCCACCCGGGTGCGCAGGTGCGCGACAACGCACTGAGCAAGGCCCGCTTCGAATTCCGCTGGGAAGACCAGTTCAATCTGGGGCTGGACCCGGACAAGGCCCGCCAGTTCCATGACGAGACCCTGCCCAAGGACGCCCACAAGGAGGCGCACTTCTGCTCCATGTGCGGGCCGCACTTCTGTTCGATGAAGATCAGCCAGGACGTGCGCGGGCACGCGGCCGTCATCCCGCCGGGGCCGGTTCCGGGCTAATCTCCGCCCCATACAGACCGGAGCGGAGGGGCGATGGGCATTGCACGGACCACCAAGTGGCTGGCCATCGCCCGCCGGCACCCCTCGGCCTGGCTGCTCGCAGTGCAGCTGCTGGGGGTGCTGCTGTACCCGGCCATGGACGAGGCCGGGGCCAGCCGTGCACTGTTCGGTGCGTTCGGGATCGCCGTGTTGGGGTTGGCCCTGTGGGTGGTGCGACGCAGCCCGCTCGGCATGTGGGTGGCGTTGCTGTTGGCGATTCCGTCGGTGATCTTCTCGATCACCGGCGCGCTGCTCGGGCGGCCGGCGCTGGTCACCACCGCGCAGCTGCTGGAGTCGCTGCTGTACTTCTATACCGCCGGCAGCCTGATCGCCTACATGCTGCAGGACCATAAGGTCACCCGCGACGAGCTGTTCGCGGCCGGGGCCACCTTCACTCTGCTGGCCTGGGGTTTCGCGTTCGCATTCGCGGTGTGCCAGCAGTGGTTCCCTGGCAGTTTTCTCGCCACCAGTGAAAGCGAACTGCGCACCTGGATGGAGCTGCTTTATCTGAGCTTCAGCTTGCTGTCAGGGGTGGGCTTGAGTGACGTGGTGCCAGTGCATCCGCAGGCGCGTGCACTGGTGATGCTGGAACAGTTCGCAGGCGTGATGTACGTAGCGCTGGTGGTGTCGCGGCTGGTCGGTTTGACCATGCTGAGGCGTGCACGAAGCTGAATCCACGTTAATAAAAAACTGAATGCCACATAAAAATTTCGCGCCCGAAGGCGCGAATAGTGCAGCAAATTATGGATTTTCGTCGGCGAGAGAGAGCCTGATGTTGTCCGCACGCACAGGCGCAGTTAACCGGCATAGGCTAGTATTCGCGCCCTTCGGTGTATTTGCGTGATGCAGCTATGCCGTTTGCGGAATCTGGCGGTTCGTTGATCAGCACATGATTGGATGAAGGCTGCGTTCCTGTTGTCACAGTTGTTTTGCGTACTACTGGAATGATCAGCCCCGCGAGTGAGACAACCCCTGCCGATGTGATCCTGATCGGCGACTGCACGGTCACGCTGTCGCTGCGTGAAGTGGTCGTGCCCGGCGCGCGTCGTCCGCGCCGTCTCACTCCGAAGGCGCTGGGCGTACTCAAGGCATTGATCCGCGTCCCCGGTGCGGTGGTCAGTCGCGACGAACTGTTCGCCGAGGTATGGCCCGATACGTTGCCAACCAACGACGTGCTGACCCAGGCGGTCACCCAGCTGCGCAAGGCGTTCTCGGGCGATGACGAGGGGGGCGCGGTTTACATCGAAACCATCGCCAAGACCGGCTATCGGCTGGTGCAGCCGGTCAGCGATGTGCCGCCGGTGGCCATGGACACGAGCGACGTTGCCGGCCCCGAGGCGGTTCCGGCGTCGGCCTGGGTGCCGCGTCCGCGCAGCCTGTGGCGGCGCACGCGTCGCTACGTCTATCTGGCGCTGGGCCTGGCAATGTTCATCGCGATGATGGTCATGGCGGCACTGCTCAGTCAGCGCAGCGCGCCGACGGCCAACGGCGGCGTGCTGGAGGACGGCAGCCGCGTGGTCGGCAGCCCGCCGCGCCCGTATCGCCTGATCACCGCGACCGCAGGGTTTGAAACCTATCCCACGGTTTCCCCGGACGGTTCGCAGGTCGCCTATGAGGCCGAGAACGCGAACCAGGATGGCAGCAACATCCGCCTGCAGACCTCGGGCAACGCGCCCGCGCGCCTGCTCACCGACACCCCGGCCGGGTATGCCGACCGCTTCCCGAACTGGTCGCCGGACGGCCGCGAGATCGCCTTCGCGCGGTTTGGCCCGAAGGGCAGCTGCGAAGTACTGCTTGCCAGTGCCACCGGCGGCGCGATCCGCCATCTGACCCGCTGCGACGGCACCGAACTGCTCAGCTTTGACTGGACCCCGGACGGGCGCGGCATGGTGTTTGGCTCGATGGCCGGCCGCTATGCCCACCGCGGCATCCGCGTGTTGAACATTGCCAGCGGACAATGGACGGCCCTGACGTACCCCGTGGCCGCCGACAGCTTTGATTACGCACCCCGCTTCTCGCCCGACGGACGCTGGATCGTGTTCGTACGCAACCCGCAGATCGGCGACCTGTGGCGCATGCCGGCCAGCGGCGGTGAACCGGAACAGCTGACCAATGACCTGGCCGAGATCCGCGGTTGGGCCTGGCGCGGCGACAGCCGGCACATCGTGTTCGGGCGGCGCGTGGACAGCGAATCGCGCCTGTATGAACTGGATACCCAGACCCGCACGCTGCGCGACGTGGGGGTGGACGATGCCGAATCGCCTGCGCTGGCGAAGCACACCAACCTGCTGGCCTTCGTCCACCGCCGGCCGCAGTTTGGCCTGTTCCGCGTGCCGATCAACAACGGTAAGCCTGGCACCCCGGAACGCCTGTTCCCGTCCAGCGGGCGCGATGCCCAGCCGATGCTGGCTCCGGACGGCAAACAACTGGTGTTCACCTCCGACCGCTCCGGCAGCTTCGGGTTGTGGTGGGCCGACCTGACCCGCCCCGATTCGCTGCGGCCGGTGGAAGGGCTGCGCCCGGAAACCCGCCAGGCCCCGGACTGGTCACCCGACAGCACCCGCTTGCTGGTGTCGGGTCGCGATGCTCAGGCGCGGCCGGTGATCTACGAGGTGTCGCCCCGCGATGAGCAGGTGGTGGCGTTGCCGGTGCCGGTGGCGCAGCCGCTGCAGGCGTTGTACGCCGACGACAGCGAGCACGTGCTGGTGGTGGAGCGCGACCGCGACGAGCAGCTGCGGCTTTCGTTGTTCGACAGGCGTCCAACGCCGTGGCGATTGCTGGGGCAGATCGACGGTGTTTCGCAGGCCCGCTACGACCCGGCCGGGCAGCGGGTGCTGTTCACCCGGCTGTCGGCCGGTGGCCTGTGGTCGGCCGACGCCCGGCTGACCCCCGACAGCATCCGTCAGGTCAGCGAAGACCGGCCCACCCGTTGGCGCTACCGCGCCTGGGCGGTGGCGCGTGATGGCAGCCTGGACTACCTGTCCAACCGCGCCGATTGCGCCACCGGCTTCGCCCGCATCACGGACAACGGTCCCGGCACGGAGTACTGCCTGGACCCGGACCGGCTGAGCACCAGCAACGGCTTCAGTGCGCAGCCCGACGGCAGCGCCCTGTACCTGCCACTGGCGGTCGCCGACGGGGCCGATATCGGCGTGATGACGCTGCCGGAAAGCACCCGGCCGATGTTCCTTTCGGTGCCCAACCTGTTGTTCTGGCTGGGAAAGTAGCTTTCGTACTTCCTTCGTGAAGGCATCGTGACGATTTCGGATGAAACTCGTCGAACCTTCCTGACGCAAATGGCCTGACTTGGCAAAACGGTGGCCCCGTAACGGCAAACCCCCGGTGCAGTCATGCGTCAGCTTTCCCTGGCCGATCGAGGCCAATCGCTCAACCTGGACAAGATCGTCGACGACGGTCCGCTGCCGACCTGCCTGGGCGTGGCCCGGCTGGGCAGCCTGCAGACCGCCGGCACCACCTTCACCGTGTGGATGCAGCTGCGTGGCAGCGCCTGGGTGGAATCGAAGGAGGGCAAGTTCCGTCTGCGCCAGCGCGAGTGGATTGCCTTCGAGAAGGAATCCAAGCCGATGATCCAGGCCGGCCGCGATGGCCTGTGCATCGGACTGAGCCTGACCCCGGACGCGCTGCGCGCGCTGGGCGAGCTGGCCGACTGCAGCCTGTATGCCGGCCGCGGCAGCATGAGCCGCAGCGAAGTACGCGTGGCCCTGCGCCTGTGGCGCGACGCCCTGGCCAGTGGCCAGCCGGCACAGGCATTGCGCCCCGTGCTGCTGCACCTGGCGTCGCTGCAGCGTGCGCTGGCCAACGGCGTGCAACGTTGCCCGGGCCGCTCGCGCATCCGCAAGCGCCAGGTGTTCGGCCGCATGCAGCGCGCCCGCCTGTACCTGGAAGGCAACAGTCACCGCGTGGTGCGCATCGGCGAACTGGCCGAGCTGACCAACTTCAGCAGCTGGTATCTCTCCAAGACGTTCCAGAGCCTGTACGAGGAAAGCCCGCAGTCGCTGTCGGCGCGGCTGCGCCTGGAGCGTGCTGCGGACCTGCTGCGCGACACTGACATGATGATCGGCGAAGTGGCTGCGGCCAGCGGTTTTGACAACTGCTGCAGCTTTGCACGCGCCTTCCGCGCGCGTTATGGGCAGTCGGCGTCGGGCTTCCGCGAGACCGGCGGAATTGTCCCGCCAAAGTCAGCAAAGTCTTCGGTGGCATCGCGCAAATAATTAACCGCAACGCAATCGTAACTTTCCGAGGCGGTTTAACACGCTACTAACGTACCTTGGAGAGAAGAATGAATTTCCGTACTCCCGCAGTGCGCCTCGGCCTGCTGCCGGCCGGCATTGCCCTGGCGCTCGCGCCGAGCTTTGCCTCGGCGCAGGAAGCTGCAGCGGGCACCACTGACCTGGATCGCATCTCGGTCACCGGCTCGCGTATTCGCGGTGCCAACATGGAGACCCAGCAGCCGATCCTGACGATGACCCGTGAATCCCTGGAAAAGCAGGGCTTCTCGAGCGTCGCCGACGTGCTGAACAACCTGACCTCGGCCGGCTCGCCGGCCATCTCGCGTTCGGACTCGCTGTCCTCGGGCGAAAACGTGGGCGGCTACTACGTCGACCTGCGCAACCTGGGCGCCCAGCGCACCCTGGTGCTGATGAACGGCAAGCGCCTCGGTGCCACCACCGCCGGTTACCAGGATCTGGGCCAGATCCCGATGTCGGCCATCGAGCGCATTGAAATCCTGAAGGACGGCGCTTCGTCGATCTACGGTTCCGACGCCATTGCCGGCGTGGTCAACGTGATCACCCGCAAGAACTTCGACGGCGGTGAAGTCAACGTCTACTTCGGTCAGTACGACCAGGGCGACGGTGAAAACCAGCAGTACTCGATGACCCTGGGTGCGACCGGCGAACGCGGCAGCATGACCCTGTCGGCCGAGTACTCCAAGCAGGATCCGGTGTGGGCCAAGGACCGTTGGTACAGCCGTGACGGCGGCAAGGGTCCGAACTCGACCCCGGCCGGCGACTGGAGCAATGTCAGCCAGAACAGCACCTGGTGCGACCCGCGCGTGTGGGGTGATTGCAAGCCGCGTGCGGGCGAGAACGTGCCGCAGCCGGAGTGGTACACCCTCAACGCCGGTGGCAACCCGAACAACCCGACTGACTACCACCTGCTGACCCCGGCCGAGTACGCCAACTCGAACGAGCAGATGAGCGTGCTGACCGGCACCGAGCGCAAGTCGCTGTACGTCAACGGCACCTACGACTTCACCGACACCATCAGCCTGAACGCCGATGTGCTCTACAACGAGCGCAACACGGATCAGCAGATCGCCGGTTACCCGTACCAGTCGCTGTCGTGGGGCCTGCCGCTGTCGGGCGAAAGCGCCTTCAACCCGCTGCCCGTCTCCAGCGACCCGGACGTCGCCCGTGCACCGGTTGAGTTCCGTCGCCGTCTGTGGGAAGTGCCGCGCACCACCGAAAGCCAGCTGAAGACCCTGCGCTTTGCGCCGACCGTCAGCGGTTACTTCGAATTCGCTGGCAAGACCTTCGATTGGGACGTTGGCGCGCTGTGGAACCGCAACGAGTCGATCAAGTCCAACCACGGCGACATGAGCCTGATCGCCGCCGAGCAGGCGCTGGGTGCATCGTTCATCAACGCCGACGGCGTGGCACAGTGCGGTACCGCTGCCAAGCCGGTTGCGCTGGGTGACTGCCGTCCGTGGAACCCCCTGCTGCCGTACGGCGTCGCAGGCCAGGGTTCGCTGGCTGACCCGGAACTGCAGGACTTCCTGTTCCCGGTGTACACCACCCGTGGCGTGACCAAGACCACCAGCTTCACCGCCAACCTGGCCGGTTCCATCGTGACCCTGCCGGCCGGCGACCTCGGCTTCGCCGTGGGCGTGGAGCACCGCAAGGAAGAAGGCAGCTACGTGCCGGACGCCTTCGCGCAGTCGGGCATGTCGACCGGCCTGGGCCAGAAGCCGACCCGCGGTGAGTACGATCTGAACGAGGTCTACCTCGAACTGAACGTGCCGATCCTGGCCGACATGGCGTTCGCCAAGGAACTGACCCTGAACGTTGCCAGCCGTTATTCGGACTACAGCAACTTCGGTGGCACCACCAACAGCAAGTTCGGCCTGACCTGGCGTCCGATGGACGAGCTGCTGGTCCGCGGCACCTACGCCGAGGGCTTCCGCGCGCCGACCATCGCCGACCTGTACGGCGGCCTGAGCTCGAGCTTCGAGCGCTACATCGATCCGTGCGGCATCACCGCGCCGGGTAGCGTGGCGGGCAACGCGGCCTGCATCAACGGTGGCGCGCCGGCCAACTACACCCAGCTGGGTCAGGGTGGCGCTGCCTGCACCACGCTTCCGTGCCAGTCGGGCGACCAGTTCGTCTCGGGTGCCAACCCGAACCTGTCGCCGGAAACCTCCAAGAGCACGACCTTCGGTCTGGTCTGGAGCCCGCGCTGGGTGCAGGGTCTGGACGTCTCGCTGGACTGGTACAAGTACGAAATCAGCGACATGATCATCGACGACTCCGTCGATCGCATCCTGCGCGATTGCTACGTGCTGGGTAACACCGACCGTTGCAGCAGCGTGACCCGTGCCGCCGATGGCCACATCAGCGCCATCACCTACGGCACCGCCAACCTCGGCAAGATGGAAACCGAAGGTTACGACCTGGGCATCAAGTACCGCCTGCCGGAGCTGGCCATTGGTCAGTTCAACATCGACTGGCAGACCAGCTACCTGTCCAAGTATGACGAAGCCGCGCAGAACTCCGCCGGCAACGAAATCATGATGGGCAAGGTTGGCCAGGATGCGCTGTTCCGCGTGCGTTCGAACTTCAACGTCAACTGGGCACTGGGTGACTTCTCGGTCAACTACACCGCCCGTTACTACTCGGGTCTGAACGAATCCTGCATCTCGATCGGCTGCACTGATCCGGACCGCTACGCTTACGGTGAAAAGGCTCCGCTGCGCAAGACCGGTGCCAACACCTTCCACGACCTGCAGGTCAGCTACAAGGCTCCGTGGGATGCCACCATCGCCCTGGGCGCGAACAACGTGTTCGACCACAAGGGTCCGCTGATGTACTCGCAGCAGAACTCGAGCTTCGCCTACTACGGCGGTTTCGATATCGGCCGCTTCCTGTACATGAAGTACACCCAGCGCTTCTGATCCTTTGAAGCATTGGTAAGTTGAAAGAGAAGGGCGGACCGCAAGGTCCGCCCTTTTTCTTTGATGGAGCCGGCCGCAAGGCAAAAAAAAGGCGCGCCCAGCGGCACGCCATTTTTCTTCAGGGATTGCCGGCCAACGGCCGGCGCTACCCGCGCAAGCGCTGCGCGCTTACGCTTCCGCCGCCACCAGCCCCATCAGGCCATTGGCGTGATCGCGCCACTGCGGCAGCTTGGACAGCACGCCCGCGCGCTGCAGGTATTCCTCGTCCACCGGGTCGCCGTTCACCAGCGCCAGCGCCACGTGCACCGCACCGGTCACCCAGAAGCTGCGGGTGTTGGAGCGCTGCGGCTGCAGGTGGAAGGCCACCGCTTCGATGATCGGCATCGGCAGGCCCCACAGGCCCAGCAGGTAGGCACCGGCTTCGGCATGGCCCGGACGCAGGTCGCCGTCGCTGGCCGGTTCGGTGCGCTCGTTGCGCACGCCCGGCAGCAGCAGGCCGATGTCGGCCAGCAGGGCGGCCGTGGCACCCAGCTCCGCGCTGGATTCGGGCAGCAGCTTGGCGGCCAGGCGCGAGGCCATCAGCGCGCGTTGCTGCAGCGAGTTGCGTTCGCCCACCGACAGCGGCGATGCGGAGAACACCTCGCTGGCCAGCACCAGGTCACGCAGCGTGGCCAGGCCCAGGCGGGTCACCGCGCTGCGCAGGTCGGAAATGGTCCGGCCGCTGTTGTAGAAGGCCGAGTTGGATAACTGCAGCACTTTCGCGGCAATGGCCGGGTCGGCGGCGACCAGCTTGGCCACGTCGGCGGTGTCGGTGTCGTCGTCGTGTTCCAGCGCCTGGGTCAGGCTCAGGTACAGGTGCGGCGGCGACGGCAGCTTTTCGATGCGGCCAATGGCGCTGCGCAGGCGTTCGCTGTCCAGCAGCTCGCGCAGCTCTTCCAGGCTGGTCAGCGCCTCCAGCAGGACTTCCGGAGCCAGCGGCAACGGCAGGAAGCGGTGCGCCACGCCGATCAGGCGGGCCGGCGGCGGGCGGTTGCCCTGGGCCGCTTCCACCAGCGCGATGCGGATGGTTTCCGGCCGCAGCGTGCGGATCTGGCCCAGCAGCGTGGTGGCGGTGAGGTCGGGCAGGGCCGGGCAGGCAATCACGGCGTCCACCGGCGTGGAGGCCACGATGCTCATGGCCGACTGGCCATCGGCCGCAGTCACCGGCTGCCACTCTTCCCCAAGATCGGCAATGAATTCGGTCAGCTCAGCCGACAGGCTGGCTTCGTCCCCAACGAGCAGAATACGCACGACACAATCCCCTGAATGACCACGGTGAAACGCACCGTGGACGGTGTACCTGACGCAATGTACCTAATCCGGCGCAAATAGTGATGTGCCGCATGCGGAAAACGTGATCGCCATCGCTCCGGTGCCGGGCACCGGAGCGTGGCTGTTCAGGCTCAGGCCTGGCCGTCGAGGTAACGCTGGTGGGCGTCCTTGAGGATCTGCTTGGCTTCGGCCGCACCGCCCCAGCCGTCCAGCTTGACCCACTTGCCCTTCTCCAGGTCCTTGTAGTGCTCGAAGAAGTGGCCGATACGCTCCAGCCAGTGGCTGGACACGTGTTCGATGTCTTCCACGTGGGCATAGCCGCTGAAGATCTTGGCCACCGGCACCGCCAGGATCTTCTCGTCACTGCCGGCTTCGTCGCTCATCTTCAGCACGCCGACCGGACGGCAGCGCACCACCGAACCCGGGACCAGCGGCAGCGGCAGCACCACCAGCACGTCGGCCGGGTCGCCGTCGCCGCACAGGGTGCTCGGCACGTAGCCGTAGTTGCAGGGGTAACGCATCGGGGTGGAGAGGATGCGGTCGACGAAGATCGCGCCGGTTTCCTTGTCCACTTCGTACTT
>DGLB01000017.1:0-1095 GCA_002387845.1 Stenotrophomonas maltophilia | reverse complement strand
ACGAGTTCCAGACCCATGGTGTGCTCCGAGAGGGGGATGTTGGCGTAAGACCGCCCATTTTATGCCTTTGCCGCCCGCCGTGCAGGTAGGCCCAGACTGACCCGGCGCTCCGGATTTTCCCGGGGCGCGAATTCGGCCTGCTCTGATCGCGCCGGGGCGGCCCGGGCGCGCACCCTGAGCGCGGGCGCACTGCTGCGCCGGAGGGCCCAAGGAGCCTGTCATGACCCGATTCCACTGTGTTGCTGCCGGCCTGCTGCTGTCCCCGCTGCTGGCCGGCCACGCGACAGCGGCCGAAGGCCGCCCGAGCCCGGCCTTCGTCGACCTGGTCGACTATCCGACCTACTACGCCCAGGGGGCGGCGTTCCACGACCTGCGCCAGCGGCTGCGGGCTGGCTTCGACGATGTCTGCATGGACACCATCTGCGAAGGCGAATTCACCGACTACCAGGCCCTGAAGATGCGCTGTGCGGTCGAAACGGCCAGCGGCATGGTGACCGAGTGTCGCTGGGCCTTCGCCGCCAGCGAGCTGGAGGTGGACCCGGCCAGTGGGCGGGTGGGCGGCCAGCAGCCACGCTGGCTGTGCGCGCTGCCAATTCCGGCCGGGACCACGGTCCCGGGGTTCTTCGCGGCGTTGGCGGGCCCCCGGGCCATCTTCCAGCAGTTGCCCGGTGCCTCGCAAAGCCTGTTTGAAGCCGTTTCCGAATGCCTGGGCGGCGGGGGCGATCGCAGCCGTGCGGCAGAGTGGGGGCAGGCCGGTTAGCCTGTCGGCATGGATGCCCTGTTGACCGCTGCGGCGCGGAACCTGGCAGCTGGCCAGGTGCTGGCTGCCCTGGGCAAGGTCGCGCTGCGCCTGGACCCCCCGGCGCTGGCACTGCGCGGCATCGCCATGGCCCAGCTGGGGGAACTCAGCCGTGCCCGCGCGCTGTTGCGGCAGGCGCACGCCGCGTTCGGGCGCACTGAAGCGGTGGCACGCGCCCGCTGCGTGGTCGCCGACGCCGAGATCGGGCTGGCCCTGCGCGAGCTGGGCAGCGCATCGGCCCCGCTGCTGGCGGCCGCCCGTCGCCTGCAGGATGCCCAAGATCGGAAGAGCGTCGT
>DGLB01000006.1:25591-77843 GCA_002387845.1 Stenotrophomonas maltophilia | reverse complement strand
AAGAAGGACCAGGGCCTGGTGACCCTGGAGTCGGACAAGGCCACGATGGAAGTGCCGTCGTCGGTCGCCGGCGTGGTCAAGGAAATCAAGGTCAAGGTCGGTGACACCCTGTCGCAGGGCAAGGTCGTGGCGATCATCGAGGCCGAAGGCGCTGCTGCGCCGGCCCCGACCCCGGCAGCAGCGGCTGCGGCACCGGCCGCCGCCGAGACCGCCACCAAGGTCGAGCCGGTCGCCGTGCCGGCCCAGCCGGACAAGCTGGCAGCCCGCGAGATCGCCGCCGCCCCGTCGGCCGGCGCCCCCAGCACCCCGCCGGTGCAGTTCAACGCCGACAGCGTCCTGCCCTCCAAGGTGCCGTACGCTACGCCGGCGGTGCGCGTGTTCGCGCGCGAACTGGGCGTGGACCTGAACCAGCTGACCGGCACCGAGAAGGGCGGTCGCATCACCAAGTCCGACGTGCAGAAGTTCGTCAAGTCGGTGCTGACCAGCGGTGGCGCGGCTGCCGGTGCCGGCCCGGTCGCCGCCGGTGGTGGCCTGAACCTGCTGCCGTGGCCGAAGGTCGACTTCAGCAAGTTCGGCGAAGTGGAAACCCAGCCGCTGTCGCGCATCAAGAAGATTTCCGGTGCCAACCTGGCGCGCAACTGGGCCATGATTCCGCACGTCACCCAGTTCGAGCAGGCCGACATCAGTGACCTGGAAGCCCTGCGCGTGGCCCTGAACAAGGAAAACGAGAAGGCCGGCATCAAGCTGACCATGCTCGCCTTCCTGATCAAGGCCAGCGCCGCGGCACTGAAGAAGTTCCCCGAGTTCAACGCCTCGCTCGATGCGGCCGGCGAGAACCTCACCCTGAAGAAGTACTTCAACATCGGCTTCGCCGCCGACACCCCGAACGGCCTGGTCGTGCCGGTGATCCGTGACGTCGACAAGAAGGGCGTGGTGCAGATCGCGCAGGAAACCGGCGAACTGGCCAAGAAGGCGCGCGACGGCAAGCTGGGCCCGGCTGACATGAGCGGCGGTTGCTTCTCGATCAGCTCGCTGGGCGGCATTGGCGGCACCGCGTTCACTCCGATCGTGAACGCGCCGGAAGTGGCGATCCTGGGCGTGTCCAAGTCGTCGATCCAGCCGGTCTGGAACGGCAAGGAGTTCGAGCCCAAGCTGATGCTGCCGCTGTCGCTGAGCTATGACCACCGCGTCATCGATGGCGCGCTGGCGGCACGCTTCACCACCTACCTGTCGCAGGTGCTGGCCGACATGCGGCGCGTGCTGCTGTGAGGCAGCGCGCACCGTTGACGCTGGCGTTGCTGGCCCTGTCGGTCATGCCTTCGGCATGGGCCGCATGCACCACCGACCTGGGGCATGGTTGGCCGCCGGCGGTGGGCAACTATGGTCAGGCCGTGGAAACCCTGTTCGAAGGCCAGGCCCAACCGATGCTGTCGCTGGTGACCCTGCCCAAGAGTGGCGTGGAAACCGGTGTGGCGCTGTTGCCGGGCACGCAGGAACAGGAATGGACCCTGCGTTACAGCCGCGCCGACAAGCGGGTCTACAACTGGAACAACAACGCCCGCAGCGGCGGGCTTGAGCTGCGCGTGGACCAGGAGCCCGACCAGTACCAAGTCAGCATTCCGGCCGCGCTGGCGCAGCGACTGGTGCGCAGCTGGCGCGCCGCGCTGGATTCGGCCGTGCCGGCCGAGCGCAAGGCTCCGGTCAGCGAAGGCGAAGTGCTGTCGTTCCAGGTGGATGGCCAGCGCTACAGCGGTTCGCGCTGGGAGTGCGGAGCCGGCAAGCTGATGATGAAACAGGTGGCGCTGCTGATCGAAGCCAGCGACACCAAGGAAAAGAAGCTCGACCGTCGCTGGAATGATCTGGACGAGTCGCTCGACGAACTGCAGGAACTGCTCGCCGGCAAGGCCGGCTGAGCACCAGGAGAAGACGAATGGCCACTATTGAAATCAAGGTTCCCGACATCGGCGATTACAGCGACGTGCCGGTCATCGAGCTGCTGGTTGCCGTGGGCGACACGGTGAAGAAGGACCAGGGCCTGGTGACGCTGGAGTCGGACAAGGCCACCCTGGAAGTGCCGTCCTCGGCCGCCGGCGTGGTCAAGGAACTGAAGGTCAAGCTGGGCGACACCCTGTCTGAAGGCGACGTGGTCGTGGTGCTGGAAGCCGAAGGCGCTGCCGCCGCGCCTGCCGCCGAAGCCCCCAAGGCTGCCGCGCCGGCCAGCAAGCCGCCGGTGACCCCGTCACACCGTGCCCCGGCCGAACCGGCCGCACCGAAGCCCGCGCTGTCGTCGGGCAAGCCGGCTGACATCGAATGCAAAATGGTGGTGCTGGGCGCGGGCCCGGGCGGTTACACCGCTGCGTTCCGCTCGGCGGACCTGGGCGTGGACACCGTGCTGATCGAGCGCTACGCCAGCCTCGGCGGTGTCTGCCTCAACGTCGGCTGCATTCCGTCCAAGGCGCTGCTGCACGCGGCCGCCGTCATTGATGAAGTGGCTCACGCCGGCGACTTCGGTGTTGAGTTCGGCAAGCCGACCATCACCCTGGACAAGCTGCGCGGCTACAAGGAAAAAGTGGTAACCCAGCTGACCAAGGGTCTGGCCGGCATGGCCAAGCAGCGCAAGGTGCGCACCGTGCAGGGCGTGGCCACCTTCGTGTCGGCCAACGAGCTGGAGATCGTCGGCGACGACGGCAAGACCCAGCTGCTGCGCTTTGAACAGTGCATCATCGCCGCCGGTTCGCAGGCGGTGAAGCTGCCGAACTTCCCGTGGGACGACCCGCGCGTGATGGACTCCACCGATGCGCTGGAACTGGCCGAAGTGCCGGGTTCGCTGCTGGTGGTGGGGGGCGGCATCATCGGCCTGGAAATGGCCACCGTGTATGGCGCGCTGGGCAGCAAGGTGACCGTGGTCGAGTTCATGGACCAGCTGATGCCGGGTGCCGACAAGGATCTGGTCAAGCCGCTGGCCGACCGCCTGAAGAAGCAGGGCATCGAGGTGCACCTGAAGACCAAGGCCGCCGGTGTGAGCGCGGACAAGAAGGGCATCACCGTGTCCTTCGAAGCCGCTGCCGAAGGCGAAGCCCCGGCGCTGGCGCAGGGTACTTTCGACCGCGTGCTGGTGGCCGTGGGTCGCTCGCCGAACGGCAGGAAGATCGCGGCTGAAACGGCCGGCGTGCAGGTCACCGACCGTGGCTTCATTCCGGTGGACCGGCAGATGCGCACCAACGTGCCGCACATCTTTGCCATCGGCGACATCGTGGGCAACCCGATGCTGGCCCACAAGGCCACGCACGAAGGCAAGCTGGCTGCCGAAGTGGCCGCCGGCGAGAAGAAGGAATGGGTGGCCCGCGTGATTCCGTCGGTGGCCTACACCAACCCGGAAATCGCCTGGGTCGGCGTGACCGAAACCGAAGCCAAGGCCAAGGGCCTGAAGGTCGGCGTAGCCAAGTTCCCGTGGGCGGCCAGTGGTCGCGCGATCGGTATCGGGCGCACCGAAGGATTCACCAAGCTGATCTTCGACGAAGAAACCCACCGCATCATCGGCGGTGCCATCGTTGGCGTGCATGCCGGTGACCTGCTGGCGGAAATCGGCCTGGCGATTGAAATGGGGGCGGAGGCCGAAGACATCGGCCACACCATCCATGCGCACCCGACCCTGAGCGAGTCGGTGGCGATGTCGGCGGAGATCTACGACGGCACCATCACCGACCTCTACATCCCGAAGAAGAAGTAAAAAAAAAAGCCCGGCGAAAGCCGGGCTTTTTCGTAGAGCCGGGCTTGCCCGGCTGCTCCTGGCACTATCAGAACATCACGCTGATGCCCGCCACCGGGCCCTTGAACTCCTGCTTCAGCCCGATGGTGCCGTCGCTGCCGGTCTGATCCACGTCCAGGCGGAACCAGTCGTAGCCGGCGAACAAGCCAAAGTTGTCGGTCAGCTTGTAGTCCACGATGACATTGGCGCGGGTAAGGTCGCCGTCGTAGTCGTCGAAGTTGCCCCACTTGGTGTTCAGATACTGGCCCTGTGCGGTGATCATCCACTTCTCGGACGGGGTGATGGTGAAGCGTGCGCCGACCACCGGCGCAACGCCATCGGCCTTTTCGTCGAGGAACTGGCCTTCATACACGGTGCCCAGGTCGGCGTATGCCTTGGTGCTGACCTTGGCGTACTCGGCACCCAGCTGCAGGCCCAGGTCAAAGGTATCGGTATCCACCACCGAGTAGTCATACACCAGGCTGGCGACCTGGTACTTCAGCTCGCCCTTGACGAAGCTGCCGGCCGGTACGTTCTCGCCGCCGAAGCTGATGCCCTCATCCAGCGTCTCGCGGCGATCCTTGTCGTACTTGAAGTAATTGAAGATCAGGCGCTGGCGGTCGCTGATCCGGAACAGCCCGTCCACACGCGGTTCCCATTCCTTCCCGCCCAGCTTGAAGTCTTCGGAGAAGCCAACGTCCTGGCCCAGCACGGTGGTGTTGCCACGGATCGTGTTGTCCGAATCGATGTTCATCGCACCCAGGCGCAGCGCGAAGCGGTCATCGCCTTCAGCGGCGTGCGCATTGCCGGCGTGTGCCAGCGTGGCCAGGGCGAGGGGGAGGGCAAGCAGCGAGAGCGACAGGCGCATGAGGAGAAATCCTTGCAGTGATTCGAAGAAGTGGAATCACTGTGCGCTGCGGCAACGTCCACCATTCGTGAACGTATGGTGCACGGGGCGTGTACCGTTCAGTCGCTGGCGGCCGGGATGTGACCGGGTCCGCGTTTTGGCACCTTCAATAAAAAGGTGGCCCCGGAGAGAGCTTCGGGGCCACCTGGCATGGCCTGCTACAGGGCGTCGACGAGGATGAAGCGACAGGCCGATTGAACAGACCGCTGCCTGCGACCAAAGTTCAATATGCTGCGATGCCGCATCAGAAGCGTCACTGTGTGGCGTGATTGGCCCGCCTGAGTGGCCAAAACCTGTGGCGATGCAGCAACTTGCGCCCTTCCGGGATGAACAGGGGGCGGTTGTCTCGCAAATTGTCCCGTTGCTATAATTTGGCGGCTCGACGGGGCACTGTGTTCTGGCCCCGGTCACCCTTCTCACAAACATGCAGGACTTCGTGTGCTGAACTCCGTTGATGCGGGTCGGCGACTGATGCTGCGCGCTGCGGTCTACCCGCTGGCCGCAGTGGCTGTCCTGGCGCTGATCTTCCTGCTGCTGGCAGGCCCGAAAGCCGCGCTTGGAGCGCTGGCACCGGGTGTTGCGATCGCCATCGGTGGCTCGATCGCAGCGCGGATGGCGCTCACGGGCGGTGTGCAGGCGGCCGGTTCGGCGCTGCTGCGCCTGATCCTGGGCATGGTGGTGAAGCTGGTACTCGTTTTTGGTGTCCTGGCGGTGTGTTTCGTGGTCTTCAAGCTGCCTGCACTGGCGCTGCTGGCCGGAGTCGCCGTCGGACTGATGTTCCAGGCCCTGGCAATGGCCAGGCTCTGATCCCTCTTTATTTATTTAACTCAAGGTTCCGGACACATGGCAGGCGAGGCGCTTACACCCACCTCCTACATCCAACATCACCTGCACAACCTGACCTTCCACATGCAGGAAGGCGGTTTCTGGGCGATCCACGTCGACACCATCGTGACGTCGGTCGCGCTGGGTCTGCTGATGGTGTTCGGCTTCTGGCTGGCCACCCGCAAGGCCACCGCCGGCGTACCGGGCAAGTGGCAGGCGTTCGTGGAGATCTGCCTGGAGTTCGTTGACCGCCAGGCCAAGGACACCTACCACGGCACCAGCAAGCTGGTGACCCCGATCGCCATCACCATCTTCTTCTGGATCCTCTTGATGAACCTCGTCAAGATGATTCCGGCCGATTTCATCGCGCTGCCGCTGGAAGCCCTGGGCATCCCGTACTGGAAGCCGGTGCCGACCGCCGACGTCAATGCCACCCTGGGCATGTCGATCAGCGTGTTCTTCCTGATGCTGTTCTTCTCGCTGCGCGCCAAGGGCTTTGGTGGTTTCACCAAGGAATTCCTGACCGCGCCGTTCGGCAAGTGGATGATGCCGTTCAACCTGATCCTCAACATCGTCGAATGGCTGAGCAAGCCGATTTCGCTGGCGATGCGACTGTTCGGCAACATGTTCGGCGGCGAAATCGTCTTCCTGCTGATCTGGGTGCTGGGCAGTGCAGGTATCGTCGGCGCCATCGCCGGCGGTGCATTCGGCCTGGGCTGGATGCTGTTCCACCTGCTGGTGATTCCGCTGCAGGCGTTCATCTTCATGATGCTGTCCATCGTGTACCTGAGCCTGTCGGAAGACGCTCACTGAGTTTTCGCTTCACCCTTCATCCGTTTCATTACCCTTAGCTACTAATTAGTTCCAGGAGATAACCATGTACTTTGCCGCCGTCCTGACCAACTTCGCGCAGATTCAGAGCTCCACCGCCCTCGCCGTCGGCATCATGATCGGCCTGGCCGCGCTGGGTGCCGGTCTGGGCCTGGCCATCATGGCCGGTAAGTTCCTGGAGTCGGCCGCCCGCCAGCCGGAACTGATCCCGGTGCTGCAGGTCCGCATGTTCATCACCGCCGGCCTGATCGACGCCGCGTTCATCATCTCGGTCGCCGTCGGCCTGCTGCTGGCCTTCGCCAACCCGCTGAGCTCGGCTTTCGCCGGTGCCGTCGGCAAGGCTCTGGCCGGCTGATTCAGCGGTTTGAAACGAACGGGTGCCCTGCGGCACCCGCTCGCGGATGAAGGACCGGGTGCGCCGCTGCGGCGGCGCATCCACCCCGTCACCCCAGATTGAGCGAACCCCATGGAAATCGGTTTTACCCTCGTTGCCCAGGCACTGGCGTTCGCCGGTCTGATCTGGATCATCGCGACCAAGATCTGGCCGCCGCTGATGAATGCCATCGAAGAGCGCCAGCAGAAGATCGCTGAAGGCCTCGCCGCTGCTGACCGCAGCCAGAAGGATCTGGCCCAGGCGCAGGAAAAGGTCAACGAAGCCCTGAAGGACGCCCGCACCAAGGCCAACGAGATCATCGACCAGGCCCACGCGCGCGCCAACCAGATCGTTGAAGCCGCCAAGAACGAAGCCATCGTCGAAGCCACCCGCCAGAAAGAACTGGCCCAGGCCGAGATTGATGCTGCTGCCAACCGTGCCCGCGAAGATCTGCGCAAGCAGGTGTCCGCACTGGCCGTGACCGGCGCTGAAAAGCTGCTCAAGCGCGAAATCGACGCCAACGCCCACAAGGCGCTGCTCGACGAGCTGGCCTCGGAGATCTAAACGATGAGCCAGGCCCTCACGCTTGCACGCCCGTATGCCCGCGCCGCGTTCGCGACCGCGCGCGACGAAGGCACGTTCGCGCCGTGGTCGGACGCACTTGCGTTCTCCGCCCACGTGGCCGCCGATCCGCGCGTGTCGGCCCTGCTGTCGAACCCGGAACTGGGCCGCGACGATGCCGTCGCGCTGCTCGCTCCGGCCTCGGCCAGCGAAACCTTCGGTCGCTTCCTGAGCCTGCTGGCTGAGGCGCACCGTCTGCCGCTGCTGCCGGAAATCGCTGGCATGTACGACCAGCTCCGCGCTGAAGCCGAACACGTGGTCAAGGCCACCGTGACCTCGGCCGCCGAGCTGTCCTCCGCTGAACTGGACGCCATCAAGGCCGCGCTGCGCAAGCGCTTCGGCCGTGAAGTGGACGTCACCACGGCGGTCGATGCTTCGCTGATCGGCGGTGCCGTGATCGACGCCGGCGACGTGGTGATCGATGGCTCGCTCAAGGGCAAGCTGTCGCGCCTGCAGACCGCGCTCGCTAACTGAATTCATTTAACGTCCGGCCTGACCGCCGGCACTAGGACTTGACGATGGCAACCACGCTCAACCCCTCCGAAATCAGCGAACTGATCAAGAACCGCATCGAGAAGGTCAAGCTGGCCGCGGAATCGCGCAACGAAGGCACCGTGACCAGCGTGTCCGACGGTATCGTGCGCATCTTCGGTCTGGCCGACGTGATGCAGGGCGAAATGATCGAACTGCCGAACAACACCTTCGCCCTGGCCCTGAACCTGGAGCGCGACTCGGTCGGCGCCGTGGTCCTGGGTGGCTACGAGCACCTGCGCGAAGGCGACGTGGCCAAGACCACCGGCCGCATCCTGGAAGTGCCGGTCGGCCCGGAAATGCTGGGTCGCGTCGTGAACGCGCTCGGCGAGCCGATCGACGGCAAGGGCCCGATCGCGGCCCAGCTGACCGCGCCGGTGGAGCGCGTGGCTCCGGGCGTGATCTGGCGCAAGTCGGTCGACGAGCCGGTGCAGACCGGTTACAAGTCCGTCGACGCCATGATTCCGATCGGCCGCGGCCAGCGCGNNACATCGTGCGCAAGCTGGAAGAAAACGGCGCGCTGGCCCACACCGTGGTCGTGGCTGCCACCGCTTCCGAATCGGCTGCCATGCAGTACATCAGCGCCTACTCGGGCTGCACCATGGGTGAGTACTTCATGGACCGCGGCCAGGACGCCCTGATCGTGTACGACGACCTGTCCAAGCAGGCCGTGGCCTACCGCCAGATCTCGCTGCTGCTGAAGCGCCCGCCGGGCCGTGAAGCCTACCCGGGTGACGTGTTCTACCTGCACTCCCGCCTGCTGGAACGTGCGGCCCGCGTCTCGGAAGAGTACGTGGAGCAGTTCACCAAGGGTGAAGTGAAGGGCAAGACCGGTTCGCTGACCGCGCTGCCGATCATCGAAACCCAGGCCGGCGACGTCTCGGCGTTCGTGCCGACCAACGTGATCTCGATCACCGACGGCCAGATCTTCCTGGAAACCGACCTGTTCAACTCGGGCATCCGCCCGGCCGTGAACGCCGGTATCTCGGTGTCGCGCGTCGGTGGTGCAGCCCAGACCAAGATCATCAAGAAGCTGTCGGGCGGCATCCGCATCTCGCTCGCCCAGTACCGTGAGCTGGCGGCGTTCGCGCAGTTCGCCTCGGACCTGGACGAAGCCACCCGCAAGCAGCTGGAACGCGGTCAGCGCGTCACCGAGCTGATGAAGCAGAAGCAGTACGCCCCGATGTCGATCGCCAACCAGGCGCTGTCGATCTACGCCGTCAACGAGGGCTACCTCGACGACGTGCCGGTCAACAAGCTGCTGGCCTTCGAAGAAGGCCTGCACGCCCATTTCGCCAACACCCAGGGCGAACTGATCGGCAAGGTCAACGCCACCGGCGGTTGGGACAACGACATCGAAGGTGCCTTCAAGAAGGGCATCGCCGAGTTCAAGACCACCGGCAGCTGGTAAGCGTGTAGAGCGGGGTTCCACCCCGCTTCACAACGACAACCGCGGGGCCCGCCCCGCGATACGGGAATAAGAGATGGCAAGCGGTCGCGAAATCAAAACCAAGATCAAGAGCGTGCAGAACACCCGCAAGGTGACCCGCGCGCTGGAGATGGTGTCGGCCTCCAAGATCCGCAAGGCGCAGGATCGCATGAAGACCTCGCGTCCGTATGCGCAGGCGATGAAGCAGGTGATCGGTCACCTGGCCCAGGCCAGCACCGACTACCAGCATCCGTTCCTGGTCCAGCGCGACGAGGTCAAGCGGGTCGGCTACATCGTGATCTCCTCGGACCGCGGCCTGGCTGGCGGCCTGAACAACAACCTGTTCCGCAAGATGCTGGGTGAAGTGCGCCAGTACCAGGAAAAGGGTGCCGAGATCGACGTGGTGACCATCGGCCAGAAGGCATCGACCTTCTTCCGCCGGGTCAAGGTCAACATGGTCGGCAGCGTGACCCACATGGGCGACGTGCCGCACCTGGAACAGCTGATCGGCGTGATCAAGGTGATGCTCGACGCGTTCACCGAGGGCAAGGTCGACCGCGTCTACCTGGTCTACAACCGCTTCATCAACACGATGGTGCAGAAGGCCAGCTTCGACCAGCTGCTGCCGTTGCCGGCCGCCGAAAAGCAGGTCGCGCACCATGACTGGGACTACCTGTACGAACCCGACGCCGCCACCGTGCTCGAGCACGTGATGACGCGTTACGTGGAATCGCTGGTGTACCAGGCCGTGCTGGAAAACGTGGCCTCCGAGCATGCGGCTCGCATGGTGGCGATGAAGTCGGCCAGTGACAACGCGAACAAGCTGATCGGAACCCTGCAGCTGGTCTACAACAAGGCCCGCCAGGCAGCGATCACCCAGGAAATCTCCGAAATCGTCGGCGGCGCGGCAGCAGTCTGACGCGCACAGTCAAAAGCATTTAATTAGAGGATGCAGCAATGAGTCAGGGCAAGATCGTTCAGATCATCGGCGCCGTCGTCGACGTGGAATTCCCCCGCGAGTCGGTGCCGAAGGTGTATGACGCACTGAAGGTGGACAACACCGAAATCACGCTGGAAGTGCAGCAGCAGCTGGGTGACGGCGTGGTCCGCTGCATCGCGCTGGGCTCCACCGACGGCCTGAAGCGCAACCTGGTCGCCACCAACACCAACCGCGCCATCTCGGTGCCGGTCGGTGCCGGCACCCTGGGCCGCATCATGGACGTGCTCGGCCGTCCGATCGACGAAGCCGGCCCCGTGGTCGCCAGCGACAGCTGGGAAATCCACCGCGAAGCCCCGTCGTACGAAGACCAGTCGCCGGCCACCGAGCTGCTGGAAACCGGCATCAAGGTCATCGACCTGATGTGCCCGTTCGCCAAGGGCGGCAAGGTCGGCCTGTTCGGCGGTGCCGGCGTCGGCAAGACCGTCAACATGATGGAACTGATCAACAACATCGCCAAGGCGCACAGCGGTCTGTCCGTGTTCGCCGGCGTGGGTGAGCGTACCCGTGAGGGCAACGACTTCTACCACGAAATGAAGGACTCCAACGTCCTCGACAAGGTGGCGATGGTCTACGGCCAGATGAACGAGCCGCCGGGCAACCGTCTGCGCGTCGCCCTGACCGGCCTGACCATGGCGGAATACTTCCGCGATGAGAAGGACGAAAACGGCAAGGGCAAGGACGTGCTGCTGTTCGTCGACAACATCTACCGCTACACCCTGGCCGGTACCGAAGTGTCGGCACTGCTGGGTCGTATGCCGTCGGCCGTGGGTTACCAGCCGACCCTGGCCGAGGAAATGGGCGTCCTGCAGGAACGCATCACCTCGACCAAGAACGGTTCGATCACCTCGATCCAGGCCGTGTACGTGCCCGCGGACGACCTGACCGACCCGTCGCCGGCCACCACCTTCGCCCACCTTGACTCGACCGTGACCCTGTCGCGTTCGATCGCCTCGCTGGGTATCTACCCGGCGGTCGACCCGCTGGACTCCACCAGCCGTCAGATGGATCCGCTGGTCATCGGCCACGAGCACTACGACACCGCCCAGCGCGTCCAGCAGACCCTGCAGAAGTACAAGGAACTGAAGGACATCATCGCCATCCTGGGCATGGACGAACTGTCCGAAGAAGACAAGCAGGCCGTGTCGCGCGCCCGCAAGATCGAGCGCTTCTTCAGCCAGCCGTTCCACGTGGCCGAAGTGTTCACCGGTTCGCCGGGCAAGTACGTGTCGCTGAAGGACACGATCCGCGGCTTCAAGGCCATCGTCGATGGTGAATACGACCACCTGCCGGAGCAGGCGTTCTACATGGTCGGCAGCATCGAAGAAGCGGTCGAGAAGGCCAAGAAGATGGCTGAGAAGGCCTGATCATGAGCACCATTCGTTGCGACATCGTCAGCGCTGAACAGGAAATCTTCCGTGGCGAAGCGACCCTGGTCGTGGCGACCGGTGAGCTGGGCGAGCTGGGCATCGCGCCCAAGCACGCCCCGCTGATCACCCGACTCAAGCCCGGCAAGGTCGTGGTCACCACGCCGAGCGGCGAGCAGCTGGATTTCGCCATTTCCGGCGGCATTCTGGAAGTGCAGCCGCAGGTGGTGACCGTGCTCGCCGACACCGCGATCCGTGCCGAAGACATCGACGAAGCCAAGGTCCGCAAGGCCAAGGAAGAGGCCGAGCGCATGCTGGCCAACCGCGGTGAAGCGATGGAAGTGGCCGAGGCCCAGCAGAAGCTGGCCGAAGCCGTGGTCCAGCTGCAGGCGCTTGAGCGCCTGCGCAAGACCCTCAAGCACTGAGCTTCAGCACCCTCGTGTACCGACAACGCCGGCCTTGTGCCGGCGTTGTTGTTTGGAGCCGGTCGGTGGTGCGGTGCTGTGCCCGGCTGCGCACGCCAATCGAACCTCCGCCGTTCTACACTGCTCCCAACGCCCTACAACCTGCCGTTGCCGACATGACCCAAGCCCTGCACGTCATCATCCTCGCCGCTGGCGCTGGCAAGCGCATGAAATCCGACCTGCCCAAGGTGCTGCAGCCGATCGCAGGCCGCCCGATGCTGGCGCACGTCATTGATGCCGCCCGCGCACTGCAGCCGGCCGCCATCCACGTGGTGTACGGCCACGGCGGTGAGGCGGTGCGTGCCGCCTTCGCCGACCAGCCCGATCTGGAGTGGGCCGAACAGCGCGAGCAGCTGGGTACCGGCCACGCCGTGCAGCAGGCCATGCCGCAGGTGCCGGACGATGCCAAGGTGCTGGTGCTGTACGGCGACGTGCCGCTGATCCGCGCCGAGACGCTGCGCCATCTGTTGTCGCAGCCGGGCCGGCTCGCGGTGCTGGTGGCCGAAGTGGCCAATCCCACGGGTTACGGCCGCATCGTACGCAACGCCGAGGGTCGCGTGGCGGCCATCGTCGAGCAGAAGGACGCCACCGACGAACAGCGCGCCATCCGCACCATCAACACCGGCATCATCAGCGCCGATGGCACTGCCTTGCGCATGTGGCTGTCGCAGCTGTCCAACAGCAACGCCCAGGGCGAGTACTACCTGACCGATGTGTTTGCTTCGGCGGCCGCCGAGTACACCCCGGCCGACATGGCCTTCGTCGACGACGCCCAGGAGGCGGAAGGGGCGAACGACCCCTGGCAGCTGTCGCAGCTGGAGCGGGCCTGGCAGCTGCGCGAGGTGCGTGCACTGTGCGCCCAGGGCGCGCGCGTGCTCGACCCGGCTCGCCTGGACATCCGCGGCACGGTGCGCGTCGGCCGTGATGTGCAGATCGACGTCAACGTCATTCTGGAGGGCGATGTCGAGCTGGGTGATGGCGTCAGCATCGGTGCGTTCACGCGCCTGAAGGACGTGAAGCTGGCCGCCGGTACCGTGGTGAAGCCGCACTGCGACCTGGATGGCGTGGTCAGCGAAGGCGCGGCCGATATCGGACCGTTCTCGCGCCTGCGCCCGGGCACCGTGCTGGCCGAGGGTTCGCACGTAGGCAACTTCGTCGAAACCAAGAAGGTGACACTGGGTGCGGGCAGCAAGGCCAACCACCTCACCTATCTGGGCGACGCCGTGATTGGCAGCAAGGTCAACATCGGCGCGGGCACCATCACCTGCAACTACGACGGCGTGAACAAGTCGCAGACCACGATCGGCGACAACGCGTTCGTGGGTTCCAACAGCTCACTGGTGGCACCGGTGACGGTGGGAGCGGGGGCGACCATTGCCGCCGGCTCGGTGATTACCCGCAACGCGCCGGACGGCCAGCTGACGGTCGCACGCGCGCGCCAGCAGGTGATTGAAGGCTGGCATCGCCCGGTCAAGAAGTAACTCGGGGCTCCCGCCGGCGTCACGCCGGCAGCAGGATCGACACACACAGACCGCCTTCGCGGCGGTTCTGCAGGGCCACCCGGCCACCATGCGCCTCGACGATCTCGCGCGTTAGCGCCAATCCCAACCCGGTGCCGTTGCGCTTGGTCGAGTAGAACGGCATCAGCGCGTTCTGCAGCACGGCCTCGTTCATGCCTTTGCCACGGTCCAGCACCTCGATGCGCAGCCACTGCGGCAACCGCGTGACCCGCAGCTCCACGTCGTCGTTCGGCGGATCGGCCTCGCCACACGCCTCATGCGCGTTCTTGAGCAGGTTCAACAGCGCCTGCCCCATCTGTGCGATGTCGATCCGACCCTGTAGGTCTTCGGCAACCTCGGCCATGCGGAACGGGATCTGCATCTGCAGGCCCCCCAAGAACTGCGCCCACTGCACGTTCTGCAACTGCGGCTGTGGCAGTTTGGCAAACCGCGCATAGCCGCGGATGAAACCTTCGAGGTGACGCGCACGCTCTTCAATGGTGGAGAACACATTCTCCAGCCGCTCGGTCTTGCCGCGGCGGACCAGCTCGCCGCCCGAGTGCGCCAGCGACGCGATGGGAGCCAGCGAGTTGTTCAATTCATGGCTGATCACCCGGATCACTTTCTTCCAGGTCTGCACTTCCTGGCGGCGCAGCTCGGCGGTCAGCAGCCGCACCAGCAACAGGTCATGCGGACGCCCGTTGAGATGGAAGTTGCGTCGCGACAGGTGATACACCTGTTCGTCGTCTTCATCCGGCTCCTGCCCGTCTTCTTCGGCAACGCGCACCGCGAACAGGCTGTCGCCGCCGCGCATGATGGCGTCGCGCAGTTCCACCGGCATGGTCTCCAGCACGTCATCCATGCGCTGGCCCTCCAGCTTCCAGCCGTTGTGCAGCAGCTTGCGCGCGGCCAGGTTGGAGAACACCACACGCTGGATGCCGTCCCCCCCATTGGCCAGCAGCAGCATCGACACAGGGGTGTTCTGCACCATGGTGTCCAGCAGCAGCTCACGCTGCACCAGGCCCTGGCGCTGCTCACGCAGCACGTCGCCCAGCTCGCGATGCGCCTTGACCAGGTCGCCCAGTTCGTCGTCGCCCGGCCAGTACACGCCGAAGTTGTACTCGCCATCGCGATAGCTGCTGGTGGTACCCGAAAGGGCGCGCAGCAATGAACGCACCGGCGCGGTGGCGCGGCGCAGCGTCCACCACATCAACGCCAGCAGCAGCACGGTGGAGATCAACGTCACCGCCCAGCCGTGGTCCATCCAGTAGGCCAGCAGCCACGGGCCGGCCGCGGCCAGTGCCAGCACCGGCAGCAGCCGCAGGAACAGCCGGAAGGTGAACGAGCGCCGGCTCATTCGCGGGGAATACCGTAACGGTCCATGCGCCGGTACAGCGCTTGTCGGCTCAGGCCGAGCTCGGCCGCGGCCTGGGCGATGATGCCGTGGCTGTGGGCCAGTGCCGATTCAATCCGGCTGCGGTCCGGATCCGCCGCGGGGGCGGCGACACGCGGTGCGGCGGCGGCACGCGGCAGGTTCAGGTCGCTTACCTCGATGCGTTCGCCCTGCGCCAACAACCCTGCACGCTGGATCACGTTGCGCAGTTCGCGCACGTTGCCCGGCCAGGGGTGGCGCTGCAATGCCACTGCGGCTGCGCTGGATAACGGCTTGCCGTCGCCGAGGAAGCGCTCCGCCAGCGGCAGGATGTCGCCCGGACGCTCGGCAAGCGGGGGCAGTGCCAGTTCCACCGTGTTCAGGCGGTAATACAGGTCTTCGCGGAACTGGCCCTCGCGGATCATCGCCGGCAGGTCGGCGTTGGTCGCGCTGATGACGCGCACCTTGACCTGTCGTTCGCGGTTGGAACCCAGCCGCTCGAAGCGACCGGTCTCCAGCACGCGCAGCAGCTTCATCTGCCCGCCCAGCGACAGGTTGCCGATTTCATCCAGGAACAGCGTGCCGCCGTCTGCGGCTTCGAACTTGCCCTCGCGGGCCTTGTTCGCGCCGGTATAGGCACCGGCCTCGCTACCGAACAGTTCCGCTTCAATCAGATCCGCCGGGATCGCACCGCAGTTCAGGGCGACGAACGCACCTTTGGCCACCAGCGAATTGGCCTGGATGATTTCAGCGATCTTCTCTTTGCCGGCACCGTTGGGTCCGGTGATCAGCACCGGCAGTTCCGAGCGTGCTACCTGGCAGGCGAGGCTGACCACGCGCTCGCTGGCCGGATCGGCCACCACCGCACCGCGCAGGTCATAGCGCGATTCCAGTTGGCTGCGCGCACGTTGTTCGCGCTCGCGGCGGCGGTCCAGTTCGCGCCGGGTCTCGGAAAGCTCCAGCAGGTTGTTGACCGTGGTCAGCAGCTTGCGGTCGTCCCAGGGCTTGGCAAGGTAGTCGGCGGCTCCCGCCTTGACCAGGTCCACCGCGCTGCTCAGGTGCGTCCATGCGGTCAGCAGGATCACCGGCAGGTCTGGATGGCGGGCACGGATCTGCTGGAACAGCGCCTCACCCTCTTCGCCGGACGTGGTGTCCTCGGTGAAGTTCATGTCCTGGATCACCAGGTCGACCGGCTGCTCTTCCAGCAGCGCCAGCCCCGCCTCTGGCGACAACGCGTGCGCGGTGTCGATGTCGTGCAGCGAAAACAGCACGTCCAGTGCCGTGGCCACGCTGGCGTTGTCGTCAATGATCAGGATCGAAGGCATGCGGCAGCGGAAGACGGGAAAGTACGCAGAGAGTACCGGAGCGCCGGGCCGCGCGTCAGTGCGGCCCGGCACCGGGTCACGGCCGGTCGGGCGGCGAGGGCGGGCGAGGCGGTTCCGGTGCGCGGATCGCCTGCCACGGTGCCGTGGCGACGGTCAGCGTCTGCTCGCTCCCGTTGCGCTGCACCACCACCGGAACCGTTGCCCTGCCGCTGCCGGTCAGGGCAGTCGTCAAGGCGGTCACGCTGGTGACAGGCTGCCCGTCGACGCGCAGCACGCGGTCGCCTTCATCCACACCGAAGCGTCCCGCCGGGCTGGCCGCAAGCACGCTGACGACGCCTTGCTTCGCCTCCAGGCTCAAGTGGTTGCCGTCGCCGCGCACGTCCATGCGCGAGGTTTCGGTGCGTCCGCTCTGCGAACAGGCGGCGGTGGCCAGCAGCAGGGCCACCCCCACACTCCGGAAAAGGGGCCTGTTCATCAGGCGCTCCGGGTGGCGACGGCAGGCGGAACGGCGGCGGCACGGTGGGCCGGGCCGAACACGGCGATCTGACCCAGCAGCCACAGCAGCACCGCACCGATGGGCAGATAGCTGGCCGGCATGCGCGGCAGCTCATAAGCGCTCATCAGCCACAGGTTGATCGAGTAGGCCAGCAGCATGCCGAGCACGATGCCCACCGTGGCCAGCAGGAAGTTCTCGGTCTGGAAATAGCGCAGGATCTGCCCGCGGGTGGCCCCCAGCGCCCGGCGGATGCCGATCTGCTTGGTCCGCTGCTGCACCCAGAAGCTGGCCAGGCCGACGATGCCCAGTGCGGTGACAACCAGCAACGCCACGCACACCGTGATCAGCAGGCCCACCATCGCACGGTCGTTCTGGAAGTACTTGGTGCGCTGCTCTTCATAGGTGAGCTTGCCGCGCACCATGCGGTTGGTGTCCACCTTCTCCAGCGCGGCCACGGCCGCATTGAGCACTTCCTGGCGACGCGACGGGTCGGTGACGCGGATCAGGTACAGGCCCAGGTCATAGTTCACCCGCACTGGCAGCATGATGGAGTAGCCGGTGTCGGACTCGACCGTCACCGGGCGTGCCAGCTCCTTCACTACGCCGACGATACGCAGCGGCATCTTGCCACTGTAGATGGTCTTGCCGACCGCCTTCCCGTCCGGGAACAGCTTGAGCGCGGCCCGGTTGCTCAGGATCACCGCCGAACCGCGCTGTTCGATGGTGGGATCCTTCTCCACGTCTTCCAGGTGTGCGTACTCGTCGGCCTGGAAATCGCGACCGGCAATCAGCTCCAGTCCCATGGTGTCGAGGGTGCCTTCGCTGACCATGTACTGGGCGGCGTTGAAGTTGGGCCGCTCCTGGTCGGGAATGAGCGACACGCTGGTGTTCCAGGAGTTGCGGCGGAACGGCAGCTGGTTGAGGGGAACGGCATTCTTCACCCCCGGGATCGCACGCAGGGCGGCGAGGTCCTCGCGGGTGCGGGCGGTGGCGTTCACCTGCGTGCCGATGCCACCCAGGCGAACTTCCAGCAGTTCCTTCTCGGCAATGCCGCTGGGCTGGTTGATCTTCTCCAGTCGTTGCCCGATCAGGAAGAGCGCGTTGCAGACGATCGCACAGGTGAGGGCGATTTCCAGCACGATCAGGGCGGCGGCGGTCTTGTGCCGGCGCAGCGTGGTCAGAATGGGACGGATATCCATGGTGTGCTCCGGATCCTTACTGCGACTTGAGTTGGATGGCGGGGGTGACCTGCATCGCGCGCAGCGCCGGCAGGAAGCCGGCCAGCAGGCTGGCCGCCAGGGTCAGGCCGAACGTGAGCAGCAGCATCGAGCCATCCAGGGTGGCCAGCTTGGCGTAGTCCACCGGCTGTTGGCGCACGGCATACAGACCCAGCATTGCCAGCCCGAGGCCGAGGATGCCGCCCGCCAGTCCCACCGTGCCCGCCTCGACCAGCGACTGCAGGAAGATCTGCCCACGGCTGGCTCCCAATGCACGGCGCACGCCGATCTCGCCACTGCGGCGCAGGAACTTGGCCAGCAGCAGGCCCACGGTATTGATCAGGCACACCGCCAGGAAGCCAAGCGCGAGCCACAGTTGCAGTCGCACGTCGCTGGGGACCACCTGCTTGAAGTCCAGCCACTCCATCACGCTGCGCAGGCGCACGTTGGACGGGCGCTGGAAGCGACCGGCCGCCTTCTGCTGGGCCGAGTAGTTCTCCAGGTACGCACGGTAGTCGGCGGCAGCGCTGGCCGAGTCAAGCTCCACCCAGTACTGCATCCACACGCACGGCGCATTGAGTGCGGTTTCCTCACCGTTCGCATTGCCCCAGCAGTTCATGTTGCCATTGCGGCCAAACTTGAGGTCCAGTGCGGTGGAGACCGGCACGTAAATGTCCTCGCTGTCGCCATAGCGACCGGTTTCCAGGTCGTAGAAGTGCGGGTTGGGGTTCCAGGTCTCCAGCACGCCCACCACGTTGAAGGTGTGGCCGTCCATGCGCAGCGGGCGCCCCACGCTGTTCTGTCCATTGAACAGCTTGTCGTTGAGGGCCTTGGAGATCACCGCCACCCGGCCGCGACCTTCGTCCTGGTCGGCCTTCCAGCCCTGGCCATACTGGAACGGCGTATCGAACATCGCGAAGAAGTCGGTCGACGTATAGCGCGCATCGGTGGTGAACGGACGCAGCGTACTGCCTTCCGGCTCCACCGTGACGCCACCGCCGGTCATCAGTACCTGGTGCCTGGCTTTCTTCTCGCGCAGCAGGGTTTCGCCGTCGTAGCGGGTGACCTGCTCCTCCGGTTCCTCGCTGGGCTGGTAGCCGATCATCGGGCGCGGGTCGAGCTGGACATTGAACAGACGGTCGCTCTTCTGCGGAATCGGGTCGCCGGAGAGCACATGGAACACGGTGAGTGTGGTCATCGATGCGCCGATGCCCAGCGCGATGGCGATGACCATCAGCGCAGTCAGCACCTTGTTGCGCCGGAAACTGCGCAGCGCCAATCGGAAGTAGTAGGCGATCATGGCGGGCCTCACTCGTTGACCGAGGCAACAACAGGGCGCGGCGTGGCCAGCACCGGTTCGCGCACCAGGTCGGTGGCCTGGCCATCGACGATGTGGACGTTGCGCTGCGCGCGCGCGGCCAGTTCCGGATCATGGGTGACCATCACGATGGTGGTGCCGGCCGCGTTGATCTCTTCCAGCAGCTCCATGACGCCGCGGGCCATCTGGCTGTCCAGGTTGCCGGTCGGTTCGTCGGCCAGCAGCAGGCGCGGGCTGCCGGCCAGGGCGCGGGCAATCGCGGCGCGCTGCTGCTGGCCGCCGGACAGTTCCGACGGGTAATGCTTCATGCGCGACCCCAGGCCCACCTGCTTGAGCGCGTGCTCGATGCGCTGGCGGCGTTCGGCCGCCGGCATGCCGCGGTAGCGCAACGGTACGTCGACGTTGTCGAACAGGTTCAGGTCGGAGATCAGGTTGAAGCCCTGGAAGATGAAGCCGATCTTCTGGTTGCGCAGCTTGCTGCGGGCGTCGTCGCCGAGCTTGCTGACGTCCTGGCCGTCGAGCAGGTAGGTGCCGCTGGTGAAGGTTTCCAGCAGTCCGGCAATATTGAGGAAGGTGGTCTTGCCGGAGCCGGACGGACCGGTCACGGCGACGAACTCGCCTTCTTTCACGTGCAGGTCCAGCGACCGCAGGGCGTGGGTCTCCACCTGTTCGGTGCGGAACACTTTGGCAACCGAGCGCATCTCAAGCATGACAGTTTCCTTCTGGAAGTCGTAAGGGTTAGTTGACGGACACGCGCTCGGCATCGCCGAACAGATCACTGCCTGACACCACGACGCGTTCGCCGGGTTGCAGGCCGGAAAGGATTTCCACTTCGCCCAGGCTGCTCACGCCCAGTTGCACCGGGCGACGGATGGCGACGCTGCCGTCCATCACGTATGCCTGGCCATTGCCCTGTTCAACGAACGGGCCACGTTCCACCTTCAGCACATTGCGTCGGGTGTCGAGCACCACCCGGGCCTGCATGCGCTGGCTCTGGCGCAGGCCCTGCGGCTGCTTGTCAGTAAAGCGGATGCGGGCATTCACTTCGCCAGCGACAACTTCCGGTGACACCGCGCTGATCTCGCCCGGGAACGGCTGGCCGTTGCCACTGGTGAGCTGGGCCGGAATGCCGATGCTCAGGTCGCGGGCGAAGCTCTCCGGCACCTTGATCTCGATCTCGAAGCGCGACAGGTCGACCACGCCCAGCACCGGCGCGTTGGCCGGCACCTGGGTGTGCTGGGTGGCCTGCACCTGGCCGACCTGGCCGTCGAACGGTGCGCGCAGGGTCAGGGCATCCACCTGGCGCTGCACTTCGTCCACCACCGCGCGCTGGCGGTCGGCCAGCAGGCGCTTGTTGCGCGCATCCAGGTCCGCGCCCTGGCCCTGCAGGCGGGCGTCGGTCTGGGCGTTGGCCAGCGAGATGTCGGCCTTCTTCAGGGTGTCGTTGGCCTTGGCCAGGTCGATCTGCGGCACCGCGCCACCGTCATAGCCGCGCTGGTAGCGCTGCAGGTCGCGTTCGGCCGCCTGCCGTTCAATGCTGGCCTGGTCGGTGTCCTTGCGCGCCTTGGCGCGGGCCAGGGTGGCATCCAGCTGGGCGCGGCTGGCCTCGGCTTCCAGGCCGGCCAGGGTGGCCTGTTCCTGGGCCAGCTTGCTGCGCAGTTCCGGGCTGTCGATGATCGCCAGTTCCTGGCCTTTCTTCACCACGTCACCGGCCACCACTTTCAGGTCCACGGTGCCGGCGGAGATGGCGTACAGCACCGGGCTGTTGGCGGCGATCACCCGGCCGTCGGCGGCGATATCGCGGACCAGGTCGCCCTGGGTGACCTCGGCAATGCGGACCCGGCTGCTGTCCACCGAGCGGCTGGCTCCCAGCCAGGCGCGCACAGCGAAGCCGATGCCCAGCAGCACCACCAGGGCAGCCAAGGCCGGCCACAGCCAGCGTTTCCAGGGCGCGGCGGTGGCCGTCGGGGCGAAGGATTGGTCCTGGGCGGAAGTGTCGCGGATCATCGGGCTCGTTCGCGTTGGGTCTGCGTGAATACAAAGCAGACTCCGTGCCAACTTTTCGCCATTGAAAAACAAGGGGTTGCGTGCGAATTGCCACTGTCCGGGTGTCCGCGGACACCGCGCCGGACACTTTTGTTAAGCGGACACGCACCAAGCCGTCCGGGTCGCCACGTTAGAATGCGGGTCTCAACTGCAGGGATACGACGCTATGTGCGGCATTGTGGGTGCGATCGCCGATCGCGATGTGGTTCCAGTTCTGATCGAGGGCCTCAAGCGCCTGGAATACCGCGGCTACGACTCCTCCGGCATTGCCGTCATCGACAAGACCCAGGCCCAGCCTGACGTGCGCCGCGTGCGTCGTACCGGCCGCGTGGCCGAAATGGAAAAGGCCGCCGCCAGTGAAGGCTTCGACGCCCAGCTCGGCATCGGCCACACCCGCTGGGCCACCCACGGCGGCGTAACCGAGGCCAATGCCCACCCGCACATCAGCCACGGCGTGGCGCTGGTGCACAACGGCATCATCGAAAACCATGAAGAGCAGCGCGAGAAGCTGCGCGCGCTGGGCTATGTATTCGAGTCGCAGACCGATACCGAAGTCATTGCCCACCTGATGCACCACCACCTGAAGGGCGGCGACACCCTGCTCACCGCGCTGCAGCGGACGGTGAAGGAACTGACCGGTGCCTACGCGCTGGCGGTGATGAGCCGCGCCGAACCCAACCACTTCGTGTGCGCCCGCATGGGCTGCCCGCTGCTGGTGGGCCTGGGCGAGGGCGAGAACTTCGTCGCCTCGGACGTGTCGGCCATCGTCTCGGCCACCCGCAAGGTGATCTTCCTGGAAGAGGGCGACACCGCCGAAGTCAGCCGTGACGGCGTGCAGGTGTATGACGAGCACGACCAGCCTGTGGTCCGCAACGTGCACCTGTCGGATGTGTCGCTGGCCTCGCTGGAACTGGGCCCGTACCGCCACTTCATGCAGAAGGAAATCCACGAGCAGCCGCGCGCGCTGGGTGACACCATCGAAGCGGCGATCGACGCCGGTGGTTTCCCGGCCGAGCTGTTCGGCAAGAACGCCGAAAGCGTGCTGGCCGGCATTGAAGGCGTGCAGATCCTCGCCTGCGGCACCAGCTATTACTCCGGCCTGACCGCGCGTTACTGGATTGAAGCCATCGCCGGCCTGCCCTGCAGCGTGGAAATCGCCAGCGAGTACCGCTACCGCGCCGCGTACGCCAACCCCAAGCACCTGATCGTCACCATCTCGCAGTCGGGCGAAACCCTGGACACGATGGAGGCGCTGAAGTACGCCAAGAGCCTGGGCCACACGCACACCCTTTCCATCTGCAATGTGCCGGAAAGCGCGATCCCGCGTGCCAGCGAGCTGGTCTGCTACACCCGCGCCGGTGCCGAGATCGGCGTGGCCTCGACCAAGGCCTTCACCACCCAGCTGGCGGCGCTGTTCCAGCTGACCGTGGTGCTGGGCAAGCTGCACGGCCGCGTTGATGCCGCGCAGGAAGCCGAGTACCTGGAGCAGCTGCGCTTCCTGCCGGGCAGCGTGCAGCACGCACTGAACATGGAGCCGCAGATTGCCGCCTGGGCCGAGCGCTTCGCGCGCAAGAGCAGCGCGCTGTTCCTCGGCCGTGGCCTGCATTACCCGATCGCACTGGAAGGCGCGCTCAAGCTGAAGGAAATCACCTACATCCACGCTGAAGCCTACCCGGCTGGCGAGCTGAAGCATGGCCCGCTGGCGCTGGTGGACGAAGACATGCCGGTGGTGGTGATCGCCCCCAACGACAGCCTGCTGGAAAAGGTGAAGTCGAACATGCAGGAAGTGCGCGCACGTGGTGGCGAGCTGTTCGTGTTCGCTGACCAGGACAGCAACTTCGCCGAAAGCGAAGGCGTGCATGTCATCCGCACCCCGCGCCACGCCGGCGTGCTCAGCCCGGTGGTGCACACCATCCCGGTGCAGCTGCTGGCGTACCACACCGCGCTCGCTCGCGGCACCGACGTGGACAAGCCGCGTAACCTGGCCAAGAGCGTCACGGTCGAGTAATGCGCTCCTAGAGCCCATCGCCGTCGGGAAGCCCGACACCGATGCCAACGCCGTAGAGCGGGGCTCGCCCCGCTGCTCCTCCCCGAAAAGGCCGGCCAGAACCGGCCTTTTCGCATTTCATCCCGTAGGGACACGCCATGCGTGTCCGCTCTTCGTTCCGGCCCCGCGTCACCGGCTACGCCGACACCTTCCCCCGCACCTTTTTCACCTCAACCACCGGCTCATCCACCGACAGAATGATGCGCCCAGGCTCCTCATCGATACGAAGGCGACTTCGTGCCGTGCCACCCATCCGATGTATCCACATCCCCCGCATCTTGAAGTAGGGCACCTCGACCCCGTCTATGATGACGGGTCGGCCGTCCGGGCCGTTCAGAACGCCAACGCGTATATATCTGGGTCGATACCAGCCAGCGCTGGGCTTCTTGGTCACCTTGGGTTCTGTCGTGTCCGCCGCCTCAGGATCCAGCGGTCTATCGGTCTTCTTGCGCATCAACAATCTCCTCTTGGATTGCGTCCAGTCAGGGCGACGGAACGCTGGGTTAAGCGGAATCCAAGGAGAGTTCAGGCTCCAGAACACAAGCTGCGCGTCGCGAGGACGGTTGCTCCATCCGGAGCGTAGTCCATGGCCGACCAATGAGCCAACTCTCGTGCAGAAGGTGACATGCGCTGTCTTGATCGACTCAAAAGTTTCCGTGGTTGGCATTATCTCAAATGCGACTGTAGGCACCCGACCAGAGGAGGTAGATCACGTCATGGCAACACGCAGAAACAAAGCGCTAGACAGATTTGACGTTGCCGAGCATCTCCGTACGCCCGAGGAAATGGCTGCGTATCTCGATGCATGCATTGAGGAAAGCGAAGGTGATGCTGCATTCATCGCCAGGGCACTCGGGGATATCGCTCGTGCACAAGGGATGACCAAGGTCGCGCGTGATGCAGGTGTGTCACGAGAGAGCTTACATCGCGCGTTATCCGGCGAGCGCAGCCCGGATTTCTCAACTGTCCTGAAAGTTACCAAGGCGCTGGGTCTGAAACTGCATGCCAGTGCCGTGTAACAAGGTGGGCGTGAGCTGCTCGACAGCCAGCAGGATGCATCGGCTGATCACATGTGCAGGTAGGGCGCGCAGGCGAACTCTGTGGTCTTTCGCCCTTGGCCATCCAGTATCTCAAGCGTATCTCCGTTCCATCGGCTACCGCGATACCTGTCGCTCACCGTGACCACCCAGGCACCGGCCAGCAATTCCTCCTCATGCAGCACTTCGCCCTTCAGCGCGGTGACGCGGGCAATGACAAACGTGCCGCCCGGTGCAAAGCGCCGGATCAGTCGGACCCGGAACTTCCGGCTGGGATGGGTGCGGGAGCAGGGCAGTTCGGTGTCCAGGCGATAGCCGGCGTCACGCACGCTCTGTGCTGCCGTGCGCAGGGGCTCCGGATCGGTGCCGAACTCAAGGGAGCGTCCGACCAATACGTCTTCCACGCACTGCAGTATGCGGCGGTCCTTGATGTCCTGCGGGGCATCGAACCAGCCATCCAGATCGAAGCTGTCAGCCAGAATTTCGCCGACACCATCAACGGCCCCTGGCGACACCAGGCGCTCGCCGTCCGTGTCCACGCCCAGGTAGATGACCAGTCGCCGCAGGCCATTGAGCTCGTACTTCTTCGGCAGGTAGTGGCGAAGGGTATCCAGCACATGGTCGCTGGCCTCGCGAAGGCGACCAATGCCTTCCTTGCCGTGTTGGGTGGGCAACACCATGACATCACGCAGGTACACGGTCAGTTCCATTGACGGGACGGTGCTGGATCATTTCGCGTTCGCGCTAAGCCGGTCAAGCACTTCGTGGAAACCTGAATAGGTGGCTGCTGTGCCAAAGCTGTCCACTCGAAAAACTTTAGCCCGGTCCGCCAGGAACATTCAGCGCCTGTTCTACGCCCGGTGCCATTCTCAGGGTCGTCAGCCGGTTCTGCGACGAACTGTCGCTTGACTCACTCAGTACCCTGCAACAGGAACCAGAATGAACGTTCGTGAACTTCTGCAGCTGAAGAAACAAGCCGTCATCACCATCGACGTGGAGGACACCATCGGGGCCGCCGCGCACAAGATGAGTGCGAACAAGATCGCCGCGCTGGTGGTCACCCGCGACGACGTGCCGGTCCGGATCATTTCCGAGAAAGACATCGTGCGCAGCCTCGCCGACGACGGTCCGCAGGCCGGTCGCCGGGTCATCTCCTCGTTACCGTCTGCCGGGTTGGAAGGCATTTCGCCGGAAGCGACCCTTAAGCAGGCGATGGCGTTGATGACGTACTCGCGACACCGCCATCTGATGGTGACCGAAGGCAACCGCCTGGTCGGCATCCTCAGCCTGGGCGACATCGTCAAGAACCTGCTGGGCGAGCTGGAGCTGGAGAAGGCTGTGTTGCAGGACATCTATATGGCGGCGCATTGACGCTGTTTGCGGTAACCACGCAGGTGCGCCGCACGCGCGCCTGCGCGCCGGAATAATTCTGGCCATCCGAGTACTGTCTGCCAGCCCATCGCGGGGATAGAATCCGCGACGGTGTCGCTGGATGCGGCTGCAACCCGCTCCGCGTCGCTACCCACAACCAATTCCGCGCGCAGGAAGCACGCATACAGGGGGCTGTACGTGAAAAAGGTTTCGATGCTGGGCATGGCGTTCGCCATCGCCCTGACGAGCGGCTGTGCCAGCGTGCCGATGGCGGACAAGGGGAGTTTCGAGGTCGCCAAGACCTTCCCGGCTCCGGCCGAAGGAAAGGCGGGCGTCTACGTATTCCGCAACAGCGGTGTGGGCCAGGCGCTGAAGAAGGATGTCTGGATCGACGGCGAATGCCTGGGCGAGACCGCCAACAAGGTGTTCTTCTACACCACCGTGGACGGTGATCGCGAACACACCTTCTCGACCGAGTCGGAGTTCTCGCCGAACGATCTCAAGCTGACGCTGGAGTCAGGAAAGAACTACTTCATCCGTCAGGTGATCCGCATGGGCGTATTCGTGGGTGGGGCGAAAATGGAAGCCGTGCCTGAGGCCGAAGGGCGTCGTCAGGTGGCAGCGCTCAAGCTTGCCCAGAAGGGCAAGTGCTCGCGCTGACCCAGCGGTAGCCCAAGCAGAAAGAAGGGCCGATCAATGATCGGCCCTTTTCGTTGGCGTATACCGAGACGGCGGGAGGGTGGGGGGGTATTGGTGCCTTAACAGAACTTGCACATTCCTGAAGGCAACCCGATAATGCCTGCAATTGCAACTCATTTGCATTGGTGGCCTTTCGACTGACGCAGCGCTGGCCAATGCGGTCACCGCTTTCCCGTCAGGAGTTACGCTTGATGCCTTCCCCCTTATTGAACCCGGCCCGCGTGCCCTTCACGCGTCTGCCGGCACTGCGCATGAGCGCGCTGTCCCTGGCCCTGCTTGCCGCCACCCCGGCGTTTGCTGATGGATTGGCCGCCGAGGCGGACCAGGCGCAGACCCTGGACACGTTGAATGTGCGGGCCAACCGCGATGCCAATACAGAAGGCTCCGGCAACTACGGTGCCAAAGCGACCACGCTGTTCAAGGGCGTGCAGAGCATCCGCCAGACCCCGCAGCCGGTCACGGTGATTTCCCGCCAGCTGCTGGATGATCGCGCTCTGCTGGACCTGCACGATGTGCTGCAGAACACCCCCGGCGTCACCGTCGATTACGTCGACAGCGAGCGCGTGACCTACTTCTCGCGCGGCTTTTCCATTGACGCGTTGCAGATTGATGGCCTGTCGATTGACCAGTCCGGTTCGGTGTTCATCCAGCCCGATACCGCGGTGCTCGACCGTGTGGAAATCCTGCGCGGTGCCGCTGGCCTGCTGAAGGGTGCGGGTAACCCGTCGGCGACGGTCAACATGGCGCGCAAGCGTCCGACTGAAACCTTCCAGGCCAGCGGCGCGCTGAGCCTGGGCAGCTGGGACCGTCGCCGCGCCGAGGCCGACGTGTCCGGCCCGCTCAACAGCGCCGGCACGGTGCGTGGCCGCCTGGTGGCCGCGTATGACGAAAAGGATTTCTTCCAGAAGGCGCGCGAGGAAGAAAAGCGCACCGTCTACGGCGTGATCGAAGCCGACCTGACCGAGTCCACGCTGCTTACCGCCAGCCTGCAGCAGACCGACCTGGACGCCACCGGCTCCTGGGGTGGCATGCCCAGTGATTTCGACGGTCGCGCGCTGGACCTGCCGCGCAGTACGTACCTGGGCGCGTCGTGGAATCAGTGGAATCGTTACAATCAGCAGGCATTCCTGTCGCTGGAACACCGCTTCGACAGTGGCTGGCGCACCGCGCTGAGCTATGCGTTTACCCGCTTCGGCTACAACGGTCCGTTCATCCAGACGTCGTTCTCGCGCTCCAACACCAGCAATCCGTACCTGGTTGACGTTGACACGGCCATCTACGGGCCCGCCGGCAGCCACCAGAACGCCGTCAACTTCGTCGCCGAAGGTCCGATCGAGCTGTTCGGACGCACCCATCAGCTGACCGTGGGCGCGGAAGGCCGCAACGTGAAGACTGCCAACTCGTCCGGCTACTGGGGCATCAACCGCATGCGCAACGTCGACGCGCGCACCTGGGACCCGTACACCAGCTACGCGCCGCCACAGGAGGGCGACGTGGGCACCTACTACGGTGGCATCAACAACGAGACGCAACAGAAGGGCGTGTTCGCGGTAGCGCGTGTGTCGATCACCGACCCGCTGACCGCCTTGGTGGGCGCGCGCCTGAACTGGTGGGAGTACAGCGTGCCGACCAGTCCGTCCAGCAACTACAGCGTGGACCGTGAGTTCATGCCGTATGCGGGCCTGGTGTATGACCTGAGCTCCACCCTGAGCCTGTATGCCAGCTACAGCGAAATCTTCGTTCCACAGAATGCCTACCAGGCCGACGGCCAGTTGTTGAAGCCGGTCACCGGCCAGGACTACGAAGCAGGTATCAAGGGTGAGTTCTTCGCCGGCCGGTTGAATGCAGCGCTGTCGGCGTTCCGCATCAACAACGTGGGTCGTGCGATGGACGACACTGCCAGCGCCAACCCATGCCTGCCGTACTACACCACCGGCTACTGCAAGGTGGACGGTGGCAAGACCCGCAGCCACGGTTGGGAAGCGGAGGTCAGCGGCCAGCTGACCGAAGGCTGGCAGATGATGGCCGGCTACACCAACACCCGCACCGAGTATCTGCGCGACGCCAGCGCCGCCAATCTCGGCCAGCCGCTGCGTTCGGCCGACCCACGCCACCTGCTTCGCCTGTCCACCAGCTACCGGTTCCCCGGTGCGCTGGACAAGCTCCGCGCAGGCGCGTCGGTGCAGGCCCAGAGCGAGACCTACGTGACCTCGCGTGGAGTTACCTCGCGCCAGGGCGGGTATGCGGTCTATGGCGTGATGGCGGGCTACGACCTGTCCGAAACGATCAGCCTGCAGCTCAACGTCAACAACCTGTTCGACAAGAGCTACTTCCGCAAGTACGGTCCGAACACCTTCAATACCTACTATGCCGATCCGCGCAATGTGATGTTCAGCGTGCGCGCGCGCTTCTGATTGGAGCATGCGCAGAGATCAGAACGCCGGGCACCTGCCCGGCGTTTCTGCATCTACACCGATTCACGGTGGGGAGGATGGGGCGCGAAGTGCCTGCAGATCGCCTACCAACAGCTGATAGGCCTCCTCGCGCTTCCCCATCTCCTGCCGCAGCACCCACGAGGGGTGCACGGTCGCAAACCCGCGCGTGCCATCTTCCAGCGTATGCCAGCGCCCCCGATCACGGCTCAGGTTGAACCCGCTGCCAAACACCGCGCGCGCCGCACTCGCTCCCAGGCACACGATCACCTTCGGGCTCACCTGCTCGATCTCGGCCAGCAGCCACGGTCTGCAGGCATTGATGTGGGTCACCTGTGGCTTGGAATGGATGCGCTTCTTGCCACGCCGTTCAAACCGGAAGTGCTTCACCGCGTTGGTGAGATAGAGCGTGCTGCGATCAATGCCCAGCGCCTGCAGTGCCCGGTTGAGCAGCTGGCCGGCCGGGCCGACAAACGGATGGCCGCTGAGGTCTTCGGCGTCACCGGGCTGCTCGCCGACCAGCATGACCTGCGCATCGCGCGGGCCCTCGCCAAACACGGTCTGGGTGGCGGGTTCCCATAACGGACATTGGCGGCAGCTCGCCGCCGCGTTGCGCAGGCTGTCCAGGTCATCGCCACGCGCCGTGGCCGGCTGGCGCAGCGGGATGGGGCGGGCGGGAATGCGCCGCTGCGGTGCCTGCGCCTGGCGGTCGTGCATTTCCTGCACCCGGTCGCCGGCGTCGCGCACCAGCGTGGGTAACAGCGATGCTTCCGGCAGGTGCTTCCAGTACCTGGCCGGCATCTCCTGCTGCATCATCCGCGTGTTCAAGCGCGCGGGGTTGAAGATGTGCGCGTAGTAGGTGCGCCACAGCTCCTCGCGCGCGTCTTCCGCAGGCGCGTCGCTGCGCTGTGCGCCCGGTCCGAAGGCCAGCTGTTGCCCGTCCCAATGGACGCTGCGGTAAGGCGTCAGAATCGACCAGCGCATGCCGGTGAAGCGGCGCTGGAAAAAGGGCGCGACGCGATCCACGATGTGATGATCCGGTTCGAACCAGGCGATGAACGCGTCCGGCGTACCGGGCACTTCGCGAAAGCGCACGAACGCCTTCATCTTGTGGCTGTCGCGGCGAACCGCCTGGGCCAGTGCCATGGCGCGGATGACGTCCGGGTCGGCAGGGTTGGACAGCAGAGCACGCTCGCCGTGGGTGATGCGCCACAGCATGCGGTACAGCAGCGGCATGCGCTGCGGATCGCGGTGACACAGGCAGGTGGCGGCCAGCTCGACGAAGTCTTTCGGCACCGCGACGGTGGTCGCCGATGCGGAAGGCGTGGCCTGCGCCAACGAGGGCGCGTCCAGCAGCCCACCTGCATCGCCCTGCAGCCAGTCCAGCTGTTCCGGGGCGACCTCGCCCTGCAAGGCGAGGCGCGCGGCACTGCGCCACGCCTCCAGCGACCACGGCGGATCGACCCGCACGCTCCAGCGATCCATCTCAGCTGGCCAATGCGTCAAACAACGAGGCCTGCTTCGGCGGTGGGGCCAGACGAGCGCGCAGCGCGCCCGGATTGTCCAGCGCGTTGCGCGGATGATGGTCGGCCAGCTGCACGAACGGCAGCAGTTTGCTCATCGGCGCGCGCAGGCGTGCGACGTCGGCCACGCGCAGGCGGCCGTGGCGACGTGCCATCAGTACGCGCTTCACATTGCGCACGCCCAGGCCCGGAACCCGCAGCAGCATTTCCTTCGGCGCGCGGTTGAGATCCACCGGGAAGCGCTCGGGATGGCGGATCGCCCAGGCCATCTTCGGGTCGATGTCCAGATCGAGCATGCCCCCCTGGGTGGTGTCGGTGATCTCTTCCACGCCGTAGCCGTAAAAGCGCAGCAGCCAGTCGGCCTGGTAGAGCCGGTGCTCGCGTGCGAGCGGCGGTGCCTGCACCGGCAGGAGGCGACTGGCGTCGGGAATCGGGCTGAAGGCGGAGTAGTACACCCGGCGCATGCGGTAGTTGCCGTACAGGCTGTCGGCGGCGGTGAGGATCTGCTGGTCGCTGGCTCCGTCGGCACCGACGATCATCTGCGTGCTTTGGCCGGCAGGGGCGAAGCGGGGTGCGCGGGGGCGGCGTCGGGGCGCTTTGGCGGTCGGCGTGGCACCCGGTGCGGTGGTGGCCGGGGCAGCGGTCTTGGCCTCCTTGGCTTCCTCGATGCGCCAGCGCAGTTCACCCATCGCGCTGCGAATCGAGGGCATGGACTTCTCTGGCGCAAAGCTGGCCAGGCCGGCTTCCGTGGGAAGCTCCACATTGATGGACAGGCGGTCGGCATGGCGGCCGGCTGCGGCCAGAAGCTCGGGTGAGGCTTCTGGAATCGTTTTGAGGTGGATGTAGCCGTTGAAACGGTGCTCCTCGCGCAGCTGGCGCGCCACTTCGACCATCTGTTCCATGGTGTAGTCGGCGTTGCGGATGATGCCACTGGAAAGGAACAGGCCTTCGATGTAGTTGCGCTTGTAGAAGTCCAGGGTCAGCGCGACCACCTCTTCGACCGTGAAGCGGGCGCGCTGCACATTGCTGGAGACGCGGTTCACGCAATACGCGCAGTCGTAGATGCAGAAGTTGGTGAGCAGGATCTTCAGCAGGGAAACACAGCGGCCGTCGGGGGTGTAGCTGTGGCAGATGCCGGGGCCATCGGTGCTGCCGATGCCGCCGCTGGCACGCGAATCGCGCTTGCCTGCGCCGCTGGAGGCGCAGGAAGCATCGTATTTGGCGGCGTCGGCGAGGATGGCGAGTTTGCGCAGCGTTTCCATGCGCGCACGGTAGGGGCGTTTGGTCTCAATGTGTGAGACTGGGTGTGTGGGTGGCTGAAGGGTTCAGGGGACTCCTTCGGTAGGGGGCCATGCGTTAAAGGGGCGATGGGCGTTATCGGTCGTCGTCTGTCGACCGACGCTACCAGCCCACGACCCCAAGGCAGCCCAGCCAGTCCGGACATCCGCGGCCGCGCCGTCATCCCGGCGTGCCCGGCGTATGCCGGGTGTCCGGTTGGGTTGGGACCGGTAGGGTCGCACGACAGTCGACCACCGATCACACCACCGCGTTCATTGGGGCATGACCGCAAACGAGGCAACGCCCAACACGCGCCTCAAAAGCTGACCTTCACCGAATCGGCGCTGTACGTTGCCGGCCCGTGATACACCACTTCAATGTTGTTCCCATCCGGGTCCAGCACAAACGCACCGTAATACCCGGGATGATACGGCCGCTCACCCGGCGCACCATTGTCCTTCCCACCTGCCGCAATCGCAGCGGCGTGAAACGCATCCACCGTCGCCGCATCACGCGCCTGGAACGCCAGATGATGCCGCCCGGTCAGCTCACCGGCGGCCGCCGCACTGCTGGCGGTCGAAATGAACAGTTCATCGGCCCAGAAGTAATCCTCGCCTTCGCCTGCCACCGGGATGCCGATGCTGTCGAACACCGCCTGGTAGAAGCGGCGGCTGGCGGGCAGGTCGCGCACCACCAGCTGGATGTGGTCGATCAGGCGGCCGCGATGCAGTTCCATGGTTTCCATGCCGGGTCCTTCATTGGGAAGAACGGGCAGGTATAGCAGTGCAGTCGTTCAGCCGCTGTGGGCGACGGCAGCACGCCGTCGCCCGCCCGGCTTCAGGCCACCGGGGTGTTGGAGATGATCTCCACCCAGTAGCCGTCCGGGTCCTTGATGAAGGCCAGATGCTTCATGCGGCCGTCTTCCAGACGCTTCTGGTAGGGCACCTTCAAGTCATCGAAGCGCTGGCAGGCCGCCTTGATGTCCGGCACCGACACGCAGATGTGGCCGAAGCCGCGCGGATCTGAGTTGCCGTCGTGGTACACCGGGCCGTCCTGCTTCTCGGTGCCGTGGTTGTGGGTGAGTTCGAGCACGCCGGGAATGCCGGCCATCCACACGCGGCGGGCGTCGTCGCCTTCCGGGATGGCGGTGCCTGCCGGCAGCAGGGCCAGGAAGTACAGGCTGAACTGCGCTTCCGGGAAGTCGCGCTGGTCCAGCAGCTGGAAGCCCAGCACCCGGGTGTAGAAGTCCAGCGAGGCGGTGATGTCCTTCACCCGCAGCATGGTGTGGTTGAAAACGAAACCGGTGGTTTCGGCCGGCGGCTGGGCAGCCACGCCGGGCTGTGACTGGAAGGCAAGGGTCATGAGGGTCCTCGGGGGCATGAAAACGAAACGTCAGGCCGTTCAGTTTAGCGGCCCGGTGGCAAGGCGACGTAGAATGCAGCATCTCCTTGACTGTTCGTCGACATGTCGCAGCGTGAATGGGTGGCCGCAGCCATCCGCAAGATCGAAGCCGATTTCAACCGTTCGGCTGACACCCACCTGATCCCGATGGATCTGCCGGGCTATCCGGGCATCGAGCTGTACTTCAAAGACGAATCCAGCCATCCCACCGGCAGCCTGAAGCACCGCCTGGCGCGCTCGCTGTTCCTGTATGCGCTGGCCAACGGTTGGCTGCGTGAAGGGCGACCGGTGATCGAGGCCTCCAGCGGGTCCACGGCGGTGTCGGAAGCGTATTTCGCGCGCCTGCTGGGCGTGCCGTTCATCGCCGTGATTCCGGCCAGTACGTCGCCGGAAAAGATTGCCGCCATCGAGTTCCACGGTGGCCGTTGCCATCTGGTGGAACGCGCCTGCGACCTGAACTGCGAATCGGAGCGGCTGGCACGCGAAACCGGCGGCCACTTCATGGACCAGTTCACCTACGCCGAGCGGGCGACCGACTGGCGTGCCAACAACAACATCGCCGAATCCATCTTCAAGCAGATGGCCGAAGAGCCGCATCCGGTACCGGAGTGGATCGTCTGCAGTCCCGGCACCGGCGGTACCGCGGCTACGCTGGGTCGTTACGTGAGCTACCGCCGGCATGACACCCGCATTCTGTGTGCGGACCCGGAAATCTCGGTGTTCTACGATGGCTACTGTGCGGCACTCGCCGGCGAGCCGTGGCGCGAGCTTACCTGTGCCGGCGGTTCGCGGGTGGAGGGCATTGGTCGCCCCCGCGTGGAATCCAGCTTCATTCCAACCTGCGTGGATGCCATGGTGAAGGTGCCCGATGCCCTCAGCCTGGCCGCCATGCGGCATGTCACCCGCCAGTTGGGCCGCCGCGTGGGCGGGTCCACCGGTACCAATTTCATCGGCGTGCTGCATGTCGCCCAGCAGATGCGCCGGGCCGGGCGCAGCGGGTCCATCGTCACCATCCTGTGCGACAGCGGCGAGCGCTACGCGCACAGCTACTACAACCCGGAGTGGTATTCGCGGCAGGGTATCGAGGTGGATGCCCCGGATGCGGTCATTGCGGCTGCGGTGAACGGGCAGGTGCTGCCGGCGTTGGCGGAGGCGTCGTTGCAGCCGCTGTATTGAGGTCCGTAACGCGGGGCTCGTGATTACGTAGAGCGGGGCTTGCCCCGCTGAGCCGGGCAGAGCCCGGCTCTACGCCGCGCGGCTGGCCTCGTAGGCATCCAGCACCACATCCCGCAGTACCGGCGGCAGATCCTCATAGGCGGTCGCGTGATCGTCGAAGTGCAGGTCCAGGTCCACGTCCGCCTGGTCCGCCTGAGCGGCAATGAACACCAGCAGCGTGCACAGCACGAACTCGCGCTCGTGCCCGATTTCGCACTGCATGGCACCGCGTTCGATCACCTCGTAAGGAAACCACATCTGGTCCTCGTGCAGCCTGCCGTGCTGCGCACCCAGCACCTGTTCCAGCGCCTCGCGGTGTCGTGCGTGTTCGGCACTTCTGCCGAGGGCGGCAATCCAGTCCAGCTCGCGCGGGCTGGCAGTGGCGAGCAGGGCGAAAGGCGGTGCAATGGCCTGAACCGCGTCCATGAACCCTCCGGGGAAAGCGTTCGTTGGGTCTTCAGCCTCGTCCGCCCGACGTGGTCCGGGCGTGAATGAATGTGAAAAGGATGCATCCGGGCCTTGTGCCTGCCCGTACCCAGTGCCATATCGTGTGCATTGACCCGCTGTCTGGAGATGCCTGTGACCCCTGCCAATCCGCTGCTCGATTTCTCGGGCCTGCCGCGTTTCGATGCCATCCAGCCCGCGCACATCGCCCCGGCGATCGATGCCCTGCTGGAGCAGGCCGAAGCAGTGGTGAAGCAGGCTGAAACAGTGAGCCCGGTCACCTGGGAGACGTTCGTGGTGCCGCTGGACGATGCCACCGAGCGCCTCTGGCGGGCCTGGGGCCAGGTCGGGCACCTGCAGGGCGTGGTGAACACGCCGGAGCTGCGCGAAGCCTACAACGCCAATCTGCCCAAGGTGACCCGCTTCGGCAGCGCGCTGGGCCAGAATCTGACGTTGTTCCAGCAGTACCGCGCGCTGGCGGCCAGTGCCGAAGCCGCGCACTTCGACGTTGCCCAGCGCAAGGTGCTGGACAACGCGGTGCGCGATTTCCGTCTGGGCGGTGCCGAGCTGGATGACGCCGGCAAGGCGCGTTACAGCGCCATCCGCGAGGAACTGTCGGCGTTGTCGGCGAAGTTCTCGCAGAACGTGCTGGATGCCACCGACGCGTGGTCGCTGATCGTCGAAGACGCCGCCGAGCTGGTGGGCCTGCCTGAGGACGTGGTGGCCGCCGCCCGTGCGGGTGCGGAGAAAGACGGCAAGGCCGGGTGGAAGCTCACCCTGCAGATGCCGTGCTACCTGCCGGTGCAGACCTATGCGTCGCATCGCCCGTTGCGTGAGGCGCTGTATCGCGCCAACGCATTGCGTGCCTCCGAGTTCGGCGACAGCGCGCTGGACAACAGCGGCAACATCGACCGGGTGCTGGCGCTGCGCGCCGAGCTGGCGACACTGCTCGGCTTTGCCAACTATGCCGAGTACTCCATTGCCACCAAGATGGCCGACGACGCGGCGCAGGTGCTGGCCTTCCTGCGGGACCTGGCTGCACGCGCCAAGCCGTACGCCCAGCGCGACCGTGCCGAACTGGAAGCGTTCGCCCGCGACGAACTGGGTCTGGAAACGCTGGAAGCCTGGGACCTGGCCTATGCCAGTGAAAAGCTGAAGCAGGCCCGTTACAGCTATTCCGCGCAGGAAGTGAAGCAGTACTTCACCGAACCCAAGGTGCTGGACGGGTTGTTCAGTGTCATCCGCAGCCTCTACGGGCTGGAGGTCCAGCCGGACGTGGCACCGGTGTGGCATCCGGACGTGCGCTTCTACCGCGTGGTGGACGCGCAGGGCGGACTGGTCGGTCAGTTCTATCTGGATCTGTACGCACGCGAAGGCAAGCGCGGCGGTGCCTGGATGGACGACTGCCGCAATCGCCGCGATACCGCCCACGGTGTGCAGACGCCGCTGGTGTACCTGGTCTGCAACTTCGGACGTGGCAGCGATGGCAAGCCCGCCACTTTCAGCCATGATGAAGTGACCACGCTGTTCCATGAAATGGGCCATGGCCTGCACCAGCTGCTGACCCGCGTAGGCGAGCTTGGCGTGGCCGGCATCAATGGGGTGGAATGGGACGCGGTCGAACTGCCCAGCCAGTTCATGGAGAATTTCTGCTGGGAGTGGGACCGCGTGCAGGCGATGACCGCGCACGTGGACAGCGGCGAACCGCTACCGCGCGCGCTGTTTGACCGGATGCTGGCGGCGCGCAACTTCCAGAGCGGCATGTTCACCGTACGTCAGCTGGAATTCGCGCTGTTTGACATGCAGTTGCACAGCCAATACCAGCCCGCGCAGGACAGCGTGCTGCAGTTGCTGGAGCGCGTGCGCGACGAGGTCGCGGTGAACCGGCCGCCGGCGTGGAACCGCTTCCCGCATCAGTTCAGCCATATCTTCGCCGGCGGTTATGCGGCCGGGTACTACAGCTACAAGTGGGCTGAAGTGCTGAGCGCGGATGCCTATGCCGCGTTCGAGGAAGCGCCTGGACAGGTGGCGGAGACCGGCAAGCGCTTCCGCGATGAGGTGCTGTCGCGCGGGGGAAGCCGGAGTGCGGCAGAGAACTTCGCGGCGTTCCGTGGGCGTGCGCCGACGGTCGATGCGCTGCTGCGCCATAACGGCATGGCGGGGTGACGGTACCGCATCCGGTAGCGCCGGCCGTTGGCCGGCCCACGCCACCTATTCTTCGTAGATCATCGTGCGGCTCATGCCGCCATCGACGATATGGTCCTGGCCGGTGATGAAGCCGGCCTGGTCCGACAGCAGGAATACCGCCAGTGCGCCGATGTCCCCGGGCTGGCCCACGCGTCCCACCGCATGCTGCGCATGATCGCGCCGCGACAGCTTCGGCGTGCGTCGGCGTGAGGGGGCCTGCCATGCATCGGTGGTAATCCAGCCAGGGCTTATGCTGTTCACGCGTACCTTCGGCCCGGCACTGATCGCCAGTGCATGGGTGAAGGCCACCAGCCCCCCTTTGGCGGCGGCATAGGCTTCACTGTTCGCTTCGGATTGCCAGGCGCGGGTCGAGGCGATGTTGATGATTGCACCGCCTTGCGCATTCAACGCGGGCAGGGCGTGCTTGCTGCACAGGAACGCGCCATGCAGGCTGGACAGCCGGCGCTGCCATTCGGCCATCGACATGTCCGCGAGCGGCGTGCCGTGTGCGCTGGCGATGCCGGCGTTGTTGACCAGCCCGTCGATGCGACCGAAACGTTTGAGCGTGGCCTTCACCAATGCCTGCACGCTGCGTTCGCTGGCCACGTCCGCGCGCTGGAACGCGGCGCGTTCGGGCAGGTTCCATTCCTTCAGGCAGGCCTTGCCGGCATCGGCATCCAGGTCGGCGATCACCACGCTGCCGCCGGCACCGAGCACGGCCTGTGCAATGCCACGGCCCACGCCCTGCGCACCGCCGGTCACCACCACCACGCGGTCGCGCAGCGGTTGTGCGGGCCAGTCGGCAATGGGCGGGGTCAGTGGCATGGCGGGGTGTCCTTGCGGCCGAGCAGGCGCGTCCAGCCCTCCACGCCCAGTTTGTCGAGCGTGGCGATGTTGCGTTCCACGATCACATCGGGGTCCGGGAACGCCGCCACTGCGCGTTCCACGCTGTCTTCGCGCAGCAGGTGCAGGATGGGGTAGGGCGCGCGGTTGGTGTAGTTGCTGACGTCGTCCGGTGCCACGCCGGCGAACTGGTACTGCGGATGGAAGCTGGCCACCTGCAGGATGCCCTGCAGGTCCAGCGCTTCGATCGCGGCGTCGGCGTTGTCGAGGAAGTCGTTGTAGTCCAGGAAGTCGGTGAGGACCTCCGGATGCACGATCAAGGTGGTGTCGATCTGTTCGGCCGGGGTGTCACGCAGCAGCACCAGTTCCTCGGCCAGTTCTTCCAGCAGTGCTTCGGGCGTGGTGGCGTCGCTGAGGACGAAGCGCACCTGTTCCTTCACGTACACCGCTTTGGCGAACGGGCACAGGTTCAGCCCGATCACGATGTTCTCGAGCCACTTGCGGGTGTCTGCGATGGGATCGGGGATGTCGTTCATCTCAATCACGGAAGTTATCGAACTGCAGCGGAATCTCGAAGTTTTCCTTCTTCAGCAGGGCAATCGCATCCTGCAGGTCATCGCGCTTCTTGCCGGTTACGCGCAGCTTGTCGCCGTTGATCTGGCTTTCCACCTTGAGCTTGGCTTCCTTGAGCTTGGCCGCGATCTTCTTGGCGATCTTCTGTTCGATGCCCTGTTTCACGGTGACGTCCTGGCGGGCACCGCCCAGATTGGTCAGGATGTCGCCGAACTCCAGGCAACCGGCATCGATCTTGCGCGCGGTCAAGCGCTGGCGCAGGATCACCGTCATCTGCTCCAGCTGGAACTCGCTGGGCGCGCTCTGCTTGATCACGCTGTCTTCCAGCACGAACTTGGCATCCACGCCCTTGAAGTCGAAGCGGGTGGACAGCTCGCGGTTGGCCTGGTCGACGGCATTGGTCAGCTCGTGGGTGTCGACTTCGGAAACGACGTCAAATGACGGCATGGGCATACTCCAGCAGAAGAAGCGGCCATTCTAACCGCCCGGGCATGGACGGCCCGCCAAGGCCGGCGATAATGGGCCATGAACACGCTCAAGTCCCCGACCCGGGCCGTCTTCTGGATGCTGGCCGCGGTGGCCTGCTTTTCGCTGATGGACGCCGGCATGAAACAGCTGTCCAGCAGCTACGCCACCTTGCAGGTGACCTTCCTGCGCGGGGCGGCCTCGTTGCCGTTCGTGCTGGTGTGGGTGCTGGCCACGGCCGGTCCGCGCTCGCTGGTCCCGGTGCGCTGGGGCCTGCACCTGCTGCGCGGCCTGCTCGGCATGACCATGATCGGCTGCTTCGTGTTCGCCCTGCGCAGCCTGCCGCTTTCCACGGCCTACACCATCTATTTCGTGGCTCCGCTGCTGATCGCGGCGTTGTCGGTGCCGCTGCTGGGTGAAACGGTCGGTCCGCGGCGTTGGGTGGCGATCGGCATCGGCCTGGTCGGCGTGCTGGTGGTACTGCGCCCGGGCGTGGACGGGTTCATTTCCGTGCCGGGGCTGATGGTGCTGTTGGCAGCCACTGCCTACGCCGTGGCCGCGATCACGGTCAGCATGCTGACCCGGACCGACACCCCGCAGTCGATGGTGGTCTGGTTCCTGGCCCTGCTGGCGCTCGGTGCCGGCCTGCTGGCGATTCCGGACTGGCGGCCGCTGCAGTGGGGACACGCCGGCCTGATTGCAGGCATGGGGCTGGCCGGCGCAGCCGGGCAGGTGGCCCTGACCCGGGCCTTCCAGCTGGGCGAAGCCTCGTTGATCGCGCCCCTGGAATACACCGGCCTGGTCTGGGTGATCGGCTGGGACGTGCTGTTCTGGGGCGTGCTGCCCGATGGCTACACCTGGCTGGGCGGGGCCATCATCGTCGCCTCCGGGCTGTACCTGCTGCACCGGGAGCGGGTCCGAAAGGTGGCGGCTCCGGCCCCGCTGGACCACCCGTAAGGGCCGCCCGGCAGGCGAAGACCTCACCTTATAAGCAAACGGAATATGATTCGGCATTGCCGCGCGGGCCAGGGCCGTCCCGCGCTGGTAGGCTGCACGCCCCCTCCCGTCGATGCCCGGTTGATCGCCACGTGATCGAGTTCCAGCGCCTGCACAAATCCTATGCCGTCGGCGGCCGCGCGATCGCCGCGCTGCAGCCGCTGGACCTGACCATCGAGGCCGGGGAGGTGTTCGGCATCATTGGCCATTCCGGCGCGGGCAAGTCGACCCTGATCCGCCTGATCAACCGGCTGGAAGAACCCAGCGGCGGCCGCCTGCTGATCAATGGCGAGGACGTGACCGCGCTGGATGCTGACGGGCTGCGCGCGCTGCGCCGGCGCATCGGCATGATCTTCCAGCACTTCAACCTGCTGTCCTCGCGCACGGTGGCCGCCAACGTGGCGTTTCCGCTGGAGCTGGCCGGCACCCCGCGTGCCGAGATCGACGCGCGCGTGGCCGAACTGCTGCACACCGTGGGCCTGGAAGCGCATGCCAACAAGTTCCCGGCGCAGCTGAGCGGCGGCCAGAAGCAGCGCGTGGGCATCGCCCGCGCCCTGGCGACCCGCCCGCAGATCCTGTTGTGTGACGAGGCCACCAGTGCGCTGGACCCGCAGACCACCGCGTCGGTGCTGAACCTGCTGGGCCAGATCAACCGTGAGCTGGGCCTCACCATCGTGCTGATCACCCACGAGATGGACGTGATCCGCCGCGTCTGCGACCGCGTGGCGGTGCTGGATGCCGGCGCGCTGGTCGAAACCGGGCCGGTCACCGAGGTGTTCCTGCACCCGCAGCACCCGACCACGCGCCGCTTTGTCAGCGAGTCCGAGCACATCGACGAAGGCGTGCTGCACAAGGACTTCGAAGCCGTGGCCGGGCGCATCGTGCGCCTGACCTTCCTCGGCGGCGACACCTACGAACCATTGCTGGGGCGCATCGCGCGCGATACCGGCGTGGACTACAACATCCTGTCCGGGCGCATCGACCGCATCAAGGACACCCCGTACGGCCAGCTGACGGTGTCGCTGGTCGGTGGCGACGTGCAGGCCGCGCAGGCCGGGTTCGTGGCGGCGGGCGTTCACGTGGAGGAACTGCGCCGATGAACCTTGTTGCTGCTGCCGACGGCTTCTTCCGTCATCTGGATGCCGCCAAGTGGGCGGACATCGGCCAGGCCACGCTTGACACGCTGCTGATGCTGGGCGGGTCGCTGCCGCTGACCCTGCTGATCGGCCTGCCGTTGGGCGTGCTGCTGTTCCTCACCGGCTCTCCGCAGCTGCACCGCAAGCCGGTGCTGTACGGCGCGCTGGCGCTGGTGATCAACCTGCTGCGCTCCGTGCCTTTCATCATCCTGATGATCGTGCTGATTCCGATCACGCTGTGGCTGATGGGCACCTCGCTGGGCGTGCGCGGGGCGATCGTGCCGCTGGTGATCGGTGCGGCCCCGTTCTACGCCCGCCTGGTGGAAACCGCGCTGCGCGAAGTGGATCGCGGTGTGATCGAGGCAAGCCAGGCGATGGGCGCGACCACCTGGCAGCTGGTCACGCGGGTGCTGCTGCCCGAAGCAAGGCCCGGGCTGATCGCCGGGGCCACGGTGACCGTGATTGCGCTGATCGGCTTCACCGCGATGGGCGGGGCGATCGGCTCCGGTGGCCTGGGCGACCTGGCCTTCCGCGACGGCTACCAGCGCTCGCACACCGACGTGGCCCTGGTCACCGTGGTCCTGCTGCTGGTGCTGGTGCAGGTGCTGCAGATGCTCGGCGACTGGCTGGTGACGCGTTATACCCGGAAGTAACGCAGACTGACGCTTGGGTCACCGGGTTGGCGATTGATGTTGCCTATACCGTGACCGCTGTCGGTGTTATATTTCGTCTGGCGTAATACGTTGTTCGGAATGATTCAGTCGTTTCGCTGCCGCCGCACGCAATCCTTGTTCGAAGGCCAATGCCCTCGGCCGTTCCGCAACTTCCGTGCAGCGGCCGAGCGCAAGCTGCAGATGCTCGATTCGGCGAAGTCCCTGGACTTTCTGCGCAGTCCGCCAGGAAACCGACTGGAGGCGTTGTCTGGCAATCGGCGCGGACAGCACAGCATCCGTATCAATGCGCAATGGCGGGTGTGCTTCGTATGGGCCGATGCCGGTGCCTGCGATGTCGAGATCGTTGACTACCACTGAGGTGCCAACCATGAGCCGTCCTACCAACAAGCTACGGGCCATTCATCCGGGGGAGGTCCTGCGGGAAGAATTCCTGCTGCCGCTGGCCTTGAGCATCAATGCGCTGGCGAGGGCACTGGATGTGCCCGCCACGCGTCTACACGCCATCGTGCATGAAACCCGAGGCATCACCGCCGATACGGCGGCCCGGCTCGCGCGCCACTTTGGCGGTGACGCGGCGTCATGGCTGGCACTGCAGGCCGAGTATGACCTGAAGACGCTGGCCACCTGGCCGGAAATCGAAAGCCGCGTACAGCCGCGGGTGGCGGCTTGACCCCTTAGCGGACGTTCGGCACCTCAAAGCCCAGCCGGTCCACCTGCTCCTTGTGCTGCGGCACGCGCTTGAGCTTGTCGGTGTTGACCCCGTACTGGTCGCGCAGGCGGGTGGCGAGTTCCTTGTACAGGTCCTTGTCCATGTCTGGCTGGCGGGCAAAGATCCATGCCATCTCGCGGCCGGGGTAGCCGAGCATCGCCCAGGAATAGTCCGGGGCCACTTCCAGCACGCGGGTGTGGGTGGGCACTACCTTGTAGAACCAGGTACGCCAGTTGTGGTTGCCGCTCTTCTCGTCCACCGAAGCGCGGACGGTCAGCTCCTGCAGCGGCTGCGAGAAGCCGTCGCGATAGCGATAGGTGATCGAAACCTTCTGGTCGCCGCGCAGGGAGTACTCGTTGACGCTGGCCACATGGCCGCGCTCGACCGGGTTCGGGACCCGCCCGATCACATACCAGGTACCCATGAAGCGCTGCAGGTCGATCGGCGCGCCCGGACCGGTGGTCACCTCCGGCGGCGGCGTCGGCTTGGCGTCACCGAACGCGCAGGCGGACAACAACGACACCAGCGAGATCAGCAGGACAGCGCGAAGCGGGCGGTTCGAGGACATGCGGTGGCGGGCTCCAGAGGCGTGCAGGGGCATGGTGGGTAAGACGGCGAAGAACGTCAATGGCGGTCGTTGCATCAATGTGGCCGATTGCGCAAAAAGGTCGCAGTCTGTGAGATCGGGGCAGGGCAAGGTGGCGCATCACTTTCGCACGGAGCTGTGTCATGTCCCTGTCTTCTTCGCGTCGTTCCCCGCGTTCACCTTCACGTCCCCGGCCGCTGGACGCCCCGCATCCGCAGGTGCTGCGCGCCGTGCGCCAGGTGGCGCTGGCCGGGCTGGCACTGGTGCTGGTATGGCCGGCCGCGCGCGGCCACACCCAGTGGCTGGGCTGGCTGCCGATGTGGCTGGTGGGCATGCCGCTTCTGGCCTGGTGGGCGTTGTACCGGTTCCGCCTGCCGGCGTCGCTGCTGGCCCGGCAGGGCACGCGCCGGCGCGGCCCGCAGGCCCGCCGGCGCAACCGCGTGCGGGTACGGCGCAGCCGCCCTGACCTTCGACAGGGGGGAGCCAGCCAGCCGGTGTGATAGCGTCGGGGGGATATGACCGCCTGGAGCCGCAATGTCCCGATTCGCTTCCGCCTGCCTGGTGGCAGGTCTGATGTCCGCTGGTGCGGCAGGAGCCGCCATGGCCGCTGAGTCCCCCGCCGATCCGTACGCCTGGCTGGAAGACGTCACCGGCGAGAAGTCGTTGGACTGGGTCAAGCAGCAGAACGCCAAGTCCGAGGGCCGCCTGGCCCAGACCCCGGCCTTCAAGCAGATGGAAGCGAGCATCCGCGAGGTGCTTGATTCGGACGCCAAGATTCCCGGCGTGCAGAAGATTGGTGATTACTACTACAACTTCTGGAAGGACAAGCAGCACGAACGCGGTCTGTGGCGACGCACCACGCTGGACGAGTACCGCAAACCGGCTCCGAAGTGGGAAACCGTGCTCGACCTGGATGCGTTGAACAAGGCCGAAGGCGAAAACTGGGTATGGCACGGGGCCGAGTGCCTGCGTCCGGACTACAGCCGCTGCCTGATCGCGCTGTCGCGCGGCGGTGCCGATGCCGACGTCACCCGTGAGTTCGACCTGACCAGCAAGAGCTGGATCAAGGACGGCTTCTTCCGCCCCGAATCCAAGGGCGGCCTGGGCTGGATCAACCGCGACACGGTGTTCGTCTACACCGACTTCGGCGACGGCAGCATGACCACCTCCGGCTACCCGCGCGTGGCCAAGCTGTGGAAGCGTGGCACGCCGATGAGCAGTGCCAGCGTGGTGTATGAAGGCAAGGCCGACGACATGTACATCGCCGCCCTGCATGACGACACGCCGGGCTACGAGCGCAATCTGGTCAGCCGCACCCTGGCGTTCTACAACAACGAGCTGTACCTGCGTGCCGACGACGGCACGCTGACCAAGATCGACGCGCCGAATTCGGCCGAAAAGAGCCTGCGCAGGCAGTGGCTCACCCTGGAGCTGCGCGAGCCGTGGACCGTCGGCGGCAAGACCTACACCGCCGGTTCGCTGTTGATCACCCGGCTGGATGACTTCATTGCCGGCAAGCGCGACTTCCAGGTCCTGTTCGCCCCGACCGACACCACCTCGCTGGCCGGCTCGAGCTGGACCAAGAACCACCTGGTGCTGAACGTGCTGGACGACGTCAAGAGCCGCCTGCAGGTGCTCACCCCGACCGCCACCGGCTGGGAGAAGAGCGACTTCGTCGGCGCACCGTCGTTCGGTACCGTGGCCGTGGGTGCGGTGGACGCCGACGAAAGCGATGCGGTGTGGATGACCGTCACCGACTACCTGACCCCGACCACGCTGGCGCTGGCCGAGATCGGCAAGCAGCCGGAAGTGCTCAAGACCATGCCGGCGTTCTTCGATGCCGACGGCAAGGTGATCGAACAGCACTTCGCCACCAGCAAGGACGGCACCCGCGTGCCGTACTTCGTGGTGCACGCCAAGGACATGAAGCGGGACGGCTCCAACCCGACGCTGCTGTACGGCTACGGCGGCTTTGAGATCTCGCTGACCCCGTCGTACTCCGGCGGCATGGGCCGGGCGTGGCTGGAAAAGGGCGGTGTCTACGTGGTTGCCAACATCCGCGGCGGCGGCGAGTACGGCCCGCGCTGGCACCAGGCGGCGCTGAAGCAGAACCGCCACAAGGCGTATGAAGACATGGCGGCGGTCGCCCGCGACCTGGTCACCCGCAAGATCACCTCGCCCAGGCACCTGGGCGTGCAGGGCGGCAGCAATGGTGGCCTGCTCACCGGCAACATGCTGACCCAGTACCCGGAGCTGTTCGGCGCGGTGGTGATCCAGGTGCCGCTGCTGGACATGAAGCGCTACAGCCACCTGCTGGCCGGTGCCTCGTGGATGGCCGAGTACGGGAACCCCGACACGGCGGATTGGTCCTACATCCAGACCTTCTCGCCGTATCATCTGTTTGACCCGAACAAGACGTACCCGCCGGTTCTGTTCACCACCTCGACCCGCGACGACCGCGTTCACCCGGGCCACGCCCGCAAGATGGCGGCGAAGATGATCGAGGCGAACAAGGACGTGACCTACTACGAGAACATCGAGGGCGGGCACGGCGGCGCGGCGAACAATGCGCAGGCCGCGCATATGTCGGCGCTGGCGTACAGCTTCCTGTGGGAGCGTTTGAAGTAAGCATCGACCGCTGGTCGATGCACGCCTCCGGGTGGTGGGGCGTTTCGTTGGCTCCACCCCATTTTGAACGCCGCGCAGCGATGCGCGGCGTTTTTTTGTGGCTTCCGACGTTACCGCCCCCAACGCTCCAGCCCACGGCGAATACGCGCCACCGCTTCCTGCAGCCGCGGAACCTCCTGCGTATACGCCAACCGCACATGCTGATTCGCCCGGTAATGCCCGAAATCCAGCCCCGGCGTGAACGCCACATGCTCGGTTTCCAGAAAATGCGTACAGAACGCCTGCGCATCATCGGTGAACGCACTGACGTCGCAATACAGATAGAACGCGCCCTGCGGCTCCACCTCGATCCGGAAGCCCAGTTCGCGCAAGGCCGGCAGCAGGTAATCACGACGCGCCTGGAACGCCTGACGGCGCTGCTCGAAGATCACCATCGTTTCCGGCTCGAAACACGCCAGTGCCGCATGCTGGGCAATGCTGGAGGCGCTGATGTACAGGTTCTGGGCCAGCTTCTCCAGCTCCGGCACCGCCTGCGGCGGGGCCACCAGCCAGCCCAGCCGCCAGCCGGTCATGCCGAAGTACTTGGAGAAACTGTTCAGCACGAAGGCCTCGTCATCCACCTGCAGCACGCTGGGGGCGTCCATGCCGTAGGTGAGGCCGTGATAGATCTCATCCACCACCAGATGCCCACCGCGCGCCTTCAACGCTTGCGACAGCGCAGCCAGTTGCGTGGTGTCGAGCACGGTGCCGGTCGGGTTGGCCGGTGACGCGACCAGTGCGCCCACGCTGGCACTGTTCCAGTGCGTGTTCACCAGGTCCGGCGTCAGCTGATAGGCGGTCTGCGGTCCCACTGGCACCAGCTGTGCCGCGCCTTCCACCAGGCGCAGGAAATGCCGGTTGCACGGATAACCCGGGTCCGCCAGCAGCCAATGCTGGTCCGGATCGACCAGCAGGCTGCTGGCCAGCAGCAGTGCGCCGGAACCACCGGGCGTGACCAGAATGCGTTCCGGGTCCACGTCCACGTTGTAGCGCTGGCGGTAGAACCCGGCGATGGCCGCACGCAGGGCCGGCAGGCCGCGCGCGGCGCTGTAGCGCGTGTGCCCGGCGGCGAGCGCCGCCTGGCCGGCCCGGACGACCGGGTCGGCCGTGGTGAAGTCCGGTTCGCCGATTTCCAGGTGGATCACATCATGGCCGGCCTGCTCCAGCGCCTGCGCGCGGGCCAGCAGGGACATGACGTGGAACGGTGCAATGTCGCGGCTGCGTCGGCTGTAGCCTGCCGGAGGCAAAGAGATGCTCATGCTGCTGATGATAGGCGCTGGCGGGGGCGGCGGCTTGCCGGACGCTGTCCGTGCAACCACACTCGGGGGACAGGGATGCCATTGCAATCACCCGAAAGGACCCAATCTTGTGAAACCTGCCCTCTGCTTACTGGTAGCCAGTCTGATGACCTCCACCGCGAACGCTGCTCCCGTGCTGACCCCGCCTGACGCCGAGAAGCGCCCGCATACGGTGAAGGCTCCCTTCGGGGCCACCCGCAGCGACGACTATTACTGGCTGCGTGACGACAAGCGCGAAGACAAGGCGATGCTGGCCTATCTGAATGCGGAAAACGCCTACACCGACCAGGTCATGGCTCCGCTCAAGCCGCTGGAAGACACGCTGTACAAGGAAATCGTCGCCCGGATCAAGCAGGATGATGCCAGCGTGCCCGCGCGTGATCGCGGCTACTGGTATTACACGCGGTTCGAAACCGGCAAGGACTATCCGATCCAGGCCCGGCGCAAGGGCAGCATGGAGGCACCGGAAGAAATCCTGCTGGACGTCAACCAGATGGCCGAAGGCAAGAACTATTTCAACGTGGGTGACGCCGATGTCAGCCAGGACAACCACCTGCTGGCGTGGGCCGAAGATGATGTCGGTCGTCGCCAGTACGTGATCCGCTTCAAGGATCTGCGTACCGGCGAAGTGCTGCCGGACCGGATCGAGAATGTGTCGCCCAACGTGGTCTGGGCCGATGACAACCGCACCCTGTTCTATGTTGAGAACGACCCGGAAACGCTGCTCACCGTACGGGTGAAAAAGCACGTGCTCGGCACACCGGCCAGCAGCGACGTGCTGGTGTACGAGGAGAAGGATGACAGCTTCTACATGGGCATCGGCCGCACCCGCGACGACCGCTTCCTGACCATCGAACTGGACAGCACGGTCAGCTCGGAAACCCGCTATGCCCCGGCTGCCGATCCGCAGACGTTCAAGGTCCTGGCACCGCGCGCGCGCGACGTGGAATACAGTGCCGACCACTTCGGCGGCCGCTGGGTGATCCGCACCAACGATGCCGGCGCGAAGAACTTCAAGGTGGTGACCGCGCCCACCGACAGCACCACCCGCAGCCAGTGGACCGACTGGGTCGCGCACGATGACAGCGTGCTGGTGGAAGGCTTCGAGCTGTTCGACACCTTCAGCGCCATCGCCGAACGTTCCAATGGCCTGGAGCGGATCAAGCTGCTGTTCGCAGACGGCCGCCAGGAGTACGTCAAGGCCGATGAACCGGCCTACTCGATGGGCATTGCCGCCAATCCCGAGCCGGACAGCGTGTGGCTGCGCTACGCCTATGATTCGATGACCACGCCGACCACCACGTATGAGCTGAACACGGCCACCGGTGAGCGTCGCCAGCTCAAGCAGCAGCCGGTGCTGGGTTACGACCCGTCGCAGTACACCACCGAACGGGTGTGGGTGACGGCGCGCGACGGTGCCAGGGTGCCGGTGTCGCTGGTGTACCGCAACGGCTTCAGCAAGGACGGCAGCGCCGCGCTCTACCAGTATGCATACGGCAGCTACGGCATGTCGATGGACCCGGGCTTCAGCTCCAGCGTGGTCAGCCTGCTCGACCGCGGCGTGGTGTATGCCATTGCACATATCCGCGGTGGCGAGGAAATGGGGCGCGCGTGGTATGAGGACGGCAAGCTGCTGCACAAGCAGAACACCTTCAATGACTTCGTCGACGTCACCCGCGAGCTGGTTCGCCAGGGCTACGCCGCCAAAGATCGTGTGGCCGCGTCCGGCGGCAGTGCCGGCGGGCTGCTGATGGGCGCGGTGGCCAACCAGGCCGCGCAGGACTACCGGGTGATGGTGGCGCAGGTGCCGTTCGTCGATGTGGTCACCACCATGCTCGACGCCAGCATTCCGCTCACCACCAATGAGTATGACGAATGGGGCAACCCGGAGCAGCGCGAGTACTACGACTACATGCTGAAGTACTCGCCCTACGACAATGTCAGCCGCCAGGCCTACCCGGCGATGTTTGTCGGCACGGGGCTGTGGGACTCGCAGGTGCAGTACTGGGAGCCGGCCAAGTGGGTCGCGAAACTGCGCGATGACAACACCGGCACGCACCCCCTCGTGTTCCGCACCAACATGGAGGCCGGACACGGGGGCAAGTCAGGGCGCTTCCAGCGCTACCACGAGCTGGCCGAGTCGTATGCCTTCGTGCTGGACCAGCTGGGCGTGACCGCACCTGCGGCACACTGACGCAGGCCATGGGGGCCGCCTGCCATCGCGGCGGGCGGTTGCTGCGGCTATGCTGGCCGGATGAGCCTGCCCGAACCTCCCCAGCCCGTCGACGTGCCGCCAACGCGGCCCCGGGTCCGGTTCCGCTGGGCCTGGTGGCTGCTGGCCTATGTGAGTCTGGGCACCGGCATCGTCGGTATCTTCGTGCCGGGCCTGCCAACCACGGTGTTCATCCTGATTTCCGCCTGGGCCGCCTCGCGTGGCTCCGAGCGGCTGCACAACGGGTTGCTGCAGCATCCGCAGTTCGGCCCGGCCATTCGCAACTGGCAGGCGCACGGCGCGGTCAGCCGCAAGGGCAAGTGGATGGCCACGCTGACCATGGCGGTCTGCGCCGCCATCATGCTGTGGTGCGTGCCGGTGGCCTGGGTGAAGTGGCTGTCGATCGGGTGCATGACGGCGGTGGCGGCGTGGTTGTGGTCGCGGCCGTTGCCGCCAGGATCCCGGTAGCGCCGGCCGTTGGCCGGCCCTCACGATCCTTCAGGCATCCCCTGGGCCGGCCAACGGCCCGCGCTACCGGGTTCGGCGTTCATGCAATCGGCACACCGGTTCTGCGCCCCCTCGCTATACTCAGTCTCATGAGCATCCCCCATCGCAGAATCGCCCTGATCCCGTTGGCAGCGTTGTCGCTGCTGCTCCTTTCCGCCTGCGGCAACAAAGGCCCGCTGGTCATGCCGCAGAAGCCGGTGCCGGTGGAAGAGCAGGCCGTGGAACCGGTCGAGGACGCCGAGCCGACCGACACCGATGCCACCCAGGACCCGCCGGTGGTGCCGGATCCGGTCAAGCCGCAGCTGGATGATGATGACGGCAATGAGTAAGCCTGCTTCCAGCGCACTGCGCTTCACCAAGATGCACGGTGCCGGCAACGATTTCGTCGTGCTCGACCTGCGCGACGGTACCCCCGCGCCGACCCCGGCATTGGCCGCCCGGTTGGCCGACCGCCACACCGGCGTCGGCTGCGACCAGATCCTCACGATCGAACCGCCGCGCGAAGCGGGCTCGGTGGCCGCTTACCGCATCTGGAACTCGGACGGTTCGCAGTCCGAACAGTGCGGCAACGGCGCGCGCTGCATCGCCGCCTGGCTGGTGCGGGAGGGTGTCGCCGAAGGCAGCACGTTCAACATCGACAGCCCGCTGACGACCCACGCCATCGAGCGCATTGGTGAAGACCAGTACGCGGTCGCCATGGGCGTGCCGCGTTTTGAACCGGCCCAGGTGCCGCTGCTGGGCTTCGCCCGTGCGCGCGAGGAATACCTGCTGCCGCTGCAGGGCGACCAGGTGCGTTTCGGCGCGGTATCGATGGGTAACCCGCACGCCGTGGTCGAAGTCGGTCTGGTCGATGCCGCACCCGTCGAACGGCTCGGGCCGCTGCTGCAGCAGCACGCCAGCTTCCCGCAGTCGGTCAACGTGGGCTTCGTGCAGGTGCTGGATCCGCAGCATGCACGTCTGCGCGTCTACGAACGCGGTGTCGGCGAAACCCTGGCGTGCGGCAGCGGTGCCTGCGCCGCGGCCGTGGTGATGATGCAGCGCGGCCGTCTGCAGCGCGATGCGGTGATGTCGCTGCCCGGGGGTGACCTGCGCCTGCGCTGGCCGGCCGATGACGCGCCGGTGGTGATGTCCGGGCCGGCCGCATTCGTCTTTGAAGGGGAGTGGATTGCATGAGTGACACCGCCGAGAAGATCGGTGCGCATGAAGTAGCCTCGTGGCTGCGCCGGCACCCGACCTTCCTCAAGCAGTTCCCGGACCTGGCGCTGACCCTGGTGGTGCCGCGCGACGACGGTCCCACCGCGTCGCTGGCCAGCTACCAGCTGGAAGTGCTGCGCGACAAGAACCGCGAGCTGTCGCGACGGCTGGCCGACCTGGCTGCGAACGCGCAGATCAACGAACGTCTGGCCGTGCGCACCCATCAGTTGACCCTGGCGCTGATGAAGCAGCGCAGCGCTGCCGACACGCTGCGCGCGATGGCGGCGTCACTCGAAGAAGATTTCGCCGGTGATCTGGTGCGGCTGGTGGTACTGCAGCCGGTGGTCGGCCTGGAACAGGCCCCGTGGCTGCAGGTGTTGGCCGAAGACAGCCCGAAGCTGGCGGCGTTCCGCGACTGCCTGAAGGACGGTGAGCCGATCTGCGGCCGCCTGCATCCCGAGAAGAACGTCGTGCTGTATGGCGAACGCGTGGATGAAGTGCAGTCCAGCGCGTTGCTGCCGTTGCCCGGCGTGGGCCTGATCGCGGTTGGCAGTCATGACGGCAACCGCTTCTATCCCGGCATGGGCACGCTGTTCCTGCGCATGATGGGCGAGGCACTGGTCGTGGCGCTGGCGCGCTTCGACCCGGCCTGACGTCGCGCCGGTTGCAGCAACCATGAGCGCGGCGCAGGATTTCCTGGGGTATCTGCAGGTGGAGCGCCGCGCCTCGGCGCACACCCTGGATGCTTACCGCCGCGATCTGGAGGCGGTGGGCTCCTGGGCCGAAACCCAAGGCACGCAGGCCGAGGCGCTGGATGCCGAGCAGCTGCGACAGTTCATTGCCGCCGAGCACCGCCGTGGCCTTGCGCCGAAATCGTTGCAGCGCAGGTTGTCGGCCTGCCGCAGTTTCTATGCGTGGCTGCTGAAGCACCAGCGCATCGCGGTCAGCCCGGCGGCCACGCTCAAAGCGCCGAAAGCCCCGCGCAAGCTGCCCCAGGTGCTCGATGCAGACGAGGCGGTGCAGCTGGTGGAACTGCCCACCGATGCGCCGTTGGGGCTGCGTGATCGTGCCCTGCTGGAACTGTTCTATTCCTCAGGCCTGCGCCTGAGCGAGCTGTGTGCGCTGACCTGGCATGACCTGGATTTCGCCACCGGTTTGGTCAACGTGCTGGGCAAGGGCAATCGCCAGCGCCGGGTGCCGTTTGGACGCCATGCGCGCGAAGCCCTGCAGGGCTGGCGCGCCGAGAGCGGGGCAGGGCAGGCGCAGCCGGTGTTTCCCGGGCGCAAGGGTGGCCCGATCACCCAGCGTGCGGTGCAGATCCGCATCCGTCAGCTGGCCCAGCGCCAGGGCCTGTTCAAGCATGTGCATCCGCACATGCTGCGGCACAGTTTC
>DGLB01000006.1:23220-25548 GCA_002387845.1 Stenotrophomonas maltophilia | reverse complement strand
CCAGCCATATCCTGGAGTCGTCCGGCGACCTGCGCGGTGTGCAAGAGCTGCTGGGGCATGCCGACATCGCCACCACCCAGATCTACACCCATCTGGATTTCCAGCACCTGGCCAAGGTCTATGACGCTGCGCACCCGCGGGCAAAACGGCGCAGCGGCGGCAACGAAAGCTGAACCGACCGCTTGAAGCCCCCGGCAAAGACCCCACCTCAGTCTTTGTCACCCCGGAGGCTCCATGGACCCCAGTCAGAATCCCACCGTATTCCACGCCACTACCATTGTCTGCGTCCGCCGCGGCGAGCACGTGGCCATTGCCGGCGATGGCCAGGTCACGCTGGGCCACACCGTGATGAAGGGCAACGCACGCAAGGTGCGCCGCCTTGGCCGTGACGGCCAGGTGCTGGCCGGTTTTGCCGGTGCCGCCGCCGATGCCTTCACCCTGTTCGAGTTGTTTGAAGCCAAGCTGGAAAAGCACGGCCAGCTGACCCGCGCTGCGGTGGAACTGGCCAAGGACTGGCGCACCGAGCGCCGCCTCGGCAAGCTTGAAGCGCTGCTGGCCGTGGCCGACAAGGAAACCTCGCTGATCATCAGCGGCACCGGCGACGTGATCGAGCCAGAAGACGGCATCATCGCGATCGGCTCGGGTGGTTCGTACGCACTGTCGGCCGCACGTGCGCTGATGGCGCACACCGAACTGGACGCACGCACGATTGCCAGCGAGGCGATCAACATTGCGGGCGATATCTGCATCTACACCAACCGCAACGTCGTCGTTGAGGAGCTCTGAGCATGCCGCATTCCCATGATTCCTCCTCGTCGACCATGACGCCACGCGAGATCGTGCAGGAACTGGATCGTCACATCGTCGGCCAGCACGACGCCAAGCGCGCGGTGGCCATCGCGCTGCGCAACCGCTGGCGGCGCATGCAGCTGCCGGATGCGCTGCGCAATGAAGTGATGCCGAAGAACATCCTGATGATCGGCCCCACGGGTGTCGGCAAGACCGAGATCGCACGCCGTCTGGCTACGCTGGCCAACGCGCCGTTCGTGAAGGTTGAAGCCACCCGCTTCACCGAAGTCGGCTACGTGGGCAAGGATGTGGAACAGATCATCCGCGATCTGGCCGACACCGCCGTCAAGCTGTACCGCGAGCAGGCCAAGGTGCGCGTGCGCACCCAGGCCGAAGAGCGCGCTGAAGACCGCATTCTGGACGCGCTGCTGCCGCGCCGCAGCGGTGGCATCGGCTTCGACCCGGAAGCCGCACGCAACGAGCCGTCGTCGCAGGACAATGAAACCCGCATCAAGTTCCGCCGCATGCTGCGCAATGGCGAACTGGACGAGCGCGAGATCGAACTGGACCTGGCCGCGAACGTGAGCATGGACATCATGACTCCGCCGGGCATGGAGGAAATGGGTCAGCAGCTGCGCCAGATGTTCTCCAACTTGGGCGGTGGCAAGGCGCAGAAGCGCACCTTGACGATCAAGGCGGCGCGCCCGCTGCTGGTGGAAGAAGAAGCCGGCAAGCTGGTCAACGAAGACGACATCCGCACTGCGGCGATTGAAGCCTGTGAGCAGCATGGCATCGTGTTCATCGACGAAATCGACAAGGTCGCCAAGCGCGGCGACAACGTCGGTGGCGGTGATGTGTCGCGCGAGGGCGTGCAGCGCGACCTGCTGCCGCTGGTGGAAGGCTCGAACGTGTCGACCAAGTACGGCACGATCAAGACCGACCACATCCTGTTCATTGCCTCCGGTGCGTTCCATCTGGCCAAGCCGAGCGACCTGATTCCGGAACTGCAGGGTCGTTTCCCGATCCGGGTCGAGCTGGGCGCGCTGAGCAAGCAGGATTTCGTGCGCATCCTGACCGAGCCGAAGGCGGCGCTGACCAAGCAGTACGAAGCACTGCTGCAGACCGAAGGCGTGTCGGTGAACTTCACTGCCGATGCGGTGGACCGTCTGGCCGAGATCGCCTTCCAGGTCAACGAGCGCCAGGAAAACATCGGTGCCCGCCGGTTACACACCGTGCTCGAGCGCCTGCTGGATTCGCTGAGCTATGAGGCCCCCGACCGCGACGGCGAAACCATCGCCATCGATGCGGACTACGTCGACAAACACCTGGGCGAGCTGGTCAAGGACCCGGACCTGAGCCGGTACATTCTGTAACGGTTCTGTGTGGTTGCAGGCATTGCATGGAGCCGGGCTTTGCCCGGCTTCATGCGTTTTGGCGAACAGCCGGTGTCGCATCGGTTTCCGTGTTTGGGCGTGCCGGGGTGGGTTTGCGGGACACGCCGTGAATCCATCCATGGAGGCTCGTCAAAAACATCCATGT
>DGLB01000006.1:8225-23157 GCA_002387845.1 Stenotrophomonas maltophilia | reverse complement strand
CAGACAGTTGGCCGGTGGCCATCGAAGATCAAAGGTACAGCCCCCGTACGATCGGAAATGCCCCGGTGGGATCGGTCGACAGACGATCGCCGTGAAACGGGCAACATCCGGTAACGCATGACCCCAGACCGACACCGCCGTTGATTCGGCATTTCCCATGGCCACCGACGCACTTTCGATGGCGGGTCGGGGTGGGCTGGAGGGGGCGTGAGCGGCATGGATGCCGCGACCGAGGCTCCATGGACGGATTCACGCCGTCCCCCGGAACGCCCATCCCGATCCGCCAAACCACGGAACCGATGACCACCGGCTGTTCGCCCAAATCCAACAGAAGCCGGGCACCGCCCGGCGATACGTAGAGATTGCAATCGCAGCGAGCGGGAGGAGGCAGCGAGCAGGAGGAGAGGGCGTTACGCCTCGTCCTCGGTCGGCAGGGCTTCCGGCGGTGAACCCGGCACGAATACGCCCGGCAGCACGAATGCGCCGAAGATCGCATCGAGCGTCTCGGCACCGTCGCGCTGCAGGTCGAACAGCTCCGGCTCCAGCATCGAGCTGTACAGCACGCCGGTCAGGCTGGTGCTGATGATGCGCGCCACCGTGTCCACGTCCACGTTCGGGCGCAGTTGACCCAGGTCGCGCGCGCGCTGCATCGCGGCGGCAATGATGCCCAGCTCCTCGCGCGAGGCCTCGCGCTGCAGCTCCTGCATTGCCTGGCTTTCCACCGACAGATCGTTGCGCAGCATGATCTCCATCATGTTGCGCAGGCGCTCGTCTTCGGCCAGCTCCTGGAATGACACCAACAGTGCCGAGCGCAGGTCCAGCACCGGCGTGGTGCGCTTGGACGAGGCCGTGCGACGCAGGCGCTCGATGAACGGAATGCGCTCGCGGTCGATCATCGCCGTCAGCACTTCCGTCTTGTTCTTGAAGTGCCAGTACACCGCGCCACGGGTATAACCCGCGCGCTCGCCAATCATCGCCAGGCTGGTGCCCGCGACCCCGAACTCATGGAAACAGGCCTGGGCCGCGTCGAGGATGCCCTCGCGGGTGGCCATGGCCTCTTCTTTGGTTTTTCTGGCCATTGCGCTTTGTGCACGTGCTGGATGAAACCGGCCTGAATTGTACCCGTTTACAAACAAACATGCATGTATGTATATTTACGCCCCACTGATCCTCGGTGAGGTCTGCCCGTAGTTACGAGAGCGGACCCCCTTCCACTTTCTGTTTGCTGCGAGCCCCCACCATGTCATCCACCCGTTATCGTTACCTCGCACTGTCCCTGGCGGTTGCCCTCAGCCTGTCTGCCTGTGGCGGCGGCGAACAGCAGGGCCCACAGGGCGGTCCTGGCCAGGTCACCGTCGCTACGCTGAAGAGCGAGCAGGTCGGCCTGACCCGGGAACTGCCCGGCCGCACCAACGCCTTCCTGGTCGCCGAAGTGCGCCCCCAGGTCAGCGGCATCGTGGCCAAGCGCCTGTTCACCGAAGGCGGCCTGGTCAGCGCCGGCCAGCCCCTGTACCAGATCGACGACGCCAGCTACCGCGCCCAGGCCAACAGCGCCCGCGCCCAGCTGGTCCGCGCCGAGGCCACCGCCAATGCCGCCCGCCTCAGTGCCAAGCGCATCAGCGAACTGGCCAAGGTCGACGCGGTCAGCCAGCAGGACCTGGAAAACGCCGTGGCTGCGCAGAAGCAGGCTGACGCCGACGTCGGTGCCGCCAAGGCGTCGCTGGATGCCGCCAACGTCACCCTGGGCTACGCCCGCATCACCGCGCCCATCGCCGGCCGCATCGGCAAATCCAGCGTCACCCAGGGCGCGCTGGTCAGCGCCGGCCAGGCCGATGCGCTGGCCACCGTGCAGCAGCTCGACCCCATCTACGTTGACCTCACCCAGTCCGCCGCCGAACTGCTGGAACTGCGCCGCGAGCTGGCCGCCGGTCGCCTCAAGGACAACCAGACCCTGCCGGTCACCATCCTGCTCGAAGACGGCAGCGAGTTCTCGCACAAGGGCACGCTGGAGTTCTCTGAAGTCAGCGTCGACCCCACCACCGGCAGCTACGCGCTGCGCGTGAAGGTGGAAAACCCCGACCAGGTGCTGATGCCCGGCATGTACGTGCGTGCCGTGGTGGGCAGCGGCGTGCGCGAGAACGCGCTGCTGGTCCCCATGCAGGGCATCGCCCGCGATGCCAAGGGCGACACCACGGCCATGGTGGTCGGCAAGGACAACAAGGTCGAGGTCCGCCCGGTCAAGGTCAGCCGCGCACTGGGTGACAAGTGGCTGGTCGAGGACGGCCTGCAGCCGGGCGACAAGGTCATTGTCGAAGGCCTGCAGAAGATCCAGCCGGGCATGCCCGTGCAGGCCACCGAACAGGGCGCGGCTCCGGCTGCCCCGGCAGCTGCCGCCGCCGGCAAGCAGTAAGCGGAGAATTCCATGGCTCGTTTTTTCATTGATCGACCCATCTTCGCGTGGGTGATCGCGATCATCATCATGCTTGCCGGTGCGCTGGCGGTGGTGAAGCTGCCCGTGTCGATGTACCCCGAAGTGGCCCCGCCGGCCGTTGAAATCAGCGCCACCTACCCGGGCGCATCGGCCAAGGTGGTGGAAGACTCGGTGACCCAGATCATCGAGCAGAACATGAAGGGCATCGATGGCCTGATCTACTTCTCGTCCAACAGCTCGGCCAATGGCATGGCCACCATCACCCTCACCTTCGAGGCCGGCACCAACCCGGACATCGCCCAGGTGCAGGTGCAGAACAAGCTGCAGCTGGCCATGCCGCTGCTGCCGCAGGAAGTGCAGCGGCAGGGCATCAACGTGGCCAAGTCCAGCAGCGGCTTCCTGCAGGTGATCGGCTTTGTGTCCAACGATGGCAGCATGGACGCCAACGACATCGCCGACTACGTGGGCTCCAACATCGTCGACACGCTCAGCCGCGTGCCCGGCGTGGGCAATATCCAGGTATTCGGTGGCAAGTACGCCATGCGTATCTGGCTGGACCCCAACAAGCTGCACACCTACAAGCTGTCGGTCGATGAAGTGACCGCCGCCATCACCGCACAGAACGCCCAGGTCGCCATCGGCCAGCTGGGGGGTGCACCGTCGGTGAAGGGCCAGCAGCTCAACGCCACCATCAACGCACAGGACCGCCTGCAGACCCCGGAACAGTTCCGCAACATCCTGGTCCGCGGTGGCACCGATGGCAGCGAGCTGCGCCTGGGCGATGTGGCCCGGGTTGAGCTGGGTGCGGAAAGCTACGACTTCGTCACCCGATACAACGGCAAGCCCTCCACCGGTATCGCCATCACCCTGGCCACCGGCGCGAACGCGCTGGATACCGCCAATGGCGTGCGCGCCGCGCTGGAGGACATGAAGGCCAACTTCCCGGCCGGGCTGGAAACCGTGGTGCCGTATGACACCACCCCGTTCGTGCAGGTCTCGATCAAGGGCGTGATCAAAACCCTGATCGAAGCCATCGTGCTGGTGTTCGTGGTGATGTATCTGTTCCTGCAGAACTTCCGCGCCACCCTGATTCCGACCATCGCGGTGCCGGTGGTGCTGCTGGGCACGTTCGGCGTGCTGGCCGCACTGGGCTTCTCGATCAACATGCTGACCATGTTCGCCATGGTGCTGGCGATTGGCCTGCTGGTCGACGATGCCATCGTGGTGGTGGAGAACGTCGAGCGCATCATGTCCGAAGAGGGGCTCTCGCCGCTGGAGGCCACCCGCAAGTCCATGAGCCAGATCACCGGCGCACTGGTCGGTATCGGCCTGGTGCTGTCGGCGGTGTTCGTGCCGATGGCGTTCATGACCGGCTCCACCGGCGTCATCTACCGGCAGTTCTCGGCCACCATCGTGTCGGCCATGGCCTTGTCGGTGCTGGTCGCCATCGTGCTGACCCCGGCGCTGTGCGCCACCATGCTCAAGCCGCTGAAGAAGGGCGAGCACCACACCGCACACAAGGGCTGGGCCGGTCGCTTCTTCAACGGTTTCAACCGTGGCTTCGACCGCTCCAGCGAAACCTACCAGCGTGGCGTCAAGGGCATCATTGCCCGTCCGGGCCGCTTCATGGCCGTGTTTGCCGCACTGGCGGTGGTGATGGGCCTGCTGTTCGCGCGCCTGCCCAGCTCGTTCCTGCCCAATGAAGACCAGGGCATCCTGATGGCGCTGGTGCAGACCCCGGTCGGCGCTACCCAGGAACGCACCCTGGAGGCGATGTACAAGCTGGAAGACCATTTCCTGAAGAATGAAACCGAGGCGGTCGAGTCGGTGTTCTCGGTGCAGGGCTTCAGCTTCGCCGGCATGGGCCAGAACGCGGGCATGGCGTTCATCAAGCTCAAGGACTGGAGCGAGCGCGACGCCGACCAGGGCGTGGGCCCGATCACCGGTCGCGCGATGGGGGCACTGGGCCAGATCAAGGACGCCTTCATCTTCGCCTTCCCGCCGCCGGCCATGCCGGAGCTGGGCATTGGTTCGGGCTACACCTTCTTCCTGAAGGACAACAGCGGCCAGGGTCATGAGGCGCTGTTGAACGCGCGCAACCAGCTGCTTGGGGCTGCCGGTCAGAGCACGCTGCTGGCCAACGTGCGCCCGAACGGCCAGGAAGACACCCCGCAGCTGCGCATCGACGTGGACGTGGAGAAGGCCAATGCGCTGGGCCTGTCGATCAGCTCGATCAACAATACCCTGGCCACCGCATGGGGCAGCAGCTACATCGATGACTTCATCGACCGTGGCCGGGTCAAGCGCGTGTACGTGCAGGCCGATGCCAACTTCCGCATGAACCCGGACGACTTCAACGTCTGGTCGGTGAAGAACACGGCCGGTGAGATGGTGCCGTTCAGTGCCTTCGCGTCCAAACGCTGGGACTACGGTTCGCCGCGACTGGAGCGCTACAACGGCGTGTCTGCGATGGAAATCCAGGGTGAGCCCGCTCCGGGCGTCGCTTCCGGTGATGCCATGGCCGAGATCGAGCGCATCGCCAAGGACCTGCCGCCGGGCTTCGAGATCGAGTGGACCGCGCTGTCCTACCAGGAACGCCAGGCCGGTTCGCAGACCCCGCTGCTGTACACGCTGTCGCTGCTGATCGTGTTCCTGTGCCTGGCCGCGCTGTATGAAAGCTGGAGCGTGCCGACGTCGGTGCTGCTGGTGGCCCCGCTGGGCATTCTGGGCGCGGTGCTGGCCAACACCTTCCGTGGCATGGAGCGCGACATCTACTTCCAGGTGGCGATGCTGACCACGGTGGGCCTGACCAGCAAGAACGCGATCCTGATCGTGGAATTTGCCAAGGAGAACCTGGAGAAGGGCGTGGGGCTGATCGAGGCGACCATGCATGCCGTGCGCGACCGCCTGCGTCCGATCATCATGACCTCGCTGGCATTCGGGCTGGGCGTGCTGCCGCTGGCGATTGCCTCCGGTGCCGGTTCCGGTGCACAGCGTGCGATCGGTACCGGTGTGCTGGGTGGCATGGTGGTGGGCACGCTGCTGGGTGTGTTCTTCATTCCCTTGTTCTTCGTAATCGTGCAGCGACTGTTCAACCGGCGCCTGCGCGCCGGCTGATGTCGCCGCCCACGCATTCCACCTAATCCCCCCGCCTTCGGCGCGCCCCCTTCAACACGAAGGGGGCTCTTCTCCAGATGGGTTACGTGCCCCTTTCGGGATGGAAATTCCAATGAAGTCTTCAACCCTTTCAATCACACTTCTCGCCGTTCTACTTGCCTCCGGCTGCAGCATGCTTGAGCCGCGCAGCACCGAGGTCGCTCCGGCCATCCCGTCGCAGTGGCCGGCCACCGCCTCCACGGCGGCGGCGGTCGAGGTTGATGCCATCGGCTGGCGCGACTACTTCGTCGACGCCCGCCTGCAGACCGTCATCGACCAGGCGCTGGACAACAACCGCGACCTGCGCGTGGCCGTGCTCAACGTTGAAAAGGCCCGTGCGCAGTACCGCATCCAGCGCGCCGACCGCGTGCCCGCCGTTACCGCGCAGGGTCAGATGACCCGCACTGGTGGCGACGCGCCGGTGGCCGAGCAGTTCAGCGCCAACCTCGGCGTGGCCGAGTTCGAGCTGGACCTGTTCGGACGCGTGCGCAACCTCAGCGAGGCTGCGTTGCAGCAGTACTTCGCCGAAGCGGCCAATCGACGCAGTGCGCAGTTGGCGCTGGTGGCCGAAGTGGCCAATGCGTGGCTGACCCTGGGCGCTGACCGCGAGCAGCTGCGCATCGCGCAGGACACCCTGGCCGCGCACCAGGACTCGCTGCGCCTGACCGAAGCGCGTCACCAGTTGGGCGGTGCGTCGGCGCTGGAGCTCAGCCAGACCCGTACCCTGGTCGAAACCGCGCGCTCCGACGTGGCCCGTTACCAGGGCCAGGTGGCACAGGACCGCAACGCCTTGACCCTGCTGGCCGGAGGCCCGGTCGACGACAGTGCACTGCCCGACGGTGCCGTGCTGGAGGTGGCTGCCGTGCGCGCCATTCCGGCCGGTGTCCCGGGTGAAGTGCTGCTGCGTCGCCCGGATGTGATGTCAGCCGAGCACCTGCTGCTGGCCGCCAATGCCAACATCGGCGCGGCGCGCGCGGCATTCTTCCCCTCCATCCGCCTGACCGGCAGCATCGGTTCGGCGTCGGACGAACTGTCGGGGTTGTTCGACAGTGGCACCCGGGTGTGGAGCTTCATGCCGCAGATCAGCCTGCCGATTTTCCAGGGCGGCAAACTGCGCGCCGGGTTGGGCGTGGCCAATGCCAATCGCGATATCGCGCTGGCCCAGTACGAGAAGGCGATCCAGTCCGGCTTCCGCGAAGCGGCCGACGCGCTGGCGCTCAACGACAGCCTGGATGCACAGATGGAGGCGCAGCAGGCACTGGTGGCCGCCGCCGAGCAGGCCCAGACCCTCTCGCAGGCGCGCTATGACGCCGGCCTGGACAGTTTCCTGACGTTGCTCGATGCGCGTCGCACCGCGTACAGCGCGCGACAGTCGCTGGTGGCGACGCAACTGGCCCAGCAGTCCAACCAGGTGGCGCTGTACAAGGTACTGGGCGGTGGCTGGCACGAGCGGGGCGTGGCCGCGCGGTGATCGCGCGCCGCAGGTTGGGCATCAGGTCCGCTTCTTCTCCAGCATGGCCCGTGCCGCCTGTGCCATCTGCTCGTACTCGCGACGGATTTCCTCCAGCCGGTCCTCATCCAGCTCTTCCAGATCCAGCAATTCGTTGTTGGCCTCGCCCACCGCGCGGATCAGCTCGTCCAGCTTGATCTGCACGGCGGCCGCGTCCGCGTTCTGGGTGTGCTGGATCAGAAACACCATCAGAAAGGTAATGATGGTGGTGCCGGTGTTGATCACCAGCTGCCAGGTGTCATTGAACTGGAACACGGGGCCGGTCACGCCCCAGATCACCACGATGGCAACGGCGGCCAGAAACGTCCACGGCCGCCCGGTGGCCCGGGCGGCCTTCTTGGCCACCGTGTTGAACAGATCACGCAGGTTCATCGCTTGCACCCCCGGCCAGAATGGCTGGCATCTTCAGAGGTGCTGCGTGTAGGTCCCGTGCAGCCGCTGCAATCAGGCGCTGGCGGCAATCAAACGCGGGCGCGCGGCGCGGTCGGTGTGCGTGCTGAGGTAGACATGCTCCCAGCACTGGTCGACAAAGGCGCGCGCTTCGTCTTCGGTCAGGCGCGGCATGATCTTCAGCGCGTACTCGGTCTGGAACGTGGCTTCGCGCTCGTCATCGCTGGCACGCGGATGGGTGATCAGCGAGTCGCAGGCGAATTTGATCCACGGCACGTAGTGGCCGAACGACCCGCTGCCCATGAGGCCGTCGGCATGACGCTGCCGCCAGTAGTTCACTTCGGCATCCACATTGATCACGGCAGGAACGGAAAACGATACTGGGGGCATGGTCGCGTCGATTCGGAAGAGGGAGAGGGGCGCGTGCCAAGCATGCGTAAAGATCAGTGCATGCAACGTAACGGCGATGTGCAGTGCGCGTAGCGACATCGCGTTGACGCCGTCTGCACACTGACCTCAATGCGAAAGCCCCTGTGTTCCCAATGCTCCAGCAGTACTACGCGTCTCTGAAGCATTCATGACTGCGCGTATTCCACTGCGACAGGATGTCGCAATCTGCGCGCTGCGGATCGCAGCGCGCGGTGTCGAAGTCGGCTTACTCGCCGATGTCCTCGTTCCACACCTCCGGATGCGCGGAAATGAATCCGCCCAGCAGGTCGATGCATTCCTGGTTCTGCAGGTCGATCACCTGCACGCCGTTCTCACGCAGCCAGTCGATGCCGCCGCGGAAGGTGACGGATTCGCCCACCACCACGGTACCGATGTTGAACTGGCGCACCAGCCCGCTGCAGTACCAGCACGGGGCCAGGGTGGTGACCATGATGGTGTTGCGGTAGCCGCGCTGGCGGCCGGCCTTGCGGAAGGCATCGGTTTCGCCGTGCACCGAGGGGTCGCCCTCCTGGATGCGGCGGTTGTGGCCGCAGCCGAGCAGGCGGCCGTCGTTGTGGTACAGCGCTGCCCCGATCGGAATACCGCCTTCAGCGAGTCCCTGGCGGGCTTCGGCGATGGCGGTCTGCAGCAGGGCGGCGTAGTCGGGGGTGGTGATCATGGCGGTTCCTGTCCAAAGTGACCGCCATGATAGGCGGCGCTGCCCCGGTTGGCTGCCCCGGGTGCCGCGAACGCCCCGGCGGTGCGATAATCGGGGCATGAGCGAATCCCCCTACAAGACTGGCACCACCCATTTCGGCTTCCGCGACGTTGCCGCCAAGGACAAGCAGAAGCTGGTGGGCGAAGTGTTCACCTCGGTCGCGCGCAACTACGACCTGATGAACGACCTGATGAGCATGGGCATCCACCGCGTGTGGAAGCGCTACTACGTCGCCACCGCGCACGTGAAGCCGGGCGACCGGGTGCTCGACCTGGCCGGCGGCACCGGCGACATCGCCGCGCTGATCAAGGAGCGGGTCGGCAACGAGGGCGAGGTCATCCTGGGCGACATCAACGCCGGCATGCTCTCGGTGGGCCGTGACCGGCTGACCAACCGCGGCCTGGTCTCCGGCTTGCAGTACGTGCAGTGCAACGCCGAGGCGCTGCCGTTCCCGGACAACAGCTTCGACCTGGTCACCATTGCCTTCGGTCTGCGCAATGTCACCGACAAGGATGCTGGCCTGCGCGAGATGTACCGCGTGCTGAAGGTGGGCGGCCAGGCCCGGGTGCTGGAGTTCTCGGAAGTGACCGCGGACTGGTTCAAGCCGATCTACGACTTCCACTCGTTCAAGATTCTGCCCAAGCTGGGCCAGCTGTTCGCGCGCGACGCCGACAGCTACCAGTACCTGGCCGAGAGCATCCGCAAGCACCCGCCGCAGGAACAGCTCAAAACCATGATGGGCGAGGCCGGGTTCGCCCGCTGCCATTACAAGAACCTGACTGGCGGCATTGTGTCGATCCACTCCGGCTACAAGGTTTGAGACATCGGTCAGGTTCCCGTCGGGGAACCTCGTCCACACTGCGGGCAGGCTGTTGAAGAGGGCCTGCCATGCGTTTATATCGCGGCCTGGCCCGCGTGTTTCCCCGGTCATTCAGCGCCCGGCTGATGACCGTGGTGTTTGTTGGCGTGCACGTGCCGCTGCTGGTGCTGCTGGTGTGGATGGCGCTGAGCGGCCACTACCAGCACGAAACCCTGTGGACGGTGGTGGTCGTGGTGCTGGCCGCTACGCTGGTCGGTACGATCATGGCGATGGCGGCGCTGTACCGGCTGATGGCTCCGCTGCGGCAGGCCGCCGAAGCGCTGGAAGCCTACTATTCAGAGCAGCGCCTGCCGCACCTGCCGGACCTGGGCCACGATGAAATCGGCCGGCTGCTGCGCAGCATCAACCGCAGCCTGCACGGCGTCGACGCCGGCCTGCGCGACCTGCGCCGCAGCGTGCTGCAGGACCCGCTGACCCAGGCCCTGAACCGGCGCGGCTGCGAACAGGCGCTGGACCGCTCGGCGGCCCTGGCCCAGTCGCAGGGCACCCCGTTCACCTTGTTCGTGGTCGACCTGGACAATCTCAAGCCGATCAACGACGCCCACGGCCACCTGGCGGGCGACCAGGCCCTGATCCAGGTGGTGGAGAGCGCGCGCCGCTGGTTGCAGCCCAGCGACTGGATCGGCCGCTGGGGCGGCGACGAGTTCCTGCTGGCGGTGCACGCCGGGCATCCGGACGCCTGTGCGCGCCTGCGCAGCTGGCTGGCGGCGCTGGCGGAACCGGCCGATCCGGATGTCCCGGCCCTGCATGCCAGCGCCGGCGGGGCCAGCTACCGCGCCGGCGCGGACCTGCGTGAGCTGTACCGCCGTGCCGACGCCGCCATGTACCGGGCCAAGTACGCCGGCGGCGCGCGGCTGCTGTGCGAAGGAGACTGAATGGGGCAGCGGCATCGCGCCGCGCCGCCAGCCGGTCCGGACAGGGGTAAACTGGTGGTTTCACCCTGACCGGTTCCGATTCATGCGATCCCCGTTCCTGTTGATCCCCCTGGCCGTCGCCCTGGCCGCCGGCTGCTCGAAAGAGCCGGCCGCGCCCACCGCCCAGCCCGCCGCCCAACCTGCCGCTGCCAACGCCGTGAAAGCTGAAAACCGCAACCATGACGAAAGCTCGTACGCCCAGCCGGACAAGGTCGTCATCAAGAACCTGGCGCTGGACCTGAAGCTGGACTTCGACAACAAGCAGATCGGTGGCACGGCCACCTACACGCTGGACTGGAAGGACAAGGCGGCCAAGCAGCTGGTGCTGGACACCCGCGAGCTGACCATTCAGAAGGTCGAAGCCGTCGGTGCCGACGGCAAGACCACGCCGCTGCAGTTCGCGTTGGCGGCCGCCGACAAGGTGTTCGGCAGCAAGCTGACCATTGAAACCCCGGAGCAGCCGGGCAAGGTCGTGGTCACCTACCACACCGCGCCGACCGCTTCGGGCCTGCAGTGGCTGGAGCCGTCGATGACCGAAGGCAAGCAGCTGCCCTTCATGTTCAGCCAGTCGCAGGCCATCCACGCCCGTTCCTGGGTACCGCTGCAGGACACCCCGAGCGTGCGCTTCACCTACAGCGCGCACGTGACCTCGCGTCCGGACGTGATGGTGCTGATGAGCGCCGACAACGATCCCAAGGCCGCACGTGACGGTGACTACACCTTCAAGATGCCGCAGCCGATCCCGTCCTACCTGCTGGCCATTGCCGCGGGCGACCTGGTGTTCGAGCCGATCTCCGGCCGCTCCGGCGTGTGGGCCGAACCGACCATGGTCGGCAAGGCGGCCAAGGAGTTCGAAGACACCGAGAAGATGATCGGTGCCGCCGAGAAGCTGTACGGCGAATACCGCTGGGGCCGTTACGACATGCTGGTGCTGCCGCCGTCGTTCCCGTTCGGCGGCATGGAAAATCCGCGCCTGACCTTCGCCACCCCGACCGTGATCGTCGGCGACAAATCGCTGGTTTCGCTGGTCGCCCATGAACTGGCGCACAGCTGGTCCGGCAACCTGGTGACCAACTCCAGCTGGAAGGACATCTGGCTCAACGAAGGCTTCACCACCTACGTCCAGGGTCGCATCACCGAAGCGCTGTACGGCACGGAAATGGCCGAGATGGAGCGCGAGATCGACCAGAACGACCTGCTGGCCGAGGTCAAGGACATGAGCCCGGCTGACCAGGCCCTGGCGCTGCCGCCGCTGACCGAGCGTGACCCCGATGAAGCGCTGAGCAACGTCGCCTACGTCAAGGGCTCGTGGTTCCTGCAGTTCCTGGAGCAGCGCTTCGGCCGTGAAACCTTCGACCCGTTCCTGCGCAGCTGGTTCGATGACCACGCCTTCCAGAGCGCCAACACCGACCAGTTCGTCGCGTACCTGAAGAAGAACCTGCTGTCCAAGAAGCCCGGCGCGGTGACCGACGCCGAGCTGAAGGCATGGCTGGACGAACCGGGCATTCCGGCCTTCGCCACCAAGGCGCGTTCGCGCAACTTCACCATCGTCGACACCGCCCGCATCAGCTGGGAAGGCAGCCAGAAGCTGCCCAGCCCGCAGATCACCGGCGAGTGGGGCACCCAGGAATGGGTCCACTTCATCGACGGCATGGGCAAGACCCTCCCGGTTGAACAGCTGGCCGCGCTGGACCGTGCCTATCACTTCACCGGCACCGCCAACGGTGAAATCGCCATGCGCTGGTACCCGCTGGCCATCCGCAGCGGCTATGCCGAGGCCAATGAGGCGGCCGGTGCGTTCATCGAACGCGTGGGCCGTCGCAAGCTGATCCTGCCGATCTACGCCGAGCTGGTGAAGACCCCGGAAGGCCTGGCGTTTGCCAAAGCGGCGTTCGAGAAGGCCAAGCCGGGCTACCACCCGATCACCACTGCTTCGGTGCAGGACATGCTGGACAAGGCCACGCCGGCGCCGGCCGCGGCTCCTGCGCCGGCACCCGCACCGTAATCCGGGTGACACCGTGTGAATGAAAAACGGCGGGGAAACCCGCCGTTTTTTTACGGCTACACTTCAAGCATCTTTCGTACGGACACTGCCATGAAGCGACTGATCCTCATTGCCGCCTGCACGCTCGCACTGGCGGCCTGCACCGATCCGGAGAAGGAGCGCCAGGCGCAGGAGGCCGCGGCCGCCGCCGCCAAGGCTGCGAAAGAGGAAAAGGCCGAAGGCGTGGCCAAGCAGTACGACATGGCCGTGGCGTCGCAGGACTGGGAGAAGGCGCGCATCCACGGCGGCTCGCTGCTGGACATCTACAAGGACACCGACGTGGCCGCGCGGATTGAACCGGGCTTCGCCGAGGTCAAAGCCAAGGCCGAGGCCGCGCGCGACCTGCGCCGCATGCAGGGCCTGTGGCACTACAACACGATTCCGGTCGGCACCAAGGGCAGCCAGATTTCCGCCTCGATCTACAGCAAGGAACGGGTGGACGTGGACGGCAGCGGCCCCAAGCCGGTGCAGCTGGTGTTCCGCGACCACCCCGAGTGGAAGCGCCACGCCTACCTGGTACTGCAGGCCGGCGATTTCCGCTGCCCGCAGTGCACGGTCAAGGTCACGGTGGATGACGGCAAGCCGGTCAGCATGGCCGCCTGGCGACCCAAGACCGACGAGGCCATCGCCATGTTCATCACCGACCAGAAGGCCCTGTGGAAGCTGGCCCGCAAGGGCAAATCGATCAGCATCGAATTCCCGGTCAAGGCCGGTGGCACCCGCACCGCCGTGTTTGAAACCGGCGGCGTCGACGCCAGCAGAATGCCCAACTGGTGGAATTGACCCCAGGGTGACGCAGCCGGGCCCGCGTTCCATCTGGAGGAGAGCCCCCCTTCTGTTAAGGGGGGCGCGCCGAAGGCGCGGGGGATAGGCGGCGTGCCTCGGGGCCCAGCATTCGCGTAGCGAATGCTGGGAAGCAATTCAATCAGCAGTTCGGTTACGCGTTCAACGCGTAACCAAACTGCTGCTTGAATTGCTCGTTGAACTCTTCAAAGGTGAACCGCTGGTTCTGCGTGCCCGGGTGTTCCACCTTCAGCGCGCCCATCAGGTTGCCCATGCGGCCGATGGTCAGCCAGTCGTAGCCCTTCTCGATGCCGTAGATCAGGCCGGCGCGGAACGCGTCGCCACAGCCGGTCGGGTCAACCACGCGGCGCTCGTGCGCCGGCGGGATGTCGTAGGTCTTTTCCGGGGTGTGGATCACCGCGCCCTTCGGGCCACGGGTGGTGATGTAGGCCTTGACCCGGCTCACGATCTCCTTTTCGTCCCAGCCAGTGCGTTCCTGCAGCAGGTTCGACTCGTAGTCGTTGACCACCACGTAGTCTGCCTGCTCGATGAAGGTGCGCAGCTCGGGGCCGTTGAACAGCGGCATCGCCTGGCCCGGATCGAAGATGAACGGCACGCCGCCGGCGGAGAACTCCTCGGCGTTCTGGATCATGCCTTCGCGGCCGTCCGGGCCGACCAGGCCCAGGGTCACGCCCGGCACGTCCTTCACGTGGTTCTCGTACGAACGCATCATCGCGCCCGGGTGGAAGGCGGTGATCTGGTTGTTGTCGTGGTCGGTGGTGATGAACGCCTGCGGGGTGAACAGCTCGTCGATCACCTTGACCCGGCTCAGGTCGATGCCCAGGCCCTGGAAATACTCGCGGTACGGACCGAAGTCCGAGCCCACCGTGCCCATCGGGATCGGATCACCGCCCAGCAGGTGCAGGTTGTAGGCGATGTTGCCGGCGCAGCCGCCGAACTCGCGGCGCATGCGCGGCACCAGGAACGACACGTTCAGGATGTGCACCTTGTCCGGCAGGATGTGATTCTTGAACTGGTCCGGGAACACCATGATGGTGTCGAAGGCAAGAGAACCACAGATCAAAGCGGACATCGAATAAGCCTATGCGAAAGGGGTCTGGGGGCCCGGCAGCCGGGCATCAAAACGGCGCCGTCCGGCACCCAATGGCGCAAAGGTTAACGGGTGAATGGCCTCAGGGCCAGAACCCAGGTCGATCCGGCCCGCCTGAATGGCCGTGAAGGCAAGCTTTCCGCCAGATTTCTCCTTGCTCGCGCACAGGCGGATTGCTAGGCTTGTCGACCTCGATTCCTGCCCATTTTTTCGCCATCCCGCGGCGGGCACGACACCCCTCAGGACCCCTTCCTCAGATGTTCAAGAAACTGCGTGGCATGTTCTCCAATGACCTGTCCATCGACCTGGGCACGGCCAACACTCTCATCTACGTGCGCGGGCAGGGGATCGTGCTGAACGAACCGTCGGTCGTGGCCGTGCGCCAGGACCGCGCCATCGGCGGCACCCGCTCGGTTGCCGCGGTCGGTGCCGAGGCCAAGCAGATGCTGGGCCGTACCCCGGGCCACATCACCACCATCCGCCCGATGAAGGACGGCGTCATCGCCGACTTCACCTACACCGAGGCGATGCTCAAGCACTTCATCAAGAAGGTGCACAAGTCGCGC
>DGLB01000006.1:428-8050 GCA_002387845.1 Stenotrophomonas maltophilia | reverse complement strand
TCGATGGTCATCGACATCGGCGGCGGCACCACCGAAGTGGCGGTGATCTCGCTGAACGGCATTGTCTATTCGGCCTCGGTCCGCATCGGCGGTGACCGTTTCGACGAGTCCATCACCAACTACGTGCGCCGCAACCACGGCATGCTGATCGGTGAAGCCACCGCCGAGCGCATCAAGGTCGAGCTGGGCTGCGCCTACCCGCAGGCCGAGGTCATCGAGATGGAAATCTCCGGCCGCAACCTCGCAGAGGGCGTGCCGAAGATGATCAAGATCAACTCCAACGAGGTGCTGGAAGCCCTGCACGAGCCGCTGTCGGGCATCGTCAGCGCGGTCAAGCTGGCGCTGGAGCAGACCCCGCCGGAACTGTGCGCCGACGTCGCCGAGCGCGGCATCGTGCTCACCGGTGGTGGCGCGCTGCTGCGTGACCTGGACCGCCTGATCTCCGAGGAAACCGGCCTGCACGTGCAGGTGGCCGACGACCCGCTCACCTGCGTGGCGCGTGGCGGTGGTCGTGCGCTGGAGCTGGTGGACATGCACGGCAACGAGTTCTTCGCACCGGAATAAGCGGTTCCCACTGTGCCGCCTTACGCCGGTCCTCCCGTCACCTCCCGCCAGGGGGACGCCAGCAGCCCGCTGCGGTTGCTGGCCTACCTGGCCCTGGCCGTCATTCTGATCGTCCTGGATGACCAGGCCGGTTGGCTGGCGCGCGCCCGCGCCCAGGCCAACGTGCTGGTGCAGCCGGTATGGGCGCTGGCCGGCCTGCCCGGCCGCCTGGGCACCCAGGTCAAGGACAACGCGGCCAGCCACGGCCAGCTGGTCGCCGAGAACCGCGAGCTGCGCAACCAGTTGCTGATCGCCAACGCCCGCCTGACCCGCCTGCAGACCGCCGCGCTGGACAACGCGCAGCTGCGCGAACTGCTCAACGTGGCCGAGCGCAGCGGCCTGGACGTGCAGCTGGCTCCGATCCTGGACATCGACCTGGACCCGGTGAAGCAGCGCCTGGTGCTGGCCGCCGGCAGCCGCGACGGCGTGCACATGGGCCAGGCGGTGATCGACGCGGGCGGGCTGATGGGGCAGGTGATCGCCACCACCGGCAGCACCGCCACCGTGCTGCTGCTCACCGACCCCGACCATGCCGTGCCGGTGACGGTGGCGCGCAATGGCGTGCGCCTGATCGTGTACGGGCGCGGCGACAGCCTGGAGCTGCGCGACATTCCGCTCAGTGCGGGGGTGGAAGTCGGCGATGAAATCGTCACCTCCGGCCTCGGCGGCCGTTTCCCGGCCGGCTTCCCGGTCGGAAAGATCACGGCCCTGCGCCCTGACGACACCCACGCCTTCCTGGTCGGCTCGCTGGAGCCCGCCGCCAAGCTCGACCGCGGCCGCGACGTGCTGCTGCTTCGCCCGGGCGCTGCCATTCGAATCCCGCCGAACCTCCGCCCGCTTCCCGAATCCGCGGGAGGCCCGGTAGCGCCGAAGACAACGGCAGGACTGCCGTTGTCAACGTCGCACAGCGACGGCCCGGAGGGTGCCCGCCAGGACGGCGGGCATAACGTTGGCCGGCCCACGGAAACCCTGCCTCAGCCGCCATCGTCCACCTCGCAGGAGCCCGCCCGATGAGCCGCCTGCGCGACAAAGGCTGGGTCCTGCCGGTGAGCATCATCGTGGCGCTGCTGCTGGGCCTGCTGCCGCTGCCCGAGCTGCTGCAGCCGCTGCGCCCGTACTGGCTGGCGCTGGTGCTGGCCTACTGGGTGATCGAAGCCCCCGAACGTGTCGGCCTGGGCGTGGCCTTCAGCTGCGGCGTCATCGCCGACCTGCTGTATGGCGGGGTGCTGGGCGAGCAGGCGCTGCGGCTGGTCATGCTGACCTTCATCCTGCAACGGTTCCGCGCGCGCATCCGCTTCTTCCCGATGTCGCAGCAGATGCTGGCCATTGGCGGCCTGCTGTTCAACGACCGCATTGTCAGCGCCGTGGTCCACATCGCCGTGGGCGAGCCGACCCTGCCGTGGTCCTACTGGTGGGCCCCGCTGCTGGGCATGGCGCTGTGGCCGCTGGTGTTCGTGCTGCTGGACGCGGTGCGCTTCGGGCGTCGCGGGCGCTGACATGTACATGCGCCGTCCGGCCAAGAACCCCCACGCCGAGGCCGAGCAGTTCCGGCGGCGTGCTGCGCTGGGCTTTCTGGGCGTGCTGGTCTGCCTGCTCGGCCTGGGGGGCTGGTACTTCAAGCTGCAGGTGCTCGATCACGACATCTACGCCACGCGCTCGGAAGCCAACCGCATCAAGCCGCGTCCGGTGGTGCCCGGGCGCGGCATGATCTACGACCGCAACGGGCGGCTGCTGGCCGAGAACGTGCCCGCGTTCCGGCTCGACATCACCCCGGACAAGGTCAAGGACATGGACGCCACCCTGGCCGGGCTGGCGAAGATCCTGGACATCACCCCGGAAGAGATCGAGACCTTCAATAAGTCGCGCAAGGCGCGCCGCAGTTTCCTGCCGGTGACCCTGAAACTGCGCGTCACCGACGAGGAAATGGCCCGCTTCGCGGTCGACCGCTGGCGCTACCCCGGGGTGGAGCTGGAGCCCTACCTGACCCGCCGTTACCCGTACGGCGACCTGTTCACCCACATCATCGGCTACGTCGGCCGGGTCGACGACAAAGACCTGGAGATGCTGGGCGAGGGCAATGCCGCGCTGACCCATATCGGCAAGTCCGGGCTGGAGCGCTATTACGAGCAGCAGCTGCGCGGCAAGGTCGGCTACGAACAGGTGGAAACCAACGTGCAGGGCCGTGCCATCCGCACCATCGGCCGCGTCGCCGCGCAGTCCGGCAGCGACCTGCGCCTGTCCATTGACGCCGACCTGCAGCGCGCCATGGTCGCCGCGTTCGGCGACTTCGAAGGCTCGGCGGTGGCCATGGACCCGCGCACCGGCGAGATCCTGGCGATGGTCAGCCTGCCGTCGTACGACCCCAACCTCTTCGTCAACGGCATCTCGCATGCCGACTTCAAGGCGCTCAACGAGAATCCCTCACGGCCGCAGTTCAACCGGCTGGTGCTGGGTGGCGTGGCCCCCGGTTCCACGATCAAGCCGTTGATCGGCCTGGCCGGCCTGGACAGCGGCGTGCGCAAGCCGGAGGACAAGGTGCTGTCCACCGGCATGTTCTACCTGCCGGGCACCTCGCGCGGCTGGGGCGATGCCAACCGTGGCGGACACGGCTGGACCGACCTGCGCAAGTCGATCACCCAGTCGGTCAACACCTATTACTACAAGCTTGCCCTGGACATGGGCATCGAGAAGTTCGACCACTACATGGGCTACTACGGCTTTGGCGAGCCCACCGGCATCGACCTGACCGGCGAGATCGGCGGCATCCTGCCGTCGCCGCAGAACAAGGCCAAGTCGCGCAAGGAGCGCTGGTACCCGGGTGATACGGTCAACGTCAGCATTGGCCAGGGCGACTGGAAGGTCACCCCGCTGCAGCTGGTGCACGGCGTGGGCGGCATTGCCGATGGCCAGCTGCGCACCCCGCACCTGGTGATGCAGTCGCGCGAAGGCTTCGATGCGGACTGGGTGCCCATGGCACCGGGCAAGAGCAAGCCGATCAGCCCGAGCGAGGGCAACCTGCAGGCGGTGCGCGAAGGCATGATGGGCACCATGCGCCCGGGCGGCAGCGGCGCACGCGCGGCCGCGGGCGCGCCGTACACGATTGCCGGCAAGACCGGCACCGCGCAGGTGATCAGCCGCCGCGGTACCGCCGCGGTGAATCCCAAAAGCCTGCCCATGCACCTGCGCCACCGTTCGCTGTTCGTCGGTTTCGCGCCGGCCGAGAACCCGGTGATCGCCCTGGCCATCGCGGTGGAAGGCGGCGGTTACGGCGGTTCGGCAGCCGCGCCGATCGCGCGCAAGCTGTTTGATGCGTGGCTGCTCGGCAAGATGCCCGACGGCATGGAGCCGCTGGACAGCGAGCGCGGCACCACCGCCATCGGCCTGACCGCCTTCGACGGCGGCGACAGCGCTGCGCGCGAAGCCGGCGACGTGGCTGCACTGGCGTTGGAGGTCCTGCCGGTGATGGTGGGCACGCAGCTGCCGGCAGCACCGCCTGCGCCCGCGCCGGGCGTACCGGTCCCCGCCACGGCCCCTGCCACGCCGTCCGCATCGCCACCGGAGCGCAGCCAATGAAAGTGTTCCTGCGCTGGGCGACCGACATGGTCGTGCGCTTCGTCAGTACCCTGGACTGGGTGCTGTGCCTGGCCCTGGGCAGCCTGATGCTGATCGGCCTTGCCGTGTTGAAAAGCGCGGGCGGCGACGGTCTGGTGTTCGCCCAGGGCGCGCGCTTCGCGGTCGGCCTGGGGGCCATGTGGGCGATCTCGCGGCTGCCGATCCTGCGCATCCGTTCGGCGACGCCGATGATCTACGCCATATCGATGATCCCGCTGCTGGCGGTGTTCGTGCTCGGCACCGGCAAGTATGGGCGGCAGTGGCTGGACCTGAAGCTGTTCTACCTGCAGCCGGCCGAGTTGCTCAAGGTCAGCCTGCCGATGATGGTGGCCTGGTACCTGCACCGCATGCCGTTGCCGCCACGCTTCAATACCGTGCTGGTCAGCGCGGTGATCATCGGCGTGCCCACCGGGCTGGTGATGCTGCAGCCGGATTTCGGCACCGGCGTGCTGATCGCCGCCAGCGGTGCGTTCGTCCTTCTGCTGGCCGGCCTGCCGTGGTGGTGGGTGGGCGTGGCGGTGGGCGGCGTGGCCGCCGCCGCACCGGTGGCCTGGATCTGGCTGCTGCGGCCTTACCAGAAGGACCGCATCATGATGTTCCTGGACCCGGAGAGCGACGCGCTCGGGGCTGGCTGGAACATCATCCAGAGCAAGATCGCGATTGGCTCCGGCGGCCTGGATGGCAAGGGCTGGGGGCAGGGTTCGCAGTCGCACCTGAACTTCATTCCCGAGCAGACCACCGACTTTGCCTTCTCCGTGCTCAGCGAGGAGTTCGGCTGGATCGGGGTGGCAGTGGTGCTGACCCTGTACCTGGTGGTGATCGGCCGCTGCCTGTGGATCGCCTCGCAGTCGCGCGACTCGTACTCACGCTTGTTGGCCGGGGCGACGGGCCTGGCCTTCTTCGTCTACGTGCTGGTCAACGGCGGCATGATTTCCGGCCTGCTGCCGGTGGTGGGCGTGCCGATGCCCTTGATCAGCTACGGCGGCACCTCGGCGGTGTCGCTGCTGGCAGGGTTCGGCCTGGTCATGGCCGCACGCGCGCACCAGCCTGTCCATGGCGGCTACAGCTGACCGGCAGCTGCGGTCTGGCGACTTTCCGGCAGTTACAAAGACTCGCGTCAAATCACCGCCTGTCCGGGTCTGTGATTTAGTGTGATTTGCGCAAATTTAACATTCGACCCCGTTTGGATGCCTCAAAACCGGCGTTTTGGGTGCATGTCGCGTCAACAAAGTGGCAAAAAAGTGCGATGCAGTGCACAAAAATGAATTCGCTTGATCCGGATCAATGGACATGTCGCAAATGGCACGCACAATGGCGGCCCGTTCAGCAGCCGCGCATCGAGCCAAGCGAAGCGCGAAGGGGAGCTGGACGGGATAGCAGTTGACCCAGCCGATACAGGGGGCGAGGCGTGCGCTGGGGAGTTGCACGTCGCGCCGGTATCAACCGGGTCGGTACGCCGGTTACGTCCGTTGGGGATGGGGACGTAACCGGCGCACCTTATCGGCCGTAGGCCGATAAGGTCCACGCATGTTTCCTATCCCCCGCGGCGTTGCCGCGCCCCCCTTAACAAAGGGGGGCTCTCCACCAGACGGGTTCATGACTGTTTCTTCTTCGGCCTGGCGTAGAGCCGGGCTTGCCCGGCTGGCGGGGTGATGATCTACACGCTGGGTTCATGAATTGGCGGTTGTCTACGCAATTCGTTGGGATTCATGGTGTTAGGGGTTTTATTTCATCTTTGACCTGCTAACCTGCGGCGATGATTCGACGCACTCTGGCCTGCATGCTTACGCTCGGTTTGGTTGCCTGTGCGACCCAGCCGTCTTCTCCGCCACCGCCGCCACAGGCGTCGGGTGCTCCCAATAAACCGGGGGTGGGGCATAAAGGGCCGGCTGAGGCCGCGCCGGAAGCGGCCGCCGCTACCGCGCCGCCGGTGGATCTGACCCCGGTGCCGTTTGAAGTGGCCCGCGCCAACTTCGTGCGCGATACCGCCGCCCGTTACAACATTCCCGCCGCACAGATCGAAGCCACCCTGGCCCAGGCGCAGGTGCGCCAGCCGATCATCAATGCGATGTCGCGGCCGGCCGAACGGGTCAAGCCGTGGAACGAATACCGGCCGATGTTCATCAGCCAGGCACGGATCGACGGCGGAAAGAAATTCCTCGCCCAGCACCGCGATGAACTCATGCGCGTGCAGGAACGCACCGGCGTGCCGGCGGAAGTGATCGTGGCCATCATCGGTGTGGAAACCAGCTACGGGGCCAACACCGGCAGTTACCGCGTGCTCGACGCGCTGTACACCCTGGCGTTCAACTACCCGCGCAGCGGCGACCCGGCCAAGCTGGAACGCGAAGTGCGCCGCGAACTGTATTTCCGCGACGAACTTGCACGCCTGTTCGCACTCACCCGCGACGAACGGCTGGACATCACCGCGATCAAGGGCAGCTATGCCGGCGCGATGGGCATGGGCCAGTTCATGCCGTCCAGCTACCAGGACTTCGCGGTGGACGGTAACGGCGATGGTCGTCGCGATCTGTTCAACAGCTACGACGATGTGTTCTCGTCCATCGCCAACTACTTCGTCAAGAAGGGCGGCTGGGTGCGCGGCGGTCCGGTCGCGGTGCAGGCCACCCTGGCCGACGGGCGCGAATCGTTTGATCCCACCGACTGGACCCCGAGCTGGACACTGGCTGACCTGGCCCAGCGTGGCTACCAGCCCACCGGCAGCGTGCCGGCCGGGCTGACCGCCACCCCGGTCACGCTCGAAGCCAGCACCGGCAAGCAGTACTGGCTGGGCTTCCAGAACTACTACGCGATCACCCGCTACAACCTTTCCAAAATGTACGCGATGGCGGTGTACCAGCTGTCACAGGCCATCGCCGGTCAGGAGCTGCCGCCGGCATGAACGTACTCGCGCCCTGCAGGGGCTTGATGGTCGGGGTACTGGTGCTGGCGCTGGCCGCCTGCAGCAGCGCGCCGAAAAAGCCGGCTGCCGCGGGCGGCACCAGCAAGCCCACCGGCACGCTGGTGCAGGGCAAGGGCAAACGCCCGGCGCATTGTCCGGAGGGCTCGCCCTACCAGGCGGCGACCGAAGATCCCAACACGCGTGGCAACTACCGCGCCGGCGGCCTGTACAAGCCCGGCGTGAACGACAGCACCCCCACCTATGTGCCGGACGTGGCCTGCATTCCCGAACCGGACGTGGTTGACCTGCCGCGTTCTGCGGTCGGCAACAAGACGCCGTACGTGGTGCTGGGCAAGCAGTACCAGGTGATGGACAAGACCCAGGGCTATGCCGAGAAGGGCACCGCCTCCTATTACGGGTCCAAGTTCCATGGCCGGCTGACCTCCAACCGCGAGGTGTACGACATGTACGCCTTCACCGCCGCGCACAAGACCCTGCCGCTGCC
>DGLB01000006.1:0-288 GCA_002387845.1 Stenotrophomonas maltophilia | reverse complement strand
TGCGCCTGGGCATCACCCAGCGTGGCACCGGCAATGTCGAGGTGCGTGCGTTGCAGCCGGGCGAAGGGAACCTGCTGGCGTCCAAGCCCTCGCGCCGCGAACAGCGCGCCGCCCAGGCCGCCGCCACGCCGACGCCCGCACCCGTTCGTCCCAGCGACATGGACCGGCTGGTCGGCGCATTACCGGCCTCCTCGCCGGCCACCGGCAACCGCCCGCCTGCCGCCACCCAGGCGGCCAGCCTGGACACAGGCCCGGTCAGTGTCAGTGAGCTGCCGCCGGCTGCACCGG
>DGLB01000012.1:18469-19419 GCA_002387845.1 Stenotrophomonas maltophilia | reverse complement strand
GTCGGTCGCAAGACGACCGCACGCACACTCCCCACATCCGGTAACGACATGCCTCCATCGCAACCGCGCACACCACCACCACGCGCATCGCATGTCGAAAGCGACGACCCACAATCCATCACTACACCGCCCCAAAAAACTCACCCCACCACAAACGAGACACGCATCACACTCTTGAATCCCTTGCCCCGCAACGAATTCCACCCACTCCGTGCTCAATGCGCCATTTCGCCTGACCGAATGCGTCAGATCAATCGGCGCGATAGAAAAAATCGAATTCCGCTATCGTGCGCCTGTCCGCATGGTGGGCATCGGGAGTTTGAAAGCTCCGCAAACGTAACGTAACGCGTCCTACGCTGGGAGGGTGGCGGAATAAAACACCCTCGTGGAAATACGCTGCACCGTCTGCGTTTGCACGGCTTTCAACCTCCCGGCTCCCCGCCATCCTGGCGGGGATGTTCAACTTGGAGCCTGCGTATGACATCCAACAACAAAGCCCCCACCCGCCCCCGCATCGTTTACCACTGCCGCAAACCGCGCCGTGTGCGTGTAGAGGCACTCACCCATCTGCGCGACGAACGGCACCCAGACGACCCGCTCATACCCTGCACGAAGCTGCGTGGCATGTGGATGTGCAAATCTGGCGGCAACGTGGGGGCGGAGTACTTCATTACCGATGGACCCCGGGCGATCCTGCTGACCATCGATGAAGCCACGGAAGAGCAGAAGCGTTGCATCGGGCACGTAAGCCATACGCGCGACGTGTGACAGGATCGGTAGCGCCGGCCGTTGGCCGGCGTTGCCGTTGATCGTTGCATGTCGTTACCGGGCGTTGAGGATTTCAGTGCGGTCGTCTTGCGACCGACCCTACCGGTCGAGCGTTTCTACGGATGACAGATTCCCGTAGTGACACGCCATGCGTGTCATCGACAGCGCATTTGATTTCCCGT
>DGLB01000012.1:680-18398 GCA_002387845.1 Stenotrophomonas maltophilia | reverse complement strand
AACCCACCCCGACCCGCCAAACGAGGGAGCCCGTGAATCGAGGGCTGTTCGCACGAATCCAACAGCAGCCGGGCAAGCCCGGCTCTACGGGGTGATTGCGATCGCAGGCACCAGCGTCCGCGATCAGCCGGGCGCGCGCACGTAGTCTACGTAGTCGAATGCGTACGCATGGCGCGCATCGGCGGGGTGATGCGTGCGCGAGACTTCGGTCCAGTGGGCTGGATCAATCTCAGGGAAGTGCACGTCCGCGTGCACCTCCGCGTCCACCCAGGTCAGGTGCAGCGCGTCGGCCTGATCCAGCAGCTGCGCGAAAATCTCGCCGCCGCCGATCACGCACAACTCTGCCGCGCCCTCGCCCTCCGCAATGGCCTGCGCTTCCTGCAAAGACCCCACCGCACGCATACCCGCAAACGGCACCTGCCCACTGCGGGTCAGCACCAGATTGGTTCGCCCCGGCAACGCCCGCCCAAGCGAAAGCGCCGTCTTGCGCCCCATCAGCACCGGCTTGCCCAGGGTCAGCGCCTTGAAGTGCTGCAGGTCGTCCGGCAAGCGCCACGGCAGGTCGTTGTCACGGCCAATGCCCCGGTTGCGGTCCAGCGCCACGATCATCGACAGCTTCACACCGCCACCGGAGCCTTGATTGCCGGGTGCGGATCGTAGCCGTCAATGCGGATGTCGTCGAACTGGAACCCGAACAGATCTTTCACCTCCGGGTTCAACCACAGCGTCGGCAGCGCGCGCGGTTCACGTGACAGCTGCTCGCGTGCCTGCTCGTAGTGGTTCGAATACAGATGTGCGTCACCCAGGGTGTGCACGAAGTCGCCCACGCCCAGCCCGGTCGCCTGCGCCACCATGTGGGTCAGCAGCGCGTAGCTGGCAATGTTGAACGGCACCCCCAGGAAGATGTCGCCGCTGCGCTGGTACAGCTGGCAGCTCAGCTTGCCGTCCACTACGTAGAACTGGAACAGGTTGTGGCACGGCATCAGCGCCATCTGCGAAAGCTCGCCCACGTTCCACGCGCTCACCACCAGCCGGCGCGAATCCGGGTTGCGCTTGATCTCCTCCACCAGCCACTGCATCTGGTCGATGCTGCCGCCGTCGGCGGTGGCCCAGCTGCGCCACTGTTTGCCGTACACCGGGCCGAGGTCACCGTTCTCGTCGGCCCATTCGTCCCAGATGCGCACCTGGTTGTCTTTCAGGTACCCGATGTTGGTGTCGCCCTTCAGGAACCACAGCAGCTCATGGATGATCGAGCGCAGGTGCAGCTTCTTGGTCGTCACCAGCGGGAAGCCGTCATTCAAGTTGTAGCGCATCTGCCAGCCGAACACGCTGCGCGTGCCGGTGCCGGTGCGGTCGGACTTCTCGCTGCCGTGCTCCAGCACGTGTTCCAGCAGATCCAGGTACGCCTTCATGCCTTGCTTCCCTCAGCAGACGCCGGCGGGGCCACCGGCTGCAGCACCGGTGCGCGGCGCGACAGCGCCAGCAGCACCAGGCCGAACGCCACCAGCGGCAGGCTCAGCAGCTGGCCGCGGGTGAACCAGTCGAACGCCAGGTACACGCCGTTGTCGGGCATGCGCACGAACTCCACCGCGAAACGGAACACGCCATACAGCAACGCAAACAGGCCCGACACCAGGTAACGCTGGCGCGGCTTGGCCGACACCGCCCACAGCACCGCGAACATCACCAGCCCTTCCAGCAGCGCTTCATACAGCTGCGACGGGTGCCGCGCGTACTGATTCAGCGCGCCCGTGGCGTACTCCGCCTTCAGCGTGGCCAGGTCCATCTGGTTGAACGGGGCCGGCAGGCCACTGGGAAACACCACGCCCCAGGTCCCGTCGGTGTACTTGCCCCACAGCTCGGCCCCGATGAAGTTGCCCAGCCGGCCAAAGCCCAGGCCCAACGGGACCAGCGGCGACATGAAGTCCAGCGTGTCGAACAGGTGCAGGCGATGCTTGCGTGACCAGTACCAGCACGCAAACAGCACGCCCAACAGGCCACCGTGGAAGCTCATGCCGCCGTCCCATACCTTGAACAGCAGCAGCGGGTTGTGCAGGAAATCGCCCAGCGCATAAAAGAGCATGTAGCCGATGCGTCCGCCCAGCACCACGCCCAGCATCGCGTAGAACAGCAGGTCGGAGAATCCGTTCGCATCCACCCCGGGCAGGCGGCCGGCGGCAATGCGCTTGCGGCCCAGCCACCAGGCGGCGATGAAGCCCAGCAGGTACATGATGCCGTACCAATGCACCTGGACCGGCCCAAGCGAGATGGCAATGGGGTCGATGTCGTGGAAATAGATCATGGGCAGCGCCTTGCAGGTCAGCGGGTATTCTACGGCCGCCCACCGCCCGGCTGCCCGCCCGCGGGCTACAACAGCTGGGGCGCGTTCGGCAGCCCGTCATCCTTGGACCCGCTGCCGGGCGGATAGTGCCGGGACAGCAGGTCTGATACCTCGGCCACCGCCCGCAACACAGCATCCTGCCGGGCCCCTTCGCGCAGTTGCTGCTGCATGTGTTCGCACACCGCCTGCCACTGCGCCTCACCGACCTTGCCGCGCAGGCCGCGGTCGGCGACCAGTTCGATGGCGTGGTCGGCCAGCAGCAGATAGATCAACACCCCGTTGTTGTGCTCGGTATCCCAGGTGCGCAGCTGGGCGAAGGCCTGCTCGGCGCGCTCACGCGGGGTCACCCGCTGCCACAGCGCCGACCACGGCAGGTCGGCCTCCACCGCGAACATCACCTGCCCGCCGTGGCGTTGCTCGCCGGCGGTAATCGCCTCGGTGATCGCCTGCAGGCGCTCGCCGGGGAAGGCCCGGTGCACCGAAGGAGCCCAGAAGTGCCGCCATGCGCGCATCACCAGCCCCCCGAGGCACCACCGCCTCCTGAACGCCCACCGCCGCCGCCCCAGCCGCCGCCACCGCCGAAGCCACCCCCACCACCAAATCCACCGCCCCCACCCCAGCCCCCGCCGCCCCAGCCGGTGTTGCGGGCAAAGCGGCCGGCCCGGCCCGAGGACAGGCTGATCAGCAGCCCGATCACCCCGGCGACGCCGCTGGCCAGCCACAGCGAGGTGAACAGGAACGCCGCCACCGCCGCACCGCCGCCGCCGAGCAGGGCGCGCAGCGGGCGTGGCAGGCCACCCAGCAGGGTGCGCAGGAAGGTGCCGACGAAGAAGCCGATCATCAGCGCGACCGGCCAGGCATCGCCGCTGCCATCACTGCGCGCGCGGTGGTCGCTGACCGGCGCAGGCAGCTCCTCGCCATCGATCAGCTTGACCAGCGCCCCGGTGGCGTCGGTCAGCCCGCCGGCGTAGTCGTTGCTGCGGAACTTCGGGGCCAGGTACTCCTGGATGACCCGGTTGGCGATGGCATCCGGAATCGCGCCTTCCAGCCCATAGCCCGGTTCGATGCGCACCCGGCGGTCATCCTTGGCCACCACCAGCAGCACGCCGTCGTCCACGCCCTTGCGGCCGATCTGCCACTGCTCGAACACCCGCTGGGTGTACTGGGCGATGTCTTCCGGGGCGGTGCTGGGCACCATCAAGATCTGCAGCTGGCTGCCCTTGCGTTGCTGCAGCGCCAAGGCCTGGTCGATCAGCGCCTGCTTGCTGGCCGCGTCCAGGGTACCGGTGGTGTCCACCACCGGTGACTCCATCGCCGGAATGGCCGCCGGGGTCTGCGCCCACGCGGCCAGGCCCGGCCACAGCAGGACCAGGCACAGCGCCAGCCACCCCGCCGGTGCACGCAGCCGAACGACGTTCATCGGCTCAGTTCGCCGGCTGCGGAGCCTGCGGCGGCGGGGCCGGCTGCGCCGGTGCCGGGGCTGGAGCGGGGGGTTGATTGCCGAACTTCACCGCCGGCGGCTGCGAGATCTGCGCCTCGTTCTCCACCGTGAAGTTCGGCTTGGTGTCGTAGCCGAAGATCTTGGCGGTGATCAGCTGCGGGAACGAGCGGATGTAGGTGTTGTAATCCTGCACCAGCTGGATATAGCGCCCACGCGCCACGGTGATGCGGTTCTCGGTGCCTTCCAGCTGCGCCTGCAGGTCGCGGAAGCCCTGGTCGGACTTCAGGTTCGGGTAGTTCTCGGTGACCACCAGCAGCCGTGACAGCGCGCCGCTCAGCTCGCCCTGCGCCGCCTGGAACTGCTTGAGCGACTCGGCGTCGTTGGCGTTGACGTTCATCTGCCCCACGCGCGCGCGGGCGTTGGTGACGTCGGTGAGCACCTGGCGTTCCTGGTTGGCATAGCCCTCCACGGTCTGCACCAGGTTGGGGATCAGGTCGGCGCGGCGCTTGTACTGGTTGAGCACTTCGGCCCAGCCGGCCTTTACCTGTTCATCTTTCTGCTGGATGGCGTTGTAGCCACAGCCGGACAACAGCACGGCAACGGTGGCCAGGAACATCATTCGCATGAACGATTGCATGACCGGCTCCAGATAAGGGGACTTCGGGGCCGGAGGATTCCATGAATGGGGTTAATTCCCTGTAATGGCAAAGGGCCGGCATTTCTGCCGGCCCCCTGGGTTTACCAATTGCCGGCACCCGGCACGTTGTGCGCCACCGCGCGGCGGCGCATCAGCAGGTTCAGCCATTCCACCAGCACCGAGAAACCCATGGCGGCGTAGATGTAGGGCTTGGGCACGTGCACGTCCAGCCCGTCCAGGATCAGCACCGCACCAATCAGCAGGATGAAGGCCAGGGCCAGCATCTTCACGGTCGGGTTGGCGTCGATGAAGCGGCCCAGCGGGTTGGCCGCCAGCAGCATCACCGCCACCGACAGCAGGATGGCCGCCACCATCACCGGAATGTGGTCGGCAATGCCGACCGCGGTGATCACCGAGTCCAGCGAGAACACGATGTCGATGATGGCGATCTGCAGGATGACCATGCCGAACACGGCCGAGGCCTTGGTGGTGGTGGGGTCTTCGTCTTCACCGCCGGTAATCAGTTCGCGGATTTCCATCGCGCCCTTGATGATCAGGAACAGGCCGCCCAGCACCAGCACCAGGTCACGGATGGAGATGCCCATGCCGGCGACCGTGAACAGATTGGCTTCCATGTGCGCCAGGTAGGCCAGCGAGACCAGCAGCGCAATGCGCGTGATGCAGGCCACCGCGATGCCCAGCTTGCGCGCGAACGGCCGGCGGTGTTCCGGCAGCTTGCTCACCGCGATGGAGATGAACACCAGGTTGTCGATGCCCAGCACGATTTCCAGTGCGCTCAGGGTCAGCAGGGTCAACCAGACGTTGGGATCGGACAGCAGCTCAACAAACATGGACACACATCCTTACAAAAGGGAATGACGCCTGGGGGGCGCGTCAGAAAAAGCGCGGGGCCAGCACCAGGCCCCAGCACAGCAAGACGTTCATCATCAGCACGAACACCGCCGCCGAGCCCATGTCCTTGGCACGGCCGGCCAGTTCATGGATCTCCGGGCCGTAGCGCTCGATCACCGCTTCAATCGCCGAGTTCGCCAGCTCCATCGCCAGCACCAGCAGCATCGAGCCGATCATCAGCGCCCGTTCCACCGGGGTCTGGCCCAGCCACAGCGCCAGCGGGGCCAGCACCACCAGCAGGTAGACCTCCAGCCGGAACGAGGACTCATGCAGCCAGGCCGCACGCAGGCCCTGCCAGGACCACACCGCCGCCTTGAAGATGCGCTTGGGGCCGCGCGGCATATGACCGAAGGCGTCAGGCATGCGAAACAGCTCCATCCGTGGGGTTGCGGCGGGAAAGGGTCATGGGTGGGGCAGGAAGCGACAAGTAAACCGCCATTTTGCCACAAAGGTCGGCAGGGCCTCCCGGCAGCGCCGGCCGTTGGCCGGCCCGGGCGGTCCGAGGGCCGGCCAACGGCCGGCGCACCCGGTCACACGACGTACCATGGGGGGGTGCCTGAAAACCGGAGTTGTTCATGAACCACCGCCGCACCCGTCCCCTGCTGCTCGCCCTGGCCCTTGCTGCCGCCCTGCCCGTCGCCGCGCTCAGCCCGCGCGAACAGCCGCAGATCCCCGAGCAGGTCTCGAACGTCGCCTGGGCCGACGACATGACCCACTTCGCCAAGGCCGACCAGGCCAACCCGCCGCCGCAGGGCGGCATCGTGTTCGTGGGCAGCTCCTCGATCCGCTTCTGGGACACCCTGGCCGCCGACTTCCCGGGCCAGAAGGTGATCAACCGCGGCTTCGGCGGCTCGGAAGTACGTGACAGCACGTACTACGCCAATCAGGTCGTGACGCCCTACGCCCCGTGCAAGGTGTTCTTCTACGCCGGCGACAACGACCTCAACAGCGGCCGCAGCCCGCAGCAGGTACGCGACGACACCGTGGCCTTCGTCAATCGTGTACATCAGGACCTGCCACAGACCACGGTGGAGGTGATCTCGATCAAGCCCAGCCCGTCGCGCGCCAACCTGCTGCCAGCGGTGCAGGAAGCCAACACGCTGGTGCGTGAAGCGCTGAAGGGCCTGCCGCATGCGGGCTTCACCGACATCTACACCCCGATGCTGGGCAAGGACGGTCAGCCCAAGGCCAGCCTGTTCCGCGAGGACATGCTGCACATGAAGCCGGAGGGCTATGCGATCTGGCGCAAGGCGCTCGCCCCGAAGGTCAAGTGCGGCAACAACTGACGCGATAGACACGAACCGGGCGCACCGGCCGTATCGGCAGGTGCACGCCGGCTGCACCGCTCATCACACACCGGTAGCGCCGGCCGTTGGGCGGCCCAGGCGGGCCTGCACCACGCGGGCCCCCGCCGCACGCAATCACCATCATTGAATTCTGAAAGTCATCCCCGACGGATTCACGGAGCATCCCGCCCCCCCAACTCCCACCGTCGCCCCCATGACCACCAGTGCCGCCCTCGCGCCCACCCCGCCACCTCCGCGCTCCCGGGCCACCGAATCCATCTGCACGCTCGTCCGACAGCAGGCCGGCCAGAACACGGTCGCTCAGCGCGACCTGCAGCACATTGCCAACGTTTTCTTCGCCTCGTTCAACCTTCCCGAACTCCAGGTCCTCGCCAACGGCGTTGTCACCGACTGGGAACGCACCAACCGCGCGCGCCAGCCTGACCCGCACCCACTGCAACTGACCCTGTGCCGCAACCTTGTGTCGACGGTGCAGGATGAGATCCGCGCGACGTATCTGGGTGATGGCGCACGCACCCAACTCGACACGCTGGCGGGCGACCTGCTCTACCGCGCCGCTCCCCCGACGCGCTGAAAGACGTTATCCCACGCCCCGATGGCGCACAACGTCACCGCCTGACGCATTCAACCAATCCCGCCGAATTGCGGCGGGGCGTGGTGCTACGGCGGGCCGGCCGCCACACGCCTTTAGGAATAATTGAAATCTGAAAGCGCCATCGCTTTTCCCGCTTGACACTTCGCCCCCTGAAAACCCAAGGAACCGCGAAGCGTCATGCTGATTGTCAACAAGGAATCGTCACACTCGTTCCAAACGAACAAAGACGCCAGCTGACGATGGCTGCCATGTTTGCCAACGGCATGAAGCATGGACCAACACGACAGGACACGATTCAGAATCTGCAGACGCTCAAATCTTCGAATCTTCTTGAGCCAGTCCGTGCGATGCACGCGGGGCACAATACGCCCCCCCCCGTGCATCGTCGCGCATTCCCTGCAACATCCCATCCCCGCGAGATCTTTGATGCGCTCGATTCTTTGCGCCCTCCGCCATCCGCTGTCCAAGCATCCCAACCCTTTTTCCGATCGCCGGCCATCGCCGCCATGCGCCTCAAGATCACCCGCTACGCTGGAAGCGACGATCCTGAAGCAGCGCCATAAACGCGTCGTTCCGAACAGAACGATCCTCGAACTGGGCGAAATCGCAAACAAGCAGTTCCAGCTCGAACACTGCATGTCCACAAGCCCCGGCACGGCCCCGCTGTCGATCAACGAGGGACATGTATTCCACGGCCTGCGGGACACGCTGATTCGGCTTAGCGCCACCCGAGACCACGCACTGCAAGCCAAGGGAGAAGAGGCCCGTGCAGCGCTGTACTTCAAGGTCTTCCAGCTTCGCGAGACGACGAAGACGGCCATTCAACACTGGGAGGTGATGCTCCAGCGTGGCCAAGACACCGGCAACGACGCACTGGTGACCCTTGCACGTTTGTGGCTGGAAGACATGCAACCGACCGCCTTCGTCGCAACGACCTCAGAGCACGGGGGTGTTGCGGACTCGCTTAGCGCATGCAAACCACTCTCTGGATTCAATCGGAAGGCGCTGGCGCACATGAAGCCTTGACGCAATCGAGGACCGCCACCCCCCGGTGCGTTACGTGCTGCGGGGTTGGCGAAAGCACATAGGAATAGTTGAAAACTGAAAGTCTTGGACCGCCAATCTCCTGACACTTCGTGCCCGCATATGAACGCTCAAGACACTCATGGATCTACTCGACATCGCCACCCGTATCGCCCATCCCCACCCGATCGACGGAATTCGCGCACTGATGCAGGGCAGCATCAAGACAGACGACAGCCTGTCAGAAGCAATCGAAAAGAAACGCTATAACACCTTCGTGTCCAACGAGACGATTGGCAAGCTTCAGAACATCGCCAATGCCGAGCTCAAGCTTTCAGGCTACATGGAAGCTGCAGGCACGGCAGAGGAGCAACTGGAAGCACTCCGCAGCAGCGGGTTCAAAGGATTAAACAAAGCAAAGCTTACGCTGCAGGATGTCTATTCACTTGCCTCGAAGACGCGCGGCAAGTGCGCGCGCGCACAGCTTGGCGACCTGATCATTGATTTCCAGCGGGAAGCCGCAAACGGTCTGCAGCACTGGCAGACGCTATTGGAACAGGCGAAAATCGCCGGAAACCACACCGAGATCGAACTTGCCGAGACTTGGCTTGACGGCTGTAAATCTCATTCCCAGACCACCGCGTCTGACGCGTCGCAGATGACGATCACGGACGCATTCAAGGCCGCCGCCAGTTCCAATGACTGCACGGGTGCACAACTCAAGCAACTTGAAGACTGGGTAGTTGCAACGCTCGCGCTGCCTGCCCGGCCCGAGACTGCAGATGCCCCCTACGTAGCCGGCGACTTCCCACCGCTGAGCCGCGCAGCCGGAGGCACAAACCTTCGACTTGCACAGGCTGAGCTGTCCGAGGTAGTGAAGGCCGTTGGCGCATACCCGGCCAGCACTGCACGGGATCCACTGCTGCCCCTGCTTGCCGACCTCCATGCACGTGTTGGCGAAACCATGATGCACTGGCTTGACGAGCACAGGCGTCTGGACGCAGAAGCTGGCCCCGCGCCGTCTGCGGCGGACGCAGCCGAACTCGAACGGATTGCACTGTTCCTCGGCATGACGGACATGGTTGAGGAACTGGATGATGTGTCCGAGACCGGCGCAGAGGACTCACCCGTCATCAAGGATTCACGCCTGAACCCGAGCGCCACATTGCAGTTCTCACACATGAGCGCAGCCGAGTCCTTTGCGAAGGCCTTGGAGATGGGGCCGCTGTCCGACGTGCATATCGACCAGCTGGTCAGCAGCTTCGTCGATCGCCATCTGCTTCCGGACCGCCCTGTGCAAGGCACCCCTTACAACGTCGAGGAGCTTCCAGACCTCTACAAGCGCCAAAGAACCCCCAGCTTGGTGGCCGCGCAGGCTGATCTGCGTGACACCATTACCATGATCGAGGCTTGCGCAGACGACGCTGCCAAATCACGCCTGCTGCCTGTGCTGAGCGACCTTCAGGCCCGTGTTGAGTCGGCGGACACAGCGTGGCAAAAACTTTACGCGGCCTACGAAGAACTGTACGCCGAAGAAGCCAGCCTCAGTCGCGCCGAATGGATGACGAGAGCACGGCTCTACATCGGAGCAGGTGCCCCGGCACCCCGTCCTGTCGTAGCAGCGGTCATGAAACTCATGGCGAAGCCCACGGTAAGTGACGCAGATATCGCGATGGTAAGCGAGCTGTTCACTCACGTGACAGGGATCCCTGCAGGCGAGATCCGCCGTCTCGATGATTTCACCCTGCCGGATGACAACGTGCTCTTCCAAAGCCTCCCAGAGATAATCGACGAACTCTTTGATCTCCGCGAAGCGCTGCTCGACGTGGAAGATGAGGCCGTTCAGGAGCGACTGACGGGCCTGCTGGACAGCCTGACCACGACCACCCAGGAAGCCAACAACTTCATGCTTGAGGAGAATCAGCGGTTGGGGGAGGGGACGCGAGGCATCACCGTGAACAGCGACGCCATCGCGCTGACCTGGAAGTGGATTGAGCGACCCTACGCGCATGACCAGGGTGATAGCGCGCCGACGGATCCAGGCATGCCGGAAGCAGGCGAAGGCGCTGATGTAGTTGACGATGTAAGTGAAGGCCGTCGCTACACCGCGCAGGCGAGCAACCTGTTTAATCAACCCGAGCCGGATCAGCAGGGCGCGAAGCGTGAGATCTTCGCGCTCGACGCCGCCTCGCGTGCATCCGCGCGCATCGCGGCGATGCGGTAAGCCCGTCCTGTCCACCCTACCGGCCGGGGCGACTGCCCCGGCCACCCGCAACGACTTCCCTGCAACGCACTGAGCCCGCCTCGAAGCGCGCTTCCGTTCAGAACAGACAGCGTCGGATTGAAAATCCCGACGATGGTCAGACAGCTTTTTCAAGAACAGAAACGACAGTGTCTTCAATCTTATCGCTTTGCCGCCAGGCCGCCACCTCGCTGAGAAGCAAGCTTCCCTCCGCCACAGGCGACGGCAGGGGCGCATCGCTGATTGAACGCATCTCTGCTGCACGGCACCCCGAGAACCCCAGCAGGGTGTTCGACGAGATTCGAGAGATCAGCAATGCCACTTTCAGCCTGCACACACGGCTCCCTCGCCGAACCGATTCATTGCTCAACCGCAGCGGCAGGCCCACCATCGCCGAGCTGCAGCAGCGGCTGGCGGACAGCCGCGCTCGTCTCACCCAAATGCCCCCCGACCGCCTCCACGACATCGTGAGCGCCACGCTCAACCGGGCCGACCGGATGTCCCGAATCGTTGAAACTCAGTGGGCGTCTCTTCTCACAGAGGCGCGTGGTGCCGGGGACGATACGACGGTCGAACAGGCTACCTCCCTGCTGGGTGAGCAGCATCCGGCCGTACGCTGCGCGCGCTATCCTGGCGTAGCTGCGTCCCAGACACCAACCCTCGCCCAGAGAGTGCACTCGGAAGAGTCACCGTCCGTCTGGTTCCATGCCGCCCATGTGCTGTATCAATGCGGAGCCCAGCCTCCCCCCGCCGAAGGCGCGCGCAACGCGCTCAGGGCACGTAGAGAAGGAGGATTCCGCAGCCTCGCCCTGGCCCGGGCCGACGTCGCCCAGGCGCACGCCTCCGCCACGATGCTGAGCGAGGGACCACGGCGCGAGCAGGCATTGGCCGTACTGTGCGAGCTGAGTATCGCGGTAGCCGACGCTACCGAATTCTGGCGCAGCGTCCTCGATGGACCGCAAGCCACCTCCTGCCGCAGCATGCGAGACCTTGCCTGCGCGTGGCTCGGAGAGTCCGACCACAGGGTAGTGGCCTACCGCGCGCGATCACCGGGCAACGCAGCGCCACGAGCACTCGCGGACGTAACACAGATGTGTGAGTGGAAGACGCTGGTCGCCACGGCCACCGAAGACCTCAGCTATGCAGTGGAAGAGCAGCATCTTCTCGAACCTGAGTTCTACCTTGAGGACACCGACGCGCCTCGCAGGCGTGGCTGATCCGAGCTTGGACAAGAGGCAAAAGCGACAGAATCAGGGAAGTTGCCCTAGGAACTATTGAAAACTGAAAGTTTCATGGGCCGCATGCATCGACCATGCCGCTACCCTACGCTTCATGAACTGAAATCATGACCTTCAATGTTCCGCACGCCGCCACACGCGTCCACTCGCTTCCGAGCGCCCGCCAGAAGCCGATTGAACCTGCAAACGCACCATTGAATCCCATCACCCGGAAGGTGATCGATATCATTGAACAAGAGCAAGCCAACGGCTCAGCGCTCAAAGCGCTGCAGTGCGTCTCCAATGAATCACGCCGAAACACGGTGGACTTGCGGGCGCACAGGGCGGACATCGAAGCTGCAATGTCGGAGCTGAAGAAGGCAACCAATCTCGGATTCCAGAAGTCGCTCCTTCTTGGCGAGCTCAATTGCCAGCAACAGAAGGCATTTGAGCTGCCTCCACGCTTCGACGTTCGGGCCGGGAATGCTCAGGGCACCCCGACCGCCACACCCAGAACGAGCGAGGTTTCGACGCTGGTTGCTCGACGCAAGGCCGCCCTGGAAGGCAAGGCACCGACGAGCCCCGCCGAGCGGCCGGTGCCTGCGCCTGCGCCCTCACGGCTGTTGGAAGCACTGCGGAAGGAAAGGAGCAGCACAGAGGTCAATCAGGAGAAGGTTTATAGCTTTGCCTCCGTGATTGTCGAAAGTCTGGGCGTGAAGCTGACAGACCAGGACGGGGCCAATTCCCGCGAGGCCCTCCAATCCGCCATCGACACCCTTAAGGCGGCGACCTCGGAGCTGGAAGGCTACGAGAACGTCGTTGTCCGCGCAAAGTTTGCCCATGAGATAACGAAGGTCGAGCAACAGCTGAGCGAACAGATCCGGCGACAGCAATCCCCTATGGAACGCGCCATGTGTGATTTTGAGACATGGTTCAAAGCCAGCAGGGTGGGCCTGAAGGAGACGGAGCTCCTAAGCCAGATTTCCGGTTTCTGCCTCAAGCGATTACTGGAGATCGATTAAGTCGACCTGGACAGTCTGGCAAGCAGGCTGAACAGCTATTCCTCCACCGAGACGACTTCCCGATGAACTTACTCAACGCAGCAAAAAAGCTTTACAACCAATGCTTCCACCCCATTGATGACCGGCCGGGGAAAATGACCCTGTCCCAGGCATTCGCAACGAAGCTGCATCACGACAGGATTTCCCCCCTCACGGAATCCAAGCTGTTCACCGTGTTCAACGCCACGCTGCTTGAAACCTGGGAGTGCAAGCCCACCCAGGCACGCGTGGACACGACGGGGAATGAGCTCAAGGTCGCGATCAGTGACGTGCGGAACATGCACGCATCAAAGGCCAAGGATTCTCTCTTCGGCATCATCGGCACCATGGCCAAGCGCCTCACGGATGCACAGGACGCGTTGACGAGAAAAATCATCCCACTGGATCCTCACCAGGGAACGCTGGCTGATGCCATTCGCCAGTACCATGATGCTGATATTACCCCCGAGATCGGCGATGGCATCGTCGACTTCGCGAGAGCGCGCTACCGCATGTTCGATCGTCCTGCCAACACGGCCGAAGCGCGGACCTCCATCAAGTATCGCGAGCAGAACGACTGCCCGGGCCTCGATGTGGCGGAACTGGAGGTGGGACAGGCGATTTCCGAACTGAAAGAGATCTCCGGCAAGCAAGCTCACTGGCCCCTGAAACTGGTTATTGATCAGATCAAAACCGAGATCGAAGGCGAGACGTGGCATTGGAAGGGTATGACGCATGCTGCGTACTCCAACGATCAACCCCGCGAGGTGGCTCAATTGGGCACGCAGATACTGGGCAGCACCTCCACCACGACACAGCTGGTCCACCACTATCGCCCTGAGCTTTTGAAGCAGCTCTCCAGCGACAGCAGTAACAGCGACGCCGGGTCATCCACCTGGTCGATGGCGACCGACCGGTCTCACCGATAACCAATCGTCGCCTGCGTCCCCACCCCAGGCTCACTGGTCAGGCTGATCTTCCAGCCGAACCGGTCGCACAGGCGGCGGACGATCGACAACCCCAGCCCGGTCCCCTGCGGCCGGCTGGGTTCGGCGCGGTAGAACGGTTCGAAAGCGCGTGACAGCGCCTCCGGCGACATGCCGATGCCGGTGTCACGCACCACCACGCGGTCGTTGTGCACGTCCACGTCAATGCGCCCTTCGTCGGTGTAACTGCAGGCGTTGCGCAGCAGATTGCTGACCACCACCTGCAGCACGCGCGGCGGCGCATGCAGCTCCACCGGGCCATCGCTGTGCAGGTGGATATGCACCGGCCGGCCGGCAATCAGCTCGCGGGCATTGTCCACCTCGTAACGCACGATGTCGTTGACATCGAACAGCTCGATCTGCGGCTCCACGTCGGCTTCGCGGGCCAGGATCAGGAAGGCGTCGATCACCGCTTCCATGTCCCGGCCGGCACGCTGGATGCGATGCAGGCTGCGCTTCAGGCGCGGATTGATCTCCTGGTCACCTAATGCCATGTCGCTGGCCACGCGGATCACGGTCAGCGGCGTGCGCAGTTCATGGCTGGCATCCCGGGTGAAGTTGCGCTCGCGTGCCACGTGCGCGGTGACCTTGGTCGCCAGCGAATGCAGCGCCGCCGCCAGCTGCCGGGTTTCACCCTGCATGTCGGCTGGCAGTTTGTCCGGGTCCAGATCGGTGGCATCGGGGTGCCCGGGATCCCAGCGCGAGACGCGCCGGGCCAGCCAGTTCACCGGCGACACCAGCCGGCTGCTGGCGCGATAGGTCACCCAGCTGGCTCCATACACCGCCAGCAGGGTCAGCAGCACCGGCACGATGCCGAACCAGAACGCCAGCATCTCCGCGCGCGAGCGCAGGAACACCAGGTACAGGCGACCCTCCGGGCGCGCATCCACCCACACCAGCTGGTCGTCGGCCTTCAGCTCATGGAAGCCCGGCGTCAGCGCGCGCAGGTTGGCCGGCAGGGTCAGCGGCGAGCGCCCGGTTTCCAGCAGGTAGCCGCGGATGTTGCGGGTGTTGGGCGGCGGCTGCGCCGCCGAGGCGGCGTGCAGGTCCCAGAAATAGGTGGCTTCCTCCTGCAGCGCGCCGCTGACCAGGCTGTGCTTGATCACCAGCGACACCAGCCACGCACCCAGCAGGATGCCCAGGCTGGCCAGCACTGCCTGCAGGATGAAAGCGATACGGATCTTGCGCGGCAGGCCGTGCGGCATTACAGGGTCCAGGGCGGCTCACCGCGATTATAGGAAAGCCGGTCGTGATTCGGTCGTGCAGGCAGCACACAAGGCCCGGCGGTAGCCGGGCCCTGGGCGTGCTGCGGGCCCTGCCGGGCCCGTACCTTCATCCACTGCACTGCGCTGACAGGGGGCTCAGCTCATCGGCTGCTGGATATCGGCAATGCGATAACCGGCACTCTGCACGGTGTGCAGCAGCGGACGGTCGAACGGCTTGTCGATGATCTTGCGCAGGTTGTACAGATGGCTGCGCAGGGTGTCCGAGTCCGGCAGGCCATTGCCCCAGATCTCCCGCTCGATTTCCTGGCGGGTCACCACGCGGGGCGATTCGCGCATCAGGATGGTCAGCAGGCGCAGACCGATCGGCGAAAGCTGCAGCTCGGTGCCGGCACGGGTGGCGCGCATGCTGACCGGATCGAGCACAAGATCAGCGACCTTGAGCACTTCCGAACCCACCTGGCGACGTTCGCGGCGGATCAGGGCACGCAGGCGTGCTTCCAGTTCCTGGATGGCGAACGGCTTGGTGAGGTAGTCATCCGCACCGAAACCCAGGCCGGTGAGCTTGTCGTCCAGCGTGTCGCGCGCGGTCAGCATCAGCACCGGCGTCGATTTGCGGGCGTCGTTGCGCAGCCGGCGGCACACTTCAATGCCGTCCAGACGCGGCAGCATCAAGTCCAGCACCACCACGTCGTAGCTGTTTTCTGCGGCGAGCCGGTAGCCGTCCAGCCCGTCCTGGGCATAGTCGACCTCGAACCCGCGCCCTTCCAGATACTCTCCGATCATCTCGGAGATGCTGCGGTTGTCTTCCACCACCAGCACCAGGCCGGAGGTCTCCTTTGTCTGACGCATGGGTTTCCCTCTTTCTTCAGCTTTGTGAAACATGCCGCATCGCCAGTAGACGCGGTGTGAAGTTTTTCAGCAAGGGGGATGACAGGGGTTACAGCAGGGGCTTGAGCACGGGCCAGACGTTGTCCAGCACCCTCGGCTGGGCGGCGGCGGTGGGGTGCAGGCCGTCGGCCTGCATCAGGCCCGGCTGCAGGGCCACGCCCTCCAGCAGGAACGGCAGCAGCGGCACCTTGTACTGGCTGGCCAGCTCCGCATAGGTCCTGCGCAGGCGGTCGCGGTAGGCCGGGCCGTAGTTGGGCGGCACATCGATGCCCAGCAGAAGCACCTTGGCCCCGGACGCCTGGCTGGCGGTGATCATCTTTTCCAGGTTGCCGCGCAGCTGCGCCGGGGTCAGGCCGCGCAGGGCGTCGTTGCCGCCCAGCTCGATCACCACCACCCTGGGGCGGTGCTTCTGCAGCAGCCCGGGCAGGCGGGTCAGCGCGCCGGCGGTGGTCTCGCCACTGATGCTGGCGTTGACGATCGTGGGTGCCGGTTTGACCTGCTGGTTGACCCGCTGCTGAAGCAGGTTCACCCAGCCCGACGCCGCCGGGATATTGTGGGCGGCACTGAGGCTGTCGCCCACCACCAGCACCGCATTGGCCGGTGCCGGACCTTTGGCACAGGCCAGCGCCGGCAACACCAGCAACCATGCCAGCAGCCACATCATCGGGGCCATCCGGCCCTTGTTCATTGCTTCGTACATCGGAGAGTCCTCATCGACAGCCTGTCCCCCCGCAGCGCGCCGGTCGCCATTACCGCCCTCAACGTCGGCAAGTCCGCCCGTGGCCCAGAAGGTGAAGTCCACATCCTGGACAACATAGACATGACCGTGCATGAAGGCCAGAGCGTGGCCATCGTCGGCGCGTCCGGTTCAGGCAAAACCACCCTGCTCGGCCTGCTGGCCGGCCTGGACCTGCCCAGCCGCGGCCAGATCACCCTGGCCGGTGCCTCGCTGGGCGAGCTGGACGAGGAAGCGCGTGCGCAGCTGCGCGCGCGTGAGGTGGGCTTTGTGTTCCAGAGCTTCCACCTGCTGCCGGCGCTCACCGCCGAAGAGAACATCGCCCTGCCGCTGGAGCTGGCCGGGCGCGAAGACCCGGCGCGGGTGCGCGAGGTACTGGAGCAGGTGGGGCTGAGCCACCGCGCCCGGCATTACCCGCGCCAGCTGTCCGGCGGCGAGCAGCAGCGCGTGGCGCTGGCGCGTGCGTTCGTGGCGCGACCGCGCATCCTGTTTGCCGACGAGCCCACCGGCAGCCTCGACCAGAGCACCGGCCAGCAGATCAGCGACCTGCTGTTTGCACTGAACGCCACCAGCGATACCACACTGGTGCTGGTCACCCACGACCTGCGCCTGGCGCAGCGCTGCGAGCACATCTTCCGGCTGGACCAGGGCCGCCTGGTCGACGCTGACGAGTTGCACGCATGAACGTACTGCGGCATGCCGGGCGCGCCCTGCGTCGCGAGTTCCTGGCCGGTGACCTGCTGACCGTGTTCGCCGCGCTGGTGCTGGGCGTGGCGGTGATGACCGCAGTGGGCACCCTGGTCAACCGGGTCACCCTGGCGCTCACCAGCAGCGCCGCCGAGATGCTGGGCGGCGACCTGGGCCTGGGCGCACGCCAGGACATCCCCGACACCTTCGCCGAGGAAGCACAGCGACGTGGGCTGGCGCACACGCGCATGGTTAGTTTCCCCAGCGTGCTGTTCCATGGCGAGGCCAGCCAGATGGCCAACATCAAGGCGGTCAGTGCGGGCTATCCGCTGCGCGGCCAGCTGCAGGTCAGCACCGGGCCGGGGGCGCCGGTGCGCAGCGCGGGCCCGCCGCCGCCCGGCGAAGCCTATGCCGATCCGCGCCTGCTGCAGGCGCTGGGG
>DGLB01000012.1:0-443 GCA_002387845.1 Stenotrophomonas maltophilia | reverse complement strand
GCGCCTCGTACCGGATGATGTTTGCCGGCGGCACGCAGGACATCTCCGACTTCCGCGAATGGCTGCAGCCGCAGGCCAAGGGCTTCCGCATCGTGGGTATCGAAGATGCCCAGCGCGGCGTGCGCGGGGCATTCGACCTGGCCGGGCGCTTCCTGTCGCTGGCCGCGCTACTGGCGGTGCTGCTGGCCGGTGTGGCCACCGCGCTGGCGGCCAACCGCTTCGCGCTGCGCCGGATCGACCAGGTCGCGGTGCTGCGCTGCCTGGGCGCGCGCCAGCGCGACATCCTCACTGCGATGGCGCTGCAGCTGGTGCTGCTGGCGGTGCCGGCGTGTGCGGTCGGCGTGGGCTTGGGCATGGCCGCACAGGCCGGGCTGGTGCAGGCGCTGGGTGGGCTGATTCCCAACCGCCTGCCGCTGCCGCAGGCCAAGATCGGAAGAGCGTCG
>DGLB01000051.1 GCA_002387845.1 Stenotrophomonas maltophilia | reverse complement strand
TACGAGCCCCCATGGATGGGTTCACGGCGTGTCCCGTACCCCCTGCCTGGTCCAGCCCAAGCCGATAGCACATCCGTCGCCGGCGCTCTTCGCGCAGACAACAAGAAAGATCAATCCCCGTTCTTGCGGGCGCTGCGCTGGCGGTCGATGCGGAAGATGTAGCGTTGGATGGCGCTGTCGCCGCCGCGGGGGAGGCCGTCGAAGCGCATGCCGATGCGCTTGGTCTCGGTGCCGTTGGCCATTTTGATGTTGAGCTGGTTGCAGACGATCAGCGAGACCTGCAGGGGGCCGCTGTCGGGCATGTCGAGGCGGGCGTCGTAGCGCTTCTGCAGGCCGAAGGCGTTGCAGCTGGCCGGGACGGTGACCGCCAGGCCGCCGGCGCTGATGTCCACCACGCGCAGATGCAGGGCCTCGCTGCGGTCTTCGTTGACCGGGAACAGCAGGTGCGGGGAATCGGTGATCGGGGTTTCCAGGCGGTACAGTTCGCGCCGCTGCAGGTGTACCAGCTCGGTCGGGAAGGGCGCGCGGAAGCCGACGTGGCGGTGGTCACCGGTGCGCTCCAGATGGTCTACCCGGAAACGCACCATCACCCGGTCCAGCTGGGCGAAGCAGAGCAGGTGGCCCGCCTCCTCGGCGGCGCGGTTGGCGGCCGGCGACGGGCTGCCGTCCAGCAGCAGCCAGTCGTCGTCTTCGTCCAGTTCCAGAATCGCGGTCGGGAACGACTGGTCGCGGCCGCCCAGGTGCGCGTTGATCAACGAACGCTGGTCGATCAGCGCTTGCAGCAGCTGCCGGATCTGGCGCGGGTTGCGAACCAGGAAACGGTCGTCCGTGCCGTCGTCATCGGCGGCATGGGCGGTGTCGTGTGCGTCTAGGCTGCCTACGGACATGAATTCTGCTGGGTAATGCCGGGTCTCCCTGCGTTTATCGGCAGCCCGTCACACTTCTGTAGGGTAATTCTGGCCAAAACGGCAGTCATGGGGTCGCGTCCACAATCTGCTGCACCCGCTGCATCACGCTCAACGGGCTGGCCGGATCGTGCAGGTGGAAGCGCGCGACCGCTTCGGCCAGCGTGCCGGCCTGTGCTTCCATGCCTTGCGTGGCCTGGCGCGAAGCTTCCACCAGCGCCGCGTTCTGGCGGGTGCCCGCGTCCATCTGCGTGATGCTCTGGTTGACCTGCTCGATGCCGGTGGACTGCTCCTGCGAGGCGGCCGAAATCTCGCCCATGATGGTGTTGACCTGGCCCACCGCGCTGACGATGCCGCCCATGGTCTGGCCGGCACGGTCCACCAGCTGCGCGCCATGGGCGACCTTGTCGACCGAATCGGCGATCAGTCCTTTGATCTCGCGTGCGGCATCGGCCGAGCGCTGGGCCAGGGTGCGCACTTCGGTGGCGACCACCGCAAAGCCGCGCCCCTGTTCGCCGGCACGTGCGGCTTCCACCGCCGCGTTCAGGGCCAGGATGTTGGTCTGGAAGGCAATGCCGTCAATCACCGAGATGATGTCGCCAATCCGGCGTGAGGCGGCTTCGATCGCGCTCATGGTGTCGACCACTTCGCCGACCACCGCGCCGCCCTGGGCGGCGACATCAGCCGCTTCGCTGGCCAGGCGGTTGGCCTGGCGTGCGTGTTCGGCGTTCTGCCGCACGGTGGCGGTGAGCTCTTCCATGGTGGCGGCGGTTTCCTCCAGGCTGGCCGCCTGCTGCTCGGTGCGAGTGGCCAGGTGCGCATTGCCGTGGGCCATCTCGCCGGCGGCCTGGTTGAGGTTGTTGGACGCGCCCTGAATGCGGCCGACAATGTCGGTGAGCTGGGCGATGGTGGCGTTGGCGTCGTTTTGGATGCGGGCGAACACCCCGTGGAAATCACCCTGCATCTGCGCGGTGAGGTCACCGCGCGAGAGTGCGGCCAGCAACTGCGAGACCTGCTCGATGCTGCCGGCATTGGCTTCAAGCAGGGCGTTCAGGCGCTGCGCCAGTTGCAGGAAGAAGCCCTGCTTGCCGTCGGTGACCACGCGGCCGCTGAAGTCGCCGGCGGCGGCGGCTTCCACGATGCGACCCAGTTCCTCTTCCACCTGCACTTCCAGGGTGCGGTCGGCCCATTCCACCACAAAGCCCTGGCGGCTGCCGTCGGCAGCGGTGATCGGGTTGACGATCAGCTGCATGACCCGGCCGCCGACGCGGATCTGCGCGCGATGGGTGCTCTTCAGCGTTTCCAGCAGCCGTGCCTGGTGCTCGGGGTGGCGGTGGAAGATGTCGATGTTGCGGCCGACCAGATCGGCGGCGCTGAACTGCGGCAGGTCGCGGCGCAGGTCGGCCTCGGCGGCGGCCAGCATGCGCTGCAGCGGCCGGTTGACGTAGACGATGTTGCGCAGGGCATCGGCGATCATCACGTTGGTGGTGACGTCATCCAGTGCGGCGCGTACGCGCAGCATCTCGTCCAGGCCGGCCTGCTCCTGTTCGCGCCGGGCCAGCAACTGGTGGCTGCTGTGGACCATCGCACGGGCCAGCGAGTCGGCTGGGAACTGCGCTTCGTGCAGATCGGCCGGCAGCGGCTGGTCATTGGCCACGCCACGGGCCAGTCGCGCCAGTTCGCGCGGGTCATGGCCGAGCAGCAGCAGCTGGCGGCGCATCTGCACCGCCATGGCGCAGAGCAGGGCGGTTTCCACCACCACGTAGGCGGCGTGCAACAGGACCACGCCGAAGCCGCTGCCGGCCGCGAACACCGGCAGATCCAGGCCGCGGCTCTGCAGGACGAAGAACAGCACGTGGTGCACGGCGATCGCGGCGGCGGCGACCACGATCGGCAACCAATCGCGGTAGTACAGCAGCAGCGCGATCAGCACGATCACCCCGAAGTGGGTTTCCAGCATGCCGTGGGTCTGGTGGATCAGGGTGGCGGCCAGCACCATCCACACCAGTGCCACCGTGCTGCGCGACAGCCGGGTACCAGGCAGCCAGTGGGTCTGCCATGCGACCAGGGCCAGGCTGGGCAGACTGATGGCCAGCGCCGGTGTCCACACGCCGTTGCGCCACGCCAGCACCAGCGAGACAGCGGCCAGCAGCGCGGTCACGCCGAGGAACAGGCGGTCGGCTTGGGCGGCAAGGACCTGCAGATAGGGCACGGTTTCGTGGCCTACCAGTGCGTGAGGGGTGGTGCGGGGTGCGGACATGCGGTCGACTCCTTCGGGCATGAGCGGCGGATGGGAAATCACCGGCGTGCGGCGGTCGGTGAGCACACGGCCTGTTCAACGCCCCAGGACGGGGTTTCAACAGGCACCTGGCGGTACAGCAGCGGAATCACCCAGCCAAGCCACAGCGCCAGCGCGGCCAGGCCGGCAACCGCGCGGGCGGTGGTGCGGGTGTGGGGTGGGGCGGTCGCCGAGGTGGATGTCGCCATGCGTCGCCCTCCCAGGCCACGTGAGTCCCTTCTTAACGGCCCGGAAGCGTACGGACTTGATCCTGTTCAGCGCACGTTATGCCGAATTCGGTCGAGTTTCGTCCGATTATGTGACGCGCCGCTCATTTTCGATGGGAGAAACAGAACACCCCGCCGAAGCGGGGTGTTGGGGTACGGATGAGGCGGTGCGGCAGGCGATCAGAACTCCTGCCAGTCACCTTCGCTGGCCAGTGCCGTTTCACGTGCCGGGGCGCGCTTGGCGGGGGCGGACGCGCGGCCACGCGCCGGTGCCGGTGCACGAACCGGAACCGGGGCGGCGGCCACGACGGCCACCGGGCGCGCAGCCTGGCCGTCCAGCTTGAACAGTGCCACCGCATCGGTCAGGTGGCCGGCCTGTTCTTCCATGGCACGGGCAGCGGCGGTGGCTTCTTCCACCAGTGCAGCGTTCTGCTGGGTGGTTTCGTCCATCTGCACCACGGTCTGGTTGACCTGCTCGATGCCGGCCGACTGTTCCTGCGAGGCGGCGGAGATCTCGGCCATGATGTCGGTGACGCGCTGCACCGAGGCAACGATCTCGCCCATGGTGCTGCCGGCCTGGCTGACCAGGGCGGAGCCTTCGGCGACCTTGTCCACCGACTCGTCGATCAGGGTCTTGATCTCCTTGGCGGCGCTGGCCGAACGCTGGGCCAGGGTGCGCACTTCCGAGGCAACCACCGCGAAGCCGCGGCCCTGCTCGCCCGCACGCGCCGCTTCGACGGCGGCATTGAGGGCCAGGATGTTGGTCTGGAAGGCGATGCCATCGATGACCGAGATGATCTCCGCGATCTTCTTCGACGAGGTTTCGATCGCGCTCATGGTGGTGACGACCTGGCCAACCACTTCGCCGCCCTGGCTGGCCACGCTATGCGCACCGATGGCCAGCTGGTTGGCCTGGCGGGCGTGTTCGGCGTTCTGGCGCACGGTGGAGGTCAGTTCCTCCATCGAGGCCGCGGTTTCTTCCAGGTTGGCGGCCTGCTGCTCGGTACGGCGCGACAGGTCGTTGTTGCCCGAAGCAATTTCGCCGGCGGCGGTGCTGATGCTGCCGGTGGCCTGCTGGATGCGGCTGACGATATGGGTCAGCTGGGCGACGGTGGTATTGGCGTCGTCGCGCATGGCGGCGAACACACCATGGAACTCGCCGTGCATGCGCGCGGTGAGGTCGCCACCGGCGATGGACTGCAGCAGGTGCGAGAGCTGGTTGAGGTTGCCGTCGGCCACTTCCATCATGGTATTGAGGTTCTCGATCATGACCCGGAAGTCATGTTCGAAGCGCAGGGCGTCGCCGCGCTGGCTGAAATCACCTGCGGCAGCGGCGCGGGCCAGCGACTGGATCTGGGTGTTGATGGCCAGCAGGCTGGCCTTGGCCGCGTCCATGGATTCGTGCAGGATCGCGCGGGTACCGGGCAGGCGGCGGGCATCGCGCGAAAGATCGCCGGCGGCGTACTCGTTGAGCACGGCGATGGCGTCCTTGATGGCGTCCAGGTGTTCGAAGATGACCGTGTTGGTGCCCACCGCCAGTTCGCCATACACGCCAGGGAAGTCAATCGGCATGTGGTGGGAGATATCCGGGCCGGCGTGCATTTCGGCCATCTTGCGGGTTTCGTCGGAGTAGCGACGCAGCATGGCGGTCATGTCGCCGGTGGCGACCAGCATCTGGCCGACTTCGTCGTTGCTGGTGGCGCGGGTGGCGACGTTGAGGTCGCCGCGGGCGACGGACTTGATCGCGTGGACGGCCTGGCCCAGCGGACGGGTGATGGCGCGGGCGATGACCACGCCTGCCCCGATGGCGAGCAGGGTGAGCAGCACGACGGTGGTGATGATGGCAACAACGCTGCTGTGGTGGGTGGCGTTGGCCTCATCGATGCGCGACTGCATCAGCTTGCTGCTGAAGGCACCGAGGGTCTTGAGGTCGTCGAACATCTTGCGGCGGGCCGGACGCGAGCGGTCATCGGAGATCTGCTGGGCGAGTACGCCGTCACCGGCGGCGATGGCGGCACGCATATCGGTATTGGCGGCGAAATAGGCGTCAAGATCGGCGGCCACATGGCCGTACAGCTTCTTCTCTTCTTCGCCGGCGGGCAGGACGGCGTAGGCCTTCAGTTCGTCGCGCACGCCCTGGGCGGTGGTGTCCATGCGCTTGTTGTAATCGGCCACCTTGTCGGGCTGGTCGAGCATGCTCAGCTGCGCCAGTTCGTACGTGCGGAATTCACCGAGCAGGGAGCGCACTTCGCCGAGGTGTTCAACGGACGGAATGTCATTGCTGGCCATGCCGGCCAACTGGGCGTTGGCCCCATTGAGCCGAACCAGGGCGAATACGCCCAAGGCAATGGTCATCAGGGTGGTGAGGGCAAACCCGACCGCAAGCTTGCGGGCGATGGGCAGATCGTAGAACCACTTCATACTGTGAACTCCGGACAAGGCGGGGCGCGCAGCTGTGGGGGCGCTGGGCGAGGGGCATGGACGCAGGTGGGGCGCGGAACATGACAGTGTTCCTTCACCATCTCTCCGGTTAGCGGCGGCTTCACGGCCGGACTTTAGTGTTCCGCATCACGTTTTTTTTGTGATGTCTGTCGGGGGGGTGTTGGCCGCGAACAGCTGCGATGGCGACTTCTACGTGTCGCCGGGCTCTGCCCGGCTGCTGTTGGTTCTGTGCTAACAGCCGGTATTCACCGGATCCCTGGTTTGGCGGCTCGGGACGG
>DGLB01000028.1:100799-153756 GCA_002387845.1 Stenotrophomonas maltophilia | reverse complement strand
GGTGGGGGGGGGGGGGGGGTCTGGGCACGCCCGCCGATAACAACCATCGGCGCTTTAACGCAGGGACCCCACCGGGCAAACGCCTCCGTTCCCCGGTCATGCGTCCCCGGGCGATGCACCTCTACCGGCGGTCGACTGTCGTCCGACCCTACCGCCCCACGCAACCGCCCCACGCATCGCGGGCCCGCACACATCGCGGGCCGCCGCGAACCGCGCGAAATCACCCGCATCGATCAAAACCCCGCGATGCATCCCCGGTAGAGGCGGTCGCAAGACGCCTGCCGATAACGCCCGATCGGCGCTTTAACGCATGGACCCAACCAGGCAAAACCGCATCACCCCACCCGCGGTGCCATCTTCCACAACAACGCCCGAAACGGGGCCAACAAAAACACCCCGATTCCCAGCTTCACCGCCAGGTCCCCCGCCGCCCAACTCACCCACGGCAGGCTCGACCCGGCAAACGCAATGCTCCAGAAAATGCACGTATCCAACGTCGCACTGCACGTCGTCGCCACCATCGGTGCGCGCCACCAGTTCCCCCGGCGCAACCGGTCAAACACGGTGATATCCAGCAACTGCGCCGCAATGAACGCCACGCACGACGCCACCGCGATGCGCGGCGTGGCAATCCACACCGAAAGCACCACCGCCAGTGCAAACCCCGCCCACGCCACCCGCCGCGCCGCCGACGGCCCGAACCGCCGGTTGATCAGGTTGCTGACCAGAAACGCCACCGGGTAGCTGAACGCCCCCCAGGTCAGCCAGTCATTGATCGGAAACTGCACCAGCACATTCGAAAGCAGCACCACCGCGCCCATCGCCAACACCGCCAGCAGCAGGCTGCGGGTGGTCAACGGAGCAAACACAACATCAGGGCGCGCGGACATGGCAAACAGGGCAGGGCAGGGGAGGGGGCACATTATCCCCCAACAGGCGCGGACGGGGCGGATATGGCGGACGTGGCACCGGATATGCCACCGAACATGGCACTGAACATGGCACTGAACATGGCACCGAACATGGCACCGAACATGCCACTGGACATGGCACTGGACATGGCACCGGGTATGGCGCTGGTAGAGGCGGTCGCAAGACGCCTGCCGATAACGCCCGATTGGCGCTTTAACGCATGGACCCCGCCGGGCAAACGCCTCCGTTCCCCGGCCATGCGTCGTAGAACGATGTCCATTTCACGGCCGTCGTCTATCGACCGACGCTACCGCATGTCTGTAGATAACCATTAATTAACGTCCTTAGGACGTTGATTCTAATTTACAACAAGCCTCCTTCCAACGCGAAAACTACGGCCAATCGCCGGGGCTTTTGCATGACGCACAATCCGTCGATACAATCTACGTCCNNNGGACGTAGATTGTATCGACGGAGGTAAAATGACCGCCCATCCTCCCGAAATTGCCTGGCGCGATGCCCTCGACCTCAAGCTCCGCGAGGAATACACCCAGCCCGTCATCAGCAACCACGCCTTGGCGGTAGAACTCGCGCGTCTGCTCTCCAGGTCGGACTATGCTGGCCGCGCCATCCGCCAACCCCGTAACGGCCTCAACCGAAACACCTTCCAAGCCGCTCGCACAGCCCTCATCGAACGCGGAGCCCTGCTGCCGGAAGACAGCCTGCCCAGCACCCAGTTGCGTATTCCTGGTCGTAAAAACGCAACCCAAGGCGAAGTCATGTGCGCCATCGACCCCTTCGGCCACGTGGCCTTCCTTAGCGCCATGGAATTCCACGGTCTCACCAACCGTCTGCCCAAGCGTCTTTACTTCGTCACCTTCGATACCGCCTCCTGGCAGCAGCACGCGCGTGATCGCACCGCACACGAACTGGGGCCGCTGCTGCCGGATTTCGAAGAAGCCGAGCTGCCAGCACTGCAGTACACCCGCATCGGTCGCCTCAACGGCATCGCCGTTGAAACGCTGCGCACCAAAGACGCAGGCCATTGGCGAAACGCGATGAACGGCGCGCTACGGGTGACCGGGATCGGACGCACGTTCCTCGACATGATCCAGCGCCCCGACCTGTGCGGCGGAATACGTCACGTGATCGAAGTATTCGAAGAACACGCACAAGCGCACATCACTGCCATCGTGAGCGAATTCAGTGCCAATGGCGGCAAGATTGATCGTGTCCGAGCCGGTTACATCCTCAACGACCGCTGCGGCATTGAATTGCCTGAAATTGACGCGTGGTGCGTCGATGCAGCACGCGGCGGCTCACGTAAGCTCGACGCACATGCCGCGTACGCATCGGCGTTCTCGGAAAAGTGGAGCCTATCGATCAATGACTAGCTTGTTGCATGACATCCCTGCCTGGGTCCGCGCTGCGGATGCCCGGCAGGTGGTCATGCGGCAGGCGGTGCACTGCATCCTGGAATCGGTAGCGCGGACGCCCCGGCTGCGCATGTTGTTGTGCATGAAGGGCGGCATCCTCATGGCGCTGCATTATGAAAGCCCCCGTTTCACCACCGACATCGACTTCTCCACGCCGGAACCCTTCAGCGAGGACGTCGAAGAAGAGACCTTGCTCCTCATCACGCAGGCACTTCCCAGCATGGGGAAGTGCTGGGTTACGACGTGGACTGCCGCCTGCAGGGCAGCAAGGTGAAGCCCGGCCGGAACGGCACCTGGGTCAGCCTGAGCTTGCGTGTGGGGTATGCGTTGAAAGGCACGCCCGCGCACAAGCGGCTGGTGGCTGGGCAGTCGCCGCTTTCGCTCACCATCGACTTCAGTTTCCGCGAGCGCATTCCTGCATCGGAAGAGGTGGTCATCGGCGACGATGGGCACCTCCGCGTGTATGGGCTGAGCACGCTCGTGGCCGAGAAGCTCCGCGCGCTGCTGCAACAACCACTGCGCAATCGAAACCGGCGGCAGGACGTCTACGACCTGTACTACCTGCTCGAGCAGCGCCCGGCATTGGCTTTTGATCCCTGGCAGCATGACGTGCTGCACGATCTACGCATCAAGTGCGAGGATCGTGCGGTGCCGCTCAGCAGGAACGCATTCGACAATCCGGAGATCGCCGAGCGTGCGCAGCGAGACTACGACACGCTGCAGGCCGAAGTAGAAGGTGATCTGCCCGAGTTCAACGAAGCATTTGAACGCGTGCGCGCCTATTTCCGCGCGCTGCCTTGGTGATTCGCTCCCGCGACGCATGCCCCGGTAGAGGCGGTCGCAAGACGCCTGCCGATAACGCCCGATCGGCGCATTAACGCATGGACCCCACCGGGCAAACCTCTCCGTTCCCCGGTCATGCGTCCCCGGGCGTTGACCCGCTATCGGCGGTCGACTGTCGTCCGACCCTACCGGGCCTCGCTTGCGAGGCCCGTGGGACGCGGCACGGATCCCCGTGGATGGGTCACCGGCGAAATGCGACCGGTGACGTGCGCGCCGACCTCAATACGCCTCACTCATCTGATTCTTCGCCGCATCCGCCGTCGGCATGAACGCCAGCTTCTCGCCCTTCGCATTGGCCACCATCCACCCGGCACCGGCTTCGGTTGGGGTCAGGTCCAACACATCGCCCACCTTCAGCGTCGCGCCCGGATTGTCCTCGCGCGCCGGCCACTGAATCACCGCAAGCTCCGGCGATTCCGGGTTCCTCAGGGCCACCTCGACAGCGCCATCGGCCTTGGTCTCCACCGTCTCCACCGTCAACGGCGGCAGCGGCTGTGCCTTCGCGACCTTGCCGTTGCCTTTGCCGTTACCGGACGTGCTCAGCTTCTCCGACCCCGCCATCGAAGCGCCCAGCGTCAGCCATACCGGCGAGGTCACAATCGCCACAGCAACCGACGAACCCACCATGCCATAGCTGGCCATCTTGTCGCTGAAACCTTCAGGCGGTTCACCCGCGTGAACCGGTGCGGCCACCAGCAGCGTTGCCAGTGCGGCGGAAATCAAACAACTGCGCATCATTGCGTCTCCCTGTTCGTGGTGTTCAAGGTTGCGGTGCCGCCATGCCGGCCACCGGCACGTGCGCCACACTCAGCTCCTGCACCAGCAGATCATGCTGCTGCAGGAAATCGAAAACAGATTCCACCGTCACCACCGAGTAGTTGCCGGAAATGCGCTCGCTGCCCGGGTGGTCGGTGGTGGCGGCATTGGCGGCGAAGAAGCGCGCCCCCAGCCGCTTGCCCACGCCGATATGCAGAATGCTGGGCTGGTAGCGGTACGCACGCAGGTACGACTGCGCCTGCCTGCGCGTGTTGATCGTGTTGCCCTGTTCGGCCTGCTGCATCGCCGCCACCAGTACTTCCAGCACCCATTGGTTGGAGTTCTGGTATTCCAGCGAGAACGGGAAGGCCACCACGCTGTAGCGCGGCTCGTGCAGGGCCTTGGCCTGCGTGCCGTCACCCGCAAGAAGCGTCTTCAGTGCCGCGCGCAGTTCCGGTGTGGGCACGCCCACGCGGATATCCGTATGCGTACCGGTTTCACCGATGAAATTGCCCAGCCCCTCGCGGAACAGCGTTGACGTTGACGACTTGCAGTGGTTCAGCAGGTGCACCACGCGCCACTGGCCCTCGTCGTCGCGCAGTGCCAGCGCCAGGTGGCTGTGGCGCAGGCCGTACTTGCTCAGGTCCTGGCCGCCGCGCGCCAGCAGCGCCACATCCACGTTGTCCAGCGCGTCCAGGGATTCGGCCGTGGCCTGGGCCACGTCGAACATGGCGGCCATCGAAGCCGGGGAAGGGTAGCGCGGCAGGCATTCGCGCGCGGCCAGAGCGGTGCCCGGCAGCAACAGCAGCAAGCAGATCAACCAACGTTCCATGTCCATCCCCCTCCTTGTTGGACCATCTTACCGGCAACTGGATGACCCGGTCGGCGGCTGTGTGTCCGACATCGGGATCCGTAGAGCCGGGCTTGCCCGGCTGTGTGTCAGGCATCACGGCGCTTCAGCCGGGCAAGCCCGGCTCTACGTGTCGGTTGTGTCAGGCATCGCGGCGCTTCAGCCGGGCAAGCCCGGCTCTACGGATATCGCATGAGCCACACCGTAGCGACGCGCCATGCGCGTTCCCGCGGTGCTTCAACCCGCCAACCGCTCCAACACCTGCCTGGCCACCCGCCCGGTCTCCCGCAACGGCTCCACATCCCCCTCAACTCCCCACTCCAACCACCGTTCCTGCAACCGCCCGCGCTCGCGCAGCGCCCGCTGGAACACCACCATCCGTCCCTGCGCCTGCTCCCCCAGCGCCACACACACCGGCACCCGGGTCGCACACGCCTCTGAAAGAAGATTCACCGAATCCGGCGACACCACCACCCGGTGCGCCCAGCCCAGCAGCCCGGCATACGGGTTCACCCCGTCGCCACCATCACCCCAGATCACCTGCGGAAGCCCAGCAAACGCACTACGCAGCGCGCCCACCAACGCCGGCGGGGTTCGCCGCGAGGTCGTCGCCAACACACTGCCCCCCTCGGCCCGCACCTGCGCGGCCACCTGTTCAAACACCCGCGCCATATCCGCCTCATCCCACGGCGCATGCCCGGTCGGCCCACCCACCAGCAGCGCGGTACGCGGCCCCGGCAACGCACCGAACTCCGCAAACGCCGCGCGCCCCAGCGCCAGCCAGTCGTCATTCACCGGGTTCAAGCTGCCCAGCAAGGTCAGCACGTTCTCGCCACGCAGGCGGTCGTGTTCCGGCACCACCACCAGATCCCAATGCCCGGGCGACATACGCGGGTCCAGAATCTGCACCACGGTAGAACCCCGCTCGCGCAACGCCCGCAGTGCCCCTGCCGCCTGCCGGCCACACCCGATCGCCAGCGCTGGCGGGCTCGCCACCAGCGCCGAAAGCCCCGGGCCAAAACCGTCAGCCATCCCCGGCAACCAGCGCGGAGCCGCCCACTTCCAGGGCGCGCGCGGCTGCAGCACCAGCGGCCGGTGGGCCCCCAGCTTCAGCGCGCTGGCCAGCGCCACTGCCTGGCGCACATTGCCCGCGCGGCCGTCAGTGATCGTCCAGGGGGCGGTCCATCGTTTCACGTGTGGCATTAATTCGTTTCAGTCAGGCTGGGTGTTGCAGCTGTTGCGACACTCTACACTGCGAGCCTTCACCGATCCCGGAGGCTTCATGTCCAACGTGCTTAACGACACCGCGCTAGACCAGCTGTTCCGTACCGCCCGCACCCAGAACGCCTTCCAGGACAAGCCCGTGGAAGACGCCCAGCTGCGCGCCCTGTACGACCTGCTGAAGTGGGCCCCCACCGCCGCCAACGGCAGCCCGGCGCGCTTTGTGTTCGTGAAGTCGAAGGAAGCCAAGGCCAAGCTGGCCCCGGCGCTGTCCGAGGGCAACCTCGACAAGACCCTGGCCGCCCCGGTCACCGTGATTGTCGGCTTCGACGAAGACTTCCACGAGAAGCTGCCGTTCCTGTTCCCGCACACCGACGCCAAGGCCTGGTTCGACGGCCCGCGTGAAGGCCGCACCGAAGGCGCGTTCCGCAACGGCAGCCTGCAGGGTGGCTACCTCATCCTCGCCGCCCGCGCGCTGGGCCTGGACGCCGGCCCCATGAGCGGCTTCGACAACGCCAAGGTGGACGAGGCCTTCTTCAAGGGCACCGCCATCAAGTCGAATTTCCTGGTCAACTTGGGGTACGGTGATCCTTCGGGCCTGTTCCCCCGGCTGCCTCGCCTGTCGTTCGACGAAGCCGCCCGCATCGAATAAGCGTTACCGCCAGACCGCGGCCCGTCTGTGCGGACGGGCTGTATGAGTAGTTGCATTCTTCCCCTTCCCTTAGCGAGAGAGACTCACATGACCGTTACCCGCAAACTGCTGCTGCCGCTGGCCCTCACCCTGGCCATCACCGCCTGCTCGAAGCCGGCCGATGAAGCCGCTGCCCCGGCCGCCGACGCCGCTGCCACCCCGGCCGCTGCTGAAACCACCACCCCGGCCACCGATGCGGCTGCCGCTGCCCCGGCTGCTGAAGCCATCCAGATCGCTTCGGGCACCTACAAGCTCGACCCGACCCACACCGACGTGCTGGCCCAGTGGAGCCACTTCGGCTTCTCCAACCCCAGCGCCCACTTCGGCAACGCCGAAGGCACCCTGGTGTTCGACTCGGCTGACGTGACCAAGAGCACCGTCGAAGTGAAGCTGCCGCTGAGCGGCCTGAACAGCTTCACCGCCAAGTTCGACGAGCACCTGAAGAGCGCCGATTTCTTCGACGCTGCCAAGTTCCCGGCCGCCACCTTCAAGAGCACCAAGGTGGAAGCCGCTGGCGTGAACAAGCTCACCGTCACCGGTGACCTGACCATCAAGGACATCACCAAGCCGGTGGTGCTGGACGTCACCATCAACGGCGGCGGCGAGCACCCGATGGCCAAGGTGCCGGCGGCTGGCTTCGACGCCACCACCACCCTCAAGCGCAGCGATTTCGGCGTGGGTGCCTATGCCCCGAACGTGAGCGATGAAGTGAAGATCCGCATCACCACCGAAGCCACCGGCGAAAAGCCGGCCGCGTAACGGTTGATGGATTGAAACGCAAAAGGCCCGGCAGAGATGCCGGGCCTTTTTGTTTGGGTCCATGTTTTTTTGGGGGGGGATGGGGGTGGGGGGTAGAGTCGGTCGCAAGACGACTGCCGATAACACCCATCGGCCCTTTAACGCATGGACCCCACCGGGCAAACGCATCACCGCCCGGCAAACGCCTCCGATCCCAGGTCATGCCCCACCGAACGTCGCACCGTTACCGGCGGTCGACTATCGTGCGACCCTACCAATCCATGCATCGCGCGCATCCCGCGCGTCCCCGCACCGCCCCGCATCACCCCACCAACTTCCCCAACCACAACGCGCTGAAATCCGTCGGCGTGCGCCGTGCCGGCACCACCACTCCGGTGCCGCGCAGAAACACATGCGTGGCCTGTGCGAACGCCTGGCGCGCCACCAACGCCGTCTGCTTCACCGCCGCCTGCTGCTTGCGCAGCTGCACGATCTGCAGGTTCGGCTTCCCGGGGGCGGCGAACTTCTGGTACTTCCGCAGCTCATCGGCGACCAGGTCCATGTCGGCCTGGGCCTTCAGTAATGCCTGCTGGGAAAGGGCCAGGGCCAGGGCGGCCTCGCGCACCGGCACGGTGGCGTTGGGGGCGGCGGTGGAAAGCGCGGCATCAAGGGAAGGGTCGCCTTGTTGCAGGCGCGCGATGAGGTCGGCAAGGGCCGAAGAGGTGAGGGCAGGCATGGTGGGAATTGTAATCCCGGCGATGACGCGCATGGCGCGTCAGCCGGGCAAGCCCGGCTCTACATCAATCCCCCTCATGCTCATCCGCATGCGCCTTCCAATACCCCTTCGACCGGATCCACTCCTTCGGAACCCCCAGATGCCCTTCGATGTACTTCCGCATCATCCGCGCCCGGCGTGACTCGGTGGCAATCCAATAGAACGTGTCCCCATCGGGCTCTTCAAAATCGGTGAACACATCCTCCAGCAACGTGCTGGACGCGGCATCAAACCCATTGCGCTCCAGCCACGAAACCGTAATGCGCTCATCCTCCGGCAACACCTGGCGGTCCTCGGCCTCCGGAATCTCCACATACACCTGCGCCCGCGCCTGCTCCGGCAGCCCTTCCAACCACCGCGCAATCGCCGGCAGCGCGGTCTCGTCGCCAATCAGCACATAGGTATCAAAGTCATCCGCGGTGATATGCGACCCACGCGGCCCACCCACCGCAATGGCATCCCCCGGCTTCGCATTCGCCGCCCAGCGCGAGGCCACGCCATCGCCATGCAGCACGAAGTCGATCGCCAGCTCACCGGCTTCCAGGTCCCACCAGCGCGGGGTGTAATCGCGCGCAGGCGAGGGCTCCTGGCCTTCCGGGTAGCGCGGGCCGTGTTCAGTCATCGTGGGCACCACGAATTCCCCCGCTGCATTGGGGAAGAACAACTTCACGTGGTCGTCCGGCGCGGGCGAATCAAAGCCCTCCAGCGCCGGCCCACCCACCACCACCCGGCGCATGCTGGGGGTCAGCTCTTCGGTGCGCAGCACCTGCAGCGGGCGGAACTTCACGGTATGACGCAGCAACTGATGTTCGTGCAAAGCCATAAAAAAATACCTGTATCAAGGCCGCAATCGCGGCAAATGGAAAAACGACCTCGCGCGCTCTATGGCTGGCACGGTCAACATGGATCTATGTACGTGCGGCCACGTAGTGCCGGGCTTGCCCGGCAACGCGACCAACTAACCGGGACGCAACCTCACCGCCCGGCCCGAATCCTCAACGCCGCCTCACGCAACGCCTGCGCCACAACCGCCGTGCCTTCCTCAGACCACCGTGCGTGATGCAAACCCAACGCCTGCTTCACCTCACGCATCGCCTCACGCACCGGCATCGGCAGATTCGCCTTCGCAATCGTGCGCGCGCTGTCGCGCACCCGGCGCATCGCCGCATTCACTTCCTCGCGCTGCGCCGCCAGCTCCTCTTGGCCCAGCGCATTGAGCTGAAAGCGCCGCCGCCCGCCGTCATCGCTCACATCCACCCAGCCCGCCGCCTCGAACTGCGCCAGCACCGGGTAGATCGAGCCCGCACTGGGCGTGTACACCCGCACGAACATGTCCGCGATGCACTGAATGAGCTCATAGCCATGCCGCGGCTGCTCAGCCAGCAGCGCCAGTACCAGCAGACGCAGGTCGCCCCGGCTCAGCGGGCGCGCGCTGGCCGAACGGGCAGGGGCATCAGGTTCACGTGGGCAAGTCATTTCGATATATCGATTCGAGTACGTTAACGATATATCGAAACGGAGCAGGACGAAACCCCGCCCCCCGGGTCCGTTCACCAAACGCACCGTGCCCCGCATGGAACAACCCGCCCGGCGCGGCCGATTGTCGCGCCCTGTCCCAAAGACAACCCCGAAATACCGCGCATCAAGCCACGCCACACGCCACGTAGAGCCGGGCTTGCCCGGCCGCTCCACCTCCATACGCCCCCGTAGCGAATCCCTCAAACCCATTGGTGCGCTACACTTTGCGGCTAGAAATCTAAAACAAGTCGCGCGCGTGCGTGCGGTCATGGGAGCGCTAATGAACTGGTTGAACGATGTGCTGAGCAACGACCCGAACCCGGTGGAAACCCAGGAGTGGATCGAGTCGCTGAAGGCCGTTATTGATGTCGAGGGCCCTGAGCGCGCGCATCAGCTGTTGGAAGGCATGGTGGAACTCACCCGTCGTTCGGGTGCCTACCTGCCGTTCTCTCCCACCACCGAGTACGTGAACACCATTTCGCCGAACCTGGAGGCCAAGAGCCCGGGCAACGCCGAACTGGAATGGCGCATTCGTTCCATCATCCGCTGGAACGCCATGGCCACCGTCGTGCGCGCGAACCGCAAGCCGGGCGACCTGGGCGGCCATATCGCCAGCTTCGCCTCCGGTGCCACCCTGTACGACGTGGGCTTCAACCACTTCTGGCGCGCCCCCAGCGACAACCACCCCGGCGACCTGCTGTTCATCCAGGGCCACAGCGCCCCGGGCATCTATGCGCGTTCCTTCCTGGAAGGCCGCATTGACGAACAGCAGCTCGACAAGTTCCGCATGGAAGTCGACGGCGGCGGCCTTTCCAGCTACCCGCACCCGTGGCTGATGCCGGACTACTGGCAGACCCCAACCGTTTCGATGGGCCTGGGCCCGCTGGCCGCCATCTACCAGGCGCAGTTCCTGCGTTACCTGGAAAACCGTGGCCTGATCGAAAAGAGCGACCGCAAGGTGTGGTGCTTCATCGGCGACGGCGAAAGCGACGAGCCGGAAACCCTGGGTGCCATCGCCCTGGCCGGCCGTGAAGGCCTGGACAACCTCATCTTCGTGGTGAACTGCAACCTGCAGCGCCTGGACGGTCCGGTGCGCGGCAACGGCAAGATCATCCAGGAACTGGAAGGCGTGTTCCGTGGCGGCGGCTGGAACGTGATCAAGCTGCTGTGGGGCGGTTACTGGGATGCCCTGCTGGCCAAGGACACCAACGGTGTTCTGAAGAAGCTGATGATGGAAACCGTCGACGGCGAATACCAGAACTGCAAGGCCTTCGGCGGCGCGTACACGCGCGAGCATTTCTTCGGCAAGTACCCGGAAACCGCCGCCATGGTGGCCGGCCTGTCCGACGACGACATCTGGCGCCTGAACCGTGGCGGCCACGACCCGCACAAGGTGTATGCGGCCTACCACGAAGCCGTGAACACCAAGGGCATGCCCACCGTGATTCTGGCCAAGACCGTGAAGGGCTACGGCATGGGCAGCGCCGGTGAAGCGCTGAACCCCACCCACCAGACCAAGAAGCTGGACGACGAAGCCGTTCGCCACTTCCGCGACCGCTTCAACATTCCGGTCACCGACGAGCAGCTGAAGGACGGCCAGGTGCCGTTCTATCACCCCGGCCCGGACAGCCCGGAAGTGAAGTACCTGCAGGAACGCCGTGCCGCCCTGGGCGGTTACCTGCCGCAGCGCCGCCAGAAGGCCAGCAAGAGCTTCAACGCACCGAAGCTGGAAGCCTACGAGCGCCTGCTGAAGAGCAGCGGCGAGCGCAGCTACAGCACCACCATGGCCTTCGTGCAGAGCCTGAACATCACCCTGCGCGACAAGGAACTTGGCCCGCACATCGTGCCGATCGTGGCCGACGAAGCACGTACCTTCGGTATGGAAGGCCTGTTCCGCCAGATCGGCATCTACGCGCCGTTCGGCCAGAAGTACAAGCCGGTCGACGCCGACCAGCTGATGTTCTACCGCGAAGACCAGAGCGGGCAGGTGCTGCAGCAGGGCATCAGCGAACCTGGTGCCATTGCCTCGTGGATGGCCGCCGGTACCAGCTATTCGGTGAGCAACGTGCCGATGCTGCCGTTCTACATCTACTACAGCATGTTCGGCTTCCAGCGCGTGGGCGACATTGCCTGGCAGGCGGCGGATATGCGTACCCGCGGCTTCCTGCTCGGCGGCACCGCCGGCCGCACCACCCTGAACGGTGAAGGCCTGCAGCACGAAGACGGCCACAGCCACCTGGCCGCCGGCGGCATTCCGAACGTGCGCAGCTACGACCCGACCTTCGGCTTCGAAGTGACGGTGATTCTGCAGCACGGCACCAAGGCCATGATGGAAGACCAGGTAGACGAGTACTACTACCTGACCCTGATGAACGAAAACTACACCCACCCGGAAATGCCGGAAGGTGCAGCCGAAGGCATCGTGAAGGGTATGTACCTGCTGACCGACGCCGGCAAGCCGAAGAAGAACGAGCTGCGCGTGCAGCTGCTGGGTTCGGGCACCATTCTGCGCGAAGCCATTGAAGCGGCCGCGCTGCTGGAGAAGGACTTCGGCGTGACCGCCGACATCTGGAGCTGCCCCAGCTTCAACGAGCTGCGCCGCGATGGCTTCGACGCAGAGCGTTGGAACCGCCTGCACCCGGAAGACACCCAGCGCAAGGCCTATGTGACCGAGCTGCTGGAAGACCGCCAGGGCCCGGTGATTGCCGCCACCGACTACGTGCGCGCCTACGCCGACCAGATCCGCGCCTTCGTGCCGGCCACCTACACCGTGCTGGGCACCGACGGTTTCGGCCGCTCGGATACCCGTGCGAACCTGCGTCGCTTCTTTGAGGTCGACCGGTACTACATCGCGCATGCCGCGATTGCGGCGCTGGCGAAGGATGGGAAGATGACTGGGAAGGATGTGGCCCGGGCGATCAAGCAGTACAAGATTGATCCGGAGAAGAGTAATCCGGTTGGGGTTTGAGGTTTGATTCTAGCGGTCACAAGCAAGTAACGAAGGGAGAGGCCATTGGCCTCTCCCTTTTTGCTAGATTTAGAGAATGTCGATTACGGGAAGGAACTCTACGATGGCAATGAATGCTCCAAAAATTGAATCGAGCGAGCTTTGGCGCAGGACTCTGGATGCCAAGGCGGATGGGCAGGAGCTGGATAGGGCGCGGTTGAGGTTGTCGTTGCTTTCTTTCCGCGCAAAAGTAGCTCATATAGTCTCGAGTATCGGGTCGGAGCTCGCTGGTCTGACCGTGCACGATATTACTCACCTCGATGCCCTGTGGTCCGTTGCGGATGAAATTGTTGGGCCCAGTTACCCGATCAATGAAGCCGAGGCGTATGTACTGGGAGGCGCATTCCTGCTTCACGATGCGGCTCATGCCGTTTACGCGTACGAAGGTGGGATTAAAGAGCTGAAGGCATCGGTCGAGTGGAAGGACTACGTCGCCATGAGCCTTTCTGGCGAAGAGCCCGTCGTGGGATCAAGCAACGAAAAGCAGGCACTCTTCCATGTCCTCAGGGCTCTACATGCCCATCAGGCGCAGATCCTTCCGGAAATATCTTGGAAAACTCACAATCAAGAAAGCGAGTTTCTTATTGAGGATGCAGAGCTTAGGGGCTACTACGGCCAAGTCATAGGTGAAGTCGCCGCGAGCCATCATTGGGACCCTGATAAAGTTGTAGATCATTTTCGAAGCAGAGAGCTTACTCCTCCAGGCTTCATGAACTCCTCGCTGTGGACCGTTGATGTTCTCAAAGTGGCAATGATCCTAAGGCTTTCTGATGCGGCACACATTGACTCCGGCCGTGCGCCGTGGTTCTTGTTCGCGCTCCGAAAGCCAGAGGGAATATCGAAGCAACACTGGCAATTTCAGTCCAATATTGGAAAGGTCCGGAGAACGTCATCTGGTGAGCTCAAGATAACGTCTGGTCGAGCGTTTAAGCCCGAGGAAAGCGACGCGTGGTGGCTTGCGTGGGACGTTGCCAATATGATCGATCGCGAGCTGAAGACGTCTAAGTTGCTGCTGCAGCAAGAAGGGAGGCTCCCTTTCGCGGCACATTCAGTGCAAGGGATTTCTAGTGCTCCAGCATTCGCCAGGGAGGTGCCTGTTAGTAGGTGGGAGCCTGTTGATGTGCGTCCAAAAGTGGGCGATGTACCGTATTTGATTGAGCGTCTGGGCGGGGCGGCGCTCTACGGTGATGCACCCGAAGTGGCACTGAGAGAGCTGATTCAAAACTCCTTCGATGCATGCAGGGCCCTCAGCGCCCTTCTGGACGTGGAAGGAGGGAGCGTCACGGTAGATCTCAGGAGAACATCTGATGATAGTTGGGTGCTCGCCGTGACAGATACTGGTGTGGGAATGAGTAGGTACGTTTTGACAGACGTCCTTCTCGATTTCGGAAGGTCACTCTGGACCAGTGAAGTAGGTAGCGAGCTGCCGGGCTTGGCAAGTTCGGGTTTCCGCTCAAGTGGAAAATTTGGGATCGGGTTCTTCTCGGTTTTCATGCTCGGCGGCCGAGTCTCTGTTGTGACGCGTCGATTCGACCGTTCCCCTCAGGACGAAAGTGAGCAATGGAAGCTCGATTTTAAAGACGGGCTGAGGAGTAGGCCCTCACTATCCGTTCCTGCAGCGGCCGAAAGGCTAAAGCAATGTGGAACTAGGGTATCCGTCGAGATATCGAGATCATTTCTGGTGGACATGCTCGGCCCAACAGATCCTGATGATGATTCCGAACTTCTCTCTGACCTAGCTGCATTGATCGAATCCCTGGCCCCCGCTTCTCCAGTAGATCTACATACTTCCGTCAATGGGTCGCAGAAGCTACGGGTGATCGCTGCGAACGACTGGAAGATTATTCCTGACGCAGAATTGCTTTCTCGGGTGGGTATTCGTGCGACGATCGCACGGAAGATAAAGGCGTTGGTCAATCTCTATGATAATCATGGGGAGTTGGTGGGGCGATTGCTGCCCGCTGGCCGGTGGGCAGGCCGTGCTGTCGGCACCCTCCATGGAATTAACGCCACCTCGGTGAGTGGTCTTGCGGGGCTCGTTCAAATTTCTGAGAACAATACTAACGTCGTCCGAACCCAGGCCTGCCTTTTTAATGATAAAGCATCGTGGCTGGATTGGGCCGAACGTGCTGAAGCGGAGCTTCATAAAGACGATGCCAAAAGACTTTTGGTGATTAATCCTATGCTTCCGAATCGTGATTACCGAGTGTGGAATTTTAGGAATGAGAGAATCGCACTGAGTGATCTTAGGTCAAAGTTGGAAGACTTGCATGTTCTGGATCTGCACATGGGCGCTGTCGAGCATAGTGAAGAAGATGAAACTAGCGCTAGCAACTTTTCTGCATACTTCGTTCCCAGTGAACATTTGCTTATTGGGCCGGATAGCTCCTACCAGCTGGATGGAGCGAATGCATTAAGTGACGACGATTTTCCTTGGGCAATAGGGTTTACCCGTATCGATTACGAGGCGCGCATCAGAGAGCTCGTATCGCAGGTCTGGGGCAAGTTTGTAGAGGGCGGATATCAAGTTCTCGTAGGTGAAGCGAGGGGGGCTGAGATATACAGGGATGTCGTTAGATTTGAACGATAGCGTGGACATGCGGGGCCGGCTCACGCAAGTCGGCGCTGGTCTTTGAGGTCAACCTGGAAAAGACGAATGTGGCTGCCGCCAGCCGGCAGCCCGACTTGGCTCAGGCAGAGAACGAAGACTGGGTTGTAATGACCCACTGATCTCCTGCTCAGGTGTTACTTTCCCCCAAGGAGGCGCCGATGAGCGAAGTGATGGAAGAGGAGATCAAGCGCTGGACCGCCCGGCGCAAGTCGGCGCTTGTCCTTGATATCATCCAGGGCAAGGCGACGGTTGCAGCTGCGAGCAGGAAGTTCGACCTGACTCCGGCCGAGATTGGGCGCTGGGTCGAAGATGGCAAGGGCGGCATGGAGAACGCGCTGCGGGCCAAGCCTGAGAGCAGTACGAGCGGCAGTTGAAGGACCAGCAGGAAGCCTATGGCGAGGCCATGCTGGAGATCCGCGCCCGAAAAAAGCTAGCGTCTCTGCTGGGCAAGGACGAGAGCTCATGCTCTCGATCCAGCCGGGCCTGAAAGCCGAGGGAATCGCGGTACCGATGACCAAGCTGTGCCAATGGTTTGGCTAGGCCCGTCGCACGGCGTACTACAAGCCAAACAGATCACCAGCGAAGGTGAAGCCGGAACTGGCTGAGCCGATCAAAGAGATGATCGAGGCGGAGACGAGTTTTGGCTATCGCACTGTCGCCGCGCTGCTTGGCATGGACAAGAACACCGTGCAGCGGATCTTCCAGTTGAAAGGCTGGCAGGTGCGCAAGCGCGCACTTGGCCAACGTCCGCGCATTGAGGCCAAGGTGTCGCGGGCTGAAAAAGCCGGACCAGCGCTGGGCGACTGACCTTTGCCTGGTGTGGGGCGGCAAAGACGGCTGGCTCAGTCTGGCGCTGGTGATCGAGTACAGCACGCGCCAGCTGCTCGGCTGGCACCTGTCACGCACCGGCAAGGCCAGCACGGCATCGGCAGCGTTGGAGCAGGTCCTGATCACGCGCTACGGGACGCTGGGACGAGTGCAGGAGCCATTCCTGCTTCGCTCGGACAACGGCCTGGTGTTCACCAGTCGCGACTACACCCGGCTGGTGCGCAGCTATGGACTGAAGCAGGAGTTCATCACCCCGCATTGCCCGCAGCAGAACGGAATGGTCAAACGCGTGATCCGGACGCTGAAAGAGCAATGCGTGCACCGGTATCGCTTCAAGAGCCAGACCCATGCCCTGCGAGTGATTGCGGACTGGATCGCCTTCTACAACCAGCAGCGGCCTCACCAAGCGCTGGACATGTTGACCCCGAATGCAGCGTATGCCGCTACATTAACCGCATGACCTGAGTAGGAAATCAGTGAGTCATTACAGGAGAGGTTATGGATAGGCACATCGCAGAAAGTCTAATTCTGTCAGAGCTTGACGCGTGGCAAAGCTACATGGAAGAGATATTTCGTGGCCATGAGCAGCTCGCGATTCTTGAGATCTGCAGGTCTCTTGACCTTGTCTTCACGCGTTCGGAGGAGGCAAGGCGGAATGGCGGCAGCCAATCCCGGGACGACTACTACGCGAGGTGCGGAGTGCCGGAAGCACTCGCTCCTTTCCTAACTCAAGAAAATGAGCTGCGTACGGGCTGCCAATGGACTCACTCCGAACCCGAGAGGGCATCACTAGTTCACACTTATCTTGTGACTTGTGGCGAGCTGGTAGACAACCTGCGGACAGTTGCTCTCGAACGTTATGGGCTTGCGGAGGTCACAGTTGCTGAAGATGTGATACACGTTAACGTCAGATCGGATCGCGCCGAGCGAGTCTCGACGCGGCTCAGGCGCGCAATTGCGGGGCTGCATGTTGACAGTGGTGCTTCGACTCCAACTAGTGACGTTCGAGATTGGATGCTGAACAACGTCAGGCGGGATGAATCCATTTTCATATCATACGACCTGCACCCTGATGTTGAGCGTGAGTTCCATTCGCTAGCATCGAGTCGGCGACCGCTGTTTCCTGAGTCGGAAGCTCTCCCTGACGAATGCGTTATCGGGGGGCGTACATTCGCCGACTGGCGCGATGAGTGTGAGAGGGCGTGCGCTCGAGTCCTTCGTCATATGGAGTTCATTAGGCTTCTGCGCTTCAAGGACAGTCAGCTGGAGGATCCCAGGGATATGCTCACAGTGATCCATACTCGGGATGAAGTTAGGCACACTTTGGAGATGGGAGGAACCCCAAAGGCGCTGGTTGATACGACCTTACGTGCCCTAACAACTACGGCCACGGATCTCGCTGAGTACAGCTCGATGTTCGAGCCACCCGCGGCTCCCTACCTGTCGTTGGGAAAGGACTACTTGCTGGCGCCCTGCTACGGGATGATTGGAAACCCTTACTTCACAATGTTCCGTCACCTGCGGCGTCACTATAGGAGCGACTGGGATGCGGCTGTAGATCAGCGAGAGGCGCAGTTTCGCACCGAGGTTGCAGACCTCTTTGGTGCAGAGAGATTCTACGTGCTCGGCTCAGGTCTCCGAATAAAGAGGGATAATGGCAGTCATGCAACGGACATAGACGCTATCGTTTTCGATCGACGCACGGGTAGTCTCGCTCTCATTCAGCTCAAGTGGCATGATCCCTATGGTCGCTCAATTACGGAACGTGAGAGCAGACGGAAGAACCTTGCAAAGGCCGAGGATTGGGTTACCCGAGTTCAGGCTTGGCTAGCGGATCGCAGCAGCGATGAAGTGATTAAGACAGTTGGCCTGCCGGCGAGCGCCGCAACTCGCATAACTCCTTACATCTATGTCGTGTCTCGCTATGCCTCGCGTTTTGCAGTGGATGATAGATTCGATAGTGGCTCGACATGGTTGTCTTGGCCCGAGCTCGTCTATGCGGTCGGCTCGGCGTCGAGCGATCCGATTCGAGAAGTGGCAGCCTGGGTCCGGTCCGAGATGTCCAGGACATACTCGAGGCAATCTCATTTCCAGATGAGTGAATTCTCAAACTTCAGTGTCGTTGTTCATGCCGAGATAGACCTGGATGACGACGTTTGAAGACAGGTAATCGTCTAGTCCTCTAAGTTGTGTGTGGGGAGGGCAAGCTCCAAGAACCTGCGGCAACCCATTGGATTGCTACGCAAGAGCCCTGCCGCACAGCGAAAAACTATAGAGCCCCTCGACACCGCTAGGCAGGCGAGGGGCTCGGCATACGATCGTGGCGCTGTGTGCGCCTAGGCCGAGTAATCCGGGCTGCCAATTCTGCTGTAGTAATTACCCAGGCGTTCGACCAAGGACGGTAAGAACGGGGCTGATATGGCTGCAATCCTCTCGCCCTCTTTGGTCAAGCTGAGGTCCTCCTCGCCCCGAGTCACTGTCCGAATTCGATCAAATCTGACGATGAAAGGGCCTATAGATTCGTCTTTTGTCAGGTTCATCTTGGGAATGAAATGCTCGTTGTTCCTTCCATTCTTAAGGTAAGTGGCTCGCTTCTCCTTGCCTAGCGCTTCCCATGTTTCTGAATGGTCGTCGCATTCGACTAGCTGCACACTTGGAATCTTCTTCGTTGCTAGGTCGCAGCGAGGCGTAACTACCATCTCGATCCTTTTTCCGTTTCTAATGATGTCCCCTGTGCTCAATTGATCGAAGCGTGCAGGAACCCAATACCACTCCTCCTGATGCGCAGTGTCGCCACCTTCGAGCATGAAATAATCATGGGCGTGCGAAGCAATGTGACGTGCAACAGCGGTAAGGAGGAACTGGGCGTCGTTGGGATCCTTTCCGTCCATCCACAGGGACCATCGTGGCCAGATCGACTTATGAAAGACCTCGGCGAGTACATCATTGAAGCGTCCGGTGACCTGGCGGATACACTCAATCAAACTTTGATTCTCGAGTAGCCAGGTGATTGCACCTGTATGGCCTTCGCCTTCTCCACCCCCCTTTGTGATAACGCGAACTTGACGCTTCGCGTACTCCGGAACGATGGCATCCTCCGGCTGACCAGTGAACAATGCCGCAATCGCAATTTCGCTCTTAAGAATCTTCTCTAGAACGCGATTTCCGCCGTCGTTGCTCGGATCCTCACCGTTTCCATCTAGACGAAGATCAATCACTGCGGCGTCGAACCGGCGCTTGTCAATCTCCTGATAAGCCTCCACTTCCGAGCTTGCTGTAACTAGATCAATGCTTGGGCCGCCGGCTCCCTCGACTGAGGCATTGTGTCGCTCCACTTGACGGACCCAGGTCTCTCTATCCGCGGCATCATCTTCAACAACCAAAAGTGCATATCTAAAGTTGCTCATCCTTGATTCTCCAGTCAATTTCAAGAAGGGAATACGATTGTGAAGGTGGTGTCCGCAGCATTCTCTTGGTACAGGAGTTCGCCCTTGCTCGCTCTGCACGCTTCTCTGGCAATCGCCAGTCCTAGCCCAGTTCCGCCGGACTTTAGGCTGAAACCCGCATCGAAGAGTCGATTCACATACATCGGGTCGATAGGAGGCCCGTCATTGGAAATCGAAATGAAAAGCTTTCCTTGATCGACACTTGCGCTTACTGAGATCGTTGGGTTGCGCGAAGTGCCCGCGCGCGCCCAGTGTGCAGCGTTTTCAAGAACATTAAGGAGTGCGGACTGCAGGTCTTCTTTGTAGCCTGTGGCCCATAGGCTTTGGCGGAGATCCTGTGCAAGAGTGACGGACTTTGAGGCGAGATCTTCGCGCATTAGCGTAATCGAGGTATCGATAATGTCCTTCGCATTGAACTTAGATGGCCGTCCACGACGCCGCCCGGAGAGCGGGTCAAGGCGCTTTATGAGATTGCTCAAGCCTCTAACCCCCTCGGAGAGGGTCTTCGCGTTCTCAGGTAGATGCCGTCTAGCTATCTCGCCGCGCTTTGTTTCATTCAGCAGTTCGCTCGCATCGTCGCTCAGATTTCTCGCAGCAATCGCCATGGGATTGAGAAGTCTTCGTGCTTCGTGAATAACTTGCGAGAGAACCAGTCCCAGCGCCGCTCGGGATTGAAGGAGTCGCTGGTATGCTTCAATCTCTTCGATTGACTCGAGGAGTTCAGATGAGTCCTTGCCGATCGCTTCCCGCAGACTAGAGGCATAAGGCTCGGGTGTGCTTTCGATCTGCTTTCGAGTTCTGGACAGCTTCGCAAGACTTTTCGTTCGCGTAACGTCGCCTTGCGCCTTTCTGCTAAGTCCTGCCCGGTCTCTGAATTCGAAACGCTGTTCCTCCACGTGAACTATGATGCTCTGAATGAGCTCCTTGAGGCGATCGAACGCGTCGCTATGTTCCAGGCCCTCTCGGCTACTGCGCTCGACTAAGCCAGATAGCGACTCGCTTGCAATGTAAACGCGACCCGACAACTGCGAGAGGCCGAGCTTCTTGGACGGATTCTGAACTCGTTGACGCTCAAGTTCCAGCCAGTCGTTCTCCGGCTCTCCGTAAGGGCGGATTCGGAATCCATCGCGAAATATAGATACGCCTGAATTGTCGGTCAGAATATGCCGCGCCGCGCGGATTCCGATCGACTTAAAGTCCAGTCCGGCTCTCGTGAAGAGCGCTTCGATTGCATCGTGCTCGCGATCGTAAACGTTTACGGATATCGAAACCGGCCCGCAGGACGCATTGTGCTCTGAAGGGGGGGCGGGAACGTAAAGTGGAACCTTGCTTCCGTCACCTCGAAAGTTTATGAACTCCCCAGTAAAGTTCCCTTCATTATCGAATGACCCAGTAAGAGAATAGTCCGAGTGATCGCTAATTGCGAAAGGAACAATTACAGTTGGATCGCTCTCATCTGAGTTGTCCGAAAGATAGTCGCGATTGTTGTCCCTGAGAAGCGTGGCTCCGTCGAATCCGCAGTTCTGTTTAGTGAATGCGGTGATATCCAGGTGCATCGAGAACTCTGATGAAATCTCGACGGGTGATGCTACTCGCCTTAGCTCGCGAACGAGGCGCTCCATCCTGGGCTTTGTCCAGGCGTCACGAAGCCCGGAAATGGAGATGTCGACGCCGGTTCGCATGGGTATGCTGACGGTTGTAGTTACATCGATATCAATGCTGTCCAGGTATGCTTCGGCGGTGAAATCTCGCCAGTCGACTTCAAGCGAAGTTCGATAGCACTGCGTGTCTTCGATTGTCCATGAGTCAAGGCGGGTGATGTTACCAAGCCTTGCGGCCGCGAAGCGACCGATGCCTTTGGCACCGAGCATGATTCGCCCGCCTGGGCTGACTTTCCGCTTCGCTTTATCATTTGTGGCAGGCTCAAACCATCTTGACACGATCTGGTGTTCGGACATGCCGTGGCCATCGTCGGATACGTGGATGGCACCTGGACACTCAGGCGTTTCAGGGGAGATCTTGATCCTTACCGAGCGGGCGTCGGCGTCATAGGAATTCTTCACAAGCTCGATCAGGGCGGCCTCCGGACCGCTGATCAGCTGGTCACCGATCGTCCTGATGATCCGTGCCCGCGGTTTGAGCTTTGCCATGCTTGCGTCCTTGTGCCTTTCAACGGTGGGCGGGATGTCTGCTAGAATCGATCCCTGCTTGGTGACTAGGTCCTTCTGGGGAAGATCGGCTCAACCTAGCCAAACTTTAGAGAAAATATCATATGTCCAAGCCGTCGCAGTTTTCCTTCGTGGATTTGTTCTGTGGAGGTGGGTTTGGAGCTCGCGGTGCCGCCGCAGCAGGTGGCGCTCCGTTGCTTTCCGTGGATCTGTGGGATATCGCAACAGCTACGTATAAAAAGAACTTTAAGGCGACGGACGTTCGGACTGATCGTGTCGAAAACGTCAGTCCGAGGCTGGCTGCGGGAAGGAAGGTGGAGTTGCTGCTAACTTCTCCCGAGTGTACCAACCACACTCATGCTCGCGGCTCGAAGCCAAGGGATGACGCTAGTAGGGACACCGCTTTCTCCTCGTTAAATTGGGTGGATGCGCTGAAGCCTAGATGGATCGTCATGGAGAACGTCCCTAACATGAAGGGATGGGAGCGCTATTCCGAGCTGCGCAGGGAGCTGGAGGGGCTGGGATATGGCGTCCAGGAGCAGGTGCTTTGTGCATCTAGCTTCGGTGTACCGCAAAGGCGTAGGCGATTGTTCGTCACCGCCGAGCGCGGAGATGTTCCTCGGGAGGTAAAAGTGCCCCAAAGGAAGCGGCGCGGGGCCGAAGATATTCTCGATCCAGTGGGCACATGGCCGGAATCTGACCTCTATGTTCCGGGTAGGGCTGATCGAACTATCAGGTATGCTGAGGCGGCGATGGCTGAGGTGGGTCTGAATCCCTTCCTAGTGGTGTATTACGGCTCAGATAAGGGAGGGGGCTGGCAGCGCCTAAGTGATCCGCTCAGAACCATCACGACCCTCGACCGGTTTGCCCTGGTTCGTCCTACCGGTAAAGGTTGGAAGATGAGGATGTTGCAGCCAACAGAACTGGCGCGTGCAATGGGTGTGCCAAAGTCGCACAAATTTCCGGTTGGAACGAGGCGCGATAAGGTCAAGCTCTGTGGGAACGGTATTTGTAGTCCAGTCATGACGGATGTCATCAAACAGCTTCGCGCTCGAGCCTAGAGCCAAATCCCGGTCGTTGGAGCCATTCACGGCGTGAAACTCCGCCTTCCTGTGAAGATGCTGCCGTTGAACATAAGCGGTCGCGTTTCTCTCGGAAATTTCATCGCGGATTGGTAACTATCGACGCGAGTTTCGCGCGAGCCCATATTGAATGGGCTCACGCGGATCGAGTCCTACTTGTGGCGATTGGGTAGGCCTAGTTTCCACCGAATCATGTCACCAAGAATTGGGTAGATGTCGTTGTGCTTTGCGCCGAAGCGCATCAGTCCCCCTTGGTACGAGCCGATATCGCGGTTGCCAGTTTCCGCTTGGGGTAGATATTGTCCGAGTCCTTCGAGGCTCATTTTAGCCCGCTCTTCTGCATTGAGTTCGTAGAAGCGCCACATCGGATTCTCATGCGAAAAATCCATATCGGTGAGAGAGCTCAGTAGCAGATCAAGTAGTTCGCTGCCATTCTCTGGGCGTCTCGCGCTGAACCCGAAGTCAAAGACAAGTTTCGCAATTGCCTTCAGAACCACTGGTTGGGCAGCAACCGTTTTCAATTTCGCACTGCTTTCGCCAAAGCCGGGAATAGCTTCAACTGCCTCCCAGAATGATCTTGCAGCTGCGGACCGTTCCGTTACATCTGCTGGCGTGGCACCTGCGATGTTGGTCTTGTTGAGGAAGAGGATCGCGTTGACGGCTACAGCGTCCTTCAGCGTAAGTGCTCCCTCGTCATCCTTCCATTCCTTCACTTCCTTCTCCACGATGTTGAGGGAAAGCTCTCCATGGAGAACTTCCTTGATGAAGAGATTAATGGGATTGGAGTTGTCAAACTTCAGGGCTAGGTTCCTGTCAACTTTCTTGCCAAGGTTGTTAAGGTCGTGGAAGAGTTGCCTTTCCTGCTCGGGCCTCAGCCCCATATGGACTTCGGTAGACACCGTGCAGAAGCTCTTCGCACTCTCAAGAACCTCTTGCCATGCGATCAGTTCGGAAGATTCAACTTCACCGTTCCCGTAGAGGCTGCTCTTCTTCGGATATGACCTAGTACGCAGAACGGAGTCAAGAAAGTCGAACACCATTTTCATTGCCCAGCGGCGGTGCTGACCATCGATGACCCACAGAACATGCTGCTGCGAGAGGTAGATCGTGAACCCGACCGTTGTGCCATCAGCTTGAGAGAGAATTCGATCAGCACGAAGGTTTCTACCTCCTTCCTGCATTTCGCGGATGTTCGCAACTAAAGGCTGGATGGACATGTACGGCTGACGCCCCATTTGCAGCAAGATGTTATCGAGCGCGCTCGACGAATCTCTCTTTGCTGCGGTCCGTCTCACAATGGCACCGTGAACAAGGCCTTTCAGAATGTACGTGGCCAGCTTCTGCGCATGTACTGGATCCAATTTTCGTTGTGTTACAGCGTCCTCGCCGCTTTGGCCGGCATCATTGGCAACTTCAGAGATTTGAAAGAACTCATGCATTGGAACCTGAAGAAGAAACACGCGATGGCCCAGGTTGTGCCCAACAAACACCTTGAATGCCTTTTCGGTTGTGTCGCCCGCGATCAATAGATCGTCGAGATTCCCCGTCATCGGAGTAGGAAGGTTATCGATCTCTTGCTGATGCATCGTTGCCTCCTGGAGAAGGCCAATGGCGGCCAGGGAGGATTTAAGCATGTCCCAGGATGGTTGTAAACGTCACAGAGTGACGCAAATCCACTCACCAGGAGTGTTTCAATGACTCTCCTGGTGCGTTCATGCCTGTTCATCTTTGCCTGCCCAGGCGGCGGCAGCCTAGCCTCGGCCACGCTCTCAAGGATCGGCTGTTGGGGCGGGGGGGGGGCGATCTCAGCTAACCAACCTCAACCCCCACACCGGCCAAACCCGATCCCTCCGACAAAGATCAAAGTCCTCCCCATACGCCACCGCCGCCTCCCCAGCCGGCATCTCGCAGTACCACCCCAACTCCTCCCGATCCATCCCCGCATCCGCGTGGTCAATCGCAAAAAGGGCCAAAAGCGCCTCATCAAAAGCGGCCAGCCACTCCGAATCAATCTGCATTTTTCGTCCGTCTCCTACGAGGGAGGGGCATGATCTGTGCATTGCGTCCCAAATCCTGCGACTGAAACGGCCACTTGCGACAGCCATTTGTCGTTTCCGAAATGTCGCCCTAAGTCAATGATTTTGCTGGGGTACTTTTCAAGATCGGGATCGAGCAAGGTACATGGACGGAGCGTGGAACCTCCCAAGCGAGAACAATGATGGACGTAGGCCCGAGGTCGGGAGGGTGGTTAATACAACACCCTCTCCTCGGGGGAAATGCGCCACGCCGTTTCTCGCTTGACGGTTCCAACCTCCCGACCACCCCTCGCCACCTCCGGCGAGGGGGGCCTACTCCATGAGGCTGTCCATCATGCAAAAGATCTGGCCCGAAACACCCAACCCCGAGCGCGATCCGGCGGCTATACAACCGGACGCCGAAACCCCAACCCCACCACCCCAGGCTGCCGCCTCCGCCGGTGGCTCCGAGCCCCCCAATCCCCCGCCCGCCAACGACGAAGAAGACGACGAATACGTCCCGTTCTTCCTCACCCGCGGCCGCTGGCTGCGCCACATCGGGCTGGGCAAGGGCACCACGCTCAGGTTCGAGTGGACCGGCGAACAGCTCGTCATCACCCCGCGCTACCCGCCGGGCTTCCGCACCCTGCACATGCCCACCACGCTGGAACGCGAGGTCCACTACAGCCAGGTGCAGGCCTACGCCCACCACCCCGCACCGAAGGGGTTCACGCCATGACCATGACCAAGCCGTCGTACATGCGGTTCAAGGTGGAAGACGACCTGCGCTGCCGCTTCAAGGGCTCGGCCATGCGGGCGCATTACTACCCGGCCGAGGCTATTCGCTTGTTCATGGAGCGGTTCGTGGAGCTGGAATACGACCCGCATGCGGTGGACCTTACCTGCTGGAGTGATGCGGTGGATCGGGCGGCGTTGAAGGTGCGGCAGGAGATGCCGCCTGTGGAGCCGAGAGAGCCGGAGTTTGGGGAGGAGGATGAGGTGCAGCGGGCTCGGCGGGAAGGGTGGGCCAGTTCTCGCTTCGGCCTTAAGTAATCGGTTGGTGGGTTCGTCCGTGGTTGCCACGCATGGCGTGGCACTACGGCGACATCGCCGGATTTGGAGAGTCTTATGAACATCTTTATTCCCCTGCGTTCTGCGCGGGCTGGGTGCCTGCGTGCCGTGCGTGGCGTGCTGGGTTGGTATCTGCGCAAATCCCGCAACCTGCGCGGGGTTCCGATTCTGTATCAGCAGGTCAATGGGGATCTGCGCACGGCGGCGTTCTTCCTGCTCAGGCACCTGCCGCACCCGCGGCCCTGGGCGAAACACCCGCAAACGCCGCAGGACCTTGAAGCGCTGGTGCAGCGCCAGTACGGCTGGCACAACCCCACCCATGGCCGGCGCGGAGGCTACCCTCATGTTCCGAAGTGAGGAAGTGCCGCCGCTGCACCCCGGCACCATATTGGCCGAAGACTTCATGGTGCCGATGCGGCTTTCCGGCCGCGCCCTGGCGTGTGCGCTGCACGTTTCGCACACCCGCATTGCCGCCATCATGCGCGGCACCACCGCCATCACCGCGGATACGGCAATGCGCCTGGGGTGTTACTTCAACACCTCGCCGTGGTTCTGGATGAACCTGCAGGTGCGCTTTGACCTGGAGATGGCCGAACGCGCAAAGCCGCACCCCACGGCGAACATCAGGCCGGCACCGGATGAGCAGGCCGAGGCATGGCACACCGTAAGCGAAACCGGTGAGTGGCACCCATGGTGATCAGGCGCTGGTTGCGGGCAATGCCCGGGCGCGTGCGGCCCATTCCCAGCCCCGGCAGCCGCCCGCGCCTGAACCTGCCGCCGCTGCCGGCGCGGCTGCAGGAGCAGTTGAAGGATTACCCCGGGCATGTGGAGCGGTTGCAGCGGGCCCTGCAGGGCGTGGCACTGGCGCGGCAGGCTCGGCTGCCGCGTATAGAGATGGCGCTGTGGGTGCTGGAAGACCACGTGGGGCGGTTGCTGGCGGAGGCCCGGCGGGAGCTGGAGGCGGCGCGGTGCAGTGGCAATGCGGAGTGGTTGGCGCGGGCGACGAAGACGGAGGCGGTGATGTTTACGTTGAGGCAGCGGCACCAGTGGTTGAGGGATGAGGTGTTTGTGGGGTTTTTCCGGGATTTGCGGTGATGGGGTGGGTGTCGGGGGCGGATGTGCGGGATACGCCGGATGTGCCGGATGCGCGGGATGCCGAATGCGCCGGTTATGCCTGCTGCGGTAGGGTCGGTCGATAGACGACTGCAGTGGAATCCGCATCATCCGGTGACGCATGACCATTGAACGCAGGCGCGCTTCTTCGGTCGATGTTCATGCGTTACCGTGCCGATCACCGTTATCGGCAGTCGTCTTACGACCGACCCTACCAAAGCGGGTTGGCGAACGAGTTTGAGTGGACTGGCCAAGATCTCGTAGACACTTGGGGATCACCCGGCCCCAACCCCGCCACCAGACGGCGACCACCGTCGCGTAGCGTCGACTCAGGTGCTTGCCTCAAACGCAGCCAGCTGCCGCTCTGCCGGCCTCAGTATGCCCCCTTGGTAGATCGGCTTGAGCGCTGCACCTAACGGCCTACGGTCCTTCGCTAATCCCCCATCGTGGGCCGTCCCGCGCCGAAGGGGTTCACGCCATGACCAGGACCAAGCCGTCGTACATGCGGTTCAAGGTGGAAGACGACCTGCGCTGCGGCTTCAAGGGCTCGGACTTTTCCGATTCCCAAACCCGACGAACCCTGACACCCTATCATTACCAGCACACCACCCAGCCCGATACCACACGGAGTACCACCCGCATGGACCAGCCCGCGCCATCCCCGCTCAACGCCCAACTGCGCGACCACGCCGCTGAGGCAGAATTAGGTCTTCTTGCAGTGCGGAGGCCCTCCACCTCCACAAGTTGCACTTCAGAGGCTTGCCTGTTCACTAAGCGAGACATAATCAATGAATGAACCAAGAGCTGGCGAGTTCTACATCATTAATCCTGATTTCGATGTAACTCCGAATGAAGTCGAGATTGTGAATAGGAAGCTCCTCCGACCGGCGGGCAGAGGCATCATTCGTCCACAAAGCGGTGGCTTTCCTGAATTTTCCGAGGCTCCGCTACTGAGGGATGCGGCGAAGGAAGGATCACTAGCCGATTTTCAGGTGGCATTCGAGGGATATTGGCTCGTTTCAGATCGCCTGAAGAGGCTTTTTGAAGCAGTCGACCCCAATGGATTTCAGTTCGTCCCATGCAAGCTGGTCCTCTTTGATGGAAGTCCCGGTGCTTTGTATCACTTGTGTGAAGTCACGCGGACGCTAGATGCAGTTGATGAGGATGCATCTGAAGTTAAAGTTCTTACTGAAGGTTTTCCATCAGGCAAGTTCTATCGGTTGGCGGGAGGCGCACGCCTCGCCTTTAAGAAGGACGTTGTGAACGGTGCACATATTTTCAGGTCTCCATTCAATGGCGACCTGATCGTGTGTGATCGAACGATGCGTGACGCTTTGCTGGAGAGCGGTTTTGGCGTGTTCGAGGGTGATAGCGGCATGACCCTCGACGATGCAGCTGATTATTGATTACTTCTTTGCAATAGCGACGAAAGGTGAAAGGGATGTCATCAAGTAGTGTTGTTCTACAAAGTCACCACGTCATCGACACTGCTCAGCTGACGACAAGTGACTTGCTGAAGAAGCTGGTCGACGACGAGTTGATCGACATGAATTCCTCAAGGAATCGACTGTACCTGCCGTTCGACGGGGTGCTCGCGGACGAGATGGAGTCGAGCCCCCATCGTGGGCGCACCCGTAGCTCATACTACGCGGGAGTTCGTGATGTTCTGAAGGAGATTGCTGAAAGTGCTGACGGAATCTCGGCAATGGCGAATGATTCTGACGCGCTGGCTCGCGTCGTGGCCAGGGTCGAGTCCATCCAAGATACGTTGAAGGTTGCCATCATCAATGGAGATGCATTCGCCACCACGCCAGATCGCCTAACCAAGGACGGAGCTAACGCAGCAAACCGCGCAACCATAGGCGATCTCGACGGATATGCGGTGCGTCATGCCGACCAGATCGACCATCTCCGTCGAATGGGGCCGGTCGAATCAGAATGGGCGGCGGTGACTCACAACGAGAGCCGTGTTGCCTTCGTAGTCGAAGCTGCGCAAGCGGAGGGTCGGCACCTTGTGTCCGCCCGTGGTGAGGCACCGGAGAAGGAAGTCGCCGGCCGCATGGAAATGCGGATGGCTGTCGCGCAGGCCCAAGAGGCAAACCGCCTCACGCTTTCGGACGAAACCTCCAAGATCGTCAAGCAGGTCCTGGTAGACGAACTCCCGGAGATCGGCCAAGCCAAAGGTGGCATCTACGACCTCGCCGCCCATCCACCAGAATCCTACAAACCCTTATCCCAGCGCGGCTTCATCAGTACCGAACTGCTCTTCGGCAACCCTACCGCCAACACTGCCCTCCGCGCCGCCGGCCTGTTCGCCAGCGCGGCCGACGCCGTCACCACCGCACAGCGCGTTGCCGATCTATACAACCAGGACAACGTGCTTGGCGTGCAATCCGAGGCCGCACGCTTCGCCGGCCGCAATGCCGGCGGCTGGGCTGGGGGCGTAATGACTGCCTATGCGCTGGGTGCGTCGGCAGGTGCAGGCCCCATGGCGCTTATCGCCGCCGATGCTGCTTTCTGGGCAAAGGCGGGTGAGAAGGCCGTAGACCTGTGGGAAGACAAGAAGATCTACCAGCAGAAGGATGCCAGCGGCGTTGAATGGGAGTTCACCGGCCGCGCCTGGACGCGTTCTGCCATGGCCGATACGACCGCCGACGGAGTGGACAATCCGGTTGCCACCTCCATTGCCGCGAGTTACGACGTAGCCCGGGCGCTCAACTGCAAGGCCACCAATGCCTCCGTCGATCTGGCGCTGAAGGCGCTGCCCCCTGCGCAGAATCCTTACCGGCTGCCTGCCAACGATAGCGACAGAGGTAGCATCAGCCCAGCTGACTGGACGCGTGATCCGGCGGACGGTCAGTGGCATCGAACCGTGAAAGTGGGTGTGTCCGGCGAGGGCAACCGGGGTAGCTATGTTCCGGAGACGGCCAGCCCCGAGCGCGCTGCAGAACTTGATGCACAAGCCGAGGCGGTCATTGCCCGCAACATTGCCAACAGCCCGGCCGCCGTGGCGGCGCGATACGACGTGGTGTACCACCGCAGTGGTTGGGCCGCAGACAACCTTGAACGGTCCAGGGCGGCGGACTACGCCATGGGCAACGCGGACAAGCTGACGAGCTGGAATGGCCAGAAGTACGAGCGTGTGGGCGAAGGGCAATGGGCGCACGATGGTGTTCCCGCCACGGGCAACACGCTGCTCGAGCTGGAGAATACCCGCAGCGCGCTGCTGCCGGAGCTGACGCGGCACGCGGAACTGGTGGAGGAGATCAAGGCAAGCCCACCGAGCCCTGCGGATATTGGACGCGAGCAGACGCAGTACCGCTATCGAATGGTCGGCACCGAGCTGTTCCCAGGCTGGCAACAGGCGATTGACACCGCAGTGCAGCGAACGCGGGAGGAACATGGGCTCCACGGTGGGGCCATGTTGCTGCAGCCGGATGAAGAGGGGAAATTCTCTGCAGCCAGCCCTGTCGCGCATCTGCAGGTCGGTGAGGATGGTGTTCGTCGCGTGGTGGCGGTGACCAGCAGTGAAGAGATCCTGCTGGCGCTGCGGGAGGCGAATGCGCCTGCGCAAACCGAGGCCGTCGTTCCTCCGGCCCCCGAGCTGAGGATTTCGGCGCTCACGCCTCAGCAGTTGGAGGCCCATCAGCAAGCGCTGCGCGAGGCCAATCGCGCTGGCCTGTCCATGGAGCAGGCTGGGCAGGCAGCAATGCTGGCAGCAGGGCAGGTGGGTGCTCGCGAATCTGGCGAATACTCGGATGCTTTGGATCTGGCGGCTTCGAGTAGCCACGCATGGCGTGGCACTACAGAGTCTGAAGAAATGGCCGCAGCCGAAGCAGCCCGAACGGCCGAGGCAGCCCGCATGGCGGCCACGTCAGCAACCGAAGCCGCAATCCCCGTAGAGCCGGGCTCTGCCCGGCTGAACAACGACGCGCCCCAAGTCCCAACAGCGCCCCACCCCGAAGCCGAAGCACTCCACCACCAAACCCAACAGCGCGAGCAGGAAGCCGCCCGCGCCGAGCAGGATCTCGCCCGTCAGGAACAGGCCACGACTCCCGCAGTCGAACCTCACGCAGCGGAGGCGCAGCTTCCCCGGCAGCCCACCGACGGTCCCGCTCATAATCAACCCGCACACGCCCCTGGCAACACGGTCGCGGAACCGCAAGCAACCGCCGCTCACTTGCATGAAATCGCCCAGGCCTCCAGGACTGAGGCCCAGAACATCGCTCCCGTCTACCCGGCAGGTGAGCCATCCACGCACAAAGTGGATGAGCCCTTCAAGCCGGTAACCCCGGATTCGAAGGAAGTTCCTGAGCAGGAAGCCTCTCAATCGCAGGAGCACCACGACGCTTTCCTGGCGTCCCAGCTTCCCGTCCACGAAGCTCACCCGGAAGAAGGGCTGCACGCGCCAGATCAGTCAAACCGCGCGGAAATACCCGAGCAGGACCTACCGCAGCAAGGGCACCCCAAGGCTGACGAACCTGGCCTCACCCGACTGCAACCCAGCGACCCGGCACACCCCGCCAACGCCCTCTATCGCCAGGTGCGCGAACAGGTCGAAAAGCTGGACGAAAGTCTGGGTCGGACCTATGACGACACCAGCGAGCGCCTCACCGGCAGCCTGATGGTGCTGGCCAAGGAGGGCGGCCTGCAGCGGGTGGACCACGTGGTGCTCAGCAACCAGGTGGGAGACCAGCGCCCGGGCTTCAATGTGTTCGTGGTGCAGGGGGAACTGGACAACCCCGCACACCGGCGTGCAGTGATGCCTACAGAGCAGGCAGTGAGGACTCCTCACGAGGAATCGCTGGAGCGGCTGGATGTGTTGCTGGAACGCGATACGCAGCAGGAGCAGCAGGCCACATTGCAACGTCAGCAGGAGCAGGAGCGCGTCAACGAGGAGCATGCCATGGTGATGGTCATGGGCGGAGGCGGTGGTGGTGGAGGCGGCGGCTAACGATCCACCCCGCTTCCGCGTGGAGATCTGGCCCGAAGCACCCAATCTCGAACGCGAGCCGGCCGCTATACAACACCTGCTGGAGTGATGCGGTGGATCGGGCGGCGTTGAATCGCCGGATGCGCCGGATGCACGGGACATGCCGAACGCGCTGGTTATGGCTGCTTCGGTAGAGTCGGTCGATAGACGACTGCTCTGAAATCCGCATAAGCCGGTAGCGCATGACTATTGAACGCAAGCGCGCTTCTTCGGTCGATGTTCATGCGTTACCGTGCAGATCACTGTTATCGGTAGTCGTCTGACGACCGACTCTACCAAAGCGGATTCGCGAACGAGTTTGACGCGGCGGACCAACGGAAGACCAAGGCGGGTTCGCGAACGAGTTTGACGCGGCGGACCAACGGAAGACCAAGGCGGATTCGCGCACGAGTTTGACGCGGCGGACCAACGGAAGACCAAGGCGGGTTCGCGAACGAGTTTGACGCGGCGGACCAACGGAAGACCAAGGCGGTTTCGCGAACAAGTTTGGCGCGACGGACCAATTGGAGAACGAGGCGGGTTCGCGAACGAGTGCACGAGGAAAATTCCGAAGAACGTGTAGGGAAAATCTGTAGGAACATTTGGAACATTCCAGAATCGGGCGGTGCGTTCTCCAAACAGTGAGCATTCGCACAGTTTGGCGTCTTGACCGCGCGCTCACCGCCAGACGAAACTCAGCCGCACCTTCAGTCGCCCATTGGACCCTCGGGCGACCGTCTTACAGCCGCGCACTGCACGGCCTGCACCCCAATACCGCATTGACGTACGAGCAGTCCCACCTCCAGGAAGGAGTACCGGAATGTCCCGTTCCACCCCCGCTGTCGCACGCCCGCGCGCCCTGTTGTTCCTCGCCGCACTCTCCGCAATTCCCGTTGCGCATGCGCAGGAAGTGACGAAAACCTGGCAAAGCCCAGCTGCCCCAGGCCAAACGCTTCTCCATGAAGGCCAGGCCCAGAAGGCCGTCGAGAACAACTTCGCGCCGTACCTTGCCGCCGGTCCGCTCAGCTGGCAGGTCACCGGCATGCGCATCAGCGGTGAAAAGGTCACCTGCGATTACCGGATCAAGCCGGCCAAGCTGATCGTCACTGACTGGATCTACCAGTTCAACAACCAGGATTACGACACCGAGCAGGCGATGGTGGACGCCATCAAATCCTATCGGGCATCCTCCCCGGGCTGTCCTGCAACGCAAGTGATTCCCGGCACGTGGGAAGGCGTACCCGGTGCTGGCCTGGGCGATGGTGCCGACGGCAGCAACACGGGCGAGTCAGCAAGCTATGGCACGCCGTATTACATCATCAACCCGCGTACCGGCACCTGCATCTCGACGCAGGCCAGTGTCGATGTGAACCGCAAGCGTACGGTGAAGTGCCCCAACACGGCGCTGATGGCCTGGAAGCCTGAAATAGGCATGTGCGGCATGCATCCTGCGCAGGAGCAGATCGGCAGCATGCTGATGAACTACTCCAGTTCGCCGGTGGCCAGCCAGTGCCCCGCGCAGGCCGGAAAAGGCGGTCCGCTCCACATCAAGGGCAACCCCTGCGACGCCACCACGGGCAACAAATCCCAACCCGAATCCGATCTGGACCTGAGCTGGATCCAGTTCGTACGTCACTTCAATTCGATGACCTCGGCACCGGCCGGGGGCTTCGGTCCCAACTGGACCCACTCGCACAATCTGTTCCTGGCCATGGGCACGGACAGCAGCGGTTTCCCGCCCAGCAACGTGTTCACTGTGGGTCTGATTGAAAGCAATGGCACGCACATCGCGTTCTCGGCGGTTGGCACGGCCTACGAGGCCGCCAATGGCAGCGGCGACCGGCTGCAGCAGCAGGGCAGCAACTGGCTGCTATACCGCAGTGACGAAGTACTCACCTTTGGCAGCAACGGTCGTCTGCAGCAGCGGGCCTTCGAGAACGGCACCACCCTCAGCTACCAGCACGACGCACAGGGGCGACTGCTTTCGATCAACCACTCCAGCGGCCGCGCACTGCTATTCCACTACGAAGCACCGGCAGGCGATGATCTGATCAGCGCGTTGTCGATCAGTGGCCAACTGGTGGCCAGCTACACCTACAACAGCAACGGCCAGGTTGCCACGGTGCAGTATCCCGGCAACACCGTGCGCGTGTATCACTACGAGAACGCCAGCTTCCCGCGCTACCTCACCGGCATCACCACAGAAGATGCGCGCCGCTACGGGTGGTACAACTACGACACCAAGGGCCGCGTCACCTGCAGCCGGCATTCCAGCGACTGCACCGGCACCGATGTCGGCATTGATGGCGTCCGGCTGGAGTACACCGCAAGCGGCACCACCATCGTTACCGACGCACTGGGCAAGGTATCCACCCACGACCTGAGCCCCACCGCCGGCGAAGGTTACCCGCGCAAGGTCACTGGCGTGACCGGCCCGCAGGGCCCGATCAGCCGCACCTACTATCCCAAGGCGCAGGACTTCCGCCGCCGGTTGGCCAGCGAAACCGACCGCCGTGGCACCCAGACCACCTATGCCTACAGCACCGGTGCCGACCCCAACAGCGGTCAGCCGGTGGAGGTCACCACCATCACCGAGGCGGTGGGCCTGCCGGAGCAGCGCATCACCGAAACGCACACCCTCACCGGCAGCAACCGCGTGGTGTACAGCCGCATCGGTGACCGCGAAACGCGCACGATCCGCAATGCGCGCCTGCAGCCGACCAGCGTGGCCGTGCGTGACCTGGTCAGCAACGAAGTGCGCACCACTACCTTCAGCTACTGCGAAGCGGCCGATGTGGCCGCCGGCGGCAGCTGCCCGGTGCTGGGGCTGCTCAAGCAGGTCAACGGCCCGCGCAACGACGTCAATGACATCGTGACCTACGATTACTACGGCAGCGATGCGCCCAACTGCGGGCCGGCCGGTACTGGCGTGTGCGACTTCCGCAAGGGCGACCTGCTCAGCGTCACCAACGGGCTGGGGCATATCACCCTCACGCTGCGCTATGACGCGCTCGGCCGGCCGCTGCAGGTGGCCGACAGCAATGCGCTGATCACCGAGTACGAGTACCACCCGCGTGGCTGGCCCACCGCCATCCGCGTCAACCCGGGCTCGCCTGGCGAATCGCGGGTCACCCTGATCGACTACTGGCCCACCGGCCAACTGCAGAAGATCCGCGAACCGGATGGCAGCAGCATCACCTACATCTATGATGCCGCCCAGCGCCTGACCGACATTGAAGACAACGCCGGCAATTCCATTCACTACACGCTGGACAACGCCGGAAACCGCCTGCGCGAGGACACCGCCGACACCACTGGCAGCCTACGCCGCACGCTTGGCCGCATCTACAACACGCTTGGGCAGCTGACCGTCCTGCGCGATGCCAATAACCACGACACCGGCTTTGCCTACGACCCCGAAGGCAATCCCAGTGCCGTGGTGGATGCCCTGCAGCGCAGCACCACCCACCAGTACGACCCGCTCAACCGGCTGGCGCGCACCCTGCAGGACACCAGTGGCTTCAATGCGGAGATCAAGAACACCTACAACGCGCTGGACCAGATGACCCAGGTGACTGACCCCAAGGGCCTGAACACCGTCTACACCTACAATGGTTTTGGCGACCTGATTGCCCAGAACAGCCCGGACAGCGGTAACACCGCGCTGGCCCGCGATGCCGCTGGCAACCTCACCGTGCGTACCGACGCACGTGGCGTGCAGGTACTGCACCACTACGACGCGCTCAACCGCCTGAGCGGCATCAGCTATCCCGACCCGAACCTCAACGTAGGCTACGCCTACGACGCCGCCCCGGCCGTGTGCAGCACCAACGAGCGCTTCCACAAGGGCCGCGTGGCCCAGGTGCAACATGCCGGCGGCAGCACTACCTACTGCTACGACCGCTTCGGCCAGATCACCCGCAAGGTGCAGACCGTCAACGGCGTGGCCAGCACCTTGCGCTATGCCTACAGCATCGGCGGCCGCCTGCAGCAGCTGACCTATCCGGATGGCAGCGTGGCCGACTATGTGCGCGACAGCCTCGGCCGCATCAGTGAAATCGGCCTGACCCGCCCGGGCCAGCCCCGACAGGTGGTGGTGAACAACCTGATGTATGCGCCGTTCGGGCCGGCCACCGGTTGGAGCTACGGCGATGGCCGCCAGCTGATTCGTCCAGTGGACCGCAACTACCGCCCCGAGCGGATCTGGGACGTGGCCCCGGGCGGCCTGTCGCTCGGCTTCACGTATGACCCTGTCGGCGCAATCACCGAGCTCAAGACCGCCAACAGCGGCCAGTCGCTGGTGCAGTTTGGCTACGACAGCATGGGACGGCTCACCCAGACCAAGGATGGCCCCACCGGCACGGTAATCGAGGCGTACGACTACGACCCCACCGGCAACCGCATGGGCATGACCAGCAATGCGGGCACCCAGGTGTATTCCTACGCCCCGGGTAGCCACCGCCTGACCGGCGTGGGCGGGGAGGCTCGCGACCACGATGCCGCAGGCAACACCACCAGCATCGGCAGCCGCGAGTACGTGTACAGCGATGCCAACCGCCTGCGGCAGGCTAAGCAGGGCGGGGCAGTGCTGGAAAGCTATCTGTACAACCACCGTGGCGAGCGCATCCAGCGCGAACCCGCCGGCGGCAGTGCGCAGCTCACCGTGTATGACGAAGCCGGCCAGTGGCTGGGGAACTACAGCAGCACCGGGCAGGCGCTCCAGCAGGCGATCTGGCTGGACAACTACCCGGTGGCGCTGATCAACGCGCCGGCCGCGGGTGTGCCGGAGGTGGCCTACATCCAGCCTGACCACCTGGGGACACCTCGCGTGGTGATCGACCCGACGCGCGATGTGGGCATCTGGGAGTGGAGCAGCAAGAGCGAGGTGTTTGGGAACCAGGCTCCGAACAGTGATCCGGATGGGGATGGGGTGGCGTTTGAGCTGGCGCTGCGGTTCCCGGGGCAGCAGGCGACTGAGGCGAGTGGGCTGTTCTATAACTACCAGCGGGAGTATGACCCGGCGGTGGGTAGGTACTCGCAGAGTGATCCGATTGGGTTGAGGGGTGGTATGTCGACCTTTGCCTACGCTGCGGGGAATCCCACTGTCTACACGGATTCTCTCGGTCTCTGTAGTTGTGGATTGCCTTCTGCATCAAGGTTCACGGAACTCTACCCAGATTACGATACCTTCACTGGGGCCGCAGTCTGGGAGCTGATCGGAGGCCAACTCAATGACAACTATGGAGCTCTGTCCAAGGGCGGCTTGCAGAACAGTTGCGCGGCGCGAGTCAGCTACGGGCTCAACTACAGTGGAGGTGATATTCCCGCGGGCTCTCCGGGCGCAAGCAGAAATTGGAATGGCGACGATAAGCGATACATCATTTCCGCGAGGAAGATGAACGAACACTTGTCCGCGTCCTACGGGGCTCCAACTCAGACCCTTACCCGTGCGGATCAAGTGCAGCAACTACAGAGCAGTCTTGGCGCGGGTGGGGCAGCAATCGTGTCTTCTGAAGGACATGTCGCCATCGTGACGCCTGACTATGCTGATCCTTACGTTGGAGGTTATCTTGGGGAGGTCTGGGTGATGCCGGGTGGGAACTGCTCATGTCCACAGTAAGAATTCTTATCGCTATAGCTGCATTTTTGTTTGCCTTATCCTCGCCTGCTGCGAGAGCCTCGACCTTCAGTGCCGTCGAACTTCCGCCTATCGATGTGGGTGACGGGGTTACGGTAAATCATCTCCCATACGGTCGGGTGTCGCCAGGTGGAAGCTGGATGCTGGATATCGGGTCCAGGAGGGGCATGGTTCTGGTGAGGAATACCCGATGGCCGGTCACTACAATTACTCAGGAGCAGGTTGTACTGCTTGTTGTCAGAGCATTCGACGTAATTGGCACAAAGCACAATGGAAAGGTGGACGTAATCAAGGTGCAGGGATCGATGATTGGTTCGCTCTCGGATTCCATAGTCGAGGAGCTTAGAGCATCACCAATCCCCGACGGACTCGTCGTAGCGAATAAGTCCGATGAAGTTTCTCGCATGCTTGCCGCTGCGCTCCACCGCAGCGACCTTGTGGAGAAGATATGCTTCGAGGCGGCGCGTGTTGGACGAAAGTGCTCAAAGTCGCGTGTGGGTGTGAACCCGGTGGCATTCGAAACGAGATATATCGGTCGCAGGTGGGGGGAGGTGAAGGAGATGCAGAATGGGGGCTTGAAATCGGAGGCTCTTGACTTCTTTGTTGGGCTTGAGAAGGAATGAGAGGGCAACGTCTGCGGCCTTCCGGAATGCTTCCTGGGCGCTGCAGCAGGCCATCTGGTTGGACAATTCCCCGGTAGCGCTGAACAACGCGCCGGCTGCGGGTGTGCCGGAGGTGGCCTACATCCAGCCTGACCACCAGGGTACCCCGCGCGTGGTGATCGACCCGACGAGCGATCTGGGCATCTGGAAGTGGAGCAGCAAGAGCGAGGTGTTTGGTAACCACGCACCGAACAGAAATCTGGAAAGCAGCCTTTCAGGCTGCTGATGGCGGTATCGATAGATGCAATCCGGGCACTTGGGAGTACTCCGATGAAGGAGCTGAACCTTGAAGGTGGTCAAAACTAAACATGCAGCGCATACGGTCGGGGTGTGGGTGGCCGTTTGTCTGTCGCCTGCTTGGGCGGTGCCCCCCCCGCCCTCCTGGCCCTCCCAGCGAGATTGTTCTCAACCCAAGATCTATTGATCGAGGCTCGGAACTTGAGGGCGCGAAACTCAAGGATACCAAGGCACTTGCGGATTCCGGAGATGCAAGTTCGGCGTTCCGCCTATCCAGCCATTATGCAGCGATTGAGGATGTCGCCGAAGGCCGATACTGGCTGGTCGTTGCTGCGGTCCGTGGGCATCGTGTCGCTCAGTACAACTTGGGCTTCTTGAAGTCTGACGCGGATGATTGTCCAACGCTCGCGGAAGCAAGAGCGTGGGTTGAAGAGTCCAATCGGCAAGATGGCAATCATGATCCAGGAATCGCGCCAGCCCTTGAGGCGAAGTACGCGACGCTGTGCGAGACGACGAGAAAGTGATCATATTGAACGCTATCCATGCGCCGATCCGCGAGCGCTCGATGGGTTCTACCCCGTATCATCAAGAACTTCCCTCCTCGATTCGAACGAGGCACAAGTTCTTACTTGCGATCCAGTCACATCAGCATGGGGCAGTTCCAGACATATGGTCAGAACCTGCACCCTGATGCGCCATTACATGTGGTCTGCCCAGAGGGTTGCTGATTCCATGAACAAACGCCTAATTTCCCGACTCATGCGCGAGCAAGTGGATGGATTGAGGAACTCGGGTATATATTTCTTCAGGGGCGACTTCGATTACATACTCCAAGGCGCAGCGTTGGAGTATGTGCCTCGCGGGCTCTATATCTGGAGTTTCAGTTTTCCCTTGTTCGACTTCTTTGGTCCAAACCTCTCTTTTAGCAACAGGCTGACTGAAAAGCCCTTCATTGCAAAGGGCGAGATGAATGAGCGCGAGATCGTTGACTTTGTACTGTCCGCCGCCGAAGTTCGGGCGCAATTCCAGCGGGACTTCACAGTGACCTTGGACGAATTCGTTCGTTTCGTTGAAGCAGGGCACGCTAGGAGCCCGCATGCCAGGTTGATGCAGGCAGCCGCCCTGATTCTGTTGGGTCAGGGGGAGACTGCGGCCCCCCTACTTCAAGAACTTCCTCCACGCCTGCATCCGTATGATGTGCCTCACTGCAACCAGTTGGTAGAGGCGCTGAAGTCGGGAGAGGGCATCGCGATAGGTCTTCTTCAGCAGATTCGGCATAAGAATCTAGTTGCCTTGGGTGCGGCTTGATCTAGCCCTGGCATAGCATGGCGTGGAATTGCCTGCCGCTGGGAATGTGCCGTATCCCAGGCCCAGCGACAGGTGTGGGTGTTCGCCGTAGATTGAGGTGAGGGATGAATAGAATTCTATTTGTTTTGCCACTGCTTCTTGCGGCCGAATCGGCCGCAGGCGGAGCTGTACAAAGCGCAGAGCGGTGCCCCGATGGAAAGCTCGCATCAGTCAATGCTCTTGAGGTTGCGTATGCTGATTTTGCAAAGAAGGTCCTCCCAGTAGAGCATCCGGTTGTCGAAGGGGGGCGGAGTGGTTTTTTATCCGATCCCCAGAGCTACGAAGTGCGCATAACAAAGGTTGCAGGTGGGCACGAGGTGAAGTTTTTCCCTGTCATGTCGCCCGAGCGAGGAATAAAGGGTGGCGGCGGGAAGTACATGGTTAAGCTATGTTCCGGGGTCTGGGGTGGATTCTCCCCGTTCATGTAGTTCTGAAATGGATAAGCCTCGAAGGAAGTAAGGTGTGGCGTTTGTGCTGGCGTTGCGGCTCCCGGGCCAACAGGCGACGGATGCCAGTGGGCTGTTCCCTAGGGGGGCAAAGCATACTATGAATCTAACTCCAGAGATCGAGAAGCAAGTTGCGGAATGCCTGGCAAAGCCGCGCGGCAAGTACTCTGGGCTCATGAACAATTGTGCAACACCAGTCCAAGAGTGCCTGAGGGAGAGTGGTCTCAGAATGCCGCCAAACAACCTGATTCTTCCGGAGTCACTGAATCACCTCATGTGGTGGATGCTTGATTCGTCTGAGGTGATTGAGAGGAACTCAAGGTGAGAGCGTTCGGCAAACTTATGGCGGTGATGGCCGCTCTGTCGCTAACTGCCTGCGGCCCTGACTCCAGAGAGGTGGTGCCCAATGACAGGATGCAGGTGTACTCTGAACCTGAAGGGGGGATGGAAATTGGTCTTGCGCAGGAGCCTCTCCCCATCTTGGAGATCGTGTATCCGGACAAAACGGATTACGTTCTCAAGGTTTGCTTCGGGGGGAAGGTTGGTTTCGTGCGATCTGGCTTTAAAGAGATTCGATCTTCACGGAAGACGTCAACAGGCTGTCCGTAGAGACGCTCAAAGGGCAGCTGGGCGGAGCCCGGTGCTTCGGGGTTGTGGAGCTGGATCGGCCAGGATTCTGTAGGCAACTCAGAGCCATAATCAATAGGGTGCGGTAGGGTCGGTCGATAGACGACCGCCGTGGAATCTGCATCATCCGGTGACGCATGACCATTGAACGCAGGTGCGTTCTTCCGGTTGGAAGCAATAAGGCCAAGGTGCGATATGTCGGATAGGTTCGAAGTGGTGCTCGAGAGGTTGCCCGAAGTTTGCTTCAGCAGGGTCAGCTTTGACGACGGCGCGCTCCTTGTACAAGGTGGAAGAGAAGATGGTGCTATAGCCATCGAAGTAAGATTTCCGGGTGTGCATTTCGTCGGAATCTCTGATGAGGGTTCCAGGCTCCGACTTCTTCGGGAGTTGGAAGGTGTTCGAGGAGCAATTCTTCGTAGTAGACGCGATCCGGTGATGAAACAACTCGTTGCTGAGTCACTTGATACTTTGGAAGGTGTTGAGATTGCTCACTACATCCTGATGCTGGGTGAGGAAATAGTTGATGTCATCTCAGGCTACGATCCGGACGTAAAACTGATCTAAACCCTGGGCCGGTGACGGTGGTTCCTCGCTGGCGCAGTTCGGCTACCACAGCATGGGCCGGTGGGTACGCAATGGCGCGCCATCTTGATGTGATCGACCCTCGCGGCCTGTCTCGTGGCGACATCCCTGCCATCAAGGAGGGTGTACACGCTGTACCCGACCATTGGACGGGCGTGGATAGGGACGGTTACATTTGGACCAGCAACGAAGACGGCAGTGGCGAAAAGAACGATCACTACCAAGATTACCTGCCGGGGGGGAAGTCGTGGCGACGAACCGCTATTCAGTCACCTTCAGGGTTGTACATCCGCATCTGGCGGTCAGCTACATCGTAGAGGCAGTTGGGCTCCCGCTTAGTGCGGGGCATGACGTCGGCACGCCTCGGCACGAGGGTAGAGACGGGGACGAGGCCGAACTTCATAGAGAGACAATCGCAGCATTCAGCCTTGATCACGAAGCAGAAGGTGGATTCGTGGATGGCATCCGCAGGACGATAGCGATGCTGGAGCCAAGCAGAGAATCACTGAAGGCTCTGCGCGAAAGCGGCGGGAAACTGATGTTGTACGTAGGTGTCTTCGTAGATGAACACCTGGGCTTCAAACTGGACCTTGCGGTGCTCAGCACGCTCTCATCGCTAGGACTTGAGATTGGGGTCGAAGTGTATCCGCCTTGACCGTGGCCTGTTCATGTAGTTCTGCGATCCCAGCGGGGGCAGCGCGCAGCTGACTGAGTATGACGAAGTCTGATCAACGTGAGGTGTTCCCTGTGAGGCTTCGCGCCAATGGTGAAGAGGCTTGGTTCTTGTGGGAGTCCTCGGATGCCGGTGACTTCTTCTGGAGCAACGACGAAGGCGTCTTGGCTGCGGAAGACTGGCCGACGCTACTGCATAAGTCAGACGTGTTAGCTGCGCACGTAAAAATCGGGGGAGAATCCTTCTTTGACGTTGACGGAGCAATGAGGTCACTGCGGACAGCCTCGAGCGTTGATCCCGAGCTTATGATTGACATCTGGAACTTGCTAACCGATCTCTTCAAGACGATATCGGGAACCAACGATCGCTTTCATGCTGAGCTATCCGATACATACGACTGCTATTTCTCCAAATGCGAGGTCGCAGGATTCGTGGGGATCCAGCCTGGCACTATTTCCTCGCAAAACATAAAGAACGCGATCAGGGTGCTTGAAGATGGCGCGGCGATGATCAATCAGGCAAGCAGATGAGTGGATCATAGCCGTAGTTGAATGGCTGAATGAGTGCGTGCTCGGACTCGGTGCATATGAAGACGACGACGTGGTTTCGCTGAGGCTTCAGACGGGGGGGGGCGGTCAACGGTCCGAGGATGCAGTGTTATCCTTTGGTGATGAGGGCACGCTTTTCGGCATACGCCCCAGTTCCGGCATCCCACAGTCGAGTTCCTTCCCCAGACACATGAGTGCAGGAAATGATCCGGCCATCGCTAGTGCCGATGTTCTCCTTTTTGCTCTGCGGCCTCTTGGTTTCTTGCAACGCTCCGGGAGAAGGGGGGAGGGCAGATCACGCAAAGAGCTTGGGGAACAAAATCGCCGCTGACCTGGCCACCTACAATGCGGTTCATCACAGATTTCCGCGAAGTCTCGTGGAGATGGGTGTGAACCTGGATGACAACGAGGTGAATTCTCCAGAAGGTAGGGTCAAGATTTTCTATCACTCTACATCGACCGAGCGATATGAGTTGACGGTAAAGTACTTTGGCCCCGGCACAAATCAATGCACACACCGTAGTGATATGGGATACGGAGAGTGGGAGTGTAGCGGGGCTTACTAAGAAGCTGGCGCTGTGTGTGACGTGACGCCTGACTATGCTGGTCCTTCTGTTGGAAGTTGTCTTGGGGAGGTTCGGGCGATGCCGAATAGGAAATGCACATGTCCGCATTGAGAGGGCATGATGGCGCTGGCAAGATTGAATGGCTTGAAGAACTCAAATGGATAAACATGCGCTCGATGCGACGCTGGCGAGAATAGCAGCCCTGATGGACATGTCAGAGCATGAGTCTGCTTTAGAGCAGTGTGTGGTGCTGATCGACGATCACGCAACGCGCCGTGCAGGACTTCGCGTTCGCTCAGAGATACACGCCCGGATGAAGGACAGAGATCGTGCGATTGCTGATCTTGAGGGGCTTGTCTGCTTGGGCGATGTTGAGCCAAGTGACAGATTCAATCTTGGGGTGCTGCTCTGGCGGGCGGGTAGATTGGATGATGCGGCGCGCTCGTTCAAAAGGTCCATTGATATCGGCTTCGAGGAGGGATTTCACTACTACTCGAATGCAGCAGCGATGCATCTGGCAGGTGTCCTGATACTGCTCGGAAGGCCGGAGGAGGCACTTGAATGCTGCGAAGTGATCCCGGATGGCTACTCTTCTTACCTGCCTGTAGGAGTGCGAACCAAAGAGCAACTCATTGAAGAGGCGTGTACCAGGGCGGGTGCCCCAGGTCGCGGACTTCCTCATGAGGGGGATGAAGGATTGAATTCATGAGTAAATTTAACGCGTCGGTCGTGATTGCGGTGATAGCGCTGCTGCTGGCAGGTTGCGGAAAAGTGCAGGAAAGAACCTACGAGTCTGTCGCGGCTATGAAGGACACTGGTGACTATCCAGTTGTTGTCAGAACTATGGTTCCCGAAGACGCAACGAGAATCGCAGTCAGGACGAGTGTCGAGAGTGGGGAGTACTATGTGTCTTACGAAAGCTCCGACTTTGGCCGCGCCATTCGTTCTCTTAACATGTCGAAAGTAACCGAGGATCATCGCCATTTAGCGCAGGATTCATTGGGGTTTGGCGTGAAGCTACCTCCCGATGCGGTCCTATATATGGCCTGCCGAGAAGAGATGTTCAGGTCGGTGCCGGACGAGCCTGCGGATACGGAAATCAGCCTTCTCGCTAACGAGCACCGGCGTCAGCATCAATGGAACGTAAAGCACGACGCATCTCTTGCTCGGGAGATGTGCGGATAGACGGTGGGCCGGCCAGGGTTTCGTAGGCAACTCGGAGCCACAATCAATCGGGTGCGGTAGGGTCGGTCGACAGACGACCGCAGTGGAATCCGCATCATTCGGTGACGCATGACCATTGAACGAAGGCGCGCTTTTCCGGGCGGTGTTCATGCGTTACCGTGCGGATCACCGCTATCGGCAGTCGTCTGACGACCGACTCTACCGAAGCGGATCAGCGAACGAGGCCAGCGCCATTAACCGAAAGTCATCTGGAAGCGCATAGGAGCTAAGGAGCCATGGTTCAGCATCGAAGGCCGTTGATCATCGGGGTGGGTGCCAGTGCGACCTGTTGCACCTTACTCGTGCTCGTGACGGCCCTTGGCGCTGGGCACAACTTCATCAGTCTATGGGTGATTGCGGTCATCGCGTTTGCGGCAGCAGGATTGGTTTCGGCAGTTGTGGGAGTTTCGGTGGCAATCTGGCTGAGGAGGCGAAAGAAGCTATCGCTTCTTCCGCTTTGCATTGCAGGCGCGCTCGCTGGTGGAATTATGCTGGGGGCCATCAACGGATGGTCAAACTATTGGCCTCAGATGCTGGATCAGACTCACGCGATTACGCTTGCTCTCAAGTCGGCTGGAAGGACCGCGGTTGCCGGCGCGCTCATAGGCCTGTTGTCGGCGGTAGCATTCTGTCTGGGTGCTGGAGTTCAACTTAGAAGGTCGTGATTCCAAGGGGCGCGCTAAACGCCGAGCATGACTGCCACCTGTGCCCTAGGATCACCACCACTTGCATCAATCCGGGACGTTACGTCTCTGGCAGATATTGCTGAGTCCGGAGGGACATCCCCTAGTTCAGAGTCAGCTCGCTCAGCAGGGCTTGCGGTGCCTGACAATGAAGGTAGAGCAGATCATCGCAAGAGAGCTGAAAGGCAGCGACGCACGCTAGTCCCCAGGTCGGTTGAGGTGCAAGACATTGGCTAAGATCATTAAAGATGCTTGAGAGGGCGATAGAGCGTGCGAGACCGCGCGAAAACCTTTAACTGACGGAAGGCTCAAGAGATGAGATGGTTCGCGGCGAGTATACTTTTCGAATCCAAGCACTCTAAACCTAAAGCTGAGGCCGGACTATGGGAGGAGCGAATCATCATCCTACAAGCGGAATCCCGGGATGATGCGTCCGCCCGAGCGCACCAGATGGGTGTCGCAGGCGAGACCTCCTACGAGGTTGCGGAAGGGGACCAAGTGAGATGGACATTCTCTCAAGTTGAGCGAATTCTGGAGGTGGAGTCTGAATCACTCTCAAGCGGTACAGAGATCTTCTCCAGATTCCTTCGCGCTTCTGAGGTCGCGAGCCTCCTGACGCCTTTCGAAAACTGATCAGTGCGGACCGGCCAGGATTCTGGCAAGTCAGAGCCACAATCAATAGGGTGCGGTAGGGTCGGTCGTTAGACGACCGCCGTGGAATCCGCATCATCCGGTGACGCATGACCATTGAACGCGGGCGCGCTTTTCCGGGCAATGTTCATGCGTTACCGTGCGGATCACCGTGATCGGCAGTCGTCTGACGACCGACTCTACCGAAGCAGGTTCGCGAACGAGGCCGGTGCGAGTACGAACCGGCGGTGGGTAGGTAGTCGGAGGGTGATCTGATTGGGTTGAGCGGTGTGAACACATATGCCTGTGTTCGTGGAAGCCCGATTAGCCTGATCGATCCGGTCACTTTGAGGGTGCTGCAAATACGCTTGCCAAGAACCATGCCCAGGCACTCAATAGCTGCCTGCAAGAAGAGAAGGAGGAGAGCAGCAGATGAAGATGGCGCTGCCAGTATTCATGGGCGCATTGATGGTCACGGGATGTACGGCCTTCGGTGGCGATATGATCATTCGGGTGTCTGGCTCAGTGCCGGCGCCGGGGCTGGCGGATAAGCGGGGTGAACCGTGCCAACTGGGCATGGTTTCCGCCGAGACCGGTGAGCAGTTACCTACAAGGGATATCCCTGCTGACTTCGCTACAACAATGATGGTTGTTGCTGGCCCGAAGGCGAAACCCTACTACTTTGTGGCCGAATGCGACGATGGTCGCAAATTCCGCTCGGGTGAAGTCACCATCAGTAGCCGAAGCTCGTACAGCAGGAAGTTTGATCTGGGAACGCTTGTAGAGAACTGAGCCGGCCTAGTTTTCGTAGACCGCTCAGAGCCATGATCAATGGTAACGAGAGAGGTGCTCAACGCCCGGGTGCGGTAGGGTCGGTCGATAGACGACCGCCGTGGAATCCGCATCGTCCGGTGACGCATGACCATTGGATTGAGGCGCGCCTTTCCGGGCGATGTTCATGCGTTGCCGTGCGGATCACCGTTATCGGCAGTCGTCTGACGACCGACTCTACCGAAGCGGGCTCGCGAACGTTCTTGAGGCCGCGGACCAGCGGAAGATAGATGCGGGTCAGGCGGCCCCAGGAGAGTGGGTGCCCATTCCAATGCAGTTCCATTGCTTGCCATACGACCGCCCTCCTTCCAGCCGAAACGAAGTGAACTCTGGGCAGTTTCGGGGTTGAAAGCGACATGGGTACAGGTGTTGTTTGGGGTACTGGGCGGGTGTTTGGAAGTGTGAGAAGTGGCACAAAAATGCAGCTAGAGTGGGTTGGCGGAAGGCCGATATCGATTCGGTAGGCACTTGATGTGGCTTTGGCGCTGTTGTGTTATCGGTATTCGGTAGCCCCTTACTGGTGAACGCACTGATGGACGAGTCGTACGTATTCGACGAGCGGGTACCACTGGCCAATGCCTGGTCGGTTACGTCAGTGATTGTGATCTGCGGCGGCATTGCCGCGTGTTCGCTGTATGGCGGCAAGGGCAGCGCGGTATCCATCGGGATGGTTGTCATCGCGATCTTGGCGGCGTCCATCTTCGCCACCATGCTGCTGTGCCGGCTGAAGATCACCCGCGGGCACATCTACGTAGGCGTGTTCCCATACCGCACCCGCGTTTCCATCAACAGCGTGGTGCTGGATTCGGTGCAGGTGCTGCCCGATGGCGAGCATCCGCGGCTGCGCTGGCGGAAGAACGGTATCGGGTTGCCCGGCATGCAGCTGGGCTGGTTCACCACCTCGCGCGGGAAGCCGGTGTTTGCGGCCACGGCGGGCAAGAAGGGCAGGGTGTTGATCCCTACCCGGGGCGACCACAACCTGGTGGTGTCGTGCCGGGAGCCGGAGCGGGTGGTGGCGGTGTTGCGTGAGGCGGCTGCTGCGGCTGGTGCGGGGAATGTGATGGATGGGCGCCGTGGGGTGGATGGGGGAATGCGGTAGCAACCGTGTTCGTCTGGGTGCCCGAATGATCTGACGTTCGCCAAATTTCGGGCATGGTAGCGCCGGCCATTGGCCGGCCCAAGGTATACATTCGACGCAGCGGCAGTCAGGCTTGCGCGAGCCTGGCTTCACGCACGCGCGCGTTGATGATCACAAGCATCTTGTGCATGGCCGCCACAATCGCGACTTTGCTTGGCTTCCCTCGCTTCTTGAGAGTCTGATAAAACCTACCGATGACAGGTTCGTGCCGGATGGCGGACAGGCTTGCCATGTACAGCACGTTGCGTACTTCTATCCGGCCGTGACATATCCGTCGTAAGCCCCGCATGCTTCCACTGTCGCGAGCGATCGGCGCTACACCCTCTAGTTTGGCGATCGCTTTTCGATTCAGCACGCCCAGTTCGGGCAGATAGGCGGCCAAGACGGATTGCAGCACCGGTCCTACTCCCTTGAGGGCTTTCATTGCTTCCAGTTGCGGTTGTTCGCGAACCTGTTCGGCAATCTGTTGTTCCAGCCGGGTACAGTTTCTCTGCATCTGTTGAAGGTTTGCTTTCAGCTGACGGCATAACCCGCGATCGGTCATGTGCTGAAGCTGGTTCTGCGCGGCAGCGATCATCTCTATCAACTGCAGCCGGGCACTTACAAATTCGCGTAGCCGTACCCGCCAGGTCTCCATAGGCCGATAAAGCCGCAAATCCAACCTTTCAGCCATTTGGGCCAAGTTGATTGCATCCAGCCGATCCGTCTTTGCCGGAAGGGCTGTCGCATCAGCAAAAGAATGACTGCGTCGCGCATTCACCCGAACCACCTGGTGCCCGGCATTGAACAGTGTGTCGAGGATCGCCTGTTCATATCCGCCCGAGGCTTCAAGGACCACCCGGCTTGGGTCTTGTTTTTCAAGCCAGAACAATAACTTGCGATGTCCCGCCGGCGTGTTGTGAAACTGCGCAAAAGGGCCTTCAAAAACGGCTACATCCAACATCGCCTTGCTCACATCAATCCCGATGCCATTCATGAGCGTTCTCCGCTAGGCTGGAGGGGTCGAGAGCTCCCTCGTTTGCCCAGTCTTACGTCTACGAGCGCCTACTCTGGCAACCGTTCGGGCGATGCAAGGGAGATACCGGCGTGGGCACCTAGCTACCAAGCGATCGCTGAGATCTAGAGTCATACGGCGGCCCACGCCGGCTCTCGACACCCACGGTGCCAGATTCCGAACAGATAAGAGTCGGTCGACAGACGACTGCCGTGAAATCTGCAACGCCCGGTAACGCATGACCCTTGAGCGTAGGCGCGCTTTTCCGACAGATGGTCATGCGTTACCGTGCAGATCACCGTTATCGGCAGTCGTCTGTCGACCGACCCTACCGAAGCAGATCCGCGAACGAACTCGAAGTAATCCCGCGTAGAACCACAGATCCGCGAACGAAGTCGAAGTAATCCCACAAAGAACCAAAAGGATTTGGCCACATGTCTACCTCGCGCACGCTCGCCATCGTCATCATCCCACTGGCACTCGCAGGCTGGCTCGCTTGGAGGCACATCGCCCCGCCGTCGGCATCGCCCCCACCGGCTTCTGCGGCCACCCCCAAGCCCGTGCAACCAGCGTCCCTCGGCGTTTCCCACGAAGCCACCACCTCCCCGAACCTGTTCCACCAATACCGCACCCTCAAGCAACGCGCCGACGCCGGCGACGCCGTAGCCCAGCGGCTGGTCGCGCAGATATTCGTAGACTGCGCCTACATCTACGACCACCCGCTCAAGTTCACCGCCCTGCAGCTGAGCGACATTCCTGCCAACAGCCCCGAGTCCATGTCGATCGATGCCCACCGCGCGCTCCAGCAGAACTGCGCCCAGGTGGAGGGCGGGGCGCGGGTGACCCTGGAGGACGCGCAGCACTGGTATGAGAAGGCGGCGGAGAACGGCGACTTGGCTGCATGGGCGATCGTCAATATGCTTCGCCACCCGCCGTTGAGTGCTGACGAGGCAAAGCGCTTTTTTGACGATGTGATTGCATCCAAAGACCCCGTGGCGGTGTTCGCTTACGGCAATGTCATGGGTGGCCCGGTAACGGAGAACCTGGGTGAGGGTTATGGCCCCCTGGTGAGCAACGCCACAAGTCTGGCCTGGATGTTGGCGGCGTGCCGCATGGGCATGGACTGCGGGCCGGAGAGTCCGCTGGTGACCAATTACTGCCTGCATCATCACGTGTGCGGCAAGGGAGATTACGAGCAGGCCATGAAGAGCGAGATGGAATCCGAGGCCGACCGCGAAGCGCTCGACCGTCAGATAGAAGCCGTCCTGGCCATCCTGGAAACCCCGTAGAGCCGGGCTTGCCCGGCTGCCGTTAGCGACCAACGCCAACGCCCCGACGCGCATGGCGCGACGCTACGGGCGCGGCGCAGTTACGCCCGGTATGCAACGTAATAACATAACGTTACACTAACGCCCGTCGGTTCCGGCCACGGGGGAGGGCACGTGCAGCGCCCGCCGACAGCACGCCTGCACGCCTCTAATGCGACTGCATCATGATCAAACCGACCTTTTCCCTGGGCGCGGCCCAGGCGTCTGCCTGCCGTTCTGGCTCTCAGCGCGCAGCGGCGCAGGGACCCGCGATCCCCGTGTTCGCCAGCGCGCTGCTGCTTGCGGCCAACGTGTCCGCTGCAGAGCCGCCTGCCGCCACCACCGCCTCCAACCTGGACACCATCCACGTCGAAGCCCAGCGCCTCGGCACCACCGAAGGCACCGGCTCCTACACCTCGCCCGTGGTCACCTGGGGCGGCAAGGCTCCGGTGCGCCTGCTCGACATTCCCAACTCGGTCAGCGTCATTACCCGCCAGCGCATTGAAGACCAGAACCTCACCACGGTCGAAAGCGCGCTGAAGGAAGTCACCGGCGTCACTGTCTCGCCCTGGGATGGGGCCACCAGCCAGATCCGCTCGCGCGGCTACACGCTGGAATCGTCCTACGACGGCATTCCTGCTTACGGCGCGCTCTCGGCCTTCCAGCAGTTCGACCTGGCCATCTACGACCGCGTGGAAGTGCTGCGCGGCCCCGGCGGCATCTTCCAGGGCTCCAGCCAGCCCGGCGGCGTCGCCAACTTCGTGCGCAAGCGGGGCAGGGACGCGTTCGGTGGAAACGTTGCGCTCTCGGCCGGCTCCTGGTCGAACCGTCGCGCGGAAGTCGACATCGGCGGCCCGCTCAACCAGGCAGGCACCGTACGCAGCCGCGTCGTCGCCACCGCACAGGATCGCGAGTACTTCTACGACACCGCCGACGCCAGCCGCCGCCTGATCCACGGCGTACTGGACTGGGATCTCGCCCCGTCCACCACGCTGTCGCTCACTGCCACGCGCCAGTCGGACGACGTGATGCCGTACTCGGGCCAGCCGGCCTACACCGACCAGCGTTTCCTCGATGCGCCGCGCTCGCTGTATCCGTACCCGGACTGGGTCATCCAGCAGTGGGACAAGGAATCGGTCACGCTGGATCTGGAGCACGCCTTCACCAACGGCTGGATGTTCAAGGCCCGCGCCAGCCGCCAACGGCTGGACTGGTACTACAAGGACAGCTATCCCACCGGCGGCGTGAACCCGGCCACCGGCACCGTGGCCAGCTACGCGCGGCGGCAGAGTGACAGCGATGAAATCCGCGAGGGCGTGGACGTGTTCGCCGCCGGCGCATTCGCGCTGTGGGGGCGCGAACACCACGCCACGATCGGGGCCAACATCGAGGAATACGACAGCCTCACCCGCTATGGTCAAAGCCCCACCGTGCCCCGTGTGCCGGTAACGGACCCGAACGTGGTGCCGAACGTGCCGATTGCCTACACCTCGGGCTACGACTCGACCACCCGCCAGGCCGGCCTTTACGGCCAGCTGCGCCTGGCGCTCACCGACCGCCTTACCGGCGTGGCCGGTGGACGCTGGAGCCGCTTTGATGCGCAGTCGCGTACCGTGGCCCCCCAGCCGCTCACTGCGTGGAAAGACGGCGCGCAGGCCAACGGCGAGTTCACGCCCTACGCCGGCATGGTCTTCCACTTCACCGAAGTGATGACCGCCTACGCCAGCTACGCGGACACCTTCATTCCGCAGACCCAGCGCAAGGTAGGCGGCGAGACCATCGACCCGCGCGTGGGCAAGCAGCTGGAGATCGGCGCGAAGGCCAGCCTGCGCGGTGGTGCGCTCAACCTCGCCGCATCCGCGTTCCGCACCCGCGACGTCAACCGCTCCTACCCGGACCTGGCCAACCCTGGTTTCTTCCTGCAGGCCGGCGAAGTAGAGGTGAAGGGCTGGGAGATCGAAGCCAGCGGCAGCCCGCTGCCCAACCTAGACCTCACCGCGGGCTACACCCGCCTGCTCACGCGCTATGTCAGCCACCAGAGTTTCCAGCAAGGCTCGCCGTTCACCCTGTTCGAGCCGGACCACACGGTGAAACTGTTCGCCAACTACCGCATTGAAGCCGGCATGCTGCGCGGCCTCTCGTTCGGTGGCGGCCTGCATGTATCCAGCGGGCTGCTGGGCTCGGGCGTGGCCGGCATCCGCGAACAAGGGGGCTATGCCGTGGCCAGCGCGCACGCGGGATATCGCTTCAACGAAAACCTGCGGATGGGTGTTGCGGTGAACAACCTGTTCGATCGCAACTACTACGAACGCGTCGGCGGGCTCAACAGCTACAACACGCCCGGAGAGCCGCGCAACGTGATGGTGACGGTGCGCACGCAGTTCTAAGCACCCGCAACTCGTAGAGCCGGGCTTGCCCGGCTGCTCTCCACGACCACCCCCAACACCCCGATGCGCCGCGGTTGCGACCATGCCGCCCCGACGCCCCCGGTTGCGACCATGCCACCCCGACGTCCCCCGGGTTGCGACCATGCCGCCCCGACGCCCCCGGGGTTGCGACCATGCCGCCCCCACGTCCTCCGGTTGCGACTATGCCGATGCAGCGGTAGGGTCGGTCGACAGACGACCGCCGTGGAATCTCCATCGCCCGGTAACGCATGACCCCCAAACGCAGAAGCGCTTCTCCGCTCAACGGTCATGCGTTACCGTGCTAATAACCGCCATCGGCAGTCGACTGTCGTTCGACCCTACCAAAGCGTGATCCGCGAACGA
>DGLB01000028.1:64305-100729 GCA_002387845.1 Stenotrophomonas maltophilia | reverse complement strand
CGAGAATCCCGAGCGCATCCCAACCCAAGCACGACCCGCGAGCAAGATTCCCAAGCGGTTCCCACAAAACGCCCCAAACGGACTTGGCCCCATGCGCACATTAGGCAAGCTCTTCATCATCTTCACCGCGCTGCTGGCCCTGGCCGTTGCCTTCGCCTGGCGACACTTCACCGCCCCAACCACGCCGGAGACTGCGTCGCGCACAACGGCATCGCAGCGGCCCACAGCCGGCACATCGGCTCCAGCTCCGGCATCGCCCACCCACTCATCCAGAACCCCGGCGACAGACCCGGTAACCGCCTTCGAAGCCCTGAAACAGCGCGCCAAAGAGGGCGACGCGGTATCCCAGCGGTTGCTGGCACAAACCTACGAGGCCTGCTTCGTGGTCAATCTGCACCGCGAACGCTTTCTGCAGATGTACCAGCGCGCAAGACAGGACCGACCCGAACAGGTGGCCACGCTGGACCACCTGACCCAGCAGCGAATTGAACAATGCAACGCCGTGGATGACGGAGCCATCATTCCCCAGGAACTCATTCGCGGCTGGTATGCGCAAGCTGCCGAGAATGGCGACCTCGCTGCCAGAGCCGTGGAGTATGCGGTGAAGCGAACGCCCTTGGATGCCCCCACCGCGACACGGTTTCTGGAAGACATCGTGACTTCGGGCGACCCCGCCGCCATGCACAGCCTGGGCAACGTAATGGGCGGCACCGTGACGGAGAACGTGGGCGAGCCCTACAAGGAGCTGGTGTCAGGCCCTCTGGCCGCAGCGGCGTGGAGTCTGGCCGCCTGCCGCATGGGTTACGACTGTGGCCCTGACAGCACCGATATCGGCAACTTCTGCATGCTGGTAGGCCGCTGCCTGGGCGAGACCAGCGAGGAGATGGTCTTCGCCACCGTGAAGTCCGACGCAGACCGCGCGGCGCTTGAGCAGAAAATCCAGCAGATTCTGGAAGCTGTCGGTCCGTAACCCGCCGCAACCCCCGCAACGCTGGAATCACCCGTAACCCGTAGAGCCGGGCTTGCCCGGCTGCCCTTCGCGATCCACATCAACGCCCGACGCCCGACGCGCGTGGGCGAGGGTACGTGTAAAGCCCAGCCGGGCAAGCCCGGCTCTACGCGTCCTGTTTGGCGGCGAATGCTGGATCATCGCTGAGGCGTGGGCCCGGCGGAAGGCGGCGGGCCTTGGCCACGAACGCATGGTAATCATGGATGGCATAGGCGCCGCGGATGCTGAAGAACGTGACGACCACGCCGGCACCCAGCGCCCACAGATTCACATTGCCCTTGACCAAGCCGAACAGCTGCATCAGCAGGCCGAGCACATTGATGACCGCCAGGACGGTGCCCGCCACCTGGAAGCGATGATAGACGCCCAACGCAAACGCCCCGTTGATGGCTGCCGTGATGCCGAACATGAGCACGAACATCACCCCGCCGGAGGGGTTCTGGTACAGCTGAAACGCGCCCCATGCCAGTGCAAAGACGGTCTGGATGCACAGCAGGATCCACAGGTGCTTGATTGGGCGCGTGATGTCGCTGGGGATCTCAATGACCCAGCTTTTCCCGGGGACCGTGGCCGGTGCCGGAGCTGGAGCCTGACTGGCTCGGTAGGGGCTGTCCTCTTCCATGACGTACGCTTCCTGTGGGTGTCCGCGCAAGAGTAGCTAGGCGGACCGCGCTCCGGAATAGGATTAATCCTACACGGGCGCAGGTTTAAGCCCGGCAGACGTTAGGCGACCGCCGTTTGGTAGCGTCGGTCGATAGACGACGGCCGATAACTCCAGTTACTGCTGGAACGCATGACCACCGAACGGGGAGGCGCTTCCGCGTTGGAGGTCCCTCGTTACCGTGCCGATCACCGTTATCGGTCGTCGTCTGTCGACCGACGCTACCTGCTCAACACCCAGCGTTTTCTTGCGCATTTCCGGAGCCTACCGCTGCAGCGCGTGGGGTGCCGTCAGACTTTCCCGATAGAAAAATCCATCCAACCCTGACAGGCTGGTGCCAAGATCGGGCCAAACACCCACGCCCACCCAAAAAGGAGCATCACTGCACATGGGCCAGCCGGACGCCACCACAATTACTGACGACATCCGCAACCGCGGCGCAGTGATGGAAGCCTTCATTGCCCGTCAGCGCAAACCTGGCCTGGCGTTGCAACGGATGTACCCGCCCACCGCCTTCCCGGACGTCCGCAGCCGTCTCGGTGGCTTGCCCCAGCTGCCACCGGATCTGGAGTGGCCGATGGGGACATCGGAGGGTGACGTGGTGCCGATGCACTTCATGGCACAGATCGACTGCGCGGAACTGCCGCTGATCGACCCCGACATGCCCTCCACCGGCATGCTCTTCTATTTCGTGGTCAACGACGAGACCCAGATCTGGGACGTCAAGAATCCCCGCGACCGCGCCTGTGTGCTCTATGCACCGGAGGTAGCCCGGGATCAGGCGGTGCGCCAGCCGCCGGATGGACTTCGCCCGATCCACGATGTCGTTGCGCCAGACAGCACGTACTACCAGCCCCATTGGCTGCTGCCGGGCGAAGACGGGCCGAACGTGCATATCCAATGGCCGGTGGTTGCCCGGCGCATGGACACCTGGCCGGACACCAGCATGCTGACGGGTAGCCTGCCCGATGGTGACTGGGAGTGGTACCACTCGCGGGTGGACAGACTGAGACTCGGCGCGGCCGTAGCTGCCATTGGCATGATCCCCCTGCCGGGCAGAGTGCCACCCTGGGGAGAGTTCAACAGGCGTGGACAAGAGGAGCTGGCTGCGTCGATCAGAAGCGACGCCAGCTTCCCCCAGGTTGGAATCCTCATCGACCGTATTGCGCGCGTCATCAACAACGAGAGGAACTCGAACGAACGAACTTGGGAAACGCTGCCCGATGTGGCGGCATGGGTTCAGCGAGCCGCCGACATAGGATGGGATGAAGCACCGGACGAGGACACGCGGAAGCAGTTCCGAGAATGGGTTGCGCACCAGTTGGATGAGGACTGCGCCACCCCGTTGTATGCCTGGAACATGGAGAGCGTCATGTCCAAGGGAGTACTTGCCGCCATCGCATACACCGGCAGCTCGCCGAAGGCGGCGGGTTTGTTCAGCAAAAAGCTGTACGAAGGCTTTGAATACGAGCATCTTCCTTTTGCTTACGACTATTTCTGGAATGACCTCGGGCGAAAAAGGATCGACGCCCCGCGGATCCACCAGATGCTGGGCGACGTCTCATTCATCAATGCCAGCGGCCCGGAAGTGGAAGGTGAGGCCGTGTGCCTGCTGAGGCTGGTGTGCGATTTTGCGATCGGCTTCGATTTCGGAGATCTAGGGCACGCGACGTTCTGGATAACGCGGGAGGATCTGCGCAATCGCCGGTTTGAGGGTGTTGCCGCGTTGATGGATGGGTGAGGGCGGTTGAAGCAATAACTGAAGCGTCCGCAGCGCTTCAGCCGGGCGAGCCCGGCTCTACGACCCAGACGGAGATGGCCACATGCAGGCACGACCTCATGCCTCCCCGTAGAGCCGGGCATGCCCGGCTACCAGCTACCCCGCAATCCGCATCTCCGAACTATCTGCACCCTCAATCACCACGCCAGCCTCCGCCAGCATTGCCGTAGTACGCTCCCAATCCCCCTCGTGCCGCACGGCAAGCCCACCCGCCTGCGTCCACGCAACACAGTTCTTCTCGAAATCATCAATCAGTACGTCGCCCGCCTGATGCATGAACAGCGGTTTGTTCACGCCACCCAGCACCGGCAGTACCAGGCAGGTAGCGGACAGATGCTCGCGCACCCACGCCCGCTTCTGCTGCGCGGCCACGCTGTAATTCGACCTCGGGCAGGCGGTAAGAATCACCGGCTGCAGGTGTTCAACACGGCGGAAGAACTCGACCGCACCTGACATCGGCGGAAGATCCCGGAAGAAGCTGGGATGGCCGTTGATGTGCATCCACAGGACATCATCGTCCAGCGTGTGGTGATCCAGCCCAAAGATGGCAGGGAAGGACGCATCGAAATCGGCCATGACGCCGTCAAGGTCGATGTACAGCGTGCGGTGGTCCCGGAAAGCCATCTGAACGCCGTGCCTGGCCTGCGTCAGCCAGTGGTCGATCTCAGCCAGTGCTACGCCATGCTGGCGGCTTGCGAGGACGGGGGTGGTCTTGCCTTGGAGGATATCCAGTACCAGCGCGGCCTTCCGCCGCTGGGTGAACGGAGGGGCTCCGCTTTCCATGTGCTTCTCCTTGCTCTTGCTGTGCTTACGATAGCACTGCAGCGCTGGCCGGGCTGACCCGTAGAGCCGGGCTTGCCCGGCTGCTCTTCGCGCCCCCCATCAACGCCCGACACGCGTGGCTCGACGGTACGTGTAACGCCAAGCCGGGCAAGCCCGGCTCTACGCGTCCTGCTCTTCGCGATCCCGGCGCGCGTGGCTCGCACAAGCGCAGGGTGTAACACGGGTGAGGTCAGGCGACCGACGTTACCTGCCCAGCACCTTGCAGCTGGCGCTGCAGGCATCCGCATGGAACGGCTCCAGAAAGCGCGCACGTGCAGCGCGATCAATGGTTCCCGCCTCCTCATGCTTCTGCAGCGCCTTGTCGATGGCGTCCAGCGTCTTCCTGCGCATTTCCGGCGTCATGGCACTGGCTGCCTCTCGCAGCACCGGCAGTGCGTCCGCCTCGGTGCGGGCGCGGCTGTTCGGATTGAGATCGGTCAGGGTGGCACCGAGGGTCAGGATGGTAAGCCGGGGTATCAGATCGTCGGCCAACCGCTGCAGCTCGCCCAGCACCGCAGCGTCGCCGGTGCCGACCCCGCGCTTGAGCAGCTCGCGGGCCTGGATGTCCATTTCGCGTGCGGTGCAGGCGGTCACCATGATGGTGGTGCGGTCCAGCGCGACGGACAGGCGCGAAATCGTATCGCCCGGTTCTGGCGTGGCGTTCGCCAGGCGGACAAGCTGCGTGGTGGCCTTGTAACCGTTGGCGCACGCAACGCGCAGGTCGGGCAGGGCCGCCGGGCCGGCATCGCCGCGCGGCACCAGGGCGGGGTCGGCAACGTCCATCGCGATCATCATGGCGGTCACCAGGGTTTCCCGGTCCGGCACGTTCTCAGGGGATGCCATGTCGGCCAGGGAGGTCAACGCATGCAACCGCTGGGCCTGCAGCTCCAGCGGCGCAGGTGAGGCTTCGGGCGTAACTGCAACGGCCTGTGCGGTACAGGCGAAGGTGCCCATTGCGGCGAAGGCGAGCAGGCGTGCCCGCAGGAGGTTGACGTCCATGTAGCGTCCTTGTGGTTGAGCCCGGCCGGTGGCGGAGGCAAGCCGATTGTAGCCGCCCGGGAGTTCGCAATCCTCTGCGTTCTGCCTGACAATGTCCGGGCACGAACTCACCGGCATCAAGGAAGGAACCCGCGTAGTGTCCAAGCACCCCAAGTCCGCACCGCCCACGCCAGACGACCTGGCGCTCGAACCGATGAGCCCGGCGCTGCCGCAGCACCCGGACCACGCCATGTACAAGCAGATCCGCAAGCACGTAACCCAGCTGGACAAGGACCACGGCCGCACCTTCGATGAGGTGAGCGAGCGCCTCATCGGCAGCCTGCTCGCCCTGGCCAAGGCCCACCGCCTCACCCGGGTGGACCACGTGGTGCTCAGCAACCCCACCGACGAGTACCCCACCGCCCACAACGTGTTCGTGGTGGAAGGCGACTTGGACAACCCGGGCCACCGCCGCGCCAGCATGGAAACCATGGTGGCGGTCACGCCACCGGCGGAAGACGACGAGCCGCGCTGAGGCCGCACGGGAATACGACCACACGCGACATCACAACGTCGCAAACGCCTCTACTTCACATCTTCACGCGCGCCTATCCTCCTCGGGCATCACCCGACAGCGCAAGGAGCAGCGTGCAGTGAACACCACGAATCACCTCATCCGCGGCAGCCGAGAAGAAGAGAGGCTGCGCAGGTCGGTCTGGGAGACCGGCGATTGGCTCACCGCCAAACAGATCATCGCGCTGGCTGAGATGAGTGACTACCCACAACGGGTAGAGCCGGGCATGTGGAGGAAGAAGGGCATCATTTTCTCCATCTTCCGCAACGGGGTGGAGTATTACCCCGGCTACGGCCTGGACCAGGACGACGGCTTCCGGCCCCTTCTTGCCATGACCATGGTCACCAAGATCCTGGCCCCGCACAGAGACTGCTGGGGCATGGCCATGTGGTTCGCTGACGGCAACCCGCTGCTGGATGGCCTAAGCCCGCAGGAGCTGCTGGAGCTGGAGCCAAAGAACGTGATCGCCGCCGCCCTGGCCCTGGCCAAGGCAATGTAGAGCCACGCCATGCGTGGCTTCGACCAACCCAACCACCTCGAAGGAACGCAGGGCGTGGCTCTAAGTGGCATCGTTGTTCCGACGACGCGCATGGCGCGTCGCTACGGAGTGCATACGGGCTTCTGATCCTTGATTGCCGTTACCAGGCTTACCGACGAGCCGCCCCCTTCCTTGTGAAGCTTCAGCTGGCCGTAGCCATTGACCATGGTTGAAAGCTTCGCGTGCCCATACGTCGAGGTGGTAAAGCCAGGGTGGGTCTTGCTCAGGTGTTGTCCCAGCGCATTGAGCGGAACCTTGCCGTTTGGGCTCGCGGACACAAGCTTACTCACTTCGTCAAAGACGAACTGAGGGAAACTCTTAGGCTGCGGGCCGGTAGTCTTCTTGGTCGCCTTTTTCGCCACTTTCTTCGTGGCAGGCTGTGGCGTCGGCGGCGACGGCTTCTTCACCTGGGTGACAGCCGGCGGCTTCGGCTTGTTTGAAGTTGCCTCAAGAAACCGGTCGCAGATCTTCCTCAACGGGGGAGGGGTCTTGGTATCGCCAACGACGTAGACGGTGGCACCTCGCTCCCTGAGCTTTCTGCACAAACAGACGAAGTCGCTATCGCTGGTGACCAGAACGAAGGTATTCGCCCGCCCATCAAGCAGTGTTTCGAGCGCATCCAGTGCAAGCGCGATGTCGGTAGTGTTCTTCTTCGGAGCGTACTGATGCTGAAGGCACGGAAGGAAGACTTCGCGTGCTAAGGCCTGATGCCAGCTTCCGCTTAACGTCGCTTGGTTGCCGTATCCACGCCGTATGGTGACCCGTCCCGCCTGGCTCGCAATCGGCATGACGAAGTCGACGATATCCGGCGGAACGTTATCGCAGTCGATCATGACCGCGACGGTTGCCTGTTGCTGAGCTTCTTTCATGATCCCCCCTGATCACGTTGGATGTCCCAGGTTCCATCTGGCACCGCGTAGCCACGCATGGCGTGGCTCTACATGTGCATTGCGGGTGGTGCCAGCTCCCGCCCTTGCTGCCGCACTTGCTCCTGCTTCGCCACTTCCGCCTGCTCCAGGTTCTGCTGCGCGGGCTGAAGCATGGCTTCGCGTCCGTCCACCACGGCGTTGAAGAACGGCGGCTTGTCGCCGTGGGGTGCGTAAGTGGCAATCACGTTGTGCTCCCCGTTCGGCCCCAATGCGCCGGTTACCCGGTCCACGCGCTGGAACGCCGGGTTCTCCGCCTGCTTCCGGTAAAGCGAGGCGGCCACGTTGTGACTTTGCTCTTCGTTCCAGTTGCCCGTCCCCTGCACCCACTTATGAATCTTGTCGTAGGCGGGATGGTCCGGGTGATCTGGATGGTTGGGCAACAACGCCGGCGCAGGCTTTGCGTGTTCGGCTCGCGGCGCGGTGACGGTGACCGCATCCAGCATGGCCGGCTCGCTGTTCTGTGCCGGCGCAGGTGCAGCCGCCAGCTGTGCTTGATGCCGGGCCACATCCTCCACCGTGGTTGTGCTCTGAAGCACCATGCGATTGCCGCCGTCATCGCTGAAGGCGGCAACCGCGCTGTCGGCACTGGGCCCGTGCGTGCGCGGGTCTGGCATCAACTCCAGCGTCACGTACTCCGGCTTGCCCGACTGTGCCAGCTGCTGCTGCACGGCGGCAGCGGTGGCATCCAGCTGCTCGGGCGTGCGCGCGATGCCGTGCTTCGTGTAAAGGTCCTCCAACTGGCCACGCACGCCTTCAGGCGCGAGCTGCCGGTTCTCCCAGATCTGATCGGCCATCTGGCTCAGGCCCTGCACGCCAGCCTCCTGGCTCTGCCAGGTCACCTCCAGCTCTTCGCGCAGATTCACATTGGCGGTGCTGTTGAACAGCACGCCATTGTGCAGCCACTGGCCGTCTTCCTGGCGCGTGTAGGTCTGGCCGTCGCTGGCCTGCAGCGTATTTGGGTTATCGCGGGCATCCTGGATGGCCGGCGGAACCGCCGGGTTGTCGCGCGTGGCGAAGTCGTCCCAGCGTTGCTGCTCATGCGCCACCATGTAACGGGCGGCGAGCGAGGCTGGGGTGTTGGCGGCGTTCTGCGCAATGATGGTGCGCGACTGCTCGTCCAGCATCGGCAGGCGTTCGCGGTCGACCGGCTCGCGGTGATTGATGGGCACGCGGCCGTCGATCATCCGCTGGATTTCCAGCATCCACTCGCCACTGCGCGCATCACGCACGTAGTCGCGGCCGGTTTCGAAGGGTGCGCGTGGCGGATAGGTCTCTGCGCTGGCATCCAGACGATACGGGTCGCGCGGCGTAGGGCGGTTGGTCAGGCCAAGCTCGTACGAGGCCTTGGCAGCCTGGTGGTTCAACTGCCGCTCCAGCGTGCCGGTGGCGACATAGCGGGATTGGAAGGTGACGTCGTCGCCCTGCGCATTCTGCACCGGGCGGACTTCCACACCGGTACCGAGGTCGCCGCTTTGCACCTGCTGCTGGTGCGCGCCACGGTACCACCGCCCTTCGGGATCGGCGGGATCGCGCTGCCACGCGCGTCCGAGGGAATCTTCCTGCGTGTAGACGCGCTCGATATCCTTCTGTTTGGCCCAGCTTTCACCGAGGTAGGCACCAAAGGCACCGCCGCCAATACCGGTGATGATCGCTCCAGGGCCGGTCCAGGAGCCGGTGGCGAGGCCCACGCCTGCGCCCGCAACAAACCCGCCGAGTGCGCCGCCCACGTTGCGGCCGACGAAATGCGCGGCAGTGGAATCGGCACCGGCGTCATTGCCCTGAAGCTTCAGTTCCACCCACTTGTGCCCGGAGGTGCCGAAGTCGTGCGCCATCAGCGCAAGGCCGGCAACGCCGGCAATCTTCATGCCGGGGCCAATGCCGCCGGGGGCGCGATGCGGTGCGGCCTCCGCAACGACCTCGGCCGCCGTTGCGGCGTTCGGTGGGCCGCGCGGAGCGCCGGGTTGGCCAGGAGCGCGGTGCGGCTCGGGTGCATCGGCGACCAGGTGTGGACCCGCTGGCAGCGTGCCGCGCGCGGCGACCCACTCCACGCGAACGCGGGTCATGTCATCCAGGCTGAGTGTCTTGAAGTCGTCCAACGGACGCGCATACAGCGTCTTTCCCAGCGCGTCATAGCCTTCAATCGGCATGAGGTCGGCGCGCAGCTTGGCTACGGTCACCGCTTCAGTACCGTTCGCGGTAGCGTGCTGCGCGAGAGTGCGCTCCAGCGCCTGATACTCAGCGGCGGACTGGCTGACAAACGCAAGTGGATCGGGACCGAATGCGCTTACCGGGTAGCCATTGATACGAGCATTGGGGTGCTCGAGCGCTGTAGTAAGCTCGAAATTGCTGAAACCGCGGTTGGCCGGGGCGTTTTCGACAAAGGCGAGCAGCGGCTTGCCGGTGGCGATGGCGTTCTCGAAGTAACGCGGGCTGCCGGCGTTCCACATCATGTCGCGGAGGGCCCCACCATGGTTCCCCATGGGAACCAAGCCTTCTGCATCCATGTAACTTTTGAACTTGTCCATCGCACCCAGAAAATCGGGATGCCGAGACGGATTGTCCGTGAGGTCGGAGATGTACTCACCCCACGGTGTATTACCAATGATCCCTGCTCTTGGCTTGGTGTCCGCGACATACGCTTCGGCGTTATCGAAGTTGTACGCCCCTTGGCTGTCTTTGCCAGAGAAGCCCACATACTCCCGGCCTGGTGCAAGGGCCGGTGGGAACTGCGTCATCTTCCGTTCGATGAACTCAGCGTAGCTGCTGCTCGCATCTGGCCCTGACCCGGGAGACTTCAGGTACTGAATGACCCGGTCCATCTGCTGGGGACTTATTGGGCTTCCGTCAACGTTGGTTGCTGGCGTCAGCGTCGTTCGCGCGAAATCATCAAAGACAAAGCCTGTCATGGCGGTTCTCCTTAACCAGCATCTGACGGAATGAATGCCTCGGCTAGTGCGATCGTTCCATCTGCGAGAGCTACGACGTCAGCAGGCACAGATATGGACAGATGAGACAGTGCCTCAACTCCGGAGAACACCAGATACCGTTGGTTGACGAGAGTTCCAGGCTCCTTCTTGAATCCTTCAAGCAAGCCCTCCGCCAACTCCCGAAGATAGGTAAAGTCGTCCTCGGTGCCCCCCAGAATCGGCTTGACCCGCAGCGCAGCCGTCAAAGCGGGCAGGGTGCTGAGGTCGATTGTGAAAAGGCGCTCGCGATATCCGGGGCGCTCAATGAAGTACTCAACGCCTCCAACTCCCAATCCAGTAAGTTTTCGGCCGGATTGGTGGAACGAGTACTGATACTCGATCTCTCTTGAGTCTCCTGCTGCGGCATCCGCCTGCAGACGTGGTGACGGGATGGAAATCCCGTTGGCTTCGTAGAAGACAGTCTTGGTCTCGGAGTTCAGATCCATCAGAACTTATCGTCCCTAAGTTGAGTGACCCGTGTGGGGGCATTGGCGGAAGCCACGTCGCGTCCCGTCATCCCTGGCCGGCACCCCCATCGTCCCCCATCCCCATGACCGGTACAACCCGGGCAATCGCCGCCGTGAGAGATCTCAACCAAACCTCCCCCCAATCTCTTGCCCTGAGACCGCGATCCCGTATCATCACAGGGAGCCAGAATTTGGCGCCAACCTGTCCTGGACGCTCCGCACCACATGAAAGCCCCCGCCCCTGAGCGTCGCACCAGCCTGCGCCTGTCGGCCGAGCAGCACGAAGCCATCGAGCGCCTGTGCCACCAGGACGGTGGCAAGGTGCCGATGAGCAGCTGGATCGCCCGGGCCATCGAAGACAAGATCGCCCGCGACACCGGGGTGGCCGAAGCGCCCGGCGTCGCTTCCGGCACGCGCGGGCACCGCTTCTATGAGTTCTTTGCCGGTGGTGGCATGGCCCGCGCGGGCCTGGGGCCAGACTGGCAGTGCCTGTTCGCCAACGACTTCGAGCCGATGAAGGGCCGCGCCTACCGGGAGAACTGGAACGGCGGCCACGACCTGCTGGTGGATGACATCAACAATGTCACCCCGGCGCAGCTGGCCGACGAAGCCGACCTGGCCTGGGCGTCGTTCCCCTGCCAGGACCTTTCGCTGGCGGGTGCGTACAAGGGCATCGGCCATTGGCAGGACAAGCAGCAGACCCGTTCGGGCACCTTCTGGGTGTTCTGGCGGCTGATGCAGTCGCTGCAGAAGGAGGGCCGCGCCCCGCGCATCATCGTGCTGGAGAACGTGTACGGCGTGCTCACCTCGAATGAGGGCCGCGACTTCGCCGCTATTGGCACCGCATTCTCCAGCGCGGGCTACCGCTTCGGCGCGCTGATGGTGGATGCACGCCACTTCGTGCCGCAGTCACGCCCGCGAGTGTTCATTGTGGGGGTGCGCGATGACGTGGAACTTCCGGGGTCGTTGCTCGGCACGGAAGCGCACCCCACCTGGCACCCGCCCCGGATGGTGGAAGCGGTGGCCGGGCTGAGCAAAGCCGCCCGCAAGCACTGGCTTTGGTGGAACCTGCCCACGCCACCTGCGCGCGCGCTGCACTTCGTGGACGTGATTGAAGACGCCCCCACCGGGGTGAAGTGGGACACCGCCGAGCGCACCCAGAAGCTGCTGGGCATGATGAGCGAGGCCAACCGCAAGAAGGTACGCGAGGCGCAGAAGGCCGGCCGGCGTATGGTGGGCGGCGTGTACAAGCGCACCCGCCTGGATGAAGAAGGCAACAAGGTGCAGCGCGCTGAAGTGCGCTTCGACGACATCGCCGGTTGCCTGCGCACGCCCTCCGGTGGTTCCAGCCGGCAGAGCATTCTGGTGGTGGAGGGCCGCAAGATCCGCTCGCGCCTGCTGTCCCCGCGCGAGGCCGCACGCCTGATGGGCCTGCCGGATTCCTACCGCCTGCCGCCAAACTACAACGACGCGTACCACATTGCCGGCGACGGCGTGGCAGTGCCGGTGGTGCGGCACTTGGCTGAACACATTTTCGAGCCGCTGCTGCAACATGTGCAGCGCAGCGAGGTGGCGGCGTGAGTCTGTTTCCGGCCGACGCGGTTGTGCTGCCGGAAGCGGCGGCGGAGGGCGATGTTGATTTCGTGCAGGCGCTGGCGACTTACAGCCAGCAGGCCAAGGTAAAGGGCAAAGGCGCGCTGGCCGTGATGCTGGTGGTGAACGACCACGCCCGTCGCGCTGCTGCCAACGGCACGTCCTTGAATGCCGACGACCTGCTTACCGAGCAGGGCGGGCAGGTACTGGGCCTGGGGCGCGCCGCCGTGCAGGCCATCCTGGCCCAGCACGGCATCACCCGTGTGCTGGCAGAAGAGGGCGGGCGCACCAGTCGCGGCAGCATCGGCTTCATGCGCGGCTACGTGGCGTTCTTGAACGAGCAGAGCGCCTTGCGTGGTGCGCTGGATCTGGCCGCCGCCGAGCGCTTCTGGATCACCCGCGTGGAAGCGTTCTTCGCCGGCAAGCCCTTCAGCATGAAGCTGGACGCCGCCTGGAGCCTGCGCACCGCCGTGCGCCACCTCACCGCGCAGGCCGAGGCCCGCCAGAAAGAAGCCGGCGGCACCATGTACCTGGGCACGATGATGCAGCACCTGGTGGGGGCCACGTTGCAGGTGGTGCTGCCGGAGGCGGAGAAAGTGTTGGTGGTGCACCACGGCTCCAACCAGAGCGATCAGAAGCCTGACCGCCACGGCGACTTCGACCTCGGCGATGTGGCGGTGCATGTGAGCACTGCGCCGTCGGAAAGCCTGATTCGCAAGTGCGGGGAGAATCTGGGCAAGGGCAAGCGGCCGGTGATCGTCACTACGCGTCGTGGGCTGCTCACCGCCGAAGGGCTGCTGGAGAATGTTGGCATTCACGACCGCGTGGATGTGATGGAGTTTGAGCAGTTCATGGCCACGAATGTGCTGCAGTTCGGGCGCTTCAGCGTGGATGGCCGGCGTGAGGTGTTCCAGCAGATTGTGGATGCGTACAACGACGTGGTGGACAGCCACGAGACCGACCCCAGCCTGCGTATTGAGATGAGTGGCGGGAAGTAATCGCGGGTGGCGGCAGCGGCGTTGATCCGGGGTCATGCGTTACCGGGCGTTGCGCTGCCATCGGCGGTCGTCTATCGACCGACCCTACCAAAGCAGGGTTAACCGATTTTTCTGCCATCCCGCGATGCCGGAACGCGGTAGGGTCGGTCGACAGACGACTGCCGATAACGCCAATCGGCGCATTAACGCATGGACCCCACCAACGAGCGCCTTCTGCTCCAACGGCCGATCACCCGCCGCCCCCACCTCTGCTACCATATCGCCCTCAGCCAGCCTGCCCACGCCGTTCGGTGTGTGGGTCGGCCGCCCTCCCGCGGCCGCGCGAGCCACTCTCCTCCGCCTCTTTCGAAGGACGCTCGCATGCACCCCCGTACCCTGTTCCGTTCTGCCGCACTGGCGCTGGCCATCTCGCTCACCGTGGGTGCACCGTCGGCATTCGCCGCTGACAAGGCCGCAACCACTGCCGCCACCACGAATGTCGAGCGCAAGCCGATCGCCCAGGGCCTGTACGAGCTGGCCTTCAGCCCTACCCAGAACGCGGTGTTCGTCGCTTCCTCGGGCGGCTTCGGCGACGCCGCCGGCCCCTCGCAGGTGCTGCGCCTGGATCCGGAAACGCTGGCGGTTGAGAAGGCCATTCCGCTGGAACGCAAGGCGTTCGGCGTGGTGCTGGATGACGCGCACAACCGCCTGTACGTGGGCAACACCGTGGACACCTCGGTCACCGTGGTGGATACCGCGAACAACAAAGCCATCGGCATCGTGCAGCTGATGGAAAAGAAAGTCGGCAAGGACGGCAAGGCCGCCTACACCCACGACCTGCGCGAGCTGGTGGTGGACCCGGCCAGCAACCGCCTGTACGTCACCGGTCATTCCGGCGAAGGCAGCGTGCTGTTCGTGGTGGACACGCAGAGCCTGAAGCTGATCAACACCATTCCGGGCCTAGGCAACGCGAAGGCCCCGGGCCTGGTGTTCGACGCCGCCAACAAGCGCGTGCTGACCTCGAACCTGCTGGGTGAAGTGGTCACCGTGGGCACTGAAACGGCCAAGGTGGAACAGCGCTTCAAGGTCACCGCCGAGCAGCCGATGAACCTGGCACTGGATCCCACCGGCAAGCGCCTGTTCGTCACCGACCAGGGCCTGGAGATGATCCGCAAGTACCAGGGCAACAGCATTCCGGGCTTCGTGTCCAAGCACCCGGGCCAGCGCGTGCTGGTGCTGGACCCGAAAACCGGCAAGGAACTGGCCAGCATCCCCACCGACGCCGGCCCGCTGGGCCTGCTCCTGGATGCACCGCGCAAGCGCCTGTACGTGACCAACCGCGAAGCCGGCACGGTCACCGCGTATGACAGCACCAGCTACAAGCAGGTGGCCACGTATGCGGTGCCGACGCACCCGAACAGCCTCGCCCTGGATGCCAAGAACAACGTCCTGTACGTCACCATCAAGAATGGCGACAAGGACGAGAAGGGGAGCGAGGAATCGGTGGCCCGTATCGCGCTGTAACCGCGCGCCAAGGCCAAGAGGAAACGTAGGGACACGCCATGCGTGTCCACTTTTCGTCGCACACCGCGAAGCCACGCATGGCGTGGCTCTACAGTTGGGGTGACGCTTCCGTTACCCCAACCCTGCTAGCATCCTCGGCATCCCCCGTTCACGCGTAAGCCCGAGGTGCCCTATGTCCAGCGACCCCAACGCCCAGCAGAACCCCCTCCTGGCCCAGTCGCGCGACGCCATGCAACGCCTGGAAACCACCCTGGGCCGCCAGTTCGACCAGAACAGCGAGCGCATGGCGGCCAGCGCCGCCTGCCTGGCGCAGGACAGTGGCCTCTCGCGCGTGGACCACGTGTTCCTGAGCAACGCGACCGAGACCCGGCGCCAGGGCGAAACCTTCTTTGTGGTGCAGGGTGATCCAGCCAATCCGGCGCACCGGCGTGCGCACATGCCGACCGAGCAGGCGTTGAATGCGCCGTTGGAAGCCTCGTTGCAGCGCTTGCAGGGCGTGGACGCGCCGGGGCACAGCCAGAGTCGGCAGCAGGAGCAGAATGAGCAGTTGGTGCAGCAGACGCAGCAGCAGCCGCGCGTGGGGTGATGGGTTTCAGCCGGGCAAGCCCGGCTCTACGGGATTGGTCCATGCAGAAAACCACCACGCCTCCCTGGAAAAAGCCCAGCCCCAAGAAGCGCAAGGGCCAACCGCTCTCAGCGGCGCAGAAGGACGCCGCGAAACAGCGCGCCGAAGAAAACGGGCGCGCCTATCCGAACCTGGTTGACAACATGTGGGCGGCCAAGCTGCCGCGCGGGGACTAGCGGCGCGTCAGCGCCGCGTCCTTGGCTGCACTGAGCTCGCGGTCGGCGCGCAGGAACAGCGCGTTGTTGGATTCGCCGCTGCTGGTGCTGCCGGCACCGATCAACAGACGGGTGCCCAGCACGGTGGTGACGGGCTCGGCCGCCTGCCGGAACCGCTGCAGGGTGTCTTCGGGCTTGTCGGTACCCAGCACCGCAATGAATTCGCCACTGCCGGTAACCCGGTTGATGCTGTCACCGCGCTCCACCTGCAGGCACTGCTCCAGCGCCTGGTCGAGCTGGGTGAGCTGGCGGTCCAGGGTGCGCTCGCCCACACGACGGGCCACGTCGTCCAGCTGCTGCAGTTCCAGGATGACCACGCTGTAGTTGCCGCCCGTGGTGGGCGCGGTGGGGCCGTCCACCGCCACCGCCTGTTCGAGGATGGTGGACACCTGCTGCTCGCGCTCGCGCCCGTGCCCTTCCATCAGATTCATGGTCAGCCGTGCCAGCGCCTGCAGTGCTTCGCGCTGGGTGCTGCTGAGCTCGCGCGGGTTCAGGTCCACCACGCACACGCTGCCGACGGCGGCACCGGTTTCGGTGACCAGCGGCATGCCGGCGTAGAAGCGCGCGCCGATCTCGTTGAGCACCGGGTTGTCGGCGAAGCGGCTGTCCTGCATCAGGTCGCCGATTTCCATCAACTGGTCGGGCTGGCGGATGGCGTGGTCGCACACGGCGACGTTGCGGTCGGTCTGGTGACCGTCCAGGCCGGTGCGGGCCTTGAACCACTGGGTGTCGCGGTCAATCAGCGTCACCAGCGCCATCGGCGTGCCGCAGACCGCAGCGGCGACCTTCACGATGTCGTCGTAGGCCGGTTCGGGCAGGCTGCCCACGATGTGCAGGGCGTCCAGGGCGCGCTGGCGCTCGGCTTCGTCAAAGGTGGGGGTGGTACTCAAGGACATGCAGCTTCCTGACCTACGTTTGGCTGTGGGCCATAGCGTAGGTCAGGAAGCACGCGCGCGGGGTTAAGCCCAGGTGCAGGGCGTGAACCGGTGATTCAGCTCCGCGCACCATGCGCTGGCGAACGGTGGCACCGCATCAGTCCGGAACGTTGATCACCTGCGGATCGCAGACGATGTACTTCGTTTCCTTGAGCGTGTCGTCGGTGACTACCACGGCGACGTCGATCAGCGCGCTGGCCGTCATGTTGTCGAACATCCTGGCAGTCTTGCCGCTTCTCGCAATCTTCGCAGGCTCCAGCTGACCGCTGGTGCCGTTGTCGACCACGGCGAAGATGCGAATGCCCTTGGAGCAGTCCTTGGTGAGTCTGAAATTCAGGTAGCCAGGCTGGGTGGCCATGATGATGGAGGGCGAGAAACTATAGAAGTACCTGCCCCCGCCCGTATTGCCACCTTCTTCAACGCGAACCACGGTGAGATCGAACGTATCGTCCAGTACGGCTTCCATTGTCATTCCCCCTGCTGTGAATGTGCCAACCGGCACGAAATCAACGAATCAATGGTGGCGCGGGCTGCAGCTTGTCCAGCAACGGCGACAGCCGCCGCCACAGATCGCGCGCTTCGCGATCGGTGGCGCGTTGTTCCTCGCTGCCCAGCCACAGCGCGGCCTGCCGCATCTGCTCGGCGTGCATGCCCAGGTGCGGGGCGTCCAGCTCGGCGCGCAGCACACTGGTTTCCGCACGCAGCAGGCGCTCGCGCCGCGAAGGTTTCTCGGTGGCCGGCATGTCGTCGAGCAGCGCCTGCGCCTTTGCCAGCTGCTTGGCGGCACTCGCGGCGTGGCCGGCCATCTGCGACAGACGTGCCCACCCCAGCGCCTGGCGGATCTGCATCCGCGGCAGATCGCGCACCTCCGCGCCGCTCGTCGTGAGATCCAGCAGCAGCCGGTCGGCGAGCGTGAAGTTGGCGGCAGCGCCCACCGGGTCGCCCACGTCCAGCGCCATCTCACCGGCGGTGCGGTGGGTCACGCTGCGATCACGTGCCCAGTCGCTGCGCTCGGGCTGCGCGTCGCCGATGTCATCCAGCAGCGTGGTCGCGGCCTGCAGGTCGCTGTGGGCCTGTTCGCGCTCGCCCAGGCTGGAAAGGATCTGGCCGCGCAGTGTGTGCAGCACGGCGTCGCGGTGTTTCCACTCGGCGTCCTTCGGTGCGCGCCCGCGTACCTGCGCAATCAGGTTCACCGCTTCATCGTAGGCGGCGCGCGCCTGCGGCCACTGTCCCAGGCGGTCGTGCGCGCTGGCGACCCAGGAAACACTGTCGGCCAGGTCGGCGCGCAGGCGCACATCGTCGGGCGTGAGTGCGAGCGCGCGACGTTTGTGCTCAAGCGACCGCTGGAACAACTGCAGTGACTGCGCATTCTGCTCGGCACTCCGGGCCAGCGTGCCCAGGTTGTTGAGCGCGTACGAGGCTTCCAGCCAGGCCTTCGGATTCCCAGGCTGCAGCCCGGCGGCTCGTTCGGTGGCTTGGCGGTAGCCGTTCCAGTGCTGGAGGGCGGTAGCGGTGTCGTTGCGCAGGAAGCCGATGTAGCCGTTCCAGTAGTGTGATTCGCCCAGGTTCAACTGGGCGTCGAAGGACGCCGGCTGCTCCTGCGCGACCTGCTGCGCGAGCGAGAGCGACTCGCTGGACAATGGCGCGGCCTCATCCAGGTTTCCGCGCGCCACGCGGATGCGCGCCAGCTGGCGCAGCACGCGCGAACGTTCCAGCCGGGTGTCGTGGCTGCGTGCGTCGGCACCGGCCAGGTCGTGCTGGATGCGCGTGCCCACTTCATCAAGCAGGTCCAGCCGGCCCACCTGTTCCAGCCGGTCGGTGAGGTCGCCGAGCATGTACTGGACCAGGCCAGCCGCGCGCTCACGATCCTGCTCGGCCTGCAGGCGGGCGTGCTGCGCCACGCCGAAGCCGGCCATGGCCACTACCGCCAGTGCGCCCACCGTGCCGATCGCACCGCGCTTCACCCAGCGCTGGCGTCGTTCGCGCTGGGCCGAGGCGGCGACCAGCGAGCGCGAGGTTGCGTCCAGCACCTGTGGGCGGCGTTGCAGCAGGTCGCGCGCTTCGTCCAGCAGGCGGCCACCGGGCAGCAGCAGGTCGCGGTGCCGGTCTTCCTGTTGCCAGCGCTGCGCGGCCAGGTGCAGGCGCTCGCGCAGGTGCAGGTCGTCGCGGTTGTCGGCGACCCACTGCGCGGCACGCGGCCAGGCACTGAGCAGGGTTTCATGGGCAATCTGCACGGCAGGGGCGTCGTCTTCGGCGGTACCTGCCAGCAGACGGTTGCGCAGCAGCGCATCCACCAGTTCGCGCTCGGGTCCGGGTTGGAACACCTGCAGCGGCGCGGCCACGCAGCTGATCTGTTCGCCGCTGGCCGAGTAACGCACCAGATGCACCAGCACGTTGGGCAGGCTGGCGCGCGCGGCGGCGGAAAGGCCTTCCATCACCTGTTCGGCATGCTGGCGCAGTGCACCGTCCAGCCCGCCAATCGCGGAATAGGCGGCAAAGCCCAGCCGACCGCCTTTCTCGCGGTGCTCGTACAACAACTGCAGGGTGTACTGGAGCAACGGCAGCGCGTGACGCTGGGCCACGGCGGAATCGCGCAGCACGTCATCCAGCCGGCCGTCGGGGCCTTCCTCGAACGACAGCGCCGCCAACTGCGCGGGACGGCGGATGATCTCGGCGATTTCCGCCGGTCCCGGCGGAGCCAGGTCGACATGGCCGCTGGGTTGTTTCAGTGCCAGCAGCGCGGGCACGTTTGCCAGGGTGGCGTAGGCGCTGCTGCGGCAGGCGGCCACCACCGCCACCCGACCGCTGCGCACCAGCTGGCCGAGCAGGGTGGCGTCGTTGGCCAGCTGCGCCGGGTCGCCGTCTTCGGGAAAGAAGTCATCCAGTTGGTCAATCACCAGCACCAGGGCGGGTGCGCGATCCCCCTGGCGTGCGCCCTGGGCACTGTGGATGCGGTCGCCCAGCTGCTGCAGGGCACGTTCGGGGGTGTTCTGCAGCGATTGTTGCCACGTGCCGACGTCATGCCCTTCCAGCAGCGCCGGCTGCAAGGTGGTCACCAGCGCATCGGCGACCGCGGCGGCCAAGGTACGGGTGCCGGGGCCGCGGCCGGGAATTCGAGCAATGGCGACCACGTCCAGCGCGCCCACTCCTGGCGGTGCCAGCCGCGGAATCAGGCCAGCGTTGAGCAGCGAGCTCTTGCCGCTGCCACTGGCACCGACCAGCAGCACGAACGGGCACTGCTGCTGCCACTGCGCTTCCAGTGCCTGCACCAGCGTTTCCACGGCGGCACTGCGGCCAAAGAAGACGCTGGCGTCGTCGCTGTCGAACGCCTGCAGGCCACGGAACGGACTGCCCTGCGTGGCCGGTGCCGCCGTGTGTGCCACCGGGCCGCGATACCCGGCTGGCAGGGTCACCGGCGCAATCAGCCGGTAGCCGCGCTTGCGGATGGTTTCGATGTAGCGGGGGGCCACCGCGCTGTCGCCCAGCGCCTTGCGCAGTTGCGCGATCGCCTTCTGCACCGGGTTATCGCCCAGGCTGACGTCGGCCCCGCATTCCACCAGCAGGCGCTCGGGGCTGACCACGGTGCCGGCGTGGTAAGCCAGGAATTCCAGCGTTTCCATCGCGCGCGGCTCAACGCTCACGCGCCCGGCGTCGCTGGCCAGTGCGTTTTCCTTCGGGTAGACGATCCAGTCGCCGACGCGGAAATGCTCGACGGCCGGACCCTGCGGGGTTTGTTCGTTCAACGCACTGCCCTTCCTGGCTGTCAGCGCACACGACCGGTGGCCGATGCGCCGATAGTAAGGCAATGTGAAGACGATCGTACTTCATACCAGGTCGCTGGCCACCCCGCGCGCAGGCCAGGCCGTGTCCATGGCCGGCGGCTGCGCGCGCCAGGAGTGGCAACCCAGCCGGAACAGCGTGGGTTGTTCACGCCCGGAAAGGCCCTGCACAGGCAGTTGCACCGAGAGCACCAGGTCCACCCGGGCGTCCTCGCCGGGCATATGGCCGTGGGTGTCGATGTGCAGGGTCAGGGTGTCTTCATAGCCGGCGGGCACGGTCGCCAGGCTGCTCACCCAGCCATTGGCACGGCCCAGCACGAACGGTGCGATCTGCAACGGGCCATTGGCGTCGTTGCCCAGCACCGAGAACGTCCAGGCCGGCGGGCACGCATGCGCGCGCAGCTCCAGCTGCATGGCGGCGCTGCTGTCGCGCTGCTCGTAGCGGGCCTGGTAGGTGTAGCGGTCGGCCATGCCGTAGGCCACGCTGCGCTGGGCGTGCCCGGGGTGGCGCTCGAAGAAGGTCTTCAGGTCCTGCACGGTGCGCAGGGTCACCGGCGGCACCAGCAGGCGCGGGTGCGGGGCCAGTGGCTGCAGCAGGTCCGGCCAGCAGGGCAGCGGCGGGTGGCCGATGGCAACGAACAGCTGCCCGGGGATGTCGCTGCCGATGCCATTGGCACAGCGCATGAACACCTGGTTGTTCACTGCCGGCAGGTGCGGCAGTTCCGGGGCCTGTTCCCAGCCCGGGCGGTTGTCGTCGCCGGGCTGGCCGCGCCGGAACAGCGGCTCGCGGGAGTCAGGACCGCACATGACGGGTGCCCTGGCGGCAGTGATCGGCAGCGGGAGTAAACATGGCGGCAACCTCGTTGAAGCGGCGGGATGACGAGGCCCGATCCTGCTCAAACGTGACGGCGGTTGCTTTCCGGAAACCTTCCGGAAGTTTCAAGTATTTGATTTGTAAGCAAAGTGTTTTCGAAGTCAGCGCTTGACCGCGAACACCCCGTCCAGCGCCAGCTCGGCCTTGAAGCCGGCTTTCTCCAGTCGCTTGGCCACTTCGCGGGGCACATCGCGGCCGCTGGTCAGCTTGTTCGGTGCCCCGGTGTAATGGAACATCCGGCCGCCCGGGCGGATCACCCGCGCCAGCTGGTCGTAGAACACCTGCGAGTAAAGTTCACCGGCAATGCCGAAGCGCGGCGGGTCATGCAGGATGGCATCCACCGACCGGCTCTCCAGTCCTTCGATGGCCTGCGACACATCGCCGTGGGTCAGCGACAGCCGGCCACCGCTGCTGGCCGCCTCCGGGTCGGGCGACCACGGATTGAGGGTGCGCAGCCAGAGCACGTCGGGGTTCTTCTCGAACGACTGGATCCGGGTCACGCCGGCTTCCAGGCAGCAGGCGGCGAAGTAGCCCAGGCCGCCGCAGGTATCCAGCACGGTCTTGCCGGCCGGGGCCACCAGCGCCACCTTGCGGCGCGCGTCCTCGAACGGGGACACCTGCGCGCTGGGCAGCATCTTGATGCCGTCGATCTCGAAGGTCGGCGCGTCCCACTCGGTGGGCACCAGCTTGATCAGGGCCGAACCGAAGCGGGAGACCGGCAGGAACTCCTCGCCGTCCCAGTAATACAGGGTGCGATCCTTGGTCTTGCCGGGGTAGGCATAGGTCTGGCCCTGCCACTGCCAGTGCCCGGCGGCCAGGGTGGCGGTGCCGGTGCTGCGGCCCAGGTCGAGCGAGCCGGTCCATTCGGCGGCTCCGCTGTCGCGGGCGCGCAGCAGCGCTTCGGCCAGGGGACGGGTGAGCAGGGGACCGGTGTAGTGAGGCACGGGAGTTCGGGCAGGCACGGGGGTGGGTAGGGTACCCGAGCCGGTGAATTCCTACCGGCCGACGCGTCGCCGCCCGACCCGCGGCTGTGGGCTGGACTGATCGTGAGCGGCCGGCGTGGTTCGCACACTGGGGTCATGGACATGCCCCGCCTGTACGCCCCGTTCGAGAACACGTGGCACTTCAGTGCCTACCTGCGCGACCCACGCAGCCGCCTGCTGTTGGAACACGCCGAGGTGCTGCGACGGGCGTTCCGCATTGCCCGGCAGAGCCGCCCTTTCATCCTGCAGGCGATCGTGGTGCTGCCCAGCGAACTGCACGGGGTGTGGACCCTGCCCCCGGGTGACGACGACGGCGAGGGCCGCTGGCGGCAGGTCCAGGCGGTGTTCGATCGGCAGCTGCCCGGCCAGCCACCGCGCGCGCTGCTGCGCCGCGACCGCTGCGCGCGCCCGTTGTGGCAGGCGGATTTCCCGCAGCAACGCATCGTTGATGCGCACGACCTGCAGCAGCAGATCGCCCGGGTGCACCACAGCCCGGTGCTGCACGGCCATGTGCACGAGCCGGCGCAGTGGCGCTACAGCTCCATTCACCGCCGCCAGCGGGGGCGGAATGGCGCATGAGGGTTGTTTACAGGGGATGGCATCACCGCTGGGCGCGTTCACCGCGCCGGCGTCAGTTGCATATCCGCGGCTCGCCGCTGTGCGGCACCTCGGGTGGAGGTGCGTGGCTCAGTCACAGCCGGTGCGGAACACCGGCCCGGCCCCGATCAGCACCAGGGTCATGTAGTCGCTGTCCTTGGCCTTGCCCCGCAGCGTGGCGCTGGGCTTCAGATGAAACAGCCCGAAGCCGCCGCTGTTGCGGACCAGGGCGCGGTCAATCTGGTCGGCATCGCTGGGGAAGTAGCTGGCCACCTCGTCGCGCCTGGCTTCCTGTAACGGGTTGGCTTCGCGCTGCCACTGTTCGTCGCGGTTGAAGGACACGTAGTAGCGGCCTTGTTCCTGGTCGATGCGGAAGTCGGCCGGCTTGCGCGGATGGGTGGCGTAGCAGCCCAGCATCGGGTCGGAGGAGAACACCACATCGCCGCCGTTGCGCTTGTCGCAACCGGCGAGCAGGGCCAGGGGGAAGAGAAGCAGACAGGGCAAGGCGCGCATGGCGGTTCTCCTGACGGCAGATGTTGCGTCATAGTGCCGCACCCCGCGCGTGGGCGATGTGCAGAACCGGCAATGGTGTACGGTGGCAGCTGACTCGTTCACGCGTGCCCTCATGTCCAACCCCATCCCTTCGCCTGCCCCCACCCAAGCGCCCGGTACCCGAGCGCCGTTGCTGGGCGTGGGCAGCTTCCTGGTCGCCCCGGCGATGTTCGCGCTGGCCTACGCGGTGGGCCTGGCTTCGCCGGACGTCGGCCAATGGTTGCTGAGCAATGCCGGCATCTCGCTGGGCGTGCTGGGCGCGTCCATTCTGGGCGTGATCGTGGGGCTGGGCTCGCGCGTGCGCGGCGAGCGCTGGCCGTGGCTGGGGACGGCCGGGGCGGTGTTCAGCTCGTTGCCGCTGGGCTTGTTCCTGTTGGGGATGATGTTCAAGTTGTAATCGGTACCGCGGTGACACGCATCACCTTGCAACAAATCCGAAATCGTCATTGATGGCACCTATCCTGGAACACACCGCACAGTTCCAGACACGCATCAACACCCATTCTCCCGCCTCCATCATCAACGAGGCAGGTACGCCCATGAGCTTCACCCTTGCACTTCTGCTGTCCGCACCGGTCGCAATGACCACACACGAAGACGGCATCTATCACGATCGCATCGAGCGGGATGCCGACGGCAACGAACGCGTCGTACGCACCACCGAGGAACCGGACGGGCAGGGAGGGATGCGCCAGATCGAACAACGCATCCGCCATCTGCACGGCAACACCTATTCCTTCGACTACGACGAACAGAGCCAGGCCACGAAGGACTACCACCGCGCGCTGTGCGCGCAAAACGGCCTGGCTCCATCACGCGGCGGTGAAGCCTCGTTCTCCGGCGCATCTGCGTGGGGCTGCATGCGTCGACACGGCCGCTCGGACCAGCCACCCGGCTTCCTCGAGGCCCACGCACCGCGCGGTTCCGCGCGCCAGGGGCAGGAATTCAGCGTGTCCGGCCTGCTGCGCTACCAGACCACCGAGCCCGACGTGATCAGCGGCACCGTGCGCGTGGATACCTGCAGCAGCCACTTCCTGCAATACCATCCGGCCGCGTTCAAGGGTGAGTACAAAGCCTGGGTGACGTGCACGGTGCAGGATCGTGGCGAGGTCAGTACGGCACTGGATGCATGCATTGCTGACCATTGTGTGGAAGACAGCGGCAGCATGAGCATCAACTGAGGACGGCAGGCGGGATGTGGGACGTACCGGAAATGCCATGCACGGGATGTGGGGCGTACCGGAAATTGCATCCACGGGATATGGGACGTACCGGATACGTAGAGCCGGGCTTGCCCGGCTGCTTTTCGCAGGTTACGTGGAAGGCGCAGCCGGGCAAGCCCGGCTCTACGCGATGCGGTGCACTTCCACGGTTACGTGCACCAGCTCCTCGTGCACGGCCAGGGCGTCACGCAGGGTGTCGGCGGAAACCTCGTCCGTGCTGACCACACTGGCCACCACCGCAAACTTGCCACGGCCAACCTGCCAGACATGCAGGTCGGCCAACTGCGCCGCCCACGGACCCTGCTCGATCACCTCGCGCACCTCGGCCACCACCGGCGCATCCATCTGCGCATCAAGCAGAATGCGACCGGTATCGCGCAGCAGGCCCATCGCCCAGACCGTCACCAGTACCGCGCCGACGATGCCCATCAGCGGGTCCAGCCACGCCGCGCCCCACAGCTTGCCGCCGATCAGCGCCACGATCGCCAGCACCGAGGTGGCGGCGTCGGCAAGTACATGCAGGTAGGCCGAACGCAGGTTGAGGTCCTGATGGTGGTGGCCGTGGTGATCGTGATGCCCGTGGTCATGGCCGTGATGCGCATGGCCATGATCATGACCATGACCGTGCGAATGCCCCGGGCTGTCATGCAGCCACCAGGCACAGACCAGGTTCACCACCAGCCCCACCACGGCGATGGCGATGGCCTGGTCGTAATGAATGGCGCTGGGCACGAACAGCCGCTCCACCGACTGCACCGCCATCAGCAGGGCCACGCCGAGCAGGGCGATGGCGCTGGTGTAGCCGCCCAGGATCTCGATCTTCCAGGTGCCGAACGCGAACCGCCCGTCATGCGCGTAGCGGCGGGCGCAGGCATAGGCGAAGGCGGCCATGCCCAGTGCCAGCGCGTGCGAACTCATGTGCCAGCCATCGGCCAGCACCGCCATCGAGTTGAACCACCAGCCGCCCACGATCTCCACCATCATCATCACCGCGGTCAGGTACAGGGCGCGGCGGGTGCGGCGCTCAGCCAGCGGGTTGCCGTCGTCGAAGCGGTGGGTGTGGCGACGGGCGTCAGTGGCGGCGGTGAGCGACATGGCGGGGCACGGCAGGGGAGGGCGAAGGTGTGCAAGATATACCCCATGGGGGTATGTGTCCAATGTATGCTCTGGCCCCATGGCACACGTCAACCAACAGCGAAAAGCGCTCCTGGCCCGGGTCCGGCGCATGGCCGGGCAGGTGGCTGCCCTGGAAACCGCCCTGCAGAACGAGGACGCCGATTGCAGCGAGGTGCTGGTGCAGGCCTCGGCGGTGCGCGGTGCCGCGCACGGCTTGCTGATGGCGCTGCTGGATGAGCACCTGCAGGCGCACGTGGTGTCGTCCGACGACCCGACCGAGCGTGCGGAAGAAGCGCAGGTGCTGGTGAAGCTGTTGCGGGCTTACGGGCGCTGAGGCGCGGCGTTGGTGTGGTTCATGCGTTGCCGTGCTGATCTCCGTTATCGGCCGTCGTCTGTCGACCGACGCTACCAAAGCAGATGCCGGGGACGGCGCAGCCGGGCAAGCCCGGCTCTACGTGGATCAATGCCGGTGCTGCCGCCACGCGTTCCATATGTGCGTGCCGGCCAGCAACACACTGCCGGCGACGGTCATCGGCGTCTCCATCGCGTGGCTCGGCCACTCCACCGCACCGGCTAGCAGGCATAGCAACCCCGCCACGGCCACTACCCCCGCCCACAACGGCACCGGGTAGCGCAGGTGTGCGCGCCATAGCGCCAGGCCCGTCGTAGGGGCCGCAATCGCCACGAACAGCACGTGCATCCACTCGGCTTCGGCCCACACCCCCAGCAGGGGCAGGGCGGCGGCCAGCAGGGGCAGGGCCAGGCAATGCAGCAGGCATAACGCAGACAGGGCAATGGCTCCGGCGTCCAGCAGCGAGGCGTTGGGGGGTTTCATGGGTGGGGGCCCTTGGCTTTCGAGTGTTATACAGTAACATTTAATCCAACTCCCAGCCGACCCCGCCATGAACACTGCATCCGCCCCCGCCGTTCCGCGCCTGCCCGTCACCGTCCTGTCCGGCTTCCTGGGCGCAGGCAAGACCACCCTGCTCAACCAGCTGCTGCGCAACCGCCAGGGATTGCGGGTGGCGGTGATCGTCAACGACATGAGCGAGATCAACGTGGACGCGCAACTGGTACGCGATGGCGGCGCGGCGCTCAGCCGCACCGAGGAAACCCTGGTGGAGTTCAGCAATGGCTGCATCTGCTGCACCCTGCGCGACGACCTGCTGCAGGAGGTGAAGCGACTGGCCGCTTCCGGCCGCTATGACTACCTGCTGATTGAATCCACCGGCATTGCCGAGCCGATGCCGGTGGCCGCGACATTTTCGGTGCGCGATGCGGATGGCTTCAGCCTGGGCGACATCGCGCGGCTGGATACGCTGGTCACGGTGGTGGACGGGCATAACTTCCTGCGCGACTTCGGCGGGACCGATCGCCTGGCCGATCGCGGCCAACAGGCCGGCGACGACGACGCGCGCGGCGTGGTCGACCTGCTGGCCGACCAGATCGAGTTCGCCAATGTGATCGTGGTGAGCAAGTGCGACGTGATCGACGACGACACCCTGCAGCAGACGCTGGCGGTGCTGCGCGCGATGAACCGCGACGCGCGCCTGGTGCTGTCGCGCCAGGGCGATGTGCCCGCACACGAGCTGCTGGACACCCGTCGCTTCGATTTCGTGCGCGCGCAGCTGGCCCCAGGCTGGATGCAGGCGCTGCGGGGCGAGCACACGCCGGAGACCGAGGAATACAACATCAGCAGCTTTGTCTACCGCGCACGCCGCCCGTTCCATCCGCAGCGATTTGCGCGCGCGCTGGAAAGTGGCTTGAACAGCGTGATCCGCAGCAAGGGGTTCTTCTGGCTGGCCAACCGCATGGACTGGGTAGGCGAGTTGTCCAGCGTGGGGGCGTCCACCCGCACCCAGGCGGCCGGGTTCTGGTACGCCGCGCGCGAGCGCGTGGATGCCGGGCTGGAAGACACCGTGCCGCTGCTGCCACCGCCGCAGGTGCCGTATACCGATGCCGGCTGGGTGCGCCAGCAGGCGTCGTGCTGGACCGCCGCGCTGCCGGCCGCGCACGAGGTGGGCGACCCGGGTGAGTACGCGGCGATGCGTCGGCTGTGGCACCCGCTGTGGGGCGACCGCCGCCAGGAACTCGCGGTGATCGGCGTGGCCATGGACGAAGGCGCGGTGCGCGCCGAACTGGATGCGTGCCTGTTGAACGACGAGGAGATGCGCGCCGGACCGATGGTGTGGCAGGTGCTGCCGGATGCATTCCCGGTGTGGGCGCGCACGACCACGTAGAGCGGGGCTTGCCCCGCTGAACGACGGCGTGGAAATGAAGGCTCCTGTCGCGCCACGCCATGCGTGGCGGCGGCTGTTTTCCACGCGAAAAGCAGCCGGGCGAGCCCGGCTCTACGCTGACATCTGCAGGCGATCGGTCACTCCGACCGCCTGCAGCAACGCCTCATCGTGCGAAACGATCACCAACGCACCGGAATACCCCTGCAGCATCGCCTCCAGCGCCGCCAGCGACGGAAGATCCAGGTGATTGCCCGGCTCATCCAGCAACAACAACTGCGGTGGCTGTTCGGCGTACAGCACTGCCGCCAGTGCGGCCTTCATCCGCTCGCCACCGCTCAGGGTGTGCAGCGGACGCAGGCTCCGTTCGGCATCCAGCCCGAGCAGGGCCAGCCGTGTGCGCAGCACACCTTCGGCCGCAGGTGGGTTCGCGCGCTGCAGCAGTTCCAGCGCGCTGTCCTGCGCCGGCAATGACGACAACGCCTGGTCCAGGTACGCCGTCGTGGCCGCACGCCGGACCTCGCCCGACAGCGGCGGCAGCACGCCGGCAATCACCTGCAACAGCGTGGACTTGCCGCTGCCGTTGGTTCCGCACACCGCCAGACGGGTGCCGCGGGTAATGCGCAGGTCGATCCGCTCGCGCGCTGGCAGGTGGGGCAGTTGAACCTGCAGCAGTTCGGCGCTGATCTGCGGGCCAGGTGCGATCGGGCCAGGACCAAGCAGCGCCACCTGCACCTCGGGTTCCAGCTGCGCCGCTGCTTCACGCACCCGCGCGTCGCTGTCGGCGCGCCGCTGCGCCAGCTGGGCCTGCAGCCGCCCGGCACTGTGCTCACTGCGGTTCTTCATGCCGCCCAGCAGAATGGGGGCCTGGTTGGCCGTACGCGCGTCGCGTGTGGCGCGGGACTGCCGATGCGCCTGGCGTTCGCGCTGCTCGCGCTCGGCCTGCTGCTGTTGCCGTCGCTGCTGCTTGCGAAGCGCCAGTTCGGTTTCGGCCGCGGACCGGGCCTGCTGCCTCTGTTGGGCATACACGTCGAAGTTGCCCCCGTAGCTGTGCAGACCGCCCGGCGTGAGCTCGACGATGCGTTGCATCTGCTGCAGCAGGGCGCGGTCGTGGCTGATCACCAGCAGGCCCCCGCGCCACTGCTGCAACGCCTCGATCAGGCGATGGCGATGGGCGCTGTCCAGGTGGTTGCTGGGCTCATCCAGTACCAGGGCATCGGCGTTGGACAGCAGCGCACCGGCCAGTGCCACCTGCATGGCCTGGCCACCGCTCAGCTGGCGTGCGGGGGCGTTGGGGTCCAGCGCCGGCAGACCGAGCTGCCGCCATTGGGCCTGCAGCTGCTCGCGCAGGGTCCAGCGCTCACCCAGCGTGGCGAAGTCGTCCGCGTCCACGCTGCCGGCCTCAATCCGGGCAAGCGCATCCAGCACCGGTGCCACGCCGGCCAGGTCGGCAATGCGCCCGGGCACTTCGCCGCTGTGCTGGGCGAGCAGGTGGACGCGGCCATGGCGCTGGATCTGCCCGGCGCTGGGCGTGAGCTGCCCGGCCAGCAGACGGCCAAGCACGCTTTTACCCACGCCGTTGCGACCGACCAGGCCGGTGGGTGTGGTGTCGAAGGTGGTGGAAAGTTCAGAGAACAGCACCCGCCCATCGGGCAGGGTGAATGTCACGCGGTCGAGCGTGAGTGCGAATGCGGTCATGCGACCTCCATGGATGCCTTGAATTCCCCGCGACGAACCGCCCGTAAGGGCCGGCGGGAAGGGAGTCAGGCCGTCATTGCGACGGCGGCATCAATGGCGCATGGGGGCACACCTCAACACAAGGCGGCTGGCTGCCGCGCGGTCATTATAGCGGGGCCAGATGAACCCCTGCGGTGGATGAACGACGGGGTTGGATGAACGTCCTATGCTCATGAACGACCGGGGTGGATGACGTAGAGCGGGGCTTGCCCCGCTGCAGTTCGCGTGCACCCTTCAGCCGGGCAAGCCCGGCTCTACGAGATTGCGCACCCTTCAGCCGGGCAAGCCCGGCTCTACGGGATTGCGGTGCCTTCAGCCGGGCAAGCCCGGCTCGCCATCAATCGTGCGCGCTGTTGGGGTTCTGCATGTCTTCCTTGGCCTTGCCGTACTGCTTCAGCCGCTGCTCGTGGTAGCGGACGAACTCCTCGGCCGGCAACGGCTTGGAGAACAGCCAGCCCTGGCCGAACTCGACCTGCCGTGCCTGCAGGTACGCCAGCTGCGCGGAGGTTTCAATGCCCTCGGCCACGGTGAACAACCCCAGCGTCTTGGCCATGTCGATGATGTGCGAGGTGACCGGGCTGGTGGCGCTGTGGGTACCGATGGCCTCGATGAACGACTTGTCGATCTTCAATGCGTCCAGCGGCAAGGTCTGCAGGTACTGCAGGCTGGAATAGCCGACACCGAAATCGTCGATGGCCACGCAGTGACCGGCACGCCGCGCGGCGGCCAGCGAGGTGCGTGCGCCCTGGATGTCGATGAAGCCACGCTCGGTGGCCTCCAGCCAGATCTGCTGGGGATGGATGCCGGTGCCCTGCAGCTTGGCGGACAACACCTTCAGGGCGCGGCCGCTGCCGACGTCGCCGGCGGACAGGTTGATGGCGATATGCGCGCTGCGGTCACGCACCAGCAGCTCGCGCATGTCCTGGATGACCTGGTCGATGACGTGGTCGGTCAGCGCGTTGATCAGGCCGGTTTCCTCGGCCACCGGAATGAACAGATCCGGGCGCACGGAGGTGCCGTCGGGGCGACACCAGCGCACCAGCGATTCGGCCCCCACGCAGATGCCGGTATCCAGTTCGATGATGGGCTGGTACTGCATGCTGAACTCACGCCGGCGCACCGCGCTGGCCAGTTCATTGCGCAGGGTCATGCGCCGCCGCGACAGCCACCACGCACCGGCCGCCCCCAGCACCGCGCCCGCCGCCCCCAGCGGCAGCAGCTGCAGGAACTGGCGGTACAGGCTGGTGCTGAAATCGGTGCGCGGTGCCACCGCGATGGCCAGCCACTCCTGGTCCTGCGCGCTGGCGTACCAGCTGCGCGGCGTGCGCCCGCTGGACGGTTCGCGCAGCAGGTGCAGCAGCAGCGCCTGGTCGGGCAGGGCCTGCTGCACCAGCAACCTGCCGTCGGGGGTGGCCACCGCCAGCCGCACGTTGGGGTCGGCAATGACATCGACGAAGCGGCTGGGGTCCATGATGATGTCGTGCCGGCCCAGCTGCACCGCCACCATCGGGCTGCCATCGCCGGCCTGCGGACGTACCCCGAGGGTGATGCCGGCCCCGTCCGCGGTGACGTGGTCGGGGTGCGGTTCGGGAATGTCGGCATCGGTCACTCCCCACGACGTGCAGCGCAGGCGGCCGCCTTCGAAGTAGCCGACCTGCTCGGCCGAGTGGGTGCTGACCGCCAGGTTGCGCATCAGTTGCAGGTGTTCAGGGGAACATGCCGGCAGCGGGGTCTGGTTGAGCTTGCGCAGCGCCATCAGGCTGCCTTCATAGGCGCGGTGCGCCCGCAGCAGGGTGCGCTGGGCGGTGCTGGCCAGGTTGCGCTGCTCGTGCTCCTGCTGCCGCGCCCAGGTGAAATACGCCACCGTGATGACGGGAACGACCGCGCCGATGAGGGCGGCAAGCACGATGGCGGCGATGATCCTGGCGCGCTTCAAGCTGACCTCGGTGCAGTCGGATAGAGGGAAAGTGCCGCTATGACACCACCCGCAGGCGGCTTTGGGAACAGGACTCCACGCAGATTGCTGTCGGAATTTGCCCAGTGTCGGTATCAGGACGCATGAGCGGGGTGAAGCCGTCACCGGGCCATCATCGGGGCGGCCGGATCATCGCGCCACCGCCCGCCGTGCCCGCCTTGCGGCCCCCTGTCGATGAAGCCTGCGTTGCCTGTCGCATTGGCCCTGTTGTTGCTGCTGGCCTGTGGCCCGGCGGCGGCCCGCACGGTGTACCGCTGTGTGCAGAACAACACCGTCAGCCTGGCCACCGCGCCGGAGCCGGGCTCGAAATGCACGGCCCAGCAGGTGGACGACAACGCGGTGCAGACCCCCAACCTGTGGGGCAACATGGGGGTGTTCAGCGGCACCCTGTACGAGCGCGAGCAGGACGGCACGCTGGTGTACTCCACCCGCAACCTGCCGGGCTCGCGGGTGTTCCTGAAGTTCACCGTGACCACCCCGCCGGGCGAGCCGGCGCACCCGGGGCTGGGCAAGGTGGGGCCGGCGCAGTTGAACCGCCACGCACGGCAGTTCAAGGCGGCGGCGCGTGCCACCGGTGTGGAGGACGCCTGGCTGCGCGCCATCGCCCATGCCGAAAGCAACTTCGACGCAGGTGCGGTATCGCCCAAGGGCGCGCAGGGCGTGATGCAGCTGATGCCCGACACGGCCACCGAGATGGGGGTGACGGACCCGTTCTCGGCCGAACAGTCGATCAGCGGCGGGGCGCGTTACCTGCAGGCGCTGCTGAAACGCTACAAGGGCGACCGCACGCTGGCGGCGGCTGCGTACAACGCCGGCATCGGCGCGGTGACCCGCTACAAGGGGGTACCGCCGTATGCGGAAACGCTGGCCTATGTAGAGAAGGTAAGTGCGCTGTATGTGCGCTACCGGGACGCGATGGGCGGCGCGCCGCAGACACCGGCGCGCTGAATCCGCGCACCCGCCAGGACCTACTCGGCGTAGAGCGGGTAGCTGTCAATGCGCCCGACTTTCTCAGCAGCGGCAATCACATCCGCACGCGCCTTGAACTGCTTCCAGCTGGCATGGAAGTCCTTGTCGCCCGGCAGTTCCGGTCGCTCGCGCAGGTGCTGCAGCTCAAGCAACGCCGAACCGCGCTCCTGCGGGTCGGCCAGACGCTCGGCCAGCACGGCGGCGGCTTCGTCCAGGCGGTGATCGGTGATCAATCCCAGCATGGTGTAGGCGGGAGCCTGCGAGCGGACAGCGGCCAACGCATCGCGTGCGCGCTGCTGCGCGCCGGCATCGGCCAGCTGCTGGGCGGCCTGCAGCAGGATCACCTGGGTCATGCCTTCGCCTTGAACGGACAGTTCGCCCATGTCCTTCACGGTCTGGCGGGCGAGTGCCGGGCGATGCAGCCCGGTGTAGCTGCTGGCCAGGCGTAACTTCTGTTCGGTGTCATCGCCCGCGGATGCCATCCGGGTGGCCAGTTCCTGGGTCTGGATGGCGTCGTCGTTGCGGCCCAGCTGCCAGAATGCGCGGGCGCGGGCGTTGAGCATCATGCCGACCGGGCGCGCTTCCTCCGCCTCAGGCAGGGACTTCGCCCGTGCGGCGAACTCGCCCAGCGACTGGGTCATGCCGACGACGTCTTCAGCCTGGCCGGTGACCAGCAGTGCATTGGCCAGGGTAACGGCGGCTTCGTTGAGACCCGGCGACAGCATGGTCTCCACGCGCATCCGGTCGATATGACGCTGCGCGGCGGCGGTGGGGTCGAAACGGCTGTCGCCACGCGCGATGAAACGGTCAAAGCGCTTGTCGCTGCGCAGCTGTATCAACGGCAGCGGCTCGTCCACGCGCTCCAGGGTGGCGGCGACGCGGTCGGACTGTGGGCTTTCCACCTGCAGCTCTGCCAGGTCGACCCAGTACCAGCTGGGCTCGATGCCATCGGGCTTCCAGTGCTGGTCGAACAGCGCCTGCAGCAGGGCCTGTTTCCGCACAGGGTCGTTGCGCAGATGCTTGCTGATGTACCACACCTGGTCTTCCGGCAGCGGCGGCGTCTCCTTGCTGTCGCGGATGCCGCGGATCATGTTGTCGGCCGCCGCGTCCAGCTGGTTCAGAAAGATCTGGTGACCTGCCAGCAACAGGCGGGCCTCGGCGTAATCCGGGCTGATCTGCAGCGCCTTCTGTACGCGTTGCTCAGCCAACGCGGCGTCGTCCTGCACCCCGGCGACGATCGCCGCACGTGCCCACACTTCACTGCGACGCGCCGGTTCCAGCGTCTCCAGGCGCGGGTCGGCCAGCAGGCGTTCGTAGGCAATGGCCGCCCCCAGCGAGTCGCCTTTGGCAAGCTGGTCGGCTGCGGTCTGCAGTGCTTCGTCGAAGCCGGGATCGACGTCCGCCGCCGCGATGGCAGGCAGCAGGCACAGCGACAGCATCAAGGCCAGTGCATTACGGCGACAGCGGGACATGCAGGGCGTCCTTCCTTGGGGTAGTACCCGATTGAAACCGGAACGCCGCATCTGCACAAGCATCGCCCTGTGCCCAGGCTGGGCAGCGCGGCTTCCAGCGGCTATGGTCAGGGGCTTGAATCACGACAGGGACGCCGATGACGCGCGCACGATGGGCAGGGATGGCAGTAGTGGCAGCGGCCACGCTGGCCGCACTGGCATGGACCTTCCTGCACGTTGACCGGGTACCGGCACCGCCGCCCGCACCGCTGCCGACGCCGTTGGGCTGGACCGCGCAGATCGACCTGCTGGCCGGAGATGGCGTGGGTGGGCTGCAGGAGGGCGCGGGTGCGCAGGCGCGCTTTGCCGACCCCTACGGCCTGGTGGTGGGCCCCCAGGGGGTGGTCTACGTGGCCGATGCCGGCGACAACAACCGGATCCGGCGAATCCATCCGGACGGCCGGGTGGATACCCTGGCCGGGCAGGGCGAGGGCTGGCGCGATGGCCCGGCGCTGCAGGCGCAGTTCAACACCCCGTCGCAGATCGCACTGGACGCGGCCGGCAACCTGTTCGTGGCCGACACCGGCAACCATGCCATCCGCCGCATCGGTACCGACGGCAGGGTCAGCACCCTGGCCGGCGACGGCCAGCCGGGCTTTGCCGATGGTGTGGCCGGGCAGGCGCGCTTCAACGGGCCGATGGGCGTGGCGGTGGACGCGCAGGGGCGGGTGTATGTGGCCGATACCTGGAACGACCGCATCCGCGTGATTGAAACGGACGGCCAGGTGCGCACGCTGGCCGGTGGCGATGCACCGGGCAACGTGGACGGAGCCGGCGTCGGCGCGCGCTTCGATACGCCGGTGTCGCTGGCGCTGGACAGCCATGGCAACCTGCTGGTCGCCGACCTGTACAACAACGCGGTGCGCCGCCTGGCGGCCAATGGCGCGGTCGATACCCTGGTGCCGGCCGGCGGGTTGGTCAGCGGGCCGATGGCGCTGGCGGTTACCCACGATGACGTGCTGTATGTGAGCGATATCAACGGCAAGCTGGTGCAGGTTTCCGCGCACGGCCATGCGCTGGCGCTGGTGGGTGTGCCGCCGCAGCCGCGTTTCTCGAGGCCCTCCGCGTTGGCGCTGGATGCAGACGGCGGGTTGTACCTGGCCGATGCGGCGTCCTATCGCGTCCACCACCTGCACCCGGTGGGATTGCCGGGCAAGACCCAGCACCACACGCAACCGCCGGCGACGCCACCGCCGGCCCTGATCGGCCCGGCCCCCGACGCTCCGTTACCGCTCACCGGCGGTCGCTGGCCATTGGACCCCCAACAAGGCTGGCACGAAGTAGTCGGCACCTTGGGCGAGGTGCGCGGCAGCTTCCAGGGCGAAAGCCGGCACCACCTGCACGACGGCTTCGACATCCGCGGCGACGTCGGCCAGACCGTGCGCGCGGTCGCCGACGGCAAGGTGAGCAGCCCGTTTGGTGCATGGTCGGTCGGCGACCAGGCCGAGGGGCTGGCACTGGATCGCATCCGCTACATCCATATGAAAGTGGGGCGCGATCCGCAGGGCCGCGCCTTCGACGCCCGCTGGCCGCAGCTGCTGGACTTGGACGGCAAGCTGGAACGCGTGCGCGTGCGCCGCGGTACCCGCTTCCAGGCCGGCGACGCGCTGGGCAGCATCAACCGCATGGCGCATGTGCATCTGAGCGTGGGAGCCAGTGGCTTCGAACGCAACGCGGTGGCGCTGGGCTTCACCGGTTATGCCGATGCGTTCGCGACGCGCATCACCGCTGTGGAGGTGCTGGATGATGTCGACCAGCCGATCAAGGCCGGTGCGGATGGACGCGTGCCGATTTCCCGGCTGGGGCCTGGCGTGCAGATCGTGGTGGAAGCGTGGGACCAGGTGGACCGCAACCTGCCGCGTCGACGCCTGGGCCTGTACCAGGTGGGTTACCAGATTCTGGATGCTTCCGGCCAGCCGCTGCAGGGTTACGAGCAGCCGCGCTTCAACATCGTGTTCAACCGCATGCCGCGCGAGCGCAGTGCCACCCTGGTGGCGTATGCGCCGGACAGCGGCATCACCGTGCATGGCAGTGCGGTCACCCGTTTCCGCTACCTGGTCACCAACACGGTGCGCGATGGGCTGGTGGAAACCGGGCGTTGGTTGCCCGATGCGTTGCCCGCCGGGGATTACATCATCCGCGCCAGTGCACGGGATTACAGCGGCAATGAAGCCGTGGGCCCGCGTGACCTGAAGGTGAGCGTGTTGCCGTAACGCCGGATGCGACGGGGGCGCGACCGTGCTCCCGCAATGCTGGACACGACCGATTACGTAGAGCC
>DGLB01000028.1:27515-64232 GCA_002387845.1 Stenotrophomonas maltophilia | reverse complement strand
TAGAGCCCCACATCCCACGCGAGCAGTCAGGCCGTAGTGCGCCATCATCCCAAGCGCGATCACGCGGCTGCGCCCACCCGCACGCGTTCGGCATTCATATCCGCCACCGGCCGTACTTCAATGCTGCCGTAACGCGACCACGGAAACTCCCGTGCGATGCGCATGGCCTCATCCGCATCGCGCGCATTGATCAGGTTGAACCCGGCCAGGAATTCCCGCGTCTCCGCAAACGGACCATCGGTGATCCGCGCCTGCGCCTGGCGCACGCGCAGGGTGCGCGCCTGCTCCACCGGCTGCAGCTGCTGCGACATCACCAGGATGCCTTTGGCCTGCAGTTCGTCGGCATGGGCCAGACACCCGCGCATCTCGGCGTCGTACTCCTGCGCCGGCAGCGCCTGGATCAGTTCCGGGTCGATGTTGATCAACAGCAGGAATTGCATGGCCAGGCCACCGGCAGCGGGGGAGGCCCATGATGCCGCAGTCGGCGCTACACAGATGTTGCAGTGCGGAAATGGCCGCCGGTTCAGGCTGTAACCGTCAAACCGTGGCGGGATCGAAATATTTTTTGGCAGCGATGTCGATCTGCGCTCCACTGGTGCGTCGTATGTCATGAAGGGCCCCCTGACCGGGCCCGTGAACAGGACACGGCAATGAAAGTGATGGTGATCGTCAAAGCCAGCCCGGAAACCGAAGCCGGGGTGATGCCCACCGAGGCCGAGCTGGCCGCCATGGGCAACTTCAACGAACAGCTGGTAAACGCCGGGATCATGCTGGCAGGCGAAGGCCTGCAGCCGAGCCACCGGGGGCACCGGGTGGTGTACGGCGGGGCCTCGCCCCGGGTCATCGACGGCCCGTTCGCCGAAACCCGTGAGCTGATTGCCGGCTTCTGGCTGTGGCAGGTGCGGTCGATGGACGAGGCGCTGGAGTGGGCCAAGCGGGCTCCGTTCGCGCCCAACGACGTGGTCGAGCTGCGCCCGCTGTTTGACATGGATGACTTCGGTGAAGCCTTCACCCCGGAATTACGCGCGCAGGAACAGCGTCTGCGCGACCAGATTGAACAACACGACGGAGAAACCCGATGAAACTGATTCCCTTCCTGGGCTTCAATGGCCAGACCCATGACGCGATGGCGTTCTATGCCAAGGTGCTGCGCGGCACCGTCACTTCGGAAATGAAGTATGGCGACATGCCGCCGGGCAACGACATGGATGGTTGCGGCGATGCGCCGGGTCCGCTCGACCCGAACCTGGTGGCACACAGCCAGCTGGAAGTGGGCGATGCCGTGCTGATGGCGGCCGATGGCCCGCCGTCCGACGGTGCCGGTACCACCACCATCAACATCGACGTGGACAGCATCGAAGAGGCCGAACGCGTGTTCAAGGAACTGTCCGAAGGCGGCAAGGTCACCATGCCGATCGGCGAAACCTTCTGGGCGCACCGCTGGGGCATGCTGGAAGACAAGTACGGCAAGCCGTGGATGGTCAACTGCATGAAGCCGTTCCCGTAACCGCAATCCAATCCGCAAGGTAAACCCACGGGTAGCGCCGGCGTTTGGCCGGCCCCCGCACACCTGGAACGCTCGATGAAACTGACCAACGAACAGATGATCTTCGTCAACCTGCCGGTGCAGGACCTGGAGCGCAGCAAGTCCTTCTACACCGCGCTCGGCTACACCCTGAACCCCACCTTCTCCAACGACGACGGCGCGTGCATCGTCATCAGCGAGCACATCTTCGTCATGGTGCTGCGCAAGCCGTTCTTCGAGACCTTCATCAGCAAGCCGATCGCCGACACCCAGGCCAGCGCGGCGGTGATCAACGCGCTGTCGGCGACCAGCCGCGAAGCGGTGGACGAACAACTGGAAAAGGCACTGAAGGCCGGTGGCAGCGAGCCGCAGCCGCCACGCGACTACGGTTTCATGTACCAGCGCAGTTTCCAGGACCCGGACGGCCACCTGTGGGAAGTGGCGCATATGGACGGCACACCCGGCTGAGTGGTTTCATCCCCGGCATGGATGCCGCGCTGACGCAACGACTGGATACCCTCTGGCGCATGGAAGCGCCGGCTCTGATCGCGCGCCTGGCACGCATGCTGGGCGGCGACGTGGGGCGGGCCGAAGAACTGGTCCAGGACACCTGGCTGGCCGCGCTGGAGCGTTGGCCGGCGCAGGGCGTTCCGGACAATCCCGGAGCGTGGCTGATGACCACCGCGCGCAACCGCGCCATTGATGTGCTGCGCCAGCACCAGCGGGTGGCGGGCCAGCATGCGCAGTGGGGCAGCGAACTGGAACCGCAGCCGTTGCCGCTGCCCGATGACAGCGAGGCGCTGGCCGACGACATCGGCGACGACCTGCTGCGGCTGATCTTCGTGGCCTGCCACCCGGTGCTGGGTGCGGATGCACGCGTCGCCCTGACCCTGCGCCTGCTCGGTGGGCTGACCACCGACGAGATCGCGCGCGCGTTCCTGCAGCCGGAGCCGACCATCGCCCAGCGCATCGTGCGGGCCAAGCGCACCCTGGCCAGCCGCCAGGTACCCTTCGAGGTGCCGCGCCAGGCGGCGCTTCCGGAGCGGCTGGCCTCGGTGCTGGAGGTGATCTACCTGGTGTTCAACGAGGGCTACGCGGCCAGCAGCGGCGATGACTGGATGCGCCCGGCACTGTGCGAGGAAGCGTTGCGGCTGGGGCGCATTCTGCAGCAGCGCCTGCCGGTGTGGCCGCAGGTACACGGCCTGCTGGCGTTGATGGAACTGCAGGCCTCGCGGGCGCGGGCGCGGGTGGACGCCGAGGGCAATCCGATCCTGCTGCCCGACCAGGACCGCAGCCGCTGGGACCACCTGCAGGTGGCGCGCGGACAGGCGGCGCTGCGCCGCGCGCTGGAACTGGGCGGTGCAGACGATCCGTATGTGCTGCAGGCGGCGATTGCCGATTGCCATGCCCGCGCCCGGCGCGTGGAAGACACCGATTGGGCGCAGATGGCCGCGTTGTATGCGCGGCTGGCGCAGGTGAATCCTTCACCGGTGGTGGAGCTCAACCGTGCGGTGGCGGTGTCGCGGGCGGCGGGTGCGGCGGCGGCGTGGCCGCTGGTGGAAGCATTGGCCGCGGATGGCCGCTTGCGCGATTACGCGCCGCTGGCGGCAGTGCAGGGCGACCTGTTGTCGCAGCTGGGGCGGTTGCAGGAGGCCGCCGAAGCGTTCGCACGGGCGGCCGGGTTGACCACCAACGCCCGCGAGAAGGCGTTGTTGCAGGCGAAGGCCGAGCGCCCGGGGTGACCGTACCGCCACGCATGGCGTGGCGCGACACCTCCTCCGTCTTGCCCCTGTCACCCGGGGCGGGTATCGTGTCGCCCATTCACAAATCGGACCCGGCCGACGCCAGGGTCCAACCGATAAGGACAGCGGGACAATGGGTTCAGGGATGAAGCGTACGCGCGCGCGCAGCGCGTGGCTGTGGGTGTGCGGGCTGGTGGTGGTGTTCGCCAGCGGGGCCGCCCAGGCTGCCGACAAATCACAACAGGCCTACTGGGCCGGTTTTGCCTATACCGCCGACCAGAGCGCGGTGAAGGCCAGCACCCCGCGCACCGCCGCCGTGCTTGAAGCACGTGGCCTGCCCACGCTCAACAAGGCGCTGTGGGCGCGCCTGAGCGCGCAGAAACCCACCCAGCTGGAGCTGATCGACCAGCCGCTGGCCATGCTGGACGGCACCACCAGCGCGACCGTGCTGGCGGCCGCGCTGGACCGCGAACTGGTCTCGGTCGAACCGATCGGCAACCAGTACAAGGTGCTGGTGGAAGTGGCGCTGCAGGCGCTGTTCTTCGACTTCCGCGAACGCCAGGTGGTGGCGTCCTACCCGATCACCCTGCAGCGCATCGACGTGCAGGACTACCGTCCGGACGCCAGCGAAGTGGATGCGATCATCGCCGACCTGCTGTACGGCACTGCCGCCACCAGCCTGCCGCAGGTGCTCGCCACCACCTTGAACCCGGCCAAGCTGCCCGACGCCTCGGTGCGCCGCCTGCAGGTGGGCGAGGTGACGCTGAGCGACGCCGCCCGCGCCAGGCTGCCGGACCCGGCGCTGGAACCGGTGCTGCGCGCCACCCTGGCGCATGAGCTGTCCAAGGCGGTGTCGTCCAACACCGGCATCGGCCTGCTGCCGCCGGCCACCGGCCAGGCGATCGGTGGCGCGATGGCCGCGCGCTTTGCCGACGGCAAGGTCTACCAGCTGAAAATTCCCGAAGCCGACTACGTCATCAAGCTCAAGCTCGATGCCCTGAAGCACGGCGTGATCAACGAAACCCCGGCGGTGAAGACGATGCTGTTCGGCGCGTTCTTCAACGTGTCGGTGGTGGAGCCGTTCTCCGGCAAGGTGTTCTTCGACCAGCCACTGCGCAAGGGCGCGACCAAGGTGGTGCCGGTGACCCAGTGGCAGGTGGACCAGTGGTCGGCCAGCTATGAAACCGTGCTGGCCGGGCTGGATGCCTTCGCCGGTGCCGCCGCCAAGCGCGCCGATTCGCGCGCCTGGCTGGACGAACAGAAGCCCGGCGGCAAGCCGCTGCAGCAACAGACCCAAGCCCTCCAGGAGTTGATCAAGTCATGCCGTTGATTCGTGCCGTACTGCTGATTCTCATCGCACTGATGGTCGCCGCGCCTGTCGCGGCGCAGACCGCCAGTTCCCGTGGTACCGGTTCGGCCAGCTATGGCCTGCGCCTGAGTGCCGACACCCGCGCCCAGGCCCTGAACAAGGCCAAGGTCAACGCACTGGAGGCCTACATCGCCGAATCCGGTGCCGCCAAGCTGCGCCTGTTCGAAGCCCGTCGCGACGAGTTCATCGGCGATGTCGACCGTTACGTGCTGAGCGCCGTGCCGCTGTCGGACACCGAAGACAAGAAGGCCAAGACCTACACCGTCACCGTGCGTGCCGAGATCAACACCACCCTGCTGCAGACCAAGCTGGATGCCGGTTCGGCCACCGCCGGTGCCCGCAGCAACGAACGCTCGCTGCTGACCTTCCTGTTCATGGCCCGCGCGCAGGACACCGCGCAGTCGTTCCAGGACAAGGAATACCGCCGCGTCGACGCCAGCGTCAGCTATGACGAGAAGACCCGCGAAGGCGACAGCTTCCGTGGCAATTCGGTCAGCACCAGCGGCAGCATCAACCAGAACGCCTCGGCGTCGGTGACCTCGGGCGGCAGCACCACCCGCCGCAGCGACAACATCACCTGGAAGGTGTCCAACGCCAACGAAATCAACACCGCCATGACCGGTGCGTTCAGCGCCGCCGGCTATGAAGTGGTGGAAGCCGAATACGTGGAAGGCGAAAGCCGCGGCCTGCTCAGCATCGAGCGCATCCGCAAGGACTTCAGCACCGGTAATGACCTGTCGGCGGCCACCCTGCGTGACACCGCCAACGGCATCAAGGCCGCCAACATTCCGTACCTGGCCGTGGGCACCCTCGACGTCGGCATGCGTGACCGCGACCCGGTCAGCGGCAACGTGCGCGTGTTCGTCACCGTCACCGGCAAGGTGCTGGACGTGAGCGGCCGTTTCCCGCGCACCGTCTCCTCGGTGGGTCCGGTGCAGTTCTCCGGCACCGGCCCGGACGAAAGCGTGGCCCGCACCAATGCGCTGCAGATCGCCTCGGAAAAGGGCGCGCAGCAGATGATCAACGAATTGAACGTCAAGGCCGTCCGCTGACGCGGGTGATGCCGCCGCATCACATTCCCACATTGAACAACAAGGAATTCCCATGATCCGCAAGACCCTTATCGCCCTGGCCATCGCCACCGCCTTCACCGCTCCGGCCCACGCCCAGTTCGGCAAGCTCAAGGACCTGGCGGGCGGCGGCAACACCGCGTCGTCGTCCTCGGCGAACGTGCCGGACGAAGCCGCGCAGGAAGCGCTGGTGCGTCGTTTCGTGTCCTCGCAGTCGCACTCGCTGCAGGCCCAGACCTCGTTCGCCAAGGCCTTCGGCCTGGCCGAGCAGGTGCAGCTGCTGGAAGCCGAGCGCCTGGCGCTGTCGTCCGGTTCGGTCAACGTCGACCAGATGAAGAAGTCGGTGTCGGTCAGCGAAGCGGCCCAGGCCGCGATTGACGAACGCGTGGCGGCCAAGCCGGAGCTGAGCGCCGAGTCCAAGCAGCACTACGCCGAAGGCCTGGTGTCGCTGGTGGCTTCCGCCGCCGAAGGCCAGAAGCTGAGCGGCGAGTCCAGCAACTTCGCCAGCGGCATGAAGAACCTGGGCGCGACCCAGCTGGCCACGGTGGGCCGCAAGCTGGCCGCCGGTGCATGGGTGGCCAAGGAATCGCCGGGCTACCTGAAGGGTCTGTACAGCTCGTCGAAGGCTGCACTGACGTTCGCCAAGGCATCCAAGATCAAGGTGCCGGGCAACGCCGAGTCGATGCTCGATTCGCTCTGATCCGACCCTGAGGAACGGCCCCGCATGCACAGCTCCGTACGACTGTTGAGCCTGGCCCTCACCGCTGCACTGCTTGCCGCTTGCGGCAAGCAGGAGGCACCGGCAGAGAGCACGGCAACCCCGAAGCCTGAATCGAAACTGGAACAACCCGCCGCGGAAGAGACGCCGCTGCGTGGCGGCCCGGATTTCGGTGGCACCACCCAGGTGGCGCGCGAAGCGGAGGGCATCGGCAGCACGCCGGAGCTGGCCGTGCTCAATGCGCTGCAGTCGGCGGTGTCGCAGGTCAACGGCGTGCGCGTGGCCAGCCAGATGCAGAGCATCCGCGCCGGCCTGCATGTGGACGTGGACGGGCAGCACGTCGGCGACATCCGCGCCGACGCGTTCGCCCAGCAGATGATTGCGGCCTCGCAGGGGGCGGTGCTGGGCTATGAAATCCTGTCGCAGGAGGAAGTGACCCAGCTGGATGAAGAAGTCATTGCACGCGTGCGTGCCAGTGACGAAGGCTACAGCTACTCCGCGTCGGCGTCGGCCAGTGGTTCGGCGCAGGCGCAGGCCGAAGCGTCCGGTGGCGGTGGCTCGGCATCGGCCAGCGTCAAGGAAAGTTACAAGGAACAGGCCGAAGTGTCGGCCAAGCAGGGTGCGCGCTCGTTCGAGGGCGACTACAACCGCCGCACGATGCGCAGCTACTGGAAGGTGCGCGTGCGTGCCGACATTGCCAAGTACCGTGCACCGGACGAACAGGGCCGGCCGAAGATCGTGGTGGCCGAGCCGCGCGTGCGCGCCGGCACCTATGCCGTGGGCGACGGTCGCGTGGACAGCGAGGAAGTGGCACGCGCCATTCGTGCACGCCTGAACGACACGCTGACCCAGACCAAGCGTTTCATCGTGCTGGACCGTGAGTTCGGTGATGAACTGCAGGCCGAGATCGACCATATCAACAGCGGCAACGTGCGCCTGCAGGACACCGCGCGGCTGGGCCAGCAGCTGGCCACCGACCTGATTCTGATCCCGACCATCGAGCGCTTCGAATACCCGCGCAGCGTGCGCAACCTGCGCATGTCCGACCGCCAGGTGACGTCGTATTCGGGCGGCGGGCGCATCACCCTGCGCCTGGTCAATGCCACCACCGGCGAGGTGGTGATGTCGGACAGCTTCGACCACCAGCTGGCCGGCACCGGCCCGAGCACGCTGCCGCGCGTGGTGGACGGCAAGGGCATGGCTGCGGCGATGATGGATTCGCTGTCCGGCCAGATTGGTACCGCGATCATCACCGAGATCTTCCCGGTGTCGGTGGTGTCGGTCAGCGGCGACCAGGTGGTGCTGAGCCAGGGCGGTGATTCGCTGAAGGTCGGCCAGCGCTGGCAGGCGGTAAGCCTGGGCGAAGAACTGAAGGACCCGCAGACCGGCCGTTCGCTGGGCCGCTCGGAAATGCCGTGCTGCACGATCCGCATTGACCGCGTGGCCTCGCAGACCTCGTACGGCACCATCGAGGGGGGTGCGGACCTGGGCGGTGCGGCGTTCAAGCCGGGCTCGATCGAGCTGCGCCAGCAGGCGGGCGCGGTAAAGCAGACCGCGGCGGCGGCACCGGCCAGTGAGGGTGCGGCGAAGCCGAAGCCGGCACGTGCCGCCGCTCCGAAGCCGGCCGCGCCGGCGGAAGATCCGAACTGGTGATGTAGTGGGCGGACACGCATGGCGTGTCCCTACACGGGTTTCGTCCTCTACACTCGGGCTTCTGGTCCGTTGTGGAGAGAGCAATGAAACGAGTGGTACTGAGCGTGCTGGCCCTGTCGGTGTCCAGCGCGCTGATGGCGGCGACGCCGAAATTCGACGGCGCGCGGATCTCCGCCGACGTCAAGGAACTGGCCTCGGACGCCTACGAGGGCCGCTCCCCGGCCACCGCCGGCGAAGAAAAAACCATCGCCTTCCTCAGCAAACAGTTCGCGGCGGCCGGCCTGCAGCCGGGCGGCGACCTGAAGGACGGCAAGCGCCTGTGGACCCAGGCCGTGCCGCTGCGCAAGGGCGACATTGTCGGTACCCCCAGCCTGTCGCTGGCCAGCAAGGGCAAAGCGCAGACGCTCACCCAGGGCCAGGAAATCGCCGTGCGCGCGGCCATGAACGGGGCCAGCGAGGTCGACATCCAGAATGCCCCGCTGGTGTTCCTGGGCTACGGCGTGAACGCGCCGGAGAAGCACTGGGACGACTTCAAGGGCGTGGACCTGAAGGGCAAGATCGCCGTCGTGCTGATCAACGACCCGGACTTTGAAACCGGCGAAGGTGCCTTCGACGGCAAGGGCATGACCTATTACGGTCGCTGGACCTACAAGTACGAAGAGGGTGCCCGCCAGGGTGCGCTGGGCGTGCTGATCGTGCACGAAACCGCGCCGGCCTCGTATGGCTGGGCCACCGTTGCCGGCAGCAACACCAACACCATGTTCGACGTGGTCCGCGACAACCCGGCCGAAGCCCATCCGCTGCTGGAAGGCTGGATCCAGCGCGACCTGGCGGTGGACCTGTTCAAGCGTGCCGGCCAGGATTTCGAGGCGCTGAAGAAGCAGGCGCAGAAGCCGGACTTCAAGCCGGTCGAGCTGAAGGGTGAAACCCTCACCGCCAAGTACGCGGTGAAGACCGAGGTGATCACCTCGCACAACGTGGCGGCACGCCTGGAAGGCAGCAAGCACCCCGATGAAACGGTGATCTACAGCGCGCACTGGGACCACATCGGCGTGGGCAAGCCAGACGCGAACGGCGACACCATCTTCAACGGTGCACTGGACAACGCCAGCGGCACGGCCTCGCTGGTGGAACTGGCGCGTGGCTTTGCCAAGGGCAAGCGCCCGGAGCGTTCGGTGCTGTTCCTGGCGGTCACCGCCGAGGAAAAGGGCCTGCTGGGCTCGGAGTACTACGCCAGCCATCCGCTGTACCCGCTGGGCAAGACGGTGGCGGTGATCAACATGGACGGCATGGCCCCGTTCGGTCCGTCGCGCGATTTCGGCATCTACGGTTCGGCCAAGCTGGAACTGCTGGACCAGCTGAAGGACGTGGCCAAGGGCTGGGACATCCGCTACACCCCAGACCCGAAGCCGGAAGCCGGCCTGTTCTTCCGCTCCGATCACTTCCCGTTCGCCAAGCGCGGCGTGCCGGCGGTGTCGTACTCGGCGGGCCAGGACTGGGTGGACGGGGGCGTGGAAGCCGGCAAGAAGGCGTCCGACGACTACACCGCCAAGCGCTACCACCAGCAGGGCGACGAGTGGCAGCCGGACTGGACCTTCGCCGGGGCCGCGCGTGACCTGGAAGTGGTGTACACGCTGGGCAACCAGCTGGCCAATTCGCGGGCCTGGCCGAACTGGAGCGAGGATTCGCAGTTCCGCGCCCCGCGTGAAGCCAGCGCCGCCGAGCGCAGGTAATCGGGGCTACGTGGTGACGCGCATGGCGCGTCACCACGCCACGGAACCCCGGATCCGGGCGATGCGCGCTTCATCCCCGGATTCCCCGGCTTCGTCGCATGCCCCTTGTTCCCCCAACGGGCAGGTCTATCCTCACACCATCCCATCGTGAAGACGCCGCCGTGTTCGCCAGCCTCGCCCTGATTCTCCGCATTCTGGCTGCCTGGGCCCTCGCCATCGTGGTGGCCGGCTTCGTCTGGAGCGGCATCTTCCACGGCATGGACGAAGGCCCGGGCTGGGTGTTCGGCCTGCTGGCCCTGTTCCTGATGATTTCCGCGCTGGGCAGCTGCATCACCCACCTGCGCCGGGTCTGGCTGATTGCGGGCCGCCTGGACGCCACCTCGCTGTCCAGCCGCCAGCGCCGCCAGATCGAGGTGCCGATGGATGCCGGCGCGGCCTTCGACGTGGTGGAAAAAGCCATTGCCGAACTGCCGCGCGTGGAAGACATCGAAAGCGCCGCCGGCAGCCTGCAGGTGCGTGCCTACGTGCGCCGCGTGGACCCCTACAACGGCCGCCCGCCGTCACGCTGGAACCTGCCGGCGCGGCTGGCGATCAAGCGCAACAGCGTGCTGGCCACGGTGACCCCGGGGCAGGGCACCTGCAGCGTGACCCTGCTGTTCGAACCCGATGCCGGTGTCTGGGCCGACCTGCTGGCGGTGGACGAAGGCAGCAACTACGAGAACGCCGAGGCGGTCAGCCGTGCCATCACCCGCCGCGTGGCCGAGCAGCGCCGCGACGAACAGGCCGCCGCCGAGCAGACCGCCACCGAAAAGGAACTGTCGGTAGCGCGCTTGAACCTGCTGCACGCGCAGGTGGAACCGCACTTCCTGTACAACACCCTGGCCAACGCGCAGGTGCTGACCCGCACCGACCCGCCGCGCGCCGACCAGATGCTGGGGCACCTGATTCAATACCTGCGCAGTTCGCTGCCAAGCGTGGACGAATCCATGTCCACCCTCGGCGTGGAACTGGAGCGCACCCAGGCCTATCTGGAAATCCTGAAGATCCGCATGGGCGCGCGGCTTGCCCTGCAGGTGGACGTGCCGCCGGCACTGAACGGCCTGCCGCTGCCGTCGATGGCGCTGCAGACCCTGGTGGAAAACGCGATCAAGCATGGGCTGGAACCCAAGCCCGGTGGCGGCACCATCTGGATCATCGCGCGCGGGTTCGACGACCACGTCACCCTGACCGTGGCCGACGACGGGCTGGGCTTCGGCCAGAGCACCAGCGGTACCGGCATCGGCCTGAAGAACCTGCGCGAACGCCTGCGCCTGACCTGCGGTGAACGTGCCGGCGTGGCCATTGTCAGCAACTTCCCGAGTGGCGTCGCCGCCACCATCACCCTGCCGCGTGACGCGCGCGAGGCCATCCATGCAGCTTGACGCACTCATTGCCGAAGACGAAGACCTGCTGCGGCAGTCACTGGTGGCCCAGCTGGGCCGGCTGTGGCCGGAACTGCGGCGGGTGGCCGAATGCGAGGACGGCGCCAGCGCGCTGGAGCGGCTGGCCGAATTGAAACCGGATCTGGCCTTCCTCGATATCCGCATGCCGGGCATCAGTGGCATCGAAGTGGCGCGCGCCCTGCCGGAGATCAGTCCGCGCACCCAGGTGGTGTTCGTCACCGCCTATGACCAGTATGCGATCGATGCCTTCGAGCAGGGCGCAATGGATTACCTGCTCAAGCCGGTCAGCGACGAGCGCCTGCTGGCCACCCGCGAACGCATTCTCAGCCGCATGCAGCTGGGCCGGCCGGACAATGCCATGCTGGAGCAGCTGCTGCAGCGGCTGGGGCAGGCCCCGGGTGCGCACAGCAACGCGCCGCCGCTGGCCTGGATCACCGCGAGCAATGGGCGTGACACCCAGCTGATCATGCTGGACGACGTGATGTATTTCCGCGCCGACAGCAAATACACCACGGTGGTGACCGAGGCCGGAGAGAGCCTGCTGCGCACACCGCTGCGTGAACTGCTGGAAGTGCTGGACCCGCAGAAGTTCCGCCAGATCCACCGCTCGACCATCGTCAACATGAAGGCGGTGGCGGCGGTCAGCCGCGACGATACCGGGCGCGGCCAGCTGCGGCTGAAGCAGCGACCGGAAGTGTTGAACGTCAGCCAGCCGTTCATGAGCCTGTTCCGCGGGATGTAAAAAAAGCAATGCCACCGTGGCAGCCACGGTGGCATTGGGACCCCCCACGATTTCAACGATCAGCTACGCCGACGTAGAGCGGGGCTCGCCCCGCTGCTCTAAAACGTCCGTCAACGTAGAGCGGGGCTCGCCCCGCTGCTTTAAAACGCCGGCTGCAGATGCAGGTTATGCCGCCCGTCCTGCTCGCCCACGTGGTTGAGCTGCCCCACCAGCTCCGAATGCTGCTTCATGCGGCCAATCTCGCGCATGATCCGGATGTCTTCATGCCGCAGCTCGCGCTTGGCGGTCACCGCCTGCTTGTAGTCCAGCACTTCCGGATAATGCTGTGCCATGTCCAGCGCCTCGGCCACGCATTCCACCGTGTCGGCGTCGCTGGTGATGCGCGCGCGGCTGTTGAAGGCCTTCATCCAGCGCTCGAAGCCGGCGGTGTGGTCGAACATGTTGGCCATGAACCAGATCACGAACAGGATCGACACCCAGGACCCGAACACGATCACCACGCGGGTGAAGGTGATATGGAAGTCGTCCTTCCACAGGTAGTTGGCAATCAGCCCGAGGATCAGCAGCGAAGCCGCCTGCCAGCCCACGATGGACGCCATCAGCCACTGGCCCTTGGCCTTGGCCAGGGTGCTTACTTCTTCACGGATCTGCTGTTCACTCTTGTTGCGCCAATGCGCGACCTGCTTCTCGAACGGGCTGCGGTACAGCTCGTTGTCCTGGAGCAGCAATCCCAAACCTTTGAACAAAGCGATCATCACGAGCTCCTTGAGGAACGAGCGGTTGCGCATTGGACGTACGTTTGTAACGCCGGACAAACCGGCCAACCATGCAGCCGGGTAAGCCCGACCGTGCATTCAGTAGTAGCACTTTCATTCCGCTTGGCAATGGGCAGTGCGACAAATCGCCGCAGGGGTCATTTCTGAATGCGCGGTGCGACGAAAATATTGCGCACTGCGACATGAAAATTCCCCGCACCTTCCCGCAATACCGACGGCGTTCGTGCTGCATACGCAAATTTTTCAGCCTGGACCAGCGTTCGCCATGGCCCCCCTGTCGCAGATCACGCAGAATTGACACAACCGCGCAGATTCGCGCGGTTGTCGCACCCCTTCGGACCTGTCATGCCGTCACTGCTGCACCGCCTCTCCACCCCCGCCACCGCGTCGATCCGACGCTGGGTGATGGGCGCTTTTCCGCGCGGTGAAAGCGGCATCAACTATGACCACCCGCTGGGCGACCCGGGCTGGTTCGGCCCGGACAGCGCTACCTGGCAGGTGCACGCGGAACTCCCGGGCATGCTCGCTGGCGGGCTGTGCGCGCTGATGCTGCAGACCCTGCATCCGCTGGCCCTGGCGGGGGTGTATGACCATTCCAACTTCCGCGACGACCTGGTCGGGCGGCTGCGCCGCACCACCGCGTTCGTGGCCGGCACCAGCTATGCGCCCAGGGGCGAGGTGGAGGCGCTGGTCGCCAAGGTGAAGCGCATTCATGCGCAGGTGCGCGGTCACACCCCGGATGGGCAGGCGTACGCCGCGGATGATCCCGCACTGCTCACCTGGGTGCATGTGACGGAGGCGTATGGCTTCCTGCAGGGCTATCGCCGCTACTGCCGCGATGCATCGCCGGCGTTCGCAGACCAGTACTACAACGAGTACCGGCGCGTCGCCGAGGCCCTGGGTGCAACGGATGTACCGGCCAGCGAGGCGGCGGTTACGGCGTACTTCGCCACGCAGCAGCCGCAACTGCGGTTCGATGCGCGTTCGCGCGAGGTACTGGGCGTGCTGTCGGGTATTCGACTGCCCGTACCGATGGCCGGGCTGTCGCGCGAGCTGTTCCTGGGGGCGGGGGCGGCGCTGCTGCCGGAGTGGGCCGAGGCCATGCTGGAGCGCACGCCGCTGCAGCACCTGCAGGCGGCCACGTCGGCGCGGATGCTGGCCGGCATGGCCCCGCTGTTCCGCCGCGCGTTGACCGATGGCACCGCCCCGCGCGCCTATGCGCGCATGGGTGTCACGATGGATCGATAGCCCCAAAAAAAACGGGCGCCGAAGCGCCCGTTCTCACCTTCAACTCACCACACCTTGACCCGCTTCTCCGGGGCCAGGTACAGCTTCTGCCCTTCCTTCACCTCGAACGCCGGATACCACGCGTCCAGGTTGCGCACGGTCAGCGCACGGAACTGGCCCGGTGCATGCACATTGGTCAGCAGTGAATTACGCAGTGCCTGCTCGCGCGCCTTGCTGCGCCATGCCTGTGCGAAGCCCAGGAAGAACCGCTGGTCCGGGGTGAAGCCTTCAATCGTCTGCCCCGGCTTGCCCTGCAGCGACAGCTGGTACGCGTCATACGCGGTGGCCAGGCCGGCCACGTCGGCAATGTTCTCGCCCAGGGTCAGGCGACCATTGACGTGCACGCCCGGGAACGGCTCGTAGCTGCTGAACTGCGCGGCCAGCGCATCACCGGCGGCGGTGAACTGCTTCAGGTCATTGGCCGTCCACCAGTTGTTCAACTTGCCGGTTTCATCGAACAGCGCGCCGGCGTTGTCGAAGCCGTGGCTGATCTCGTGGCCGATCACCGCGCCAATCGCACCGTAGTTCACCGCGTCATCGGCGGCCCCGTCGAAGAACGGCGGCTGCAGAATGGCGGCCGGGAACACCAGGCGGTTTTCCAGCGGCACGTTCATCGCGTTGATGGTCTGCGGCAGCATCGCCCATTCGCTGTGATCGACCGGCTGGCCCAGCTTGGCGATGTTGCGCTGGTACTCGAACAGACTGGCGCGCTCGGCGTTGCCCAGCGCGTCGTCACGCTTCACTTCCAGGCCGGTGTAGTCGCGCCACTTGTCCGGGTAACCCATGCCCACGGTGAGGCCGGCGACCTTGGCCTTGGCATGCGCCTTGGTCTGCGGCGACATCCATTCCAGCGCGTCGATGCGCTTGGCGAAGGCGGCAATGATGTTCTTGGCCATCTCGTCCGCACGTGCCTTGGTGGCGGGGTCGAAATGCTTCTCGACATAGAGCTTGCCGATGGCTTCGCCGACGGCCGCGTTGCTGTCATCCACCGCGCGCTTCCAGCGTTCGCTCTGCTGCGGGGTGCCTTTGAGCGTGGTGCCGTGGAAGGCGAAGCGGGCATCGGCCAGCGCCTTGGGCAGATAGGGCGCGGCGCGGTCCAGTGCATGGAAGGTCAGGTAGTCCTTCCACACGTCCAGCGGCTCGGTGGCGACCAGGCGCGAGATGCCGGCCACCGCCTTGGGCTGCCACACGATGAAGTCCTGCTGCTGGTCCAGGCCGGCGGCCTTGAGGAAGGCGGCCCAGTCCATGCCGGGGGCCTTGCCGCTCAGGTCGGCCTGGGTCCAGGCATTGGCGCCCTTGGCGACGTCGTTGGTTTCTTCCTGGGTGGCATGCGCCTGCGCAATGCGGGTTTCCAGCGCGAGAATGCGCTGTGCCTTGCCGGCCGGATCGGCCACGCCGGCCAGCTGCAGCACCTGCGCGATGTAGGCCTGGTACTGCTTGCGCAGTTCGGCCATGCGCCCGCCCTGCAGGTAGAAGTCGCGGTCGGGCAGGCCCAGCCCGCCCTGCACCAGGTACGGCGCGTTGCGGTCCGGCTGCAGCAGGTCCACCGACACCCAGGTGCCGAACAGGCGGTCGGTGTAGAAGTTGGTGGCGTTGAGCAGGTCGACGTCGGCGCGCAGGGTGCCGCCGAGGGTGGAGGCCAGCGCGGCCTTGTCGCTGATGCCGGCAATGGCGTCCAGCTCGGGCTTGATCGGGGCCATGCCACGCGACTCGATCCCGGCTTCGTCCATGAACGCGGCGTAGTAATCGCCGATCAGCTTGTTCTCGCCGCTGGCATTGGCGTCGCCGGCCGCCCCCTCAAGGATGGCGCGGGTATCGGCCAGGGTCTTTTCAGAAACAACGTTGAAGCTGCCGAAGCTGGAGCGGTCGGCCGGAATCTCGGTGTTCTTCACCCAGGTGCCGTTGGCGAAGCCGAAGAAGTCATCGCCGGCGGCAATGCTGCGGTCCATGCCGGCGGCATCGAAACCGAAGCTGCCCAGCTGGGCCTTGGGCGCGGCCGGGGTGGCCGGCGCGCTGTCGGTTGGCGCGGCAGCAGGAGACGCGGCCTCGCGGTCGCAGGCGGCCAGGCCCAGCGACAGGCTGGCGGCAATGGCAAGCATCAGGGTGGGGCGGCGCAGCTTGGACATGCAACTTCTCAGGCAACGGGAAACCACCAAGTCTAAACCGGTGATTGCGACCGCAACTGCCCTTGTGTGGCGGGAGCTGCAGCCGTTTGTGTTGACGCCAGTTATGTGAATACGGTCACAGACCTTCCCGCGCGCGCCGGGCTGGTGCATGCTGGGGCAGTACAGGCGTGCCAAGGCTTGGCCGACGGGGAATCGGCCGGCGCAACATCAAGAAATTGAGACATTGGCCGCTCTCGTCTGCAGGACTCAGGAATCGTTTTCATGTCGTCAGCTGCGTGGGGGAGTGTCAGGCAATGCCCGCGATGAACCGCGCTCTTGCGCGTCCCTTGCGGACCTTGGTGTGGCTGGGCATCGGCCTGGGCGTACTGCTGGCCGTGGGCCTGGCGATCATGCTGGTCAACGACTACCAGCGCCGGCACGAGGCCGCGCAGCGCCAGAGCACGGCCATCTCTGCCGGCACCCAGCGCCTGCTGCGGCTGGAGCTGCGCAATCTCGAGCGCGCCATGCGCGGCATTGCCGCCGACGGCGCGCAACTGTTTGAACGGGTGCCGGACCAGGCCCCGGACCTGCTGGACGAATCCGTGCGCGGCGTGCTGCAGCGCCACCAGGAACTGGACAGCATCGTGGTGGTGGACGAGTTCGGCCGTGCGCTGACCAGTGGCAGCGGTGACCTCTACCTGCCGCTGTGGGCGGTGGACAGCAACCGCGGCCAGCACAGCCAGCTGTACCTCGGGCCGCCGCAGCAGATGCCGGACCAGCGCTGGGTGCTGCCGCTGGCGCTGCGCATGGGCGAGAACCGCTGGTTGTTGAGCCGCCTGCACACGGCCGAACTGCAGGCCATCATCAACGGCCTGGATGTCGGTGGCGATGGTGTGATTTCCATCACCGACGGCGGCGGCTACATGCTGGCGCGCAGCCCGGACCGCGCTGCGGCCGTGGGCAAGCGCTTCGGGCTGAAGCACCGCGACCGGCTGGGCCGCGATGCGGTGGTACCGCTGGGCATCGAGTACAGCCCGGTGGACCACGTGGAACGCATTGCCACGCTGACCACGCTGGGCGACTACCCACTGGGTGTATACGTCGGGCTCGGCCGGCGCGATGTACTGGCGGCCTGGTGGCCGTATGTGTATGCGTCGCTGGGGCTGGTGCTGCTGTACGTGGGGGCGTTCGCGCTGGTGTATGTGAGCCTGGGCCGCGCCACCCGCCGCCAGCATGCGATGAGCGAAGAGCTGCGCACCGGCCACGCCGAACTGCACATGGCGCACCAGATCGGGCAGATCTGCACCTGGACCGTGGACGAGGATGCGTCGCTGCTGCGCTGGTCGCCGATGGCCCAGCAGATCTTCAATATCCCGATCGACAGCCTGCCGGTGGCGGATTTCTTCAACCGCGTGCACCGCGAAGACGCGCAGCGGCTGCAGGACGCGTTCCACGCGGCGTTCGCCAACAATGGCGTGCTGGACGAGATGTTCCGGCTGGTGCTGCCTGGCGGCAAGGTGCGCTGGCTGTCCGCGCGCGGACAGCAGGTGGGCACCGCCGAGGGCGAGCGGCGCATGATCGGTGCGCTCAGCGACGTCAGCGACCGCATTGAAATCCTGGCCCGCGCGCAGCAGGCCGAGCGCCAGTTCCGCCTGCTGTTCGACCGCAACCCGGCCCCGTTCTGGGTGTTCGACCCGGACACGCTGCGCTTCCTGGAAGTCAACGAAGCGGCGGTGCGCCAGTACGGTTACAGCCGCGAAGAATTCCTGTCGATGAGCATCCTCGACATCCGCCCGCGCGAAGGCTGGGACGAGATCCGCCAGGCCATCGCCAATGCGGCACCGGGCGAAACCCACGATGCGCAGGTGCGCCTGCACCGACGCAAGGACGGCACCGTGTTCGAAGTGCGCGCGCACCTGGCGCGGCTGGCCTTCGATGGGCGGCAGGCCTGCCTGGTGCTGGCCGAGGATGTCAGCGAGCGGTTGGCCTACGAGCGCGACCTGGCGTACCACGCCACCCACAACGTGGCCACCGGCCTGCTCAACACGCGCGCGCTGGCCGCGCAGCTGGAGGAGGAGGGCGGCAGCTACACGATTGCCTATGTGCAGTTCCGTGGCCTGCAGCTGGTCGCCGATACGCTGGGCCGCGAAGTGGGCGATGTGGTGCTGCAGGCCATGGCCAAGCGCCTGGGCGGCCTGGGCACGCGTTACGGTCTGCTGGCGTTCCAGCCGGCGGAAGATTTCATCTTCGCGATCCGCGATGACCACGAACGCCAGAGTGCGCTGGACACGCTGGTGCAGACGGTGTCCGAGCCGGTACGCGGGCAGGACTGGCTGCACCAGTTCGAGCCGCGCATTGGCGTGGCGGTGAAGTTCGAAGGCGATGTGATCAGTGCCGAGCAGGTGATCGGCATGGCCGCGCAGGCCGCGCATGCCGCGCGCGACGAAGGCAGCGTGATTGCGTGGTACGACAGCACGGTGAGCTCGCGGCTGGCCGAGCGGCTGCGCCTGGCCGGGCGCATCCACACCGCCATCGACAGCGAGTTCCAGCTGTATTTCCAGCCGATCTGCCATGCCGCGGATGGCACGCCCGCGTCGCTGGAAGCCTTGCTGCGCTGGCCGCAGGCCGACGGCAGTTTCATTCCGCCGGGCGAGTTCATCCAGCTGTGCGAAGACACCGGCCTGATCCTGGCGCTGGGCCGCTGGGTGATCCGCGAGGCCGCGCGTGCGCAGCGCCAGCTGGTGGATGCCGGCTGGGACCTGCCGATTGCGGTGAACGTGTCGGCCGTGCAGTTCTTCAACAGCGACCTGGTGGCCGAGTTCAACCGTGCCTGCCAGGAATTCAACCTGGCCCGCGGCGCGCTGCACGTGGAGCTGACCGAAAGCAGCCTGATGCGCAAACCGGCGCAGGCCAAGCAGACCATGCAGCGCCTGCATGAGCAGGGCATCTGCATTTCGCTGGACGATTTCGGCACCGGCTATTCGAACATGTCCTACCTGCAGCACCTGCCGCTGGACATCCTGAAGATCGACCGCAGCTTTGTGGCGGACGTGGAGATCAACCCGCGCAATGCGTCGATCTGCCGCGCGCTGCTGTCGCTGGGCCACAGCATGGGCCTGACCATCATCGCCGAGGGCGTGGAAACCCCCGGCCAGCAGCAGTGGCTGGCCGCGCACGGCTGCGACCAGGTCCAGGGCTTCCTGCTCGGCCGGCCGGCCCCGCTGGCCGACGTGATCGGGCGGCTGGAGACCGAGGCGGAAGCGACGTAGAGCGGGGCTTGCCCCGCTGGGGCTTTCCCGGTGGCCCAGCCGGGCAAGCCCGGCTCTACGTGACCCCGCGCCCCGTCGTTCATTCCAATTGCGACCCGTCCCTGCGCCCCGACGTGTGTTCCAGTCGTGGAACTAATATCCGTGAATCCGTCTATTTATCGCCATGTATGTCGGTAATAACCTGAAGCCCTGGATCCCCCGGAGCCCCGCCATGTCCCGCCTGCCGTCGCTGTACATCTCCCATGGTTCCCCGATGACCGCCCTCAACCCGGGCCAGGTCGGCGTGCGCCTGGCCGAGCTGGCCGCGCAGCTGCCGCGCCCGCGCGCGATCGTGATGGCCTCGGCGCACTGGCTGACCTACCAGCCGGCAGTGGGCGCGCACCCGCAGCCGCCGACCATCCACGACTTCGGTGGCTTCCCGGACGCACTGTTCGCCCTGCAATACCCGGCACCGGGCGACCCGGCGCTGGCGCAGGACGTCGCCCGGCGCCTGGGCGACGCCGGGCTGCCGACCGTGCAGGACCCGCAGCGCGGGTTGGACCACGGCGCGTGGGTGCCCCTGCGCCTGCTGTACCCGGATGCGGACATTCCGGTGGTGCCGCTGGCCCTGCAGCCGATGCTGGGCCCTGCGCACCAGCTGGCGCTGGGCCGCGCGCTGGCCCCGCTGCGCGACGACGGCGTGCTGCTGATCGGCTCGGGCAGCATCACCCACAACCTGCATGATTTCCGCGCGTACCACAGCGGTGGCGAAGCGCCGTACGTGCGGCCCTTCATCGAATGGGTGGAACAGCGCCTGCAGGCCGATGACACCGACGCACTGCTGGACTACCGCCGCCAGGCCCCGTATGCCGAACGCGCGCATCCCACCGACGAACACTTCCAGCCGCTGCATTTCGCCATGGGTGCGGCCGGCGGCGAACGGCTGGGCGCGCAACGCATCGATGCCGGTATCGATGCCGGCATGCTGGCCATGGACATCTATCGCTTCGATGGCGCAGCGGCCTGACGCCTGTCCGCCAACTGAGCCGCAGGTCGGTGCCGTGTTCAGGTAACGGCACCGGTGTGGTAATTTTTTTCCGGTATCCGGCGTGGGCTGATCACCGCCCCCTGCGCGCCGCCTTCTGGAAGAAGCATGCATACGATTGAAGTGGTGCTGGCGATGCTGGTCGCCGTGGTGGCCAGTGGCTACCTGGTGCGCGTGTTGCCGTTGTCATTGCCATTGCCGCTGGTGCAGATCGGCCTGGGCGCGGTGATTGCCGGGGTGTTCAACCGCGGTCACGCGCTGCAGCCGGAAATGTTCTTCCTGCTGTTCCTGCCGCCACTGCTGTTCCTGGATGGTTGGCGCATTCCCAAACAGGGGCTGTTCCGCGACAAGGGCGTGATTCTGGAACTGGCGTTCGGGCTGGTGATCTTCACCGTGGTCGGCGCGGGCCTGCTGATCCACTGGATGATTCCGGTGATGCCGTTGGGGGTGGCGTTCGCGCTGGCGGCGATCATCTCGCCGACCGACCCGGTGGCGGTCAGCTCCATCGCCTCGCGCATGCCGATTCCCAAGCGGCTGATGCACATTCTGGAAGGCGAGTCGCTGTTGAACGATGCCTCCGGCCTGGTCTGCTTCCGCTTCGCGGTGGCAGCGGTGATGACCGGCTCGTTCTCGCTGGCCACCGCCTCGCTGACCTTCCTGTGGGTGGCGGTGGCCGGGTTGGCGATCGGCGTGGCGGTGACCCTGGGCGTGTCCACCTTCCAGCGCTGGCTGTGGCGGCGCTTCGGCGAGGAGCCGGGCGCGGCGCTGCTGGTCAACCTGCTGATCCCCTTTGCCGCCTACCTGCTGGCCGAAGAGGCCAAGGCCTCGGGCATTCTGGCCGCGGTGGCGGCCGGCATCACCATGAGCTACGTCGAGCTGACCGGCCGTGTTTCCGGCAGCATGCGCGTGCAGCGCACGGCGGTGTGGAACATGCTGCAGTTCAGCTTCAACGGCATCATGTTCGTGCTGCTGGGCGAGCAGCTGCCCGGCATCGTCGAGCGCGCCATTGCCACGGTGAACGAAAGCGGGCACCACAGCGCGTGGTGGCTGCTGGTGTACGTGGTGGTGATCAACGTGGCGCTGGTCGCGCTGCGCCTGCTGTGGGTGTGGCTGTCGCTGCGCTGGAGCCTGCTGCGTGCACGCCATCGCGGCGAGGAACGCCCGGTGACCCAGTGGCGGGTGGTGGTGGCCACTTCAGTGGCCGGCGTACGCGGTGCGATCACCCTGGCCGGCGTGCTGACCCTGCCGCTGTTCCTGCCGGACGGCTCGGCGTTCCCGGCGCGCGACCTGGTGATCTTCCTGGCCGCTGCGGTGATTCTGTTCTCGCTGGTCGGGGCCAGCGTGGCGCTGCCGCGGTTGTTGAAGGGCCTGCAGCTGCCCGCCGATTCCGGCGAACGCAAGGAAGAAGACCTGGCCCGGCGGCTGGCCTCGAAGGCGGCCCTGGCCGGCGTGGAGCGGATGCGCCAGCAGCTGGTGCAGAACCAGAACACCGAGAACGTGCAGCTGTACAACGATGCCGCGGCGCGGGTGAGCCTGCTCTACCAGCGCAACCTGGAGAAGGAGCACGGCCCGGACGCGGACCCGGAAAAGGTGAAGCGGATGGAGCAGGGTTACCGCCAGCTGCGCAATGCCGGGCTCACCGCCGAGCGCGAGGAGCTGTTCCGGCTGACCCGGCGCGGGAGTATCTCCGATGAGATTTCTCGGAAAATGATCCGCAATCTGGATCTGCTGGAAACCCGGCAGCGGGAATGACGGCGGGGTGATCCCGGTAGCGCCGGCCGTTGGCCGGCCCACGCGATCCCTGGGCCGGCCAACGGCCGGCGCTACCGACGCACACAGCCGTATGCGTCGGAGGGTGACAACGCCGGATTATTCCGGCTTCTGATCCAGGTAATACGCCACCACGGTGCCCTTGACCTTCACCGTCATCGGGTTGCCACGACGGTCGCGCGACTTGCCGGCCTGCACGCGGATCCAGCCTTCGCTGACCGAGTATTCCTCGACGTTGTCACGCTCGACATCGTTGAAACGGATGCCCACGCCGCGCTCCAGCGCTGCGGCATCGTGGAAGGGGCTGGCGGGGTTGATCGCCAGATGATCCGGAGGGGTATCACTCATGATTCGGGTTCACACTGACGGCCACCGCGGCCGCCTTCAGGCGCACAGGATACCCGAGCCCCCCGGTTCAAGCCGATTTCGCTTCCTGCGCACGCCGTGGCAGGTCAGAATGCGGGCTGTTTCCAGGAATTCCCGGTCATGCCCGACAACAGCGATTATTTCGACTTCGAAGAAGACGAGCGCGATTTCGACGAAGACGATTTCGAGGCGCGGATCTGGAACCTGTTCGTGCTGATCAACCCGGGCGATGAGGAACTGGCGCTGCAGCAGTTCAACCGCTGGCGCGAGCAGCTGCTGGAAGCCGGTGAGGCGATTGACGAGGAGGCCGACTGGCTGCCGCCGCTGATGGTCGCCACCGCGTGGCAGTCGAGCTACGAGGTCGAGCGCGATGATGCCGATTCGCTGGTATCGGCGGTCAATGAGCTGGCCGCGCGCTTCAACGTGCAGGTGGACTGGGGTGGCGACCTGGATGATGAGGACTTCGCCGAGGACGTGGATGCGCCGATGCTGATGGCCACCGCCTACGACCGCCTGCGCGAGCACAACTACAGCCTGTGGAGCGTGGACACCGGCAACGGCGGCCTGGCCGGGTGGATGGCGCTGAGCCGCGATGATGACGCGATGCTGGCGCTGTGTTCGTTGCTGGGGGTTGAGGTGCGGCCGGGCGCGGATCCGTTCTGACGGATTACCCGGTTGCGTCGTATTGCGACCGCGCATTGGCGATGACCGCCTTCAACAGTTCCCGGTCGGTATGCCGCGAAATCGCGCGTGCGCCCAGCGCAATCGCACGCTCACGCATCGGCGCGGGCACGTCGTAATGCGCGCCGCTGCGGCGGTTCTGGAATGCCCGCCGTGGAATCCCGAGCTGCGCCGCCATCGCGTGCAGCTCGGGCAGGGTGTCGGCCATCAGATGCGCCCAGCGCTCGTCGCGCCAGGGGTGAACCGCATCGTCGATATAGACCGTCACCGGCAGTAATCAGCCCTTGGGCTGCTCGCTGCTGTCGGCCGGGGCCTCGGCATCGGCCGCAGCGGCCTCGGCGTCGGTGCCGGCTTCAGCGGTCTCGCCTTCGGCGTCGTCGGCGGCGTCTTCCACGCCTTCGAACTCGGACACCAGCTGGGCCAGGTATTCCTCGGCGGTCTTGCCTTCGTCGGCCGCCAGGTCGTCAATCATCTGCTGCAGCTGCGGCGAGGTTTCCAGGGTGACCGGGCGGCCTTCCTTCTCCTGCACGTTGGCCAGGTGCTTGAGCATGGCCAGCATCGGCACCGGGTTGTCGGCATTGCCCATGGTCTGGCCGCCGATGGCCAGCAGCCACTCGGTGCCCTGCAGGCCGATGGCGGCCACGACCTGGCCTTCTGCGTTCTGCAGCACGGCGTGGTTCTGCACCGGCTGCTGGCTGTTCAGGCGCTGGATCGGGCGCTTGGGCTGCGACTTCTTGCGCTTGTCGCGCTTGGCCTTGGACTGCTTGGACATGGTTTGAGGCGTCTATCTGGGATCGGAAGCGCTCATTGTAATGGGGGAGTGCCGGTCGCGCCGGCCGCCGGTGCCAGCTCGGCCTGCACGTCCGGATCGACCGTGGCCGCCGACAACCCCACCTGCTGCCCGGACCCGGACAAGGCGGCCGCCTCAGCTGCCTTGGTCATCACCACGATGCTGATGCGACGGTTGATCGGATTGTCCGGCTTGAGCTTGTCGAACAGCACCGAGGACGACAACCCGACCACGCGGGTGACCTTTTCCTCTGCCATGCCCCCTTCCAGCAGCGCCCGCCGTGCCGCATTGGCACGGTCCGCGCTGAGTTCCCAGTTGCTGTAACCGTGGGCGGCGGTATAGGCGGTAATGTCGGTATGACCGGTGATGCTGATCCGGTTCGGCACGTGGTTGATGAACTCGGACAGCTCCTTGAGGATCTCGCGGGTGTACGGCTTCAGCGCGGCGCTGCCGACGTCGAACATCGGCCGGTTCTGCTTGTCCACGATCTGGATGCGCAGGCCTTCCGGGGTGAGGTCCAGCAGCAGCTGGTCCTTGAACGGCTCCAGCGCCTGGCTCTTGCTGATCGCTTCTTCCAGCTCCTGCTTCAGTACTTCCAGCTGCTTCTTCTCACGCTCGCGCTCGTCTTCCTGCGGCACCGGGCGCTCGGCCTGGGCGTTCTGGAACGGGTCGTTGCTGGTGCCGCGCGAGACATCGGTGGCCCCGCCCAGCTTGATCATCGAGGTGCTGGCCCCGCCCGGGCCGGCCATGCCGGGGGCGGGGGTCGGGCTCTGTCCGGTCAGCGGGCTGGGATTGCGGAAATACTCGGAAATGGCCGCGCGCTCGGGCTTGCTGGTGGCCGCCATCAGCCACAGCACCAGGAAGAACGCCATCATCGCGGTCACGAAGTCGGCGTACGCCACCTTCCAGGCCCCGCCATGATGGGCCCCGTGACCGGCCTTCTTGACCTTGCGGACAATGACGGTGGGTTTGTCGTTGGCCATGACGCTGCCTTACTTGATCGTCTTCAGGTGGGCTTCGAACGCGCTGAAGCCCGGACGCACGTTCGACGGCAGGGTCTTGCGGGCGAATTCCAGCGCGATCTTCGGGTTGTAGCCGCGCAGGCAGGCCAGCAGGGCGGTCTTGACCGATTCGTAGATGCGGCTGTCCTGCTCGGCACGCGCTTCCACCGCCGCCGCCAGCGGGCTGACAAAGCCGTAGGCCAGCAGGATGCCGAGGAAGGTACCGACCAGCGCGCCCGCCACGTGCGCGCCCACTTCGGTGATTTCACCGCCGATCGAGCCCATGGTGATCACGATGCCCAGCACCGCGGCGACGATGCCGAAGCCGGGCAGGCCGTCGGAGACCTTGTTCAGCACGGCGGCCGGCTGCATGGCCTCGCCGTGGTGCTTTTCCAGTTCCATCTCCAGCAGCGGTTCCAGCTCGTGCGGTTCGATGTTGCTGCCGATCATCAGGCGCAGGCAGTCGGTCATGAAGTCGACCAGGTGATGGTCGGCCTGCACCTTGGGGTAGTTGGCGAAGATGGCACTGTCGGCCGGACGCTCGACGTGGTCCTCCAGCGACATGAAGCCTTCGCGGCGCGCCTTGTTGAGCAGTTCGTACAACAGGCTCAACACATCCAGGTAGTCCTGCTGCTTGTAGCGCGGGCCTTTGAACACGCCGACGCTGGCGGCCAGGGTCTGCTTGACCGTCTTGACCGGGGTGCCGACCAGGAACGCGCCCAGCGCCGCACCGCCAATGATGACCAGCTCGTAGGGCTGCCAGAGGGCAGCCAGCTTGCCGTGCGCGCCGACGTAGCCCCCGAGCACGCTGAGAATGACGATCAGAAAACCAACAATGATGAGCATGGGGCAGGCGCGGAGGAGGGGATACCTCCATGTCGGCCCCATGCCGGGGTTCTGAAGGGTGACGTTGGATGAACGTCACACTTTTACAGATCAGCCTGCCGGACCGGCCTCGGCCCCGCCGCGCTGCAGCGGATCGGGGTAGGGCTCGCCATTGGGCGTGAAATCGAGCGAGACCGAGTTGAGGCAATGGCGCTCGCCGGTGGGCGGCGGGCCGTCCGGGAACACATGGCCGAGGTGGCTGCCGCAGCGGGCGCAGACGATCTCGGTCCGGATCATGCCGTGACTGGTGTCACGGATTTCGTGGACATGGGCCGGGTCAAACGGGGCGAAGAAGCTGGGCCAGCCGGTACCGGAGTCGAACTTGGTGCTGGAACGGAACAGCGGCAGGCCGCACAGGCGGCAGCCGTAGACGCCGTCCTGCTTGTTGTCCAGGAACACGCCGCAGAACGGGGCTTCGGTGCCGTGCTGCAGCAGCACGCGGCGCTCGTCCGGGCTCAGGCCGGCCTCCAGCGCCTGGCGCTGGGCATCGCTGGGGGGAGAGAGGTCGAAGGCGGTCATGGGCATTCCTCGTGGGGATGGCAGTGAAATGGGGGCACCGCGTGAAGGGCGCAAGGCAGGCGTTCATGCTGCCGCACAGGGGCGGGGCGCAGGATGAAGCCATGGACCCGCGTGGGAGGCTTTGCCGATGAACACCCGACTGCTGTTGCTGCCCGCCCTGCTGGCGGTGGCCATGACCTTCGATGCCGGCGCGCAGATCGCCGCGCCGCGCAAGCCGACCGACACCCGGCCCGTGGTGACCCCGGCACCCGCACCGGCACCGATGCCAACACCGGTGCGGCCAGCGCCGATGGAAAACCAGGCCGGCAAGGTTGCCCCGGTGACCTCCGATTCGCAGATCCGCCAGCAGCTGGGCACGCAGCCGATCCAGAGCCAGGGGCCGGCGCAGGTGGTGCCGGCACCGGCGACCACGGCACCGCCGAAGGTGTACGACCGCAATGGTCGCATCATTCCCGGTGTCAAACCGGTGGGGCCGAACCGCGTCTTCGATTCACGCACGGGGCGGTATTACGACAGCGCGCCGGCAACGCAGGGGCAACAGATCAAACCGTGAACGCTTCACAACGCATCCGCTCAGTCATCGGCGTCAACACAGAACATCACCGCTTTTTCGCCCTTAATTAACCGCATTTCTTCGACTCTGCACCTGCGCCGCAAGATCGCGCATCCCCAACGATGACGAGAACGAGTGCAACCATGGCTAACCAGCAGCAGAACAATCCCAACAAGCCGCAGGACCAGCAGAACCAGAAGGGTCAGCAGAGCCAGCAGCAGTGGGATCAGCAGAACCAGAAGGGCAAGCAGCAGGATCAGCAGCAGCGCAACCCGGACCAGAAACAGCAGCGCTGATGCGCGGTTCGGCATAGCACCCTTTGTTCGGGGGTGAAACCGGAAGAAGGCGGTGCGCGTTCGCGCGCCGCCTTTTTTACGCTCACTTCAATCCGGAATCGGCAGGGTGAGTGTTTCCTTCACCTCTTCCATCACGATGTAGCTCTTGCTCTCGCGCACATGCGGCAGGGTCAGCAGGGTGCTGCCCAGCAGTTTGCGGTACGACGCCATCTCGCTGATCCGCGCCTTCAACAGATAGTCGAAATCGCCCGAGACCAGATGGCACTCCAGCACATTCGGCAGCTTCAACGCGGCGCGCCGGAACTCCTCGAAGATGTCGCCGGACTTGTAGGCGAGGCTGATTTCGACAAACACCAGCAGGCTGGCCTTGAGGTAGTGCGGGTCGAGCTTGGCGTAGTAGCCGGTAATGGCACCGTCGCGCTCCAGCCGGCGCACCCGCTCGGTGCAGGGCGTCGTGGACAACCCGACCCGTTCGCCCAGCTCGGTGAAGGAAATGCGTCCTTCGGCCTGCAGGATGCGCAGGATCTTGCGGTCGATCTTGTCCAGTTCGCGGACCCGGGTGGCCATCGGCGTCAACTCGGCAGGGTGAATGGCGGGACAATACACTGCCGGTGGTGCCAAATACAGGCAAATCACCCGGGAACAGCGGCCTATACTTCCGCAATTGTGGTCCCGGCACCTCGCAGTGCAGGGAATGATCCGGTTGGAGAGGTCTCATGCGCGTACTTGTTCTTGGCAGCGGGGTGATCGGCACGACCAGTGCCTGGTACCTGCGGCAGGCCGGCTTTGATGTCACCGTGGTCGACCGCCAGCCGGGACCGGCGCTGGAGACCAGCTTCGCCAACGCCGGCCAGCTGTCGTTCGGCTACACCTCGCCGTGGGCCGCGCCAGGCGTGCCGCTCAAAGCAGTGAAGTGGCTGTTCGAGGAACACGCGCCGCTGGCGATCCGTCCGGGCCTGGACCTCAACCAGTACCGCTGGCTGGCGCAGATGCTGCGCAACTGCACCCAGGAGCGCTATGCGATCAACAAAGCGCGCATGGTGCGCATGTCCGAGTACAGCCGCGACTGCCTGAATGAACTGCGCGCTGAAACCGGCATCGAATTCGAAGGCCGCGACCTGGGCACCACCCAGTTGTTCCGCACCCAGCAGCAGCTGGACGCCTCGGCGCAGGACATCGAGGTGCTGGCGCAGTACGGCGTGCCGTATGAAGTGCTGGACCGCGCCGGCATCATCGCCGCCGAACCGGCGCTGGCCGCGGTGGCAGACACCCTGGTCGGTGCGCTGCGCCTGCCGCGTGACCAGACCGGCGACTGCCAGCTGTTCACCCGCCGCCTGGCGCAGATGGCCACTGCCGCCGGCGTGGAATTCCGCTTCGACCAGGACATTGCCGGGCTGGAAACCAGCGGCAACCGCATCACCGGCGTGCGCATCGACGGCCAGCTGGAAACCGCCGACCACTACGTGGTCGCGCTGGGCAGCTATTCGCCGTCGCTGGTGGCACCGCTGGGCATGCATCTGCCGGTGTACCCGTTGAAGGGGTACTCGCTGACCCTGCCGATCACCGATCCGGCGATGGCCCCCACCTCGACCATCCTGGACGAAAGCTACAAGGTGGCCGTGACCCGTTTCGACGACCGCATCCGCGTGGGCGGCATGGCCGAAGTGGGCGGGTTCGACCTGTCGCTGTCGCCGCGCCGCCGCGCCACCCTGGAAAAGGTGGTGCGCGACCTCTACCCGCACGGCGGCGACCTCAGCCGCGCCGAGTTCTGGACCGGGCTGCGCCCGGCCACCCCGGACGGCACCCCGGTGATCGGGGCCACGCCGTACCGCAACCTGTTCCTCAATACCGGCCACGGCACGCTGGGCTGGACCATGGCCTGCGGGTCGGGTCGCTACCTGGCGGACCTGATGAGCGCGCGCCAGCCGCAGATCAGCACCGAAGGCCTGGACATCTTCCGTTATGGCGGGCGTGCCAATCCGCACGCCGCCGCTTTCCAACAGAGTGAAACTGAAACATGCGTCCTGCCCGCGCGTTGATCGACCTGGACGCGTTGCGCTCCAACTTCCGCCTGGCCCGTGAACTGGGCGGCGGTCGCAAGACCCTGGCGGCGGTGAAGGCCGATGCCTACGGCCACGGTGCGGTGGTGTGCGCGCGCGCGCTGGAAGGCGAGGCCGACGCGTTCGGGGTGGCCTGCATCGAGGAGGCGCTGGAACTGCGCGCGGCTGGCATCAGCACGCCGATTCTGCTGCTGGAAGGTTTCTTCGATGCCGCCGAGCTGCCGCTGATCGTGCAGCACCGCCTGTGGTTTGCCGTGGCCGCGCCGTGGCAGGTGGACGCCGTGGAAGCGTTCCAGACCGACGCCACCTTGAACATCTGGCTGAAGCTGGACAGCGGCATGCACCGGCTGGGGCTGTCGCAGGCCGATTTCCGCAGCGCGCATGCACGCCTGTCGGCGCTGCCGCAGGTTGGGCCGCTGGTATTGATGAGCCACCTGGCCCGCGCTGACGAGCTGGACAACCCGCGCACCCGCGAGCAGGCCGCCACGTTTGCCGCCGCGATCGAGGGCCTGGCCGGCGAGACCAGCCTGTGCAATTCGCCGGCGCTGCTGGGCTGGCCGGAAGTACGCAGTGACTGGGTGCGCCCGGGCCTGATGTTGTACGGGGCCAACCCGCTGCCGGGCAGCAGCGCGCAGACCGAACGGCTGCGTCCGGTGATGACCATGCAGTCGAAGATTTTCGCGGTGCGTGAGATTGCCGCCGGTGAACCGGTGGGCTACGGCGCACGCTTCGTGGCCGAGCGGCCCACCCGCGTGGGCGTGGTCGCGATGGGGTATGCCGACGGCTACCCGCAGTTCGCCCCGAACGGCACCCCGGTGCAGATCGACGGCCAGCCCGCGCATCTGATCGGCCGTGTATCGATGGACATGCTGACCGTGGACCTGACCGACCTGCCGCAGGCCGGGGTGGGCAGCACGGTGGAACTGTGGGGCCAGAACCCGCGCCTGGACGTGCTGGCCCCGCTGTGCAACGTGAGCGCGTATCAGCTGCCGTGCGCGGTGAAGCGCGTGGCGCGCGAAATCCGCAGCTGACGAAAGACCCACGTAGAGCCGGGCTTGCCCGGCCATGTAGAGCCGGGCTTGCCCGGCCATGTAGAGCCGGGCTTGCCCGGCTGACAAGAAGCCTGACGCAACCGATGCGTCAGGCGGTCGGTAACACTTTTCGCAGCCAGTCCTTCAGCATCCGCTTTTCATAGCGCAGCGGGTCGCTGTTCGACAGCAGGCCCGCACCGGTGCTGAGATAGCCCGTGTCCATCAGTTTCTCTCCGGTGGCCTGCTTCAGCACGTTGCCCTGGGCGTCTTTCAGTACATAGTCCAGCGTCATGCGCGGCGGGTAGATGTCTTTCATGATGCGGATGTCCTGGGCACGCACGTGCTGCGGCTCGTAGTCGCCGGCGCGCTTGATGTCGGTAATGGTCACGTCCAGGGTCTGGCCGGGGGCCAGCTGCTTGGCTGCCGTGGTGCGGAGGTAGCGGGCCAGGTCGTAGACCCAGTTGCCGCGTTCGGCCTCCCAGCGGTTGGAGTTGTTGCGCAGTTCGGCAAACTCGGCCGGGTCGGTCCAGCGCACCTGCACCGGGCCTTCCTGTTCCAGCGCCCGCGGCGCTTTCGGGTCCGTCACGGTGCGCGGTGCCGCCGCGACCGACAGCGTGGCTAAAGCCAGCAGGCCGCCCAGCGCGGCCGTGATCAGGGTTTTGAGGTTCATTGCGAACTCCCGTAAGTGGTCAGAATGGCCCAACGCAGTGTGATCCCGATCACAGCCCGGGACAATTGGCAAAACTGCGACACATTCGTCGTATTTGGCATGAATTCACCCGGGGTACACATGAATCCCGCGCTTGACGCTACGAATACGCGGTCTGGATGATGCTATCTCCCAGCGCTCTGCCTGCCACGCCCTTTGACCTCCTTGTCCAGCCCGACCGTACCGACCCTCGAACGCGCCGCCCCGGTGGCCCCTGCGCTTGATCCCGCCCTGCACCGACACGTGCTGGAAGGGCTCAATGCCGGCTTCTGCGTGGTGGAATGCCTGTTCGAAAATGACGTGGGCGTGGACTATCGCTTCGTGCAGGTGAACGAGGCTTTCGAGCGCAATACCGGGCTGACCGATGCCGCAGGCCGGTTGATGAGCGAGCTGCAGCCGGCGCACGAGCCGGAGTGGTACCAGATCTACGGCCAGGTGGCGCTGACCGGTCGGCCGCACCATTTCGACATGGAGGCGCGCTCACTGGGCCGGTGGTACTCGGTGGAAGCCATGCGCGTGGGTGAGCCCGAGCAGCGCCAGGTGGCGATCCTGTTCTTCGACATCACCAGCCGCAAGCAGGTGGAAGTGGATCTGGCCGAAAGCGAGGCGCGTTTCTCCGCGCTGGCCGACGGCCTGCCGATGCCGGTCTGGGTGTTGGATGACCGCGGCCATGCCCGCTTCGTCAACAGCGCGTTCACCGAGTTCTTCGGCGGTGACGAGCAGCGCGTGCCGGAAGATGTATGGCGTGGGCTGGTGCATCCGGACGACGCCTCGGTGTTCGATTACGAGCTGCAGGAAGCGCTGAAGGCACAGCGTTCGATGCAGGCGCTGGTGCGTGGCCTGCGTTCGGACGGTCAGTGGCGTTGGCTGGAAATGAACGCACGGCCGCGCTTCTCGCGCATGGGCCGCTTCATCGGCCTGGCCGGCAGCAGCCCGGACGTGACCGAGCGCCGCGAAATCGAAATGGCGCGCGAGGAGCTGCTGCAGTCCGAGCGCGCCGCGCGCAGCGCCGCGGAAAACATGGCGCGGTTGAAAGACGAATTCCTGGCCACGCTGTCGCACGAGCTGCGCACGCCGCTGACCACCATCCTGGGGTGGAGCGAGCTGCTGCTGCAGCGGGTGGACAACACCAGCCCGCTGTTCAAGGGCCTGGGCGTGATCGCCAACAGCGCGATGGCGCAGAAGCGCCTGATCTCGGACATGCTGGACCTGAGCAGCATGTTGCTGGGCAAGGTGCAGCTGGAAGTGGAAGTGGTGGACCTGCGCGCGCAGCTGACCGAGGCGCTGGGTGCGCAGGAGCTGGTCGCCGAAGGCAAGGCGCTGGACATGCAGTTGCACCTGCCCGAAGAGGGCGCGCTGGTGCTGGGCGATGCCACCCGCCTGCAGCAGGTGTGGTGGAACCTGCTGTCCAATGCGATCAAGTTCACCCCGGCCGAAGGCTCGGTCACGGTGACCCTGGCGCGCGAAGGCGGGCATTGGGTCATCACCGTGCGCGACACCGGCGACGGCATCGCGCCGGAATTCCTGCGCCATCTGTTCAGCCGCTTCCGCCAGGCCGATGGCACCACCACCCGCCGCCACGGCGGCCTGGGCCTGGGCCTGGCGATCGTGCAGCAGCTGGTGGAACTGCATGGCGGCACGGTCAGTGCGGCCAGCGAGGGCCAGGGCCACGGCGCGCAGTTCACGGTCAGCCTGCCGTGCTACCAGCCGCAGGCCGATGGCCGGCCGCTGCGCGAAGTGTTCAATGGACCGATCAGCGAGCAGGTGATCGAACCCTATCCGCTGCGCGGCCTGCGCCTGGTCGCGGTGGAAGATCAACCCGAAGTGCTGGAGTACCTGCGGCGCATGCTGGAAGAGCAGGGCGCGCAGGTGACCGTCGCCGCGTCTGCCGGCGAAGCGCTGGCACTGTTGGATGGTGGCCGGCACGAACAGGTGGATGCGCTGCTCACCGATATCGGCATGCCGGGCATGGATGGTTACGGACTGGTGCGCACCCTGCGCGAGGACATGGGGGTGGATGCGAAGGCATTGCCGGCTGTGGCAGTGACGGCGCTGGCACGGGCCGATGACCGCAAGCGCGCGCTGGCCTCGGGGTTCCAGGAGCATGTGGCCAAACCCTATTCCGTGGCGCAGCTGGTAACGGCGGTACGCAACGTGCTGGCCCAGGCGAGGGCGGATGTTCGTTGACACGCATGGCGTGTCATAACGCGAGGAAGATCATGTCACGTACTGCACCGGTTGTTTATACCCATGCCGACGACATCGCGCGGCTGAAGGCACTGCTGCCGCAGCTGCCCGACGAGGCCCGGGTGGAACTGACATTGAAGGACGGCAGTCGCGTGCTGGGAACAGTGGCGGTGCGTCCGACCGTGCAGCAGTATCGCGATGCGGACGAGAACGAGGGCAGCAACGGCGAGTTGCGGCTGGATGATCTGGATGCGCCGGTGCAGCAGCACCATGTCTGGTTGGACCAGATCGCATCAATCCGTGAGCTGCCGCCGATCGAGTGACCGGCGGCCTCCACGCTCAGTGCTGGAACACTTCCGGTTCGGCCTCGAAGCGCCGCGCATAGGCGCGCTCTTCGGCCACCCGTGCCACTTCGTCGTCGGCCATGTCGGGCGCGCCGTACACCGCATACGCCACCTGGCCATCTGACTGGCGACCGACCTGGTGCAGGCGATAGCGCGCATGCCCGCCGCCGGTATCTTCAGGGTAGTGAACCGGCGGCTGCGCGCCTTCCAGATCCATTTCGCTGTTGTCGACCTTGCCACCGACGAACAATGCACGCATGAGCCAGCTCCGCTACGAAGGAACCTTTACCCTGACCGACACGATGTTGCGAGGGCATCAAGACCCCGTTGAACAAATGCTAATCGGCGTGGCTCACCCTGGCGAACCGGTAGAATGGCGGTCTCATTTCAAGACGTACCTCGCATGGCCCCCCAGCACGACGCCCCCCTGGAAACCCTGTTCCTGCCCTTCGGCGGGGCCCTGGACTGGCCGTCCGGCCCGGTGCTGTTCCTGCGTGCCCGCGACGGCTGGCCGCTGCGCGAGCGTGCCCAGCCGGGCCAGCTGGTCTGCGAGCAGAGCTTCCGGCCCTTCGCGGCGGCCCTGGAGGCCAGCGGCTGGACGGTACGAGACGAGGCCCAGCTGGCTGCCGACACCACCCGTTACCCGGTGGTGCTGGTGCTGCCGCCGCGCCAGCGCGAAGAGGCGCGTGCGTTGTTCGCCCGCGCCCTGGCGCTGGCCGCACCGGGCGGCATCGTGGTCGCCTGCCAGCACAACAACGAGGGCGCGCGCTCCGGCGAAAGTGACCTGCAGCAGTTGGCGGGGCTGGGCGGCAAGCTGACCAAGAACCACTGCCGGGTGTACTGGACGGCCCCGCTGAACGGCCAGCACGACGCTGCGCTGGCGGCGCGCTGGGCCGCGCTGGACGCCCCACGGGGGATTCTCGGCGGCCGCTTCCAGAGCCGCCCGGGCATCTTCGCCTGGGACCGCATCGACCCGGCCTCGGCGCTGCTGGTGGAACAGCTGCCGGCCGACCTGGCCGGGCAGGGCGCGGACCTGGGTGCGGGCTTCGGCTACCTGTCCAGTGAAGTGCTGAGCCGTTGCCCGAAGGTGACCGGGCTGGACCTGTTCGAGGCCGAAGGCCGCGCGCTGGCGCTGGCGAAGGTGAACCTGGAGGCGCTGGGCAGCCCGGCGACGCTGCGTTACCTGTGGCAGGACGTCACCGCGGGCATCGAGGGCCGCTACGACTTCATCGTGACCAACCCGCCGTTTCACACCCCGGCCCGCGCCGACCGGCCGGACATCGGCCAGCGCTTCATCGCGGTGGCCGCGCAGGCGCTGCGCCCGGGTGGGCGGCTGTGGCTGGTGGCCAACCGTCACCTGCCGTACGAGCAGATTCTCAATGAAAGCTTCGGCGAGGTCCGCGTGGCCGCCGAGCGCGACGGCTTCAAGCTGATTGAAGCCACCCGCGGCCGCAGCGGCGGTCGCGCATGAAGCTGGTCAAGCACATCGCCAACCTGGGCTACGGCAGCCGCAAGCAGGTGCAGCAGATGTTCCGTGAGGGCCGCATCACCGACGCCGAGGGCGAGGTGCTGTACGCCGACGACGCCGTGGCGCATGCGGCGATCCGGGTGGACGGCGAGCCGCTGGACCCGCCGCCGGGGCTGACCCTGATGCTGCACAAGCCGCGCGGCTACACCTGTTCGACCAAGGACACCGGTCGGCTGATCTACGACCTGTTGCCGCCGCGTTTCCGCGAGCGCTCGCCGCAGCTGTCGTCGGTGGGACGGCTGGACCGCGACACCAGCGGGCTGTTGCTGATGACCGACGACGGCGCGCTGCTGCACCGGATCGTGTCGCCGAAGGCGAAGCTGGACAAGGCGTACGAAGCGACGCTGGCGCAGGACCTGCGCGGCGACGAAGGCGCGCGTTTCGCCAGCGGCACGCTGATGCTGGAATCGGACGACAAGCCGCTGCTGCCGGCGGAACTGGACGTACAGGGACCCCGCCAGGCGCAGCTGGTGCTGCATGAAGGTCGTTATCACCAGGTGCGGCGGATGTTCGCGGCGGTGGGCAACCACGTGGACGCACTGCACCGCAGCCGGATCGGTGGACTGACCCTGGGCGCGCTGCCGGAAGGCGAGTGGCGCCTGTTGGATGCGACGGACCTCGACACGTTGTTCAACGCCGCATGACCCCGCTGGCCGCGCTGCCGTTCCTGCCGGAGGCGGTGATCTTCGACATGGATGGACTGATGATCGACAGCGAGCGCGTGTCGATCGCGTGCTGGTCGCAGGCGGCGGCCGAACTGGCGTTGCCGATCGAGGCGGCGTTCTGGCTGCAGCTGGTGGGCCTGGGCGACCGCGACTGCGAGTTGCTGCTGCGGCAGCACGTGGATGCGGAACAGATGCAGGCGTTGTACACGCGCTGCCACGATCTGTACGAGGCACGCACGCAGCAGGGCCTGCCGCTGCGGCCGGGCATCGTCGAACTGCTGGAGCTGCTGAAGCAGCACGACATTCCCCGCGCGGTGGCGACCTCCACGCGCGAACCGCGCGCGTCACGCAAGCTGGCCGCGTGCGGCCTGCTGCCGTACTTCGCAGCGGTGGTGACCAGCAGCGACGTCAGCCACCCCAAGCCGGCCCCGGACATCTACCTGCTGGCCGCGGCCAAGCTGGGCAAGGCCCCCGCCCGCTGCCTGGCGTTGGAAGATTCCCCCGCCGGCACCCGCGCCGCCCTGGCCGCCGGCATGACGGTCATCCAGGTCCCCGACCTGGTGCTGCCCGACGCCCCCCAACGCGCCCTCGGCCACCGCATCGCCGACTCCCTCACCGACGTACACGCGCTGCTGCTGCCGCACTTCACTGGCTGATTGCCCGCCCTGCACCTGCCTGCACTTGCTCGCCCCACAAACGCCTGCAACTGCATGCACCGCAAACGTCTGCAATTGCATGCTTTACGTAGAGCCGGGCTTGCCCGGCTGCTGTTGGATTCGTGCGAACAGCCGGTGTTCACGGGAACCCTGGCTTGGCGGCTCGGGACGGGCGTTCCGGGGGACGCTGCAAGTACGTCCATGTAAGCTCGATCGCCGCA
>DGLB01000028.1:0-27318 GCA_002387845.1 Stenotrophomonas maltophilia | reverse complement strand
CGGGACCGTAGAAAACATGGATGTTTTCTACGAGCCCCCAAGGATGGGTTCACGGCGTGTCCCGCAAACCCACCCCGGCACGACCAAACACGGATACACGTGGCCGCCGGCTGTTCGCCCAAAACCAACAACAGCCGGGCAGAGCCCGGCGATACGGGAATCAAACCCGCCCGAACACCAGCGCCGCGTTCGTTCCGCCGAAGCCGAAGCTGTTCGACATGACGGTGTTCAACTGCGTCGCCTGCGTCTCGCGCACGATCGGGAAGCCTTCCACGGCCGGGTCCAGTTCGCCGATGTTGGCCGAACCGGCAATGAAGCCGTCGCGCATCATCAGCAGGCAGTAGATCGCCTCGTGCACGCTGGCCGCGCCCAGCGAATGACCCGACAACGCCTTGGTCGACGACAGCGGCGGTACCGCTTCGCCGAACACTTCGCGCACGGCCTTCAGCTCGGTCACGTCGCCCAGCGGGGTGGAGGTGCCGTGGGTGTTGAGGTAGTCGATCGGGCCGCTGACGTTGGCCATCGCCATGTGCATGCAGCGCACCGCGCCTTCACCGGACGGAGCCACCATGTCCGCGCCGTCCGAGGTCACGCCATAACCGACCAGTTCGGCATAGATGCGCGCACCACGGGCCACGGCGTGGTCGTAGTCTTCCAGCACCAGCATGCCGCCACCGCCGGCGATGACGAAGCCGTCGCGGTCCTTGTCGTACGGACGCGAGGCTGTCCCGGGGGTTTCGTTGAAACGCGTCGACAGCGCGCCCATCGCATCGAACATCACGCTCATCGACCAGTGCAGGTCTTCACCGCCGCCCGCGAACATGACGTCCTGCGCGCCGTGACGGATCAGGTCCGCTGCCGCCCCGATGCAGTGCGCCGAGGTCGCGCACGCCGCTGACAGCGAATAGCTCAGGCCCTTGATCTGGAACGCGGTGGCCAGGCAGGCCGACACGGTGGAGCACATCGTGCGCGGCACCATGTACGGGCCCACCTTGCGCACGCCACGCGCGCGCAGGATGTCCGCCGATTCCACCTGCCACTGGCTGGAACCGCCGCCGGAACCGGCGATCAGGCCGGTGCGCGGGTTGGCAACCTGGCTTTCATCCAGGCCGGCATCGGCAATCGCATCGCGCATGGCGATGTAGGCGTATGCCGACGCATCGCTCATGAAGCGCTTCAGCTTGCGGTCGATCTGCGCGTCCAGGTCCAGCAGCACATTGCCGCCGACGTGGCTGCGCAGGCCGGCTTCGGCGTGATCGGGCAGCGGACGGATGCCCGCCTTGCCTTCGCGCAGTGCGCTCGAAACGGTGTCCAGATCATTGCCCAGGCACGAGGTGATGCCCATTCCGGTGATGACTACGCGACGCATCAGAAATTCTCGGTCGAAGTGAACAGACCTACACGCAGGTCTTTGGCGGTGTAGATCTCGCGGCCGTCCACGAGCATGCGGGCGTCGGCCTGGGCCATCACCAGCTTGCGGTTGATCACACGGGTGATGTCGATTTCATAACTGACCAGCTTCGCTTCCGGCAGCACCTGGCCGGTGAACTTCACCTCGCCACAGCCCAGCGCACGGCCACGGCCGGGTGCGCCCAGCCAGGTCAGGTAGAAACCGGTCAGCTGCCACATCGCATCCAGGCCCAGGCAGCCGGGCATCACCGGGTCGCCGATGAAGTGGCAGCCGAAGAACCACAGGTCCGGGCGGATATCCAGTTCGGCGCGTACCATGCCCTTGCCGTGGGGGCCGCCGTCTTCGCGGATGTCGGTGATGCGGTCGAACATCAGCATCGGGTCGTTGGGCAGGCGACCACTGCCCGGGCCGAACAGTTCACCGCGGGCACTGGCCAGCAGCTGTTCGCGCGAGAACGCGTTGAGACGAGTCATGGAAAGCGCAATCCTGAAGAAGTTGCAGCGGAAACAGGCGCTGAGAGTGCAGAGAAAAAGTGATTCAATCAAACGTTTTAACCGTACGCCGGCGTAGTGTTTTCAGCTTGAAAAACGCATGTTGTTGTTATGAAAAGACCATACTCAAGCGTGTGGCTGTAATCTTGTTCATCTGAATCCCAAGCCTGCCAACGTGTCCGCCCTCCGCAAGATCATTCATGTCGACATGGACGCGTTCTACGCGTCGGTGGAGCAACGCGACAATCCGTCGCTGCGCGGCAAGCCGGTGGTGGTGGCGTGGAAGGGTGCGCGTTCGGTGGTGTGCGCGGCCTCCTACGAGGCGCGCGTGTTCGGGGTGCGCTCGGCGATGCCGGCGCTGCGGGCGGAGCGCCTGTGCCCCGACGCGGTGTTCGTGCCGCCGGACTTCAGCCGCTACAAGGCGGTGTCGCGGCAGGTGCGCGAGATCTTCCTGCGCCATACCGACCTGGTGGAGCCGCTGTCGCTGGACGAAGCGTATCTGGACGTCACCGCACACAAGGGCGGAATGACCGTGGCCACCGAGATTGCGCAGCTGATTCGTGCGCAGATCCGCGAGGAGACCCAGCTGACCGCCTCGGCCGGCATCGCGCCGAACAAGTTCCTGGCCAAGATCGCCTCGGACTGGCGCAAGCCGGACGGGCAGTTCGTGGTGCCGCCGCACCGGGTGGAGCAGTTCCTCACCCCGCTGCCGGTCAAGCGCGTGCCTGGCGTGGGCAAGGTGATGGAAGGCAAGTTGAGCGAACTGGGCATCGTGACCGTCGGCGACCTGCGCGCGTTGCCGCTGGAGGCGCTGCAGGCGCGTTTTGGCAGCTTCGGTGAAAGCCTGTACCGGCGTGCGCGCGGCATCGACAATCGGCCGGTGGAACCGGACCAGCCGGTGCAGTCGATTTCCGCCGAGGACACCTTTGCCGAGGACCTGCCGCTGGAGGCACTGGAGCCGGCCATTGTCGAGCTGGCCGCGCGCACCTGGCAGGCCACCCGCAAGACCGAGCGGGTGGGGCACACTGTGGTGCTGAAGCTGAAGACCTCGCAGTTCCGCATCATCACCCGCAGCTTCACCCCGGAGGCACCGCCGGCGTCGCTGGAGGAACTGCGGGATATCGCGCTGGCGCTGCGGGCGCGGGTGGACCTGCCGGTGGAGACCCGCTACCGCCTGGTCGGGGTGGGACTGGGCGGGTTCCGCGAGCCCGATGAGGTGGTGCAGCCAGGATTGTTCGACGCGCCGTGACCCGCGATGCCGGGGTCATGCCTTCGTCGCGATGATCGTTGATATCGGCCGCCGACTGGAATGCGACCTCACCAATGGCACCGTTCGTTGTTCACGGTGCCCCGCGATGCCAGGCACCGGTAGAGTCGCACGTCAGTCGACTGCCGATAACAGGGCCGCGTGCGGTAGGGCATGAAAACCCCCGAATCCGCGCGCGCCCCGTCACACCTCAATACGCCACAGTAGCAATCTGGCGCTTGTACTGCGGCGTCTCGATCTCACTCACGAACGCATCCGCATAATCGGCATAGCTGATCCGGCTATGCCCATCGGCCCCGACCAGGAACTGCTTCGCCTGGGTGCGGAACCCGCCCTTCTGCGGCCCCGGTCCGATCTCGGCGGCCGGCGAATAGAACGTCCAGTCCAGGTCGTCCACCTGCTGCAACAGGTTGAACGCCTTGCGCGCGGCCAACGCCACCGGCTTGTACGCGTCCGGGAAGCCCTCGGTGTCCACCAGCTGCACGCCCGGTGCCACTTCCAGGGTGCCGGCCCCGCCCACCATCAGGAAGCGCGGTACGCCGGCCTGGCGCGCGGCCTGCACCAGCTGGCCGGTCACGGTGGTGACGGTGGCCGGGTCGTCGCCCGGGCGCGGGCCGAACGCGCTGGCCAGCACGTCGTGGCCGGCGATCACCGCGGCCACGGCGTCAGTATCGTCCAGCGCGGCAATCGCCAGCTGGGCACCGTCCAGTTCGGCCGGCAGGCCGCTGTCGCGGCGGACGATGGCGGTGACCTGGTGGCCACGTTCCAGCGCCTGGCGGGCAATCTCGCGACCGATGTTGCCGGTGGCACCAACAAGGGCAATCTTCATGAGCTTGGGTTCCGTTGAGGGAGGATGCTCAGGTTATGCGCCTGAAATCGAACGAAAAACCGCGTATAACGGCCTAATTTGTTGCGTGGATCGATCAGATGGACCGGATGACGGCCATGACGGTGTTCGTGGAAGTGGTGGAGCGCGGCAGCCTGACCGCTGCGGCCGAGGCGCTGGACATGTCGCGGGCCATGGTCACCCGGTATCTGGCCGAGGTGGAGCGCTGGCTGGGCGCGCGCCTGCTGCACCGGACCACGCGCCGGATCAGCCTGACCGGCCCGGGCGAGGCCGCGCTGCTGCGGTTCCGGCAGATGCTGGCCATCGGTGAAGAACTGCACGGCGAACTGGCCAGCGACAACCCCGAGCCCCACGGCGTGCTGCGGGTAACCGCCAGCGTCTCGTTCGGGCAATCGCACCTGGCCGCGGCCGTGGCCGGGTTCGTGCGGCGCTACCCGCTGACCCGGGTCGAGCTGCTGCTGGTGGACCGGATGGTGAATCTGGTCGAAGAGCGGGTGGACGTGGCGGTCCGGATCTCGCGGGCGATTGACCCCAACCTGATCGCACGACCGCTGGCGCAGTGCCATTCGGTGCTGTGCGCGTCCCCTGCCTATCTGGCCGCACACGGCGCACCGGCCACCGCCGATGCCCTGGCCGCGCACAACTGCCTGACTCACCACTACGTGGGCAAGAGCGTGTGGCAGCTGCAGCGCGATGGCCGCACCGTGAGCGTGGCGGTGGGCGGCAACATCAGCGCGAATGAGGCGTCATTGCTGGTGGAAGCCGTGCGCGCCGGTGCTGGCATTGCGATGTTGCCGATCTATCAGATCGGGCCGCTGCTGGAATCCGGTGAGCTCGTGCAGGTGTTGCCGGAGTACGAACTGGAGGTGATGGGGCTGCATGCGGTGTACGCGTCGCGCCGGCAGCTGCCGGCGCTGATGCGCAGCTTTCTGGATTTCCTGGTGGAGCGTTTTGCCAGCGAGGAATTCCGCGCGCGGATGTAGCGCCACGCCCTGCGTGGCCTGCCATGCCGAGCGTGGCTCTACAATGGCGGTTCCCACGTTCATGGGTCACACCGCTTTGCCCTATCCCCACCCGCTGGTGATCTTCGACCTCGACGGCACCCTGGTCGACAGTGCTGCCGACATCGCCGAAGCCCTCAATCGCACGCTGGAAGACCAGCAGTTGCCGCGTGTTCCCGAAGCCACCGTGCACACCTGGATCGGCGACGGTGTGCGCCGCCTGGTCGAGCAGGCGTTCACCGCCGCCGGCCATGCCGGCGACCTGGACGCGGTGATGCCCGGTTTCATGCGTCATTATCAGGAATGCCTGCTGCGCAGCCCGCGCCTGTATGACGGCGTGGTGCCGGCGCTGCAGGCGCTGCGCGAACACAACGTCACCCTGGCGATCTGCACCAACAAGCCGCACGCGATGGTCGGCCCGCTGCTGGCGCATCTGGGCGTGCAGGACTCCTTTTCCCTGGTGCTCGGCGGCGACTCGCTGCCCGAACGCAAACCGAACGGTGCGCCCTTGCGGCACATCGCAGCGGCGTTCAACGTGGCACCGTTGGCTGCATTGATGGTGGGCGATTCGATCACCGACTACCGCGCGGCGATGGATGCCGGCATGCCCATTGCACTGGTGCGCTACGGCTACCCGCGCGGGCTGGACCTGGAGGCCGTGCAGGCCGTCGCGGTGATGGACGACCTGCGTGAACTGATCGTGCTTCCGGAGTGACGCGGGATCCCGGTAGCGCCGGCCGTTGGCCGGCACCGCGGGGTGCCGGCCAAACCAACCGGTTTACTTCGGCTGGTAACGAATGCTCAACCGGTACTCACGCCCCGGCTGGTTGTACCAGGCCACGGTTTCATACTCGCGGTCGAACACATTGCTGACCCGGCCCAGCACCGACCAGTCGCGGCTGATCGCATACTCCAGGCGCAGATCCAGCGTGCCATAACCGGCCAGACGCACGGTGTTGGCCGCATTGTCATATCGCTTGCCCGCACCGAACGCGGTAATGCCGGCACGGAAACCACCGAAGTTGCGGTCAACATCCAGGCGCGCGGTGTTCTGCGCGCGTCGCGCCAGCCAGTTGTCGAACTGCGCGCTGCCGTCGGTGCGGTTGCGCGGGTCGGTGTGGCTGACCTGTGCATTCAAGTCAAACCCGGCCACCGCGAGCGAGCCGGTCAGCTCGGCACCGCGGATGCGGGCCTTCTCCACCTGCGACATCATGAAGGTGGTGGCGTCGTAGGTGATCAGGTCGTCGATGCGGGTTTCATACACATCCAGGCCCCAGCGCCAGCCGTCGCCCTGCTGGGCGATGCCCAGGTTCGCACTTTTGGACGTTTCCGGGTCCAGCGTGGGCACGCCGCTCCACGGGTCGTACAGATCACTGAAAGTGGGTGCCTTGAACGCGGTGCCGTAGCTGGCGTTCAAACGGAAGCCAGCGCCCAGGTCCATGCCCCAGCCGAGGCTGCCGGTGGTGTGGTTGCCGAACTGTTCGTTGTCGTCGTTGCGCGCGCTGGCCTGCAGGTGGTGCGCGCCGAAGCGGGCCTGGTACTGCACGAACACACCGGTGTTGTCGCGGCTGTCGACCAGATAGCCCGCACTGCTGCCATCCAGCGCGTCCTGGCTCCAGTCCACGCCCGCACTGAGCAGCTGGCCTTCGGCCACGCCAATATCCGCCTGCACCGATGCGCTGTCGCGGTGGGTCTGTGCCGCGCCCAGCCAGGTGCTGTCGTTGTAGTTGTCCGACTCGTTGTCGGCGCGGCCGACGTTGGCGGTCAACGTGAAGCGCTCGCCCGGTGCATAGCGCACCTTGCCGCCCAGCACCTGCTGCAGCGTTTCCGAGTAGTTGTAGTAGCCGTCGTAGTGGTTCTCGCCTTCGGCACGCAGCGCGGTGCCTTCCACGCTGAGCGCATCGGTCAGGGCGTAGCCGCCGCGCAGGCTCATCGACAGGTTGCGGTAACCGTCACGGTCGGGCTCGTCCGCGCCGCAACCGGCGAAAGTGGCCGCATCGCCGCGGCAGCTGTTGATGCCGTCGGTGTGCTGGTAGGCGATATCGGTGCCGAACCAGCCGCGCTCGCCGCTGCCGCCAATGCCACCGCTCGCCTCACGCAGGCCATTGCTGCCGCCACCCAGCTGGAAGTGCGGGGCAAAGGTGCCGGTGTTGCGACGGGTGAAGATCTGGATCACGCCGCCAATCGCGTCGGCACCGTACAGGCTGGACTGCGGACCGCGCACGATTTCCACGCGCTCGATCTGCTCCAGCGGCAGGTCCTGGATCATCGCCAGGCCGAGGTCGCCGGTGTTGATGCGCACGCCGTCCACCAGCACCAGCGTGTGGGCCGAATTGGTGCCGCGCAGGAACAGCGAACTCTGCTTGCCCAGCCCGCCGCTGTTGTTGAGGTTGATGCCGGCGCGGCCGCGCAGCAGGTCCTGCAGCGAGGGGGCCTGGCTGCGTTCGATCTCGGCGCGGTCGATCACCTGGGCCGGGGCGATGCTGTCCTGCAGGGCGATGGGGGTACGGGTGGCGGTGACCAGCACGTCATCGAGCGCGGTGGCATCGTCCTGTGCGGCGGCCAGCAGCGGCAGTGTGCTCAGCACGGCCAGGGACATCACTTTCAAAGCAGGGGTTTGCAGCTTCATCAATCACTCCGGGCACCGCGCACGCCCGCGCGGCAAGGGAAAGGAGGATCACGCTGCAACGGACGACGACGGTGGGCAGACGCGCACGGCACTGCTTGCCGCCGCCATGCCCGCCGCATCGCAACCAGTCGGCTTCCAGGCCGGTCTCCGGGCTGGCGGGTCGATGGCGGACCATCGCGCCAGGCGCCTTCCCATGCCGCAGCACAGTGGCTTGTTGCCTGGCTTCCACGCTTACCGTTGCGGGGGCAGCGCCGGCTTGTTCACCGGCTTCCCGTTTAAACGGGTGGCCAAAGGCACCCGTCACCTGAAAGTCGGCGCAGTGTAGACGAAACCGGCACGGCTACGGCGCGATCACGCCGCCAGCCCGCAACAATGCGTTACGCGTCGTCCCGCCCGTCGTCGGTGTCTGCGCCTTCGTCGAAATCGTCATCCCCGACCACCCGCTCATACACCGGCCCGGACGCCGGCGGAGCCTTCTTCAGCGGCTGCTCGGCAATGATTGCCTCGTACTCCGCCACCAGCGTGGTGCGGCGCGCCTCCGGCAGCTCCTGCCAATGGCAGTCCTGCAGCGCGCCCTCCAGCGAATACAGCAGGTTGAGGCTGGGCTTGAACCCGGCCCGCTTCACCTTCACGAAGGCCCCGACCGCGCCGGTGGCGGCCAGGTCCTCCGGCGTGCGCAACCCGACCTGGCGCAGCCAGGCAGCGCTCTTGGGCCCGATGTTGCGCAGCTTGGCACTCATCCCAGTGCCTCGACGAAGACCGCGGCAATGGCTTCCAGACCCGCCTGGTCATCAGCATCGAAGCGGGCCAGCACCGGGCTGTCCAGGTCGAACACGCCAATCAGGGTGTCGCCCTTGAACAGCGGCACCACCAGCTCCGAGCGCGAGGCCGAATCGCAGGCGATATGCCCCGGGAAGGCGTCCACGTCCTCGATGCGCTGGGTGGTACGGGTGGATGCCGCCGCGCCGCACACGCCCTTGCTCAGCGGAATGCGCACGCAGGCCGGCAGGCCCTGGAACGGGCCGACCACCAGCTCGGTGCCGTCGAAGAAGTAGAAACCCGCCCAGTTCAGCTCCGGCAGGGCGTGGTAGACCAGCGCCGACAGGTTGGCGGCATTGGCAATGCGGTCCGATTCACCGTGCACCAGGGCGCGGGCCTGGGCCAGCAGCTGGCCGTACTGTTCCGGCTTGCTGCCGGTAAGCGAGGAGGAGGTAAACATGGCCGCAGTCTAGCGTAGGGACACGCCACGCGTGTCCGCGATAATGCTCCCTCGTTCATCCCCCACGATCCTCATGTCCCAAGCTGTCTCGTTCCCGCCCGCCGTCTACATCACCGGCACCGACACCGGCATCGGCAAGACCTTCAGCAGCTGCGTGCTGCTGCACGCCCTGCGCCAGCGCGGCCTGCGCGCGGTCGGCATGAAGCCGGTCGCCAGCGGCTGCGACCTGACCCCGGAGGGCCTGCGCAATGAGGACGCCCTGGCCCTGCAGGCGGCGAGCCACCCGGTGCCCGCCTACGCCGACCTCAATCCGTTCGCGCTGCCGCTGCCACTGGCCCCGGAACTGGCGGCGGCCGATGCTGGCGTGACCCTGTCGCTGGACCCCATCGAGGCTGCCTTCGCGCGTCTGCGCGCCCAGGCCGACACCGTGGTCGTAGAAGGGGTGGGCGGCTGGCTGGCCCCGCTGAACGCCGCGCTGGACCAGTCACACCTGGTCCACGCCCTGCAGCTGCCGGTGCTGCTGGTGGTCGGCCTGCGCCTGGGCTGCCTCAATCACGCCCGGCTCAGCGCACAGGCCATCGCCGCCAGCGGTGCGACCTGCATCGGCTGGATCGCCAACGAAGTGGACCCGCACATGGACCGCATCGACGACAACGTGGCGATGCTGCGCGACCGTCTGCCGATGCCGTACTGGGGCCGGCTGCCGTATGCGCCGGGGGCGCAGGCGTCGCAATTGGCATCCAACCTGATCCCGCCTTTGAAACAAATCTGAAAGTGAGATGCGCGGGAGCGCCATAGCATCGCGTCCCCCTCACACGTGGTTCGTTCGATGTTCAACAACAAAGTTGGTTCCGCCCCTAGCCCTGTCCTTCCGCCCAATGCCAACGCCAATCCCAATCCGGCGGGTCCGGCCGTGCGACCGGTCGCACCGAACCAGGTAGCCAATGGGCAGATGCCCGCTGGCAGCAATGCCCCGGGGGTACAACTGGAACAGCGCAGCATGGGTGCGCAGACCTACAGCAGGGATGTGGAAAAATTGACCGATATGGGCGTAAAGCTGTTCATGCCTGACGAACTGCTGCCGATGCTCGGCGATGGCACGAAGGTCTCGCTTCATCGCGTATACGACGCTGCGTTGTCAAAGAAGGGTACCGGTCCCTACGAGTTCATTGGACGAGATCGCCGCGATGGGGGGCGAGCCCTGGTCAGTGTCGAAGCAATAAAGGGAAAGCGCGGGATCTATGAAGTGACCTTCAACTTCAAGGCACTGCCGCAGCTTGCCAAGGCGGCGCACAGCGCTCCGAAGCTGTAACCACGCCGACTTACCGCACCGAAACCGTGGCCACCAGCCGCGGTTTCTCCCGGTACAGCGCCGGGTACCGGCGCTGCAGGTCCTGCACCTTGGGCAGGTCGTTGATGCGGATGTACAGCGACTCCGGGTGCAGGGTGAGGTAGTTCTGGTGGTAGCCCTCGGCACGGAAGAACGGCTTGCCGCTGTCGACCTGCGTGACCACCTTGGCCGGGAACACCTTCGCTTGGTCCAGCTGGGCGATGTAGGCCTGGGTGGCCGCGCGCTGCGCGGCGTCGTCCACGAACACCGCCGAGCGGTACTGGGTGCCGCGGTCCGGTCCCTGCCGGTTGAGCTGGGTGGGATCGTGCGCGACCGAGAAGAACACCTGCATCAGCTGGGCGTAGCTCACCTGCGACGGATCGTAGGTGACCTGCACCGCTTCGGCGTGACCGGTCTGCCCGGTGCCCACGCGTTCGTAGACCGCGTCGGCGGCGCTGCCGCCGATGTAGCCCGAGACAGCGTTCTCCACGCCCTTCATGTGCTGGAACACGCCCTGCACGCCCCAGAAGCACCCGCCGGCAAATACCACCTGGGCACGCGACACGCCCGGCTGTGCCAGCGCGGCGCGCCCAACCGGAGCCGGCACCTGTGCCTGGCTGGCGGGTGCGGCCATCACCGGACGATCCAGGCTGACCACGGCGGTGACCGTGAGGGCGGCGATCGCCAGTGCCACGCCGCCGGCCACCAGTTTCTCCATTCCCATCTTCATGCGATGTCTCCACGGTAGGGCGGACCTGCGGTCCGCCACGCATCAACCAAACGTAAAGGCGTACGCGTGCACGCCCGGGTCCAGGAACTCGATCTCGAAGGTGCGCTCGCGCACCGGCCCGGACTGACGAATCACCTGGTACAGCCGGTTGCCATCCACCTGGCCACTGCCGTCGGCGGCGCTGTCGCCGCCGGCCGCGTCGCCCGGCGGCTGGCCGTCGATCCGCACCCGGTAGCGCACCGGTTTGCCATCCGCGCCCGGCGACAGCACCAGGTGCAGGTCACGTGCATGGAAGCGGAAGGCGATGCGCCCACCGGCCTGCTCCAGCCGCGCGTCCTCGTCGCCCACCGTCCAGCGCCCACCCAGCGCCCACTGGTTCAGTGCCAGCGTGTCCGGAATGGCGTAGTCGGCGGCCCGGTCCGGCTGCTGCCCGCCCGGCGATGCGAAGTGCTCGGCACGCGCATGCCCCAGGTAGGTCTCCGGCGATTTGAGGTTGCCCATGTCGGCCTGGCGCTCCACACCTTCGCGGCTGCTGGCCATGGCGCGGGCGGTGGAGGGAGCGTCGTCCGGCAGCGCATGCCCGGCCTCGCGCAGCAGCTGGCGGATGATCTGCTCGGACTGGGCGTAGTTGCCTTCGCCGAAGTGATGCGCGCGGATGCGTCCCTGCGCATCAATGAAGTAGTGCGCCGGCCAATAGCGGTTGTTGAAGCCACGCCAGATCGCGAAGTCGTTGTCGATCGCCACCGGGTAGGTGACCTTCAGGTCCTTCACCGCGCGCTGCACGTTGCCCAGGTTGCGCTCGAAGGCGAACTCCGGCGCGTGCACGCCGATCACCACCAGGCCGTGGTCGCGGTAGCGCTCGGCCCATTCGCGCACATGCGGCAGGGCGCGCAGGCAGTTGATGCAGGAGTAGGTCCAGAAGTCGACCAGCACCACCTTGCCGCGCAGCCCCGCTGCATCTCAGTGGCGGGCTGTTGAGCCAGTCGGTGGCCCCGGCCAGCGAGGGCAGCTCGCCCTCCACCGGCAGCGTACTGTCGCCACCGTGGGCGGCCGACATCATCATTGCCGGGCCAGCGGTGTCTTCCTGCGCCGGCAGTACGTCCAGCAGCCCTTGTTCCAGCTTCGCGGTGCTCACCGTGGACAAACGGGTCAGCACGCCGGTATCCCAGCCCATGGCGATGGCGACGACCGCCAGCAGCGCCGCCACGCCCAGCCCGCGCCGGATCCATTCGGTGGTGCCCAGCCGTTGCTTGAGCGCGTTGAACACACGCCCGCCCACCCACAGCGCCAGTGCCAGCGAGGTGGCCGCACCCAGCGCATACGCCAGCAGCAGGCCGCTGGTACCGACGCTGGCTCCCTGCAGGGCGGCTCCGGTGAGGATCAGGCCCAGAATCGGACCCGCACACGGAGCCCACAGCAGGCCGGTGGCCACGCCGATCAGCAGGGAGGTGCCCACGCCGCCACGGCCCTGCGCGTCGGCCGCGTCAGCGCGCGCACTCAACCGCGCGCCGGCGCGCTGGAACGGAGACAGCAGGTGGTCGGCCAGCCGCGGCAGCAGCAGCGCCAGGGCGAACAGGGCCATCACCACCAGCGCGAGCCAGCGCCCGATCTGGTTGGCCTGCGCCACCCACTGGCTGCCCACCGCCGCCAGGCTGGCCACCACCGCGAACATCAGCGCCATGCCGATCAGCAGCGGCAGCCCGCTGCGCAGGAAGGGCCGATCAGCGCGTGCGAACACGAACGGCAGCACCGGCAGGATGCAGGGGCTGAGCAGGGTGAGGACACCGCCGAGGTAGGCCAGGACAAGCAGCAACATGGAAGATCCTTCTGGAAACAGGGGCATTCGAACACCGCGACGTAACGCGCGGCAGGTCAGGTGCGATTCGGAACCCGTACGCGCATCTCTTCCGGGGCGGCCACGAAGTTCATCGCGACGCCATTCATGCAGTAGCGGAGTCCGGTGGGGCGCGGCCCGTCATCGAATACGTGGCCCAGGTGGCCGCCACAGCGCCGGCAATGCGCTTCCACCCGCACCATGCCGTAGCTGGTGTCGCGGTCCTCGCCCACGGCGTCGTGCAGGGGGGCCCAGAAACTCGGCCAGCCGGTGCCGCTGTCGAACTTGGTCGACGACGAGAACAGCGGCAGCGCACAGCCGGCACAGGTGAACGTGCCCTTGCGGTGCTCCTTGTTGAGCGGGCTGCTGTACGGACGTTCGGTGCCCTTGCGGCGCAGCACCGAGTACTGCGCCGGGCTCAGCTGCTGCTGCCACTGGGCATCGGTGCGCATGACCTCGAAGCTGCGCGCCGGCTCGGCGGCGGCCACCGGGGCGGCGCGGCTGCAGGCGGTCAGCCCGAGCAGGCCGCCGGCCACGCCCAGCGCACTTACGCCGAGCAGTTTGCGACGGGTCAGGTGCATGGCGGGTCTCCAGGCAGGAACGATGCGGTCATGCTGCGCCCGGGCCGGTCAACGAATCCTCACGCAGGGTTAAATTTTCCGTGACACATTCAGGTGCATGAGCGCCGACAATGTCCCCATGAACAGCGCCAAACGTGTCCTGATCGTCGAAGACGACGTCCACATCGCCAACCTGCTGCGCATGCACCTGCGCGACGAGGGCTACGAGGTCACCCACGCCGCTACCGGCGACGAGGGCCTGCGCCTGGTCGAAGCGCAGCCGTGGAGCGCGCTGGTGCTGGACCTGATGCTGCCCGGCGTGGACGGGCTGGAAATCTGCAAGCGGGCACGCGCGATGGCGCGCTACACCCCGATCATCATCACCAGTGCCCGCGCCAGCGAGGTGCACCGCATCCTGGGGCTGGAGCTGGGTGCGGATGACTACCTGGCCAAGCCGTTCTCGATGCTGGAACTGGTGGCGCGGGTGAAGGCCCTGCTGCGCCGGGTGGAGGCGCTGGCGCAGAACGCGCGGCTGGACGCCGGCCTGATCGAGGTGGCCGGGCTGCGCATCGATCCGGTCGCGCGCAGCGCGCAGGTTGACGGGCGCGTACTGGAACTCACCCCGCGCGAATTCGATCTGCTGGCATTCTTCGCCCGCCATCCGGACCAGGTGTATTCGCGGATGGACCTGCTCAACCAGGTGTGGGGTTACCAGCACGATGGCTACGAGCACACCGTGAACACCCATATCAACCGGCTGCGCAACAAGATCGAGCACGATCCGGCCGCCCCGCAGCGGATCCAGACCGTGTGGGGGCGCGGCTACAAACTGGTAAGCAGCGGCAGCGAGGGAGCGGCATGATCCGGATGACCCTTTCGCAGCGCCTCACCGCGGTGTTCTTCGCCCTGCTGCTGGCGTGTGGCGCAGCGCTGATGTGGATCCAGATGCGCAGCACCGCCATGCACGAGCAGGAAACCGTGCAGCGCCTGTCGCGCGGTCTGGCCGAGCACATCGCCCGCAGCGGTGAACTGATGGACGCGCGCGGGATGCGTGGCGGTGACGTGCGCGCGCTGTTCGGCAAGCTGATGGCGGTCAACCCCAGCGTCGAGGTGTACCTGCTGGACGAGCAGGGGCGCATCCTCGGCCACGACGCGCCGGAAGGGCACCTCAAGCGTGACCGCGTGGACCTGGGGCCGGTGCAGGCGCTGCTGCGCGACGATCCGCTGCCGATCCTCGGCGATGACCCGCGCAGCGACATCGGTCGCAAGGTGTTCAACGCCGCGCCGCTGTGGGTGCAGGGGCGGCAGGTGGGTTACATCTACGTGGTGCTGGTGGGCGAGCAGCGTGAGGCACTGGCCGCCAACGTGGCCGGCAATGCGGTGCTGCGGACCACGCTGTGGTCACTGGCGATCGTGGTCGGGCTGGGCCTGCTGGCCGGTGCCTTCGCCTTCGGTTGGGTCACCCGTCCGCTGCGCCGGCTGACCGCGCGCATCCAGGCGTTCGATGTGGACACCACGACGCCCGCCACGCTGCCGGCACCCCCCGATCTGCGCCCAGGGGAACGCGATGAGCTGGCCATCCTCGAGCACAGCTTCGGCCACATGAGCCAGCGCCTGGGCGAGCAGTGGCAGCAACTGCGCGAGCAGGACCTGCAGCGGCGCGAACTGGTGGCCAACATCTCGCATGACCTGCGCACGCCGTTGTCGTCGCTGCATGGGTATCTGGAAACGCTGTCGCTCAAGGACGCCACGCTCAGCGCTGACGAGCGCCAGCGCTACCTGGGCATCGCGCTGGCGCAGAGCCAGAAGGTCGGGCGGCTCGCCCAGGCGCTGTTCGAGCTGGCGCGGCTGGAGCACGGTGGCGTGGTGCTGGACGTGCAGGCGTTCTCGCTGCCGGACCTGCTGCAGGACGTGTTCCAGAAGTTCGAGCTGGCCGCCGAAGCACGTCGGCAGACGTTATCCGCGGAGATTCCGCCGCGGTTGCCGGCGGTGCGCGCCGACCTTGGGTTGATCGAGCGCGTGCTGACCAACCTGCTGGACAATGCGATCCGGCATACGCCGGAAGGTGGGCGGATTACGGTCAGCCTGCGTGCGGACGAGGCCAAGGTCTGGGTGCGGGTGGCCGACAGCGGCCCGGGCATCGCACCGGATCGGCGCACGAATCTGTTCCACACGCCGCCGGCGCTGGGCAGCCAGCGTCCGGACAGCGGCGGGCTGGGGCTGCTGATCGTGCACCGCATCGTGCAGCTGCATGGCGGGCAGATCCGGCTGGTGGAAAGCGATGCGGGCGCGGTATTCGAGTTTGCGTTGCCGGCGTGATGTCGGTAACGCATGGAAACCAGCGGGGCAATGGCATGATGTCCCCGAATCCGCCACACGCCCGGTCCCCGCATGCGCCTCTGGTTCTGCCTTGCCTTGCTGCTGTGCACCTCGCTCCCCGTCCAGGCAGCCGACACCTGCCCCGACACCTCCGCCCTCGAACCCGCCCGCGCCGTGGTCCGCGACCTGCAGCGCATCACCACGCCCAATGGCATCCAGGAGCACTACGCCACGCCCATCGGGGGCATCAACCAGTGGCTGACCGTCCGTGGCCACGACCGCGCCAACCCGGTGATCCTGTTCGTGCATGGCGGCCCGGCCAGCCCATCGACGCCGAGCATGTGGCAGTTCCAGCGGGCGTGGGAGGAGTACTTCACGGTGGTGGACTGGGACCAGCGCGGGGCGGGCAAGACCTACGCCAACGCCACGCCGGAACAGATCAAACCCACCCTGACCATCGACCGCTACGTGGACGACGCCATTGAAGTGGCCGAACACCTGCGCACCCACCTGGGCCAGCCCAAGGTGATCCTGATGGGGCACAGCTGGGGCACCATCGTCGCGTTCAAGGCCGCGCTGAAGCGCCCGGACCTGTTCCATGCCTACGTGGGCATCGGCCAGATCATCAACCAGGTGGAAAACGAGAAGATCAGCTTCGACTACGGGCTGGCGCAGGCCAAGGCGCATGGCAACGCCAAGGCGGTGGCGGCGCTGGAGGCGATTGCGCCCTACCCGGGGAACACGCCTATCACCCGCAAGCGGATCATCGTCGCCCGCACCTGGCCGCAGTTCTACGGCGGATTGACGGCGTACCGGGATGACTCGCGCTATTACTTCGGTGCGGCGCGTCTGTCGCCGGAGTACAGCGATGCGGACCGGTGCAATGTGGACAAGGGCAGCGTGCTGTCACTGGACCCGTTGCTGCCGCAGATGCTGAAGGTGGATTTCAATCCGGTCACCCGGTTCCCGATTCCGGTGGTGATGTTCATGGGGCGGCACGACTACACCACCCCGACGGCACCGACCGATCGCTGGTTGAAGGCGGTGGACGCGCCGTTCAAGCAGGCGGTGTGGTTCGAGCATTCGGCGCACATGGTGCCGTGGGAGGAACCGGGGAAGACGTTGATGACGCTGGTACAGGTGGTGCGGCCGTTGGCGGGTGACGCGCCATCCCGTTGATTGTCATGCGTTACCGGGCCACAGCCCGCGGGGTGATCCGAATGCGGGTGTGCGGACGTGCACGCGCCGGTATCACATGCATCGGCCGTCGACGCACCGCCTTGGTAGCGTCGGTCGACAGACGACGGCACGCAGCCCTCCCGCGTTCTTCAACGCATGACCCCAAACAAAAAAAGACCCGACAGAGGGAGGGATCTGTCGGGTCTGGGATCACGTGGGGGGAGGGACCCACGCGATATCCGTTCGGTTGTCGGCTCAGCGTTTGGCGGCGAAGGGTTGCCGCGCCAGCTCGCTCAGCGCTTCAGTAGCTTTCAGTCCCAAGCCAACGACTTCCTGGTGCGCGGTGGACCAGCGCTCCAGATTGTCCCTGGCCAGCTGCGCGCCCTTCGGCAGCAGCTTGCCGGGCTCGGATGACTGCACGATTTCACCGAAGAACCCGCTGGTGGCGGTGATGTTCTTCTCCAGCGTCTTCAACTGCACGCCGAACATGCTCTCGGCGTTCTCCAGTGCGAGCCGGTTGGCACGCGTGGCCGTGGCGGCCAGCTGGCGGGTGTAGTCGCTGAAGGAATCGGTGAACGCGGACGCCATGGGAGGACGGCTCGTGAACTTGATGCAATGCAGCATACGCCGTTTTTGACGCGATGCAACATATTTTTCCCGAACCGGTACGGATTCGGGAGAATGTCAATAAAAACAAATAGATGGGTTCGATTTTCCGGGCGATGCGGGGCATGCCTGGGCCGGCCAACGGCCGGCGCTACCGGAACTGCGCGGCCTCAACCGCGGTACCGGCACCCCGACGTGCAGGTCTCGTGCACGGTGACTTCGCTCAGCTGCGGCAGGCTCGGCTTGAGTTCGTTCCAGATCCAGCGCGCCAGCACTTCGCTGGTCGGGTTCTCCAGGCCGGGGATGTCATTGAGGTAGTGATGGTCCAGGCGATCGTAGATCGGCTTGAAAGCCGCTTTCACGTCGCCGAAGTCCATGATCCAGCCGGTGTGCTCGCCCGGTTCGCCTTCCACCTTGAGTTCCACCCGGAACGAATGGCCGTGCAGGCGTGCGCACTTGTGGCCCGGCGGCACGTTGGGGAGGCGGTGGGCGGCCTCGAGGGTAAAGACTTTGAAGATTTCCATGCGCGCATTGTAGCGGGGCTGCGGAACCGCAGCGGGCCCTGTCGGCCGGCAATGGTTTCACAGGAACATATCCATCCGGATGAAGCGATGATACATTTCGTTATATCCGCATGAAGCGATGTTATTGGCCCGTTAACGGCCAGGCATGGATTACTGCGGAACTGTCGTTCACCACCCCACTGACGTACATGCCCAAGCACACCCTTCTCGTGGCCGCGTTGTCGGCCGCTCTGGCTACGCCTTTGTCTGCCTTCGCCGACGCCAGCCCGGATGCCGCCGCCAGCGGTGCCAGCAAGACCCTCGACGCGGTCCGCGTGACCGGTTCCAACATCAAGCGCACCGACACCGAATCGGCCAACCCGGTGCAGGTGATCGGCCGCCAGGAGATCGAAGCGACCGGCAAGGCCACGGTCGCCGACCTGCTGCGCTCGATCTCGGCCAACACCGGCAACGCCAACAACGAAACCACCAACAACGGCTGGGCCTCCGGCTCGGCCGGCATCGGTCTGCGCGGCCTCTCGCAGAAGAACACGCTGGTGCTGCTCAACGGCCGCCGCCTGGCCAACTACGGCTTCCCGGCCGGCGGGCTTTCGGACACCTTCGTCAACCTCAACGCGCTGCCGATGGTCGCGGTGGAGCGCATCGAAGTGCTCAAGGACGGCGCTTCGGCCGTGTACGGCTCCGATGCCGTGGCCGGCGTGGTCAACATCATCACCCGCCAGGGATTTGAAGGCGCGGAGCTCGGCGGCAGCGTCGGCACCGCCGACCAGGGCGGGCTGGACGAGCAGAAGCTCAAGTTCATCGGTGGCATCGGCGATCTTGATACCGACGGCTACAACATCCTGGTCAGCCTTGAAGGTTACAACCGCGAACGCCTGGACCAGGACGACCGTGACCTGACCAAAAGCGGCATCTATACCGACAAGCCCGGCGGGCGCTGGAATGGCTGGTCGGCCAAGGGCGCGCGCTACCTGGTCAACGGCGTGTCGGTGCCGATGCTGGATGCCAACGGCAACTGCCCGGAGAACACCACGCGGGTCGCCAGTGCGCCGATCGACGGCCTGGCCGGCGATACCTGCGGCTTCAACCTGGCCCCGTACACCACGCTGATTCCCTCCACCAAGCGCTACCAGGCCTACGTCAACGGCACGTTCCGGGTCAGCGACAACGTCGAAGCCTTTGGTGAAGTGATCTACAGCAACATCAAGGGCGAGGCGTGGTTCGGCAGCAGCCCGTTCTTCACCCTGGAAAGCGGGCGCTTCGCACTGAATGCCGATACCGGGCTGGCCGAGCCGGTGTCCTCGAACCTGCCGGCCAGCAACCCGTACAACCCGTACGGACGCGCCATTCCGATCGAGTACACCTTCTTCAACCTGGGACCGTCGATCAAGACCAACCGTTCGCAGGCGTACCGCGGCGTGGTCGGGCTGCGCGGCAGCCTGCAGAACTGGGACTGGGAAGTGGGCGCGTTCGGCGCGCGCAGCAGTGAGCGCGAAACCGTCTCGGGCGGCTTCGCCAACCGCTGGGCGCTGGCCGACGCGCTGGCCAGCGGCAGCTACAACCTGCTTGATCCGGCGGCCACGCCGCAGGCGGTGCTGGATGCGATCAACCTGAGCACGCTGCGCCCGGCCGAATCCGTGCTGCAGGGCGTGGACGCGAAGATCTCCGGCGCGCTGGGCAGCACCTGGGCCGGCGAAGTGGGCTTCGCCGCGGGTGTGGAATGGCGGCGCGAGAAACTGGACTCGGAAAACCCGTGGCAGATCGATGCCGGCCTGCAGGTGCGCCCGGCGATTGCCGAAGTGCACGGCGAGCGCAAGGTCACCGCCGCTTACGCGGAAGTGAACGTGCCGCTGGCCGAGAAGCTGGAGGTGCAGGCGGCCGCGCGCGCCGACCACTACAGCGACTTCGGCGATGCGTTCTCGCCCAAGCTGAGCCTGCGCTGGCAGCCGTTGGACTTCCTGCTGGTGCGCGCCGCGGCATCGAAGGGCTTCCGCGCACCGTCGCTGTCGGAAAACTCCAACAGCACCAGCATCGCCTACGGCAGCGTGATCGATCCGCGTGACCCGGACGTGCCGGGCTCGCGCCAGAACCCGACCTTCTTCACCGTCGGCAACAGCGACCTGAAGCCGGAGCGTACCCGCAGCTACAACCTGGGCGTGGTGCTGTCGCCGTGGAGCAACACCAGCCTGAGCGTGGACTACTACCGCATCGAGCTGGAAAACCTGGTGGGCACCAACAACACCCAGACCCTGGTCACCAATGACGTGCCGGGCGCGGTGCTGCGCGATGACCGCGGCAAGCTGCAGGCGGTGTACAACCGCTACCAGAACCTGAGCGAACTGAAGACCTCCGGTTTCGACGTGGAACTGCGCCAGCGCTTCCCCACCGCCAACGCCGGTGACTTCACCCTGAGCAGCGCGTTCACCCACGTGCGCAACTACAGCCGCCCGACCGTGGTGGGGGGGCCGCTGGTCGACTATGCCGGCAGCAACCTCGGTGCCACCCTGCCCAAGAACAAGGCCACCACCACGCTGGACTGGGCCCTGGGTGACTTCCGCACCGCGCTGACCTGGTACTACACCAGCGGCTATGACCAGAAGGCCAGTGCGGCAGCGACGGCGGTGCAGGACCGCGTCGACGCCTACAGCCAGTTCGACCTGTACCTGGCCTACACCGGGGTGGACAAGCTGACGCTGTACGCGAAGGTGCAGAACCTGGCCGATGAAGAACCGCCGTACGACGCCTCGTTCCCGGGCATTCGTGCGCCGTACGACTTCAGCCAGTACGACCTGCGCGGCCGCTACTTCACCGTGGGTTTTGATTATCGCTTCTGATCGGGGGTTCGTTGTGTCTGTGTACCGAGGTGTTTCCCGTCGCGTGCGCTGGCTGCTGGCGTCGGTGTGGCTGTTGGCCACACCGGCGTTCGCCCAGAGCGCTTATTTCTTCCCGAAGGCCGAGGACTTCGATCCGTCCATTCCCACCCCGCAGCAGTTCCTCGGCTACGAGATCGGCAGCCGCTACACGCGGCATGACCAGCTGGTGGCCTACTTCAACGAACTGGCGAAGCACTCGGACAAGATCAAGGTGCAGCAGATCGGCACCAGCTACGAAGGACGGCCGCTGCTGATCGCCACCGTCACCTCGGCGCAGAACCAGCAGAACCTGGAAAGCCTGCGCCGCCAGCATGTCACCCTGGCCGACCCGGCCCAGCCGCTCTCGGCCGCCGGCAGCAGCCCGGTGGTGGTGTGGCTGGGCTACAGCGTGCATGGCAACGAAACCTCCAGCGGCGAAGCCGCGCTGCTCACCGCGTACTACCTGGTCGCCAACCGCAGCCCGGAAACCGCGCAGTGGCTGCAGCAGGCGGTGGTGCTGGTGGACCCGGCGCAGAACCCGGACGGCCGCGACCGCGCGGCCAGCTGGCACAACGCCTATGCCTCGTTCCCCGCGTCGGCCGACCCGGCCGACAAGGAACATGTGGAGCCGTTCCCGCAGGGACGCACCAACCATTACTTCACCGACCTCAACCGCGACTGGCTGGCGCTGACCCAGCAGGACACGCGGCCGAAGATCGCGTTCTTCCACCAGTGGTATCCGAACGTCCAGATCGATTTCCACGAGATGGGCAAGGACAGCACGTACTACTTCGAGCCGTCGCCGGCGAGCATGCACAGCCCGCTGATTCCGGCGGCGTCGTACGAGTTCAACAAGACCCTGGCGAAGTATCACGCGCAGTCGCTGGATGCGCTGGGCTCGCTGTACTACACCGGTGAGAACTTCGACAACTTCTCGCCGGTGTATGGCTCGACCTATCCGGACTTCCACGGGGCGGTGGGCGTGACCGTGGAACAGGCCAGCTCGCGCGGCCGCGTGCAGGAATCGGTGAACGGCCTGCTGACCTTCCCGTTCACCATCCGCAACCAGGTGGCCACCGGCCTGGGCACGGTGCGCGGTGCGGTGATCGAGCGTGACGGACTGCTGAAGCTGCAGAAGGACTTCTTCCAGAGCGCGCTGAAGCAGGCCGGCCAGCAGCCGGTGAAGTCGTTCGTGTTTGGCGATGCCCACGACCCGGGCCTGACCCGCCGCCTGCTCGACCTGCTGCTGCAGCACCAGATCACGGTGCAGCCGCTGGCCAGTGCCGTCACCGTGGACGGCCAGCGCTTCGAGCCGGGCAGCGCCTACGTGGTGCCGACCGCGCAGCCGCAGTTCCGGCTGGTGCACTCGATCTTTGCCGAGACGCCGCCGATCAAGGGTGACGTGTTTTACGGCAGCACCTCGTATGCGATCGCACCGGCCTATGGCGTGGCGTTTGCCGGCAGCCGCAGCCGGGCTGCCGGCGGCGAGCGCATCACCGCATTGCCTTCAGTGCAGGGTGGGGTGAACGGTGGCGAAGCGGGTTACGCCTACGTGTTCGACTGGCGCGACTACAACGCCAGCCGCGCCCTGTACGCGCTGCAGGCGAAAGGGCTGCTGGCGCGCGCGGCGTTCCAGCCGTTCAGCGGCAGCACCGCGAGCGGCGAGCAGAGCTTCGCACGCGGCAGCGTGGTGATTCCGGTGGCCGGCCAGCCGCTCAGCGGAGCTGCCCTGCGTGCAGCCGTGGACGAAGCCGGCCGGAGCAGTGGCGTGCAGATCCAGGCGCTGGCCAGCGGCCAGAGCCGCAGCGGCATTGACCTCGGCAGTGACAGCGTCAAGTCGCTGCGTAAGCCGGCGGTCGCGCTGGTGATGGGCGAGGGCGTCAGCGCCACCGAGATCGGCTCGGCCTGGTTCCTGCTCGACCAGCACCTGCAGTTGCCGGCCAGCAAGATCGATCCGGCGCAGCTGGGCAAGGTCAACCTGGACCGCTACACCAGCATCGTGCTGGCCGGTGGCACCTACACCGGCGTGGATGCCACGGCGGTGGCGGCGCTGAAGCGCTGGATCAACGCCGGCGGTTCCCTGGTGACCTACGGCACCGCGTCGCGCTGGGCGATCGAGCAGAAGCTGGCGGACGAAGTGCTGGGCCCGGAAGAGCAGGCCCCGGACAGCGCCCGTCGCGCGTTCGGCGACCAGCGCGACATCGCCGCCATCGAGCGGGTCAGCGGCAACATCCTCAGCGCGGAAGTGGACACCAGCCACCCGCTCGGTTTCGGCCTGCCACGTGCGCAGCTGGCGGTGAACAAGGAAAACGGCATCAGCTTCACGCCCAGCCGCAATCCGTTCTCCACCGTGGTGCGGATTGACGACAGCCCGCGGGTGAATGGTTATCTGTCGGAGAACAACCGCAGCCGGGTGGCCGGTAGCGCCTGGTTGCTGGTTTCGCCGCAGGGGCAGGGCAACGTGGTGCTGTTCGCCGATGATCCGGCGCACCGCAAGTACTGGCATGGCACCGAACGCCTGCTGTTGAACGCGGTGTTCTTCGGCAACCTGTTGAATCCAACCAAACCGCGCGGGTGACGGCACCCCATGCAACGCCGGGCTTTGCCCGGCGTTGCCACGCGCGGCCCAGCACACCGGATGTGAATAAAGCGTATTGCGAATCATTCGCAACAGGCATAGGATGTCGGCCGCCGGGATTGCCCGATGCCATCCGCGAGTGCCTGCCATGTGTTTCCGCCCGTTTGCCGCGCTGCTGTTGGCCGCGCTGGCCCTGCCTGCTGCTGCACACACGCCGTACCTGGCCCCGGCCAGTTTCGAGGTCCGCCCCGACAGCGTGGTGACGCTGGACGCCAGCTTTGCCGAAACCTTCTTCGTACCCGAAGTGGTGTTCGACAACAGCACCTTCGCGGTGACCCTGCCGGATGGCAGCAGCGTCCTCGAACCGTAACCGCCACACTCACTGGGGAGACCACCATGAAGACCGTCCGACTCACCGCTGCCGTGCTGGCAGGGGTGCTGGCCCATGCCGCCCACGCGCAGCCGGCCACCGCTTCGAAAGAGGCCACGCTTTCGCCAACCGCTGCCGCGTTCCTGACCCAGTTCGCCGATGATGGCGCGCAGAGCCTGACCTGGGCGCAGTTCGAGGCGTTCCGTCAGCAGCGTTACACCGCCACCGACCGCAACCAGGACGGCACGGTGGACGCGCAGGAGTATGCTGACGAGTATCTGCAGCGTTTCGATGCGCGCCTGCAGAAGGCGCGCGCCGGCCACCTGAAGCAGACCGACACCCGTTTCAAGGCACTGGACCGCGACAAGGACGGCCGCATCAGCCGCGCCGAATTCGATGCCGCCGGCGAGCGCACCTGGGCCGGCTACGAGAAGGCCCAGAACGCCACCCGCGAAGATGCGGCTGCCACCAACCGCGACCCGTTGAAAATGCCGACCTCGCATACCGCCAACGGCATGCTGGAACTGTATGACCAGAACAAGGATGGCGTGGTTGACCGTGCCGAGTTGGATGCGGTGCGTGCCGCGCAGTTCACCGCCACCGATACCGACCGCGACGGTGCCTTGAGCCTGGCCGAGTACACCGCCGAATTCGAACAGCGCCTGGATGCCCAGCGCGTGCGCGTGCGCGCCGATGCAGAGCGCCAGTCCAAGGTGCGGTTCGGCGCGCTGGACACCGACAAGGACGGTCGCATGACCTTTGCCGAGTACCAGGTGTCCGGCAAGCGTCTGTTTACCCGCGCCGACAACAACGGTGACGGTGTGGTCGATGCGCGCGACCCCGAGCCGGCCGCCGGTTCGCATTCGGCCAACGGCAACCGCTGAGCCGACAAGCACCGCATTCGACCGTAAACCCGGTTGCGCCGGCCGTTGGCCGGCCCAACCCAACCCACATTCCCACGCCCCCAAGCCCCCAAGCCCCGCTCGATCCCCGGATCGCCGCAGCCAGGAACGGCCACCCCTGCCTTCCACTTTTCCCTGCGGAGTTTCCCGATGAAATCCCCCCTGAGCGCGCTCGCGCTGGCCATCGCCACCAGCCTGGCGCTCCCCGCGCACGCCGCCGCCCCGGCCGACGCCAGTACCCTCGACACCATCCAGGTGACCGAGACGCGTAAACAGTCCAACAACCAGAATGTCACCACGCTCTCGGCCGGCGACCTGCGCCAGCAGGGCGCGCAGAGCATGGAAGATGCCATCCGCTACGTGCCCGGCGTGGAGATGGTGGATCTGGGCCGGGCCGGCTTCAACGGTTTCAACATCCGCGGCATGGAAGCCGACCGCGTCTCCATCACCCTGGATGGCCTGAGCTTCCCGCAGAGCATGGACCCGGGCACTTACCAGCCGTACGAGTTCTTCCGTTCCGGCCGTGGCAGCGTCGATCTGGAAGCGGTGAAGACCGTGGAGATCATCAAGGGGGCCGATGCGATCACCGCCGGCAGCGGTGCGCTCAGTGGCGCGGTGATGTTCACCACCAAGGACCCGGCGGACTTCCTCAAGGCCAGTGGCAACGACAGCTTCGGCTCGGTGAAGTACGGCTACACCGGTTCCAGTGACGAGAACATGGGCTCGCTCACCCTGGCCAACCGCGCCGGTCGCTTCGAATCGCTGCTGGTCTACACCAAGCGCGACGGCCACGAGACCGAATCCTGGTACGACACCACCGTCGACACGCTCGGCCCGGGCCGCCGCACCCCGGATCCGGTCGACCGCGACAGCGACAACCTGCTGTTCAAGCTCAACTTCCTGGCCACCGGCAACCAGACCCTGGGCGTGGTCTACGAACGCGCCCGGGCCACCCATGACGTCGACAACTGGACCCGTAGCGACGGCACCGGGTCGTACTACTTCCGCAGCGCCGAAGACCGCAGCGACCGCGATCGCTACGGCCTGAAGTACACCCTGCGCGCCGCCAACGTGCTGTTCGACAGCCTGGACGCCACCGCCGATTACCAGAAGAACTACATCCAGGGCCAGACCAACGTGCTGGTGGCCAACGGTACCGCCGCGACCTATGGCACCCGCTGCTCGACCAGCGCCCTGTGTTCGCGCCAGGAAGACCGCTGGGATACCCAGAAGCGGCAGCGCGTCGCCCTGGATTTCGACAAGAGCATCGACACCGGCGGCGTCCGCCACGACATCGTCTACGGTGCGGCCTGGCAGCAGGCGAAGATCCACTGGAACTCGGTGGACTCGCGCTGGGGCAACGATGGCAGCCTGTTCACCCGCGACACCGATCCCTCGCTGTGGCCGGACACCCGCGAGACCAACCTGACCGCCTACGTACGTGACCGCGTGCGCCTGCTGGACGATCGCCTCAGCCTCACCGGCGGGCTGCGCTACGACCGCTACAAGTACACCCCGGAAACCTCGGCCGGCGGCAACGGCCAGTCCGGCTATGAAGACGGCGGCGACAGCGTCGGCGTGTCGAAGTTCTCCTCACCCACCTGGAACCTCGGTGCCGAGTTCAAGTTCACTGACACCCAGTCGCTGTGGGTGCAGGGCGGCCGCGGCTTCCGCGCGCCCGGCGTGAACGACATGTACGGCACCGCGTCCACCACCGAGGTGACCCGCGTCTCCGACGGTGCCACCGTGACCGTGCCCGATGGCAGAAGCAATCCGAACCTGGAGGCCGAACGCAGTCTCAATCTGGAACTGGGCTGGCGCTACCAGGGTGACCGCCTGCGCGCCGGCGTCTCGGTGTTCCGCGACAAGTACAGCAACTTCATCGATACCGCGCAGTTCGTCGGCGACCCGAATACCCAGTACAGCACCACCACCCGTGGCGTCACCACCATCACCAACGGCTACGTCTACACCATGCCGATCAACCGCGGCGAAGTGGAAGTGAAGGGCGTGGAGGCCGAAGGCATGTGGCTGCTCGCCGACGACTGGCTGGCGCGCGTGGCGTATTCCTACAACGAAGGCACCGACAACGACGATGAGCCGCTGGCCAGCATCATCCCGGCCAAGGCCGTGGGTGGCCTGACCTACAACGCGCCGTCGCGGAAGTGGAGTGTCACCGCCAACGTCACCCACCAGCAGCGCAAGGATCCTTCCGACTACGGCCGCAGCGTGACCAATGGCAGCTATGGCGTGGAAGTGGTGCCGGTGTATGCGTACAAGGCCCGCGAGTACACCCTGCTGGATGTGTTCGGCAGCTACGCGATCACCTCGCGGCTGCAGTTGACCGCCGGCGTGTACAACGTGTTCGACAAGGAATACTACCTGTGGAACCGCGTGCGCACCGCCGGTGCCGGCACCGCCATCTTCCAGGGAGCCACCAGCCCGGAAGGCATCGGCCGCTGGTCGCAGCCGGGGCGTAATGTGCGCTTCACGGTCAGCTACGACTTCCTGTAAGCCACGCACCCAAGGAAAAGGGCGACGCAGTGCGTCGCCCTTTTGCATTGGATCACCGCAGCTGGATCAACCCGCGCGGTGACCACCGCCGCCGTTGCCGCCACGGCCGCGACCACCGCCGCCACCGGCAACGGCGGCGGTGGTCACCGCGCGGG
>DGLB01000062.1 GCA_002387845.1 Stenotrophomonas maltophilia | reverse complement strand
GCGGCGTGGAAGCGCACAAGGTCATTCCGCTGTCGGTGACCTTCGACCACCGTGCCGCCACTGGCGGTGAGGCGGCGCGGTTCCTGCGCGCGATGATGGATGACCTCGCCCTGGCCAGCTGACGGCTTCACGGTCGCGATGCAACAACGGCTCCGAAAGGGGCCGTTGTTGTGTTCACCCTATGCCAGCCGGTCCGCCTCGATCACCCGGACGCCCGGGGTAGGCTGCAATGCGGCGTCCACCATCGCGGCAGCGATGTTCACCGCCGGATTGATGCGCCAGGAACGCGGCAGCAGCGGGGCCAGCGCCCCCAGCACCACGCTGGCCAGGTGCTCGCCGGTGCGTCGTTCGCTGCGTTCGCCGCCGATCAGGCCCGGCCGCACCAGCGTCAGCGATGGGTAGCCCAGCGTCCGCAGGTCGTTCTCCAGCGCGCCTTTGACCCGGTTGTAGAAGAACCGGGAATCCGGGTCAGCGCCCTTGGCCGAATTCAGCACGAAGCTCGCCGCCCCGTGCGCACGGGCGCGGCGGGCCACCTGCAGCGGATACTGATGATCCACCTCGGCAAAGGCCTCACGGCTGCCGGCCTGCTTCAGGGTGGTGCCCAGCGCGCAGATCACCGCATCCACTGCCCACCAGTCGGCCGTTTCCGGCAGCTGGGCAAAGTCCACCACCGGATTGAGCAGATGGGCGTCGGCCAATGCCAGCGGCCGCCGGGTGGGGGCGACCACGGTCTGGCAGCGGGGATCATCCAGCAGCAGATGCAACGCCTGGGTGCCGACCAGACCGGTGGCACCGACCAGCATTACCTTCATGGGGGCTCCTTCCTGTTGCCGGGCAGGGCCCGGCGCTACGGTGGTCAGCGGGACTTCAAGCCGGCCGTTCCAGCGCCGATACTGTTCCCACCTACCCTACTCCATCTTTGCCCCAGGACCCGCCGCATGACGGACCGCCCCGACGCTTCCTCCAGTCCTGGCACCGCCGTGGGACGGCTGCTGGCGCGGCGTGCCGGGTCAACCCCGGCGCGGGTCGAGGCTGCGCCGGCCAGCACGGTCAGCGCTGGCGGCAGTGCGGCCCTGCAGCGCCTGTTTGCCGGTGCCGAACAGCCCGAACCCCTGCTCGCGGCGTTTGCCAATGGCATGGCGACCCTGCCGGGTGAGCTGGGCGACATGGGCCTGCGCCTGCAGTCGGCGCTGCGCAGCGCCGATTGGGTCAGCTATGGACGCGCCATGCGCCAGCTGATCGACAAGTACATCCGCACCATCGAGCAGGACAGCCCGGACGGGCCACCGGACAGCCTGCGCCTGCGCGAGCTGCTGCGTCACACCCTGGGCGTGACCGTGGCCAGCCTGCTGCAGAACATGCCGGAACTGAAGAACGAACCGGTACAGCTGGCCGCCGACCTGCGCCTGTGGCATCCCGGCCAGCCGCTGCAGCCGCTGGAGGTGCGCCTGCGCGAACTGACCCACCAGATCGGCGTGCGCAGCGACGGCTGGCAGGAGCAGCAGGAACTGCTGCTGAGCCTGTTCGACCTGCTGCTGGAGAACGTCAGTGAACTGCTGGACGACAGCAGCTGGCTGCACGGCCAGCTGCACGCGGTGCGTGCCCTGATTGGTGGCCCACGGGACCGCGACTCGGTCGAACAGGCGCGCACCAACCTGCGCGAAGTCATTTACAAGCAGGGCCTGCTCAAACAGGGCATCGTCGAAAGCAAGGCGGCCATGCGCGGGCTGATGGGCGAGTTCATCGAACAGCTCGACGGCATGGCCACCCACACCAGCGACTACCACGACCGCATCAGCAGCTACGCGCTGGCATTGAAGGAAGCGCGCAGCATCGCCGACCTCAACCAGCTGCTGCAGGACGTGCTGCGCGACACCGGCAAGGTGCAGGAACAGGCCCTGCAGGCCCGCGATCATCTGGGCAATGCACGCCGCGAAGTGGAACAGGCCGAAGCACGCATTGCCGAACTGGAGCTGGAACTGAGCGACATGTCCGGGCAGGTCCGCACCGACCCGCTCACCGGCGCGCTCAACCGCCGCGGCTTCGACGAACTGCTGGAGCGGGAAATCGCCCGCGCCACGCGCCATTCGCATCCGCTGGCGATTGCCCTGCTCGACCTGGACGACTTCCACCAGACCAACAGCGAACACGGACACCCTGGCGGTGACGCGGTGCTGCGTCACCTGGTTGCCGTGTGCCAGCTGCTGCTGCGAAATTCGGATGTGGTCAGCCGCATCGGCGGCGATGAGTTCGTGATTGTGATGCCCGAAACACCGGCTGCCGACAGCATGTCGACCCTGCTGCGGCTGCAGCGCTCGCTGGCGCAGCGGCCGCTGCACCTGGACGAGCAGCGGGTGCCGGTGCATTTCAGTGCGGGGGTGACCCAGTGGCAGCAGGGCGAAGACGTTGATGCGTTGCTGAAGCGCGCGGATGCGGCGCTGTATGCGGCCAAGCGGGTCGGCAAGAACCGCGTTCAAGCCGGGTAATCGGGCACCGCGCGAACACGATGTCGTGTCTCCAGGCGCCCTATTTTCCGCGCGCCTTCTGGATGCCCGTCACCGCCGCCAGCACCACCGCACCGGCGATCACGCCGACCACCAGGTTCGCGCCGGCCTCCACCAGCCAGCCCCACGGGGCCACCTTGCCGGCGATCTCCAGCACGAGGTGATGCACGGCCGGCACGTTGTGCACCAGGATGCCGCCACCGACCAGGAACATCGCCAGCGTGCCGGCCACCGACAGGAACTTCATCAGCCAGGGGGCCGAGGCCACCAGCCCGCGACCGAACGCGGCCACCGCACCGCCCTTGCGCGACAGATACAGCCCGGCGTCGTCCAGCTTCACGATGCCGGCTACCAGCCCATACACGAACACCGTCATCGCCAGTGCGATCACCACCAGCGCGGTGACCTGGTTGATGAAGGGCTGGCCAGACACCACGCCCAGCGACAGCACGATGATCTCAGCCGACAGAATGAAGTCGGTGCGGATCGCACCCTTCACCTTGTCCTTCTCCCAGGCCACCATGTCGACCTTCTCATCCGCCAGCGCCTTGGCACGCTCGGCCTTGTGCTGTGCGTCTTCTTCCTTGGAATGCAGGAAACGGTGCGCCAGCTTCTCCACGCCCTCGTAGCAGAGGAAGGCACCGCCGATCATCATCAGCGGCACCACGATCGGGATCGGGAAGCCCTTCGTTTTCAGCCAGGCTTCCAGCGCGCTGATCGCCAGCGCCGCCGGCACCAGGATCGCCTTGTTGACCAGCGAGCCCTTGGCCACGGCCCACACCACCGGCAGTTCGCGGTTGGCGCTGACCCCGGTGACCTGCTGCGCGTTCAAGGCCAGGTCGTCGCCAAGCACGCCCGCGGTCTTCTTGGCCGCGACCTTGGTCAGGACCGAGACGTCGTCCAGCAGCGTTGCAATATCGTCAAGCAGGGCAAACAGGCTGGCACCGGCCATGGCAATCCAAGGTTCATTCAGTTGCGGCGATTCTGACTGATCCGGGCATGCGGGTGGAAGATGCCCGGGTTCACCGGCCCACCACCGGCCCGCCGCCACACTGCCGGCAGACGTGCGATGGAGCCCTGCTTGAACAATCCGCCTGCCACCCCCGAGTCGCCCTCACTGGTCAAGGGCATGAACCGGCGCAGCCAGATCCTGCGCCTGCTGCTGCGGTATCGGCATTCCGGGGTGTTCTCGGGCATGAACCTGGACGCCCGCGCGGTGCATGAGCTTCCGCCGGAAGGCAATCCGGAACAGTTCGTCACCGACCTGGAGTCGCTGGGCCCCACCTTCGTCAAGCTGGGCCAGATGCTTTCCACCCGCCCGGACATGGTGCCGGTGGAGTTCGCCACCGCGCTGGAGCGGATGCAGGAAAAAGTGGCTCCCATTCCGGTCGAGCGCATCTACACCATCATCGAGCAGGAACTGGGCGCGTCGGTCTCCAAGTTGTTCGCGCGCTTCGATGCCGCCCCGCTGGGGTGTGCCTCCATCGCCCAGGTGCACCGCGCGCAACTGCACGACGGGCGCGAAGTCGCGGTCAAAGTGCAGAAGCCGGAAGTCGCCGCGCAGCTGCGGTCGGATCTTGAAGTGCTGCGCAGCTTTGCGCTGGCCGCCGACCACCTCACCCAGGTCGGGCGTCGGGTGCGCCTGCGCGACTGGCTCAACGAATTCGCCAAGACCCTGATGCAGGAACTGGACTACCAGGCCGAGGCGGAGAACCTGCAGCGTTTCGGCCAGCACCTGCGCCCGTTCAAACGGCTGTGGGTGCCGCAGCCGGTCTGGGATTACTGCAGCCATCGTGTGCTGACCATGGAACTGGCCCAGGGCGTGCGCGTGGACATGATTCCCGACGTGCGCCGCACCGAGGAGCCGATGGCTCCGCTGGCCGCTGCCTTGATCCGGGGTTATCTGGACCAGATTTTCGTGCACGGCGAGATCCACGCCGACCCGCATCCGGGCAATCTGCGCGTCACCCCGCAGGGGCGGCTGGCGATCTTCGACCTGGGCATGGTCGCGCACATGCCGCCGCGCCTGCGCGAGCGGCTGCTGAAGGTGCTCTTTGCGGCCGTGGACGGGCGTGGCGAGGAAGTGGCCGACGAGATCATCGGCATGAGCACGCGGCTGGAAGCGTTCGATGAAGAGCGTTACCTGCGCGAGACCGGCCAGCTGATCGCGCGCTATGCGGCCAACAGCAGTTTCTCCGAAGGCCGCGTGGTGCTGGACCTGGTCCGCATTGCCACCGCCAGTGGCCTGCGTACACCGCCCGAGCTGAGTCTGCTGGGCAAGGCATTGCTCAATCTGGAAACCGTGTGCCGCCTGCTGGCACCGGACCTGGACACGCGCCGCATCGTGGAAAAACAACTGCAGCACGTGATGCGCGCGCGTCTGCGCAAATCGCTGTCGGCGGCCAATCTGGCCAGTGAGGCAATGGAGGTTCAGCAGCTGCTGCGCGACGGCCCGCGCAAGATGTCCGACATCTTGGCATTGCTGGCCGAGAACCGCCTGCAGATGAAGGTGACCGGGCTGGAAGAATCACGCCTGATGGAGAACCTGCAGAAGATCGCCAACCGGGTCTCCGCAGGCATCGTGACGGCCGCACTGATCCTGGCCGCTGCATTGATGATGAAGGTCAACACCGGCTGGCATCTGTTCGGCTATCCCGCCATCGCGATGATGCTGATGATGATCGGCGTGGTACTCGGGCTCGGCATCATCCTCAGTGCGCTGATCTTCGATCGTCGTGCGCGTTCGAAGGAAGAGCGCGGCCACCGATAACGCGGACGCATGCTTTCACGTGGGTTTTACACCTCTGCGCGCGAGGCGTAGTAGGCACTGAACAGGCGGCTTCAACAAACATTTCAGTCAGGTTCGCGCAGGCATGATCCAGTCATCAGCCTGTCATGCAGGCGTGCTTGGAAGCGAAACACCGCCTATGACCTGGATCCTGTTGCTCTCGCTGGTGCTGCTCACCGTACTGTTGCTGGCCTCGCGTCGCTGGGTGTGGTGGAAAGTGTCGCTGATGTCGGTGCTGCTGCTGGCACTGAGCGCATGGTGGCTGATCAACAAGCTCTCCGGCGATGGCCTGAATGCGGCCACCCTGTATCACCTGGGTGCCGACATGGAGGGTGCAGGCGTTGCGGACTTCAAGGGTTACATCGCTGGTTTCATCGCACTGGCGCTGGCATCGCTGCTGCTGCCTCTGCTGCTGGTGCGCCGCCGCAAATGGAAGGAATCGCGGCACGGCGGTGCGGTGTTCGCCGGCTTTGCGGCCATGTGGCTGGTGGCCATCGCGGCCAGCCCGCTTTACCGCGACGGCCATCGCCTGTATCAGCAGACGCGACCGGTGGACTACAGCGTGATCGCACCGGAGTACCAGGTGCCGCAGCAGCCGCTGCGCAAGCCGCGCAACATCGTCTGGATCTACGGCGAGAGCCTGGAGCGCACCTATCTGGATGAGGCGGCGTTCCCGGGGCTGATGCCCAACCTCAATCGACTGGCCGCGCAGTCGCTGGATGTGCGCGGACTGACCCAGGCCGAGGGCGGCGGCTGGACCATCGCCGGCCTGGTCTCGTCGATGTGCGGTGTGCCGTTGACCACCGCACAGGGTGACGAAAACAGCATGGACCGCATGGGCAGCTTCCTGCCCGAAGCCGTCTGCCTGGGCGACTATCTCAAGCAGCAGGGCTACACCAACCATTATCTGGGCGGCGCCAACGGGTTGTTTGCCGGCAAGGGTCAGTTCCTGGCCACGCATGGCTTCGACGAAGTGCACGATCTGGCGTGGTTCAAGCAGCAGAAGATTGGTCGTTCGCATTTCTCCACCTGGGGCGTGCACGACGATGTACTGCTGGACAAGGCGTATGACCGCTTCCTGCAGCTGTCCAAGGCCGGCCAGCCGTTCATGCTGACCACGCTGACCATGGATACCCATCATCCGGCCGGGCATCTGCCGGTGGCCTGCAAGCGCACGCGCTACCAAAGCGACTACGGCAACATCGGCCTGCTCAACGCGCTCAAGTGCACCGACGGACTGATTTCGAAACTGGTTGACCGCATCCAGGCCAGTCCGTACGGCGAGGACACGCTGATCGTCATTGCATCGGACCATCTGGCGATGCCGAACGATCTCAGCCATGTACTGGCCAAGCAGAAGCGCGAGAACCTGCTGCTGTTCCTGGGCAAGGACATCGAACCGCGCCAGCTGGCCACCGCCGCAGGGTCCACGCTGGACTCCGGTGCCACCCTGCTGAGCCTGGTCGACCCGGACATCAAGGCGATCGGCTTTGGCCGTTCGCTGCTGGACCCACAGCGTGCCGATAGCGCCAGCGTGGCCGCGCTGCGTGACGGCGGCAAGGACTTCCCGCGTTACCTGGCGTTCTCGCGTTCGCTGTGGCTGGGTGACACCACCCGCCAGCTGCGCATCGATGACGACAACCAGGTGGTGGTCGGCCTGCAGCACGTGCAGCCGCCGGTACTGCTGGAGTACGACAAGCAGTGGGACCTGAAGTCGGTGTATCTGGAGAACACCTCCAAGCAGTTCGAGCAGGCCGATCCTGCCAACACCCTGGCTTACGTCGACCGCTGCACCGCGTTCGAGGACGGCTCGGCCGATGGCGACTGGTGCGCCATGCTGGTCCACCGTGACAAGGGCATCAAGCTCTACCGCGATGAACAGCTGCGCCAGGGCTTTGCGGTGGATGCGCCGCTGGATGCGTTCAACGGGCCGGTGCCCAGCATCCGCCAGGCCCACATGATCACCCAGAAGGGCCGCCGCACCCGCGCCGGGCAGTACATCCTGCAGCTGGTGGCCAAGCAGACCCCGGACCGCGGCTTCTGGATCGAAGCGGTTTCCTCCCAGCGCAAGGTCGTGGTCGCCCAGCAGTGGGTGCAACCCGACGCCGAGGGCCGCATCACGGTGCCCTTCGGACTGGACCACGAAGTGGATGACCTGGAGATCCGCGCCTGGTTGAACCATGCGGAGAAGCTGGCGGTGGACACCTTCGCACTGGTGCCTTCGCGGCGCGGCGGTCGCGGCTGACGTTTCCGCCGCTGGACGCGGCATCGATGATGACGACACTGATCGGGCGATTCCTGCTGGAGTGCCGACCTGATTCCATCGTGCCTGACAGGCGACCGCCGCATGGGCACGCCGCCGTCCATGACGAACCGCGCGACGCGCCCTGCCGCCCCGCACACGCTGCGCAACGCACCCTTACCGCACCGGAATGAGACGCCGGCCGGTGCGCTGCATCCGGTGCTGGAGCGCGTGCTGCGCCGGTGTCCGCTCACGCCGAACGACGTCGCGCGCATCGAGCAGGCATTGCCTCCGCTGTTGGAAGGGGTCTCGCCGGCCACACTGACGCCGGTGTTCCTGACGGCGCTTGAGCACCGGCCTGCCACGCAACGCGCGCAGGTCCGCTCTGTGCTCGAGAGCGCCCCATGCGACGAAGTGACCTGGCCGATGGAGTGCCGACGCATCCTCGAGGCCCTGCTGGACGGGCTGCATCGCCTCCAGGGCCAACGGGCGCTGGGCGCGGCCGTGTATGCGGTGAGCAATCGCCTGCTGGGCGTGCAGGGCACGCAGGCGCTGCACTGGGCGCGGCAGACGCAGGTGCTTGTCAGCCTGCTGGACCAGGACGCCTGGAGACCGTGGCTGCGTTGGCTGGGTGGCCTGCCCCTGCCCTCGTTGCGGGAAGGGGCCTGGCTGGAACCGCTGATCGCCGCGCTGCCGGTTGGCCTGCGCGCCCCGCTTGCCGGCATGGAACGTGCCCATGACGCGCTGGGTGACGCACTGGCGTTGCCCACCTCGCCGCTCCGGCTGGTCCTGCTGGGTACCGCGTGGATGTTGTGGCGGTGTCGACCGGATGGCCCTGAAGCGCCCGCCACGTCGGCGGGACGCCGTCTCGCCCGGCTGCCGGAGCGACTTCTAGACCTGGACACCGCAGCGCGTGCGGCACGACGGCTGTTTGCGGCCCCGTCGGACGCCGCACCCGGTGCGGCCCTGCCGCTGATGCTGCCGGTCGCCACGGCGGCGGCGGCGACGATATGGGGTTCGCCGCGCCAGGGCCCGCGCGCCGCCGGGATGCTGGCCGGAACCGGCTGGGCGCTGTCCAGCCTGCCCCCGG
>DGLB01000011.1:48262-48856 GCA_002387845.1 Stenotrophomonas maltophilia | reverse complement strand
TCCAGGTGCCCAGCGTCGGCGACCGTCCGCCGCGCCGCATGCCGCGTCATTCGCTGGCGCAGGCGGTGCAGGGGCGCTACGAGGAAATCTTTGAAATGGTCCAGGCCGAGCTGCGTCGCTCCGGCTTCGAGGAACTGGTGCGCGCCGGCATGGTGCTCACCGGCGGTGCCTCGAAGATGGAAGGCGTGGTCGAGCTGGCCGAGGAAATGCTGCAGATGCCGGTTCGCGTCGGTATTCCGCAGCACGTCACCGGACTGGGTGAAGTGGTCGGTAACCCGGTTCATGCCACGGGCGTGGGGCTGCTGCTGATGGGCAGCCAGATCGAACATCCGCGTCGCCCATCGCTGCCGACCGGTCGTGCCGGCAGTCTCTTCAACAAAGTCAAAACCTGGTTCCGCGGCGAATTCTGATTCCAGCTGACAGCCGCATCACTGCAACACCGGCAACATCGCTTCATCGCACTACACCTGACGAGCCCCCGCTCCGAAGGACATACCTAAAACTATCGCCGCAATGGCGGCGTGGCACGAAGGGCAGGACGCCCATGAAGGCCACGCCAATAGAAGCGGTTTCAACGAGGACACGGACATGGCG
>DGLB01000011.1:42347-48027 GCA_002387845.1 Stenotrophomonas maltophilia | reverse complement strand
TGGCGCTGAAGGGCATCGAGGAGCTGAGCCAGCACTGCGACTCGCTGATCACCATTCCGAACGAAAAGCTGATCACCGTGCTGGGCCGCAACGCCACCATGATCCAGGCCTTCCGTGCCGCCAACGACGTGCTGCAGGGCGCCGTGCAGGGCATCGCCGACCTGATCGTGCGTCCGGGCCTGATCAACGTCGACTTCGCCGACGTGCGCACCGTCATGTCCGAAATGGGCCTGGCCATGATGGGTACCGGCACCGCCCGTGGCGATGACCGTGCCCAGGCCGCTGCTGAAGCCGCCATCCAGAACCCGCTGCTGGACGACGTGAACCTGGCCGGTGCCAACGGCATCCTGGTCAACATCACCGCCGGTGCCGACTTCACCATGGCCGAGTTCGACGAAATCGGTCGCACCATCGACGGCTTCGCTTCCGAAGACGCCACCGTGGTGGTGGGTACCGTGCTCGACCCGGACATGCAGGACGAAGTGCGCGTGACCGTGGTCGCCACCGGCCTGAACCGTGCCGTTGCGTCCAAGTCCCAGCGTCCGGGCGAGCGCGCCCCGATCAAGCTGGTCCGCAACGCCACCACCGGCCAGCCGGAGTTCGGCGACTTCGACAACGGCGGCGACGCCGTGTCCAAGGCCGTCGGCGGCATGGGCCTGGGCCTGCGTCGTCCGAGCGCCGACACCGTGGCTCCGTCGGCCCCGGCCGCCGGCCCGGCGGCGGCCGAGCTGCCCAACGACTACCTGGATATCCCGGCGTTCCTGCGCCGCCAGGCGGACTAAGCGTTGCATGCCGGGGACTTGTCCGCCCCGGTAAGCATCGCCATGTCCCTCGCTGCCGGGCCTGGATGGGCCCGGCAGTTCGCCGTTCCGCGGTTCCGGCCTCTGGTCGGGGCGCACCCCGTTCAGAAAGGGGTGGCGGTACTGCGTGTTATTCTTGTTTGTCATTGTCGCGCTGACAGCGCGCTACCCGGTCGACCCCCATGATTCCGCAACGCACTCTCAAGAACACGATCCGCGCCACCGGCGTTGGCCTGCACAGCGGTGACAAGGTCTACATGACCCTGCGCCCGGCTCCGGTCAACCATGGCATCGTGTTCCGACGTGTGGACCTGGACCCGGTCGTCGAAGTCCCGGCCCGTGCCGACCTGGTCACCGAAGTGACCCTGTGCACCGGCCTGACCTGCAACAACGCCAAGATCCAGACCGTGGAACACCTGATGTCGGCCCTGGCTGGCCTGGGTGTGGACAACATCATCGTGGAGCTGTCCTCGGCCGAGCTGCCGATCATGGACGGTTCCTCCGGTCCGTTCGTGTTCCTGCTGCAGTCCGCCGGCATCGCCGAGCAGGACGCGCCGAAGCGTTTCATCCGCGTGCTCAAGACCGTGGAAGTCACCGAAGGCGACAAGGTCGCCCGCTTCACCCCGTATGAAGGCTACAAGCTGGGCTTCACCATCCAGTTTGACCACCCGATGATTCCGGCCAAGCAGTCGCGCGCGGAGATCGATTTCTCCACCGCCGCCTACACCAAGGAAATCTCGCGCGCCCGTACCTTCGGGTTCATGCGCGACCTGGAGTACATGCGCGAGCGCAACCTGGGCCTGGGCGGTTCGATGGACAACGCCATCGTGCTGGACGAATTCCGCGTGCTCAACGAAGACGGCCTGCGTTACGCCGACGAATTCGTGCGCCACAAGATCCTCGACGCCATCGGCGACCTGTACCTCGCCGGTGCGCAGGTGCTGGGCGCGTATGAGGGCTTCAAGTCCGGTCATGCGCTCAACAACAAGCTGGTGCGGGCCCTGCTGGCCGACGTCACCGCGTGGGAGTGGGTCAACGCCGCGGCCGACCCGGCCCCGGTGGTCTATGGTGTTCCGGCCTACGCCTGATTCCAACTCATTGATTTTCAAGTAAAACGAACGGCGCGCACAGCGCCGTTTCGCGTTTCTGGTGCTGGGGTTGCGTGAAGCTCACGTCAATGAACCGTGACCGGACCGTCGTCACTTTTTTGTGAACCCGATCCAGTTTCGGAGTAAAAATAACGCAAATTTAATAAAAGCCTAACGACTGGGCGACCATCCGCGGCTACGATGGCCGCCGGCTCCCCGAAATGTTTCACGACTTCGTGACGCGGATCGGGGAAGGAGCGGGATGCTCCGATGCGGTCAGGACTTCGAGCCCTTGGGGTCCTGGAAGCAAGCCAAAGCGTCGCGTAGCCCTTGGTGCGTGGCGGCTGAAACTGCGTGGGGGCCATTCCTGCTGTCGATCGCTGGGGAGCGTGGAGGAGGGGCAAGCGCAGTCTTGATGGTCACCTTGGTGACTTTCAGCCCGATGGAACGGGCCGCGTCGATCAACTCGCGTTCGGCAAGCCGCAGCTTGGCATGCCAGACCGGGGACTCGACGAGAAAAACGAGGTGCTCGCCGTTCACATTCGCCAGCCGGCAACGGGTGGCCAGGGTGGGCGGCAAATGGGGGCGCAACTGACGGTCCAGCGCGTCGAGCCAGAGGGCACGACGCAGCGGGTTGCCGGTTTTGTCTTCCATGACCGCTTCCAGCGCCGGTTTGGGCGCAGAAGGGGAACGGGCACTGGATTTCGGCTCAGACATGAAAACTCACTGATGGCATTCAAAAAGATCGTAATCAAAACGCGTGAAGGACAGGCCAAAACGCCCATCGCGCGTCTGCGGTTCTACTTCGAGGACCGCCCCCGTGCCCTGCTTGGCAGCGTGCTCGGGCTGGGCTGCCTGATCGGCTTCGGTGCCGGCCTCGGCGGCAGCATGTTCAATGATTCTCGCCTGCACGCCAAGGTGGCGCAGCAGGAGCTGGAACTGGCGCAGGCCCGCAAGGACGCCCAGACCCAGGTCAATGCGCTGGCCGCCCGCATGGGCGAGCTGCAGGCGCAGGCCACCCGCCTGAACGCGCTCGGCGAGCGCCTCACCCAGATGGGCAAGCTGGAAGACGGCGAGTTCGACTTCAACGAGACCCCCGGCCTCGGTGAAGGTGAACCCGGCCCGACCCAGGACATTCCGGCCAGCGCGGTCAACGCCGACTTACAGGTGCTGGAGCAGCGTTTCGCTGCTTCAGGCCGCCAGTTGTCGGTAATGGAGTCGCTGATGTTCGACCACCAGGTCGAGCAGGACGCCGTGCCGGGTCGCATGCCGATCCGCAACAGCTACATCACCTCCGGCTTTGGTGGGCGCAACGACCCGTTCGGTCGCGGTCGCGGCAACCACAAGGGCATCGATTTCCATGCCAAGGTCGGCGACCCGGTCATGGCCGTGGCCGATGGCGTGGTCAGCTTCTCCGGGGTCAAGGGCGGCTACGGCAACGTGGTCGACGTCGACCACGGCAACGGCTACGTGACCCGTTACGCGCACAATTCGCGCCTGGTGGTGAAGGCGGGTGACCTGGTCCGTGCCGGCCAGGAAGTGGCCAAGGCCGGTTCCACCGGTCGTTCCACCGGTGCCCACGTCCACTTTGAAGTGTGGGAGCGTGGCAACGTGGTCAATCCGCGCAAGTTCCTGGGCGACGGCGGCAATACCCCGGTCGGCCGGGTGTCGCGCGGCTGAGTGCGACGAACGGGCCGGGGGAGGTTGAAACGCGACACCCCCGTCCCAAGCTACAATAAGTGTTGCCATAGACAGGGCGCAGTGCGCCCTGTTTCGTTTGCGGCGAGCAGCTTCTGCGGAAGCGCCGCCGTTGGGGCGTCTCATTCCAACCGGTTCCTTCAATGATCAACAGCCTGCTTACCCGCGTCTTCGGCAGTCGTAATGAACGACAGCTGCGCCAGCTCAACCGCATCGTCGCCAAGATCAACGCCCTGGAACCGGAGATCGAAAAGCTCTCCGACGAGCAGCTCAAGGCCAAGACCCCCGAGTTCAAGCAGCGCATCGCCGACGGCGAAGCTCTGGACAAGGTGCTGCCGGAGGCCTTCGCGGTCTGCCGTGAAGCCAGCCGCCGCGTGCTGGGCATGCGCCACTACGATGTGCAGCTGATCGGCGGCATGGTGCTGCACCTGGGCAAGATCGCCGAAATGCGCACCGGCGAAGGCAAGACCCTGGTGGCGACCCTGCCGGTGTACCTGAACGCGCTGGAAGGCAAGGGCGTGCACGTGGTCACCGTGAACGACTACCTGGCCCGCCGCGACGCCGGCCAGATGGGCAAGCTGTACAACTGGCTGGGCCTGAGCGTGGGCGTGGTGTACCCGGGCATGCCGCACGGCGACAAGCGCGAGGCCTACAACAGCGACATCACCTACGGCACCAACAACGAATTCGGCTTCGACTACCTGCGCGACAACATGGCGCTGTCGCGTGCCGACCGCTACCAGCGCGGCCTGCACTACGCCATCGTCGACGAAGTCGACTCGATCCTGATCGACGAAGCGCGTACCCCGCTGATCATCTCCGGCCCGGCCGACGACTCCCCGGAGCTGTACATCCGCGTCAACCGCGTGGTGCCCAGCCTGATCCGCCAGGAAAATGAAGAAGCCGAAGGCGATTTCTGGGTCGACGAGAAGGGCAAGCAGGTGCACCTGTCCGAAGCGGGCATGGAGCACGCCGAGCAGCTGCTGGTGGACGCCGGCATTCTGAGCGCGGAAACCGAAGGCCTGTACGCGGCGCAGAACCTGACCGTGGTGCACCACCTCAATGCCGCGCTGCGCGCGCATGCGATCTACCAGCGCGACGTCGATTACATCGTGCGCGACGGTGAAGTGGTGATCGTCGACGAATTCACCGGCCGTACCCTGGCCGGCCGCCGCTGGTCCGATGGCCTGCACCAGGCGGTGGAAGCGAAGGAAGGCGTGCCGGTCCAGCGCGAGAACCAGACCCTGGCCAGCATCACCTTCCAGAATCTGTTCCGCATGTACAAGAAGCTGTCCGGCATGACCGGTACGGCCGACACCGAAGCGTACGAATTCCAGAGCATCTACGGCCTGGAAGTGGTGGTCATTCCGACCAACCGCCCGACCATCCGCAAGGACTCGCCGGACCAGGTGTTCCTCAACCGCAACGGCAAGTTCAATGCGGTGCTGGCCGACATCCAGGAATGCAACAAGAACGGCCAGCCGGTGCTGGTCGGTACCACCTCGATTGAAACCTCGGAAATGCTGTCCGAGCACCTGCGCAAGGCCGGCGTGCACCATGAAGTGCTGAACGCCAAGCAGCACGACCGCGAAGCGACCATCATCGCCAACGCGGGCATGCCGGGCGCGGTGACCATCGCCACCAACATGGCCGGTCGCGGTACCGACATCGTGCTGGGCGGTTCGCTGGAAGCACAGCTGCACGCGCTGGGCGAAGATGCCAACGCGGACGACAAGTTCAAGGTCAAGGCCGAATGGCAGCGTCGCCACGAGCAGGTCAAGGCCGCCGGCGGCCTGCACATCGTCGGCACCGAGCGCCACGAATCGCGCCGTATCGACAACCAGCTGCGCGGCCGTTCGGGCCGCCAGGGTGACCCGGGTTCTTCGCGCTTCTACCTGTCGCTGGAAGACAACCTGATGCGCATCTTCGCCTCGGACTGGGTGCAGAAGGCGATGCGTCTGATGGGCATGAAGGAAGACGACGTCATTGAAGACCGCATGGTCAGCCGCCAGATCGAGAAGGCGCAGCGCAAGGTCGAAGCGCACAACTTCGACATCCGAAAGAACCTGCTGGACTTCGACGACGTCAACAACG
>DGLB01000011.1:41996-42227 GCA_002387845.1 Stenotrophomonas maltophilia | reverse complement strand
TGCCGCCGAACTCGATCGACGAACAGTGGGACCTGCCTGGCCTGCAGGCCACGCTGGCCTCGGACTTCGGCGTGGAAATGGACGTGGTGGGCCTGGTGCACCAGCACGAGGAGCTGGACGCCGAAGCCATTGCCAACAAGGTGCAGGCGCATCTGGACGCTCACTTCGAAGCGAAGGAAACCGGCGTTGGCGAAGAAACCATGCGCGCGCTGGAAAAGCACGTGATGCTGA
>DGLB01000011.1:41567-41777 GCA_002387845.1 Stenotrophomonas maltophilia | reverse complement strand
AAGAAGTGGCGGCGCTGGAAGCAGCCGAACGCCAGCAGGCCGAAGCGCGCATGCTGGCCTCGCAGTTCCAGCACCAGAACGCCGGCGGTTACGGTGCCGACGAGGAAGTGGCGGAGATGCAGGCAGCGCAGGGCGTTGGCCAGGTCACCCGCGACGAACCCAAGGTCGGCCGCAACGACCCGTGCCCGTGCGGCAGCGGCAAGAAGTACA
>DGLB01000011.1:2458-41367 GCA_002387845.1 Stenotrophomonas maltophilia | reverse complement strand
GGTGGTCGGTGGCCACGGGAAAATCAACGGCATGCTGGCCACACTCGGAATGCTGGCCACACTCGAAATGCTGGCCACACTCGAAATGCTGGCCATACTCGAAATGCTGGCACTGGTAGCGTCGGTCGACAGACGACGGCCGTGAACCTCCCAGCGCTCTTTGACGCATGGAACCCAAACCGAATCCCTACCGCCACTCCCCAATGAAATGCGCGCAACCGCACATTTCAATACATCAACCCTTTCCCGGCGTCCCCCCGGCGCTCCCGAGTAGCATCACGACATGGGAAACTCCCGCGCGCCATCGCGTGTGGGTTGAGGACCTCAAAACTCTGGTATTTGTGTAGGAAAAATCTGGTGCAGGGGATTCGACGTGAATGGGAGATCGTGGCTGGCTTTAGCTTTATCTGCTTTAGTTGCTTCATGCGGCGTTGGAGAGGCGAGGAGCTACAAGTCAATCGCCGAGATGGCGTCAACCAGCGATGGCATCATCGCGGAGATTGCCCATATGCCTCCGGATGCACGCGATATCTTTGTCCAATCCGATGCTGAGACTGGGCAGTACCTTGTCACTTACAGGAGTGACTCGCCACTGCATGCTGCCAAGATGGTCGGCATGAGTCGAATTCGCCCTGGACGCGAAGACGCGCTGGTGCGTCAGTCAGTGGGGTTTGGTGCTGCGCTTGTCCGAGACTCCGCGATCTACTATCGGTGTTTTGATGGTGCCTCGGACCACGCCAAGGGTGAGTGGGAGTTGGTCTTTCTTGCAGATTCTGAAAGCATGCAACAGCAGTGGAACAAGGTGTATTCCCATGAACTGGCTGATGCGCTGTGTGCCGATACTGGAGGTGCGGTGCTCAATGCCCTCCAGCGCCAGCAAGCGAAACCGCTCACGACCCTGCAATGAAGTGTGACGTACCGCACATTTCACTGCGCATCACTCTTTTCCCACACCCAATCCAGAATTCCCCGACCCTCATCACACGTCGTCCCGCCACCTCCAAGGTGGCGGCATCGCCAGCGAGGCGGTACGCTTGCGTTCCCTGCACCCGGACCGGGGTCCGTTGCGGGTGTTGCCGCGCCGGAGGCACCACGGGGAGTGGGCACCGCGCCTTTCGAGTCGCAAACAAGGAGTTTCATGAACAGGATCTATCGCCTGGTGTTCAACCACGCCACCGGACAGACGCAGGTCGCGTCAGAACTTACTTCCACCCACGTGTCATGCGCAGGCGAAACCGGCAGCCCACGCCGGCGGAACGCACTCAGCGTCGCGCTGTTGGCGGCGATGGCATCCACGGCGTCGATACCTGCTTCGTTCGCGCAGGTGGCCCACTACGACACCGATGCAACTGTCGCTGCGGACGTCATCCATCTAGACGGTTTCACCGTCGGTCGCAGCACCACCGCGGTAGTCACCGTGGACCCGGGGGTCACGCTTGGCTCGCAGGTCGGGGCCACCCTGGGCGAGTTTGCTGGCGGCAATGGCAGGCTTGTGGTCAATGGCACAGGTACGAGCCTGGACATCGCCGGCAACCTGGGCGTGGGCGTGCGCGGCACCGGCTTGCTGGAACTCGGCGCTGGCAGCGAATCCCTCGTGGGCGGCACGCTCGTGGTGGGTGACGTGGCAGGTGGCGTGGGCACGGTCGTGGCCACGGGCACCGGTACGAAGTTGGGAGCAGCCGCGATTGATGTCGGCCGGGCCGGCACCGGCACCCTGAATATCAGCGCCGGTGCCACGGTGGAGACCACGGGCACCGGTGGCGGTTTCGGTGTGCGCGTCGGTGGCGTGTCGTCCGGCCAGGACCAGGCCATCGGCACGGTCAACGTCGCCAGCGGCGGTAAGCTGATCGTCAATGGCAACAACCTGCTGCTCGGCGACCAGGGACGCGCGGTGCTGACCGTGGCCGATGCCGGCGAGGTCACCGTCAGCGGTGGCAATGTGGTGATGGGGGGCAGTGCAGCAGGTACCGCCGAAGCCACCGTCTCGGCCGGTGGCAAGCTCCACGTGGACGGTCGCCTGGTGCTGGGCTCGGCAGCGAATTCGGCCGGCCAGCTCACCATTACCGGCGCAAATGCCGTGGTTGACGCGATAAACGTCGACGTCGGTGCCGCCGGTACCGGCGTGCTGCTGGTGCAGAACGGAGGCGTGCTCAATGTTTCCGGTACGCTCGCCAACGAAACCGTGGCAGGCTATCCCGACCGCATGGGGTCGATCAGCGTCACAGGGGCCGGCGCCCACATCGCTGCTGGCGCGGTGGTCGCGTCTGGCGTGCGGGTCGACACCGGCGCGTCCATCGCGACCGATACGGCGACAATCAAGGATTCGCAGAGCCCGTTTGCGCTGGCATCGAGTGTCCAGGGCACGGGTTCGCAGTGGATCAACACCAATGCGATGACCATCCAGGGCAGCTTCGATGTCGGCGGGCAAGGGCGTCTGCAGAGCGGCAGCCTGCTGGTCAATGGCGGCGTGAACTCCGCTACGGGCAGCCCGACCCCGGTGGATGATCGCGTGCGCGTCAGTGGCACCAATTCCATCATCGCGGTCAGCGGCGACATCACCGTGGGTGCCACGGCAACCGCAACCGAGCCCTACGGCGTGCTGAGCGCCGCCAATGAAGGTCGTATCGAGGCCGGTACCTTCACCCTGGCCAGGAACGGCTTCCTGGTGCTGGGCGGCGATGCGCTGTCGTGGACCTCGGCCACGTCCGACTTCTCCTGGAAGGCGGCCGAAGTGGCCGGCACGCTGTCCGGCGCGCCCATTGCCATGCAGAGCGATGCGGGCGGGCTGGTGTTCAACCACACCGGCGACATCACGCTCGCCAACGCCGTCAGCAGTGTGGCCAACGGCAACGACCTGACCGGTGGCCGGCTGCGCAATCTGGCCGGCAACACCACCTTGACCGGCGACCTGCGCGCATTCGGCGGTGACATCGACGTGCGCGGTGGCACGCTGGTGATCAATTCGAACATGTACGAAGGGCAGGGCTTCTCCGGTACCACGCAGGCCACGCCGCAGGTGATCGACATCTCCGGTGGCAAGCTGGTGCTCAATGGCAGCGCCGGCTTCCAGCAGACCATTGGCGGCAGCACCACGCGCAGTTCGATCGTCACCGTGCGCAACGGCGGCGTGCTGGGCGGCAACGCCACCGTGGGCCAGACCACGGTCAGCAACGGCGGTGTGCTGTCGCCCGGCAACAGCCCCGGTACCCTGACCATCGACGGTGACCTGTTCTTCAACGCCGGTGCATCCTCGGCGGCCGAGGTTGCGTCGGCGGCGTATTACGACGTCGAGCTGCTCGGCAACGGGCAGTCCGACCTGGTGCAGGTGAGCGGCCGCGCCATCATTGGCCGCAGTTCCAACTTCGGCTGGACCGGTGATGCAGCGATGCGCATCACCGGGCTGGACCCGGCCACCAGCTACCAGAACGGGCGCACCTACAACGTGCTCAGCGCGGGCGAAGGGGTCGTCGGCGGCTTCGACAGCGTGACCTCGAACTCGGCGTTCATCACGCCCACGCTGAGCCAGAACGGCGACCAGCTGGTGCTGACCATTGCGGTCAGCGGTGGCGGCACCAACCCGGGGAATCCCGGCGATCCGGGAACTCCGGGCAACCCCGGCACGCCGGGTACGCCGGGCAATCCGGGCACCACCCCGCCGCCGCCGGAAGTGTTCAACCCGGTCGCCACCAATCCCAACCAGGAAAACGTGGCCAACGGGCTCAACAGCCTGCAGCAGTCCGGCGATGCGCTGGCCCTGTACAACGCATTGCTGATGCTGGATGCGGAGCAGGCGCAGCAGGCCTTCAACGAGCTGTCCGGCGAAAGCCATGCCAGCAACCGCGCCATGCTGCTGGATGACCGCTTCCTGCGCGACGGCATTGCCCAGCGCCTGCGTCCGGATCCGACCATGGCCGAGTACGGCCCGTCGCTGTGGCTGGCCGGCAGCAGCACCTCGCGCCGGCAGGACGCCAGCGAGATGGCCGCCCGCACCCGCGACGAGCGCCACGGCGCCATCGTGGGCATGGACTGGAGCTTCGGCGAAGGCTGGAAGTGGGGCGTGGCGGTGGGGCCGGAAAAGCTGCGCCAGCGCGTCAGCGACCGCCACAGCACCACCGACGTCGACGCCATCCATGGCGGTCTGTATCTGGGCTGGCAGGGTGCGGAGTTCTCCTTCCACGCCGGGGCCAGCTACGCCGACTATGACGTGGATACCGAGCGCAGTGTCGGTGCCGGCTACAGCTGGGCCCAGCGCCTGGACAGCAGCTACAGCGCCAACGCTGTGTCGGCGTTCGCCGAAGGCGGCTGGAACATCGATCTGGATCCGCTGATCCTGACCCCGTACCTCGGCCTGTCCTATACCCGTCTGGACACCGACGCGGTGGAGGAAACCGGCGGCGCGGCTGCGCTGGCCGTGGCCGCGCGCAAGGACGATGCCTGGACCGCCACGGCCGGCCTGCGTGCGGGCTGGCAGCTGGGCGACGACCGTGGCATCGCCACCCGTCTGGAAGCCGGGCTGGCCTGGCAGCACAGCGGCGGCGATCTGCCGGAAACGCGCAACCGCTTCGTCGCCGGCACCAGCAGCTTCAACGTGCAGGGCCTGCCGCTGGCGCGCAATGTCGGCGTGGCCGAGCTGGGTGTTTCGATCAAGCCGACCGACAACAGCCGCCTGGCGCTGATGGCGCAGGGGCGTAGTGGTGATGGTCAGAGCGAGTTTGGTGGGCAGCTCAGCTTCAATCTGATGTTCTGATTGCCGTCGCCAGCGCGTGCAGCAGAGAAGGGCCCCGAAAGGGGCCCTTTCTTTTTGCATGTCGCTACAGAAGTTCAGGCGACTACGCGACAGCACGGGCAATCCCTACGCCGCGTTCGTAATAGTTTCAAAGGCCAAAGTTCACTGGAAATTTAACGTTTGCACTCTGCCTGCACGCACTTCTGCTGCGGCAGATGCCATGCGCAGCATCGGTTCGAATCCGCGGACGCGCTGCGCTTCAACGTTACCAGGGAGCACCATGAACCACCGTCATCACCCTCGTTCCATCACGCCGCTGTCTGCGGCCGTGCTGGTTGCACTCAGTTTCACTACCGCATTGCACCCGGCCAGCGCAGCGCCGCACCTGTACACCGCCGACGAAACCATCACCGAAGAACGCACCCACCAACAGGGCTTCAATGCCGGCATCGACACCCCGGTGGTGCTGGACATCACCGGTAGCGGCCATCTTGTAAACCATGGGCCGGTCAATCTGGGCGTCAACCAGGATGGCCACGGGACGGTGCGTGTCACCGGCCCCGATGCGCGCTTCAGCGGCCCTGGCTCCTACGATACCGATGTGGGCGTGTCCGGCAAGGGCACCTTCATCGTGCAGGAGGGAGGCAGGGCATTCGCAAGCACGCTGCGTGCCGGCGTCAATAAAGGATCGCACGGCAGCATCCACGTCACAGGTGCGGGTTCCAAGGTAAAGACGCGCTACCTGTACGTCGGGCATGGTGGTGACGCACTGCTGCGCATCGATGGCGGTGCAGAGGTGGACGTCGAATACGACCTGCTCGGCGACGGTAGATCGCCGGGGGCCACATCGAATCGACGCAATGCCCGAATTGAGCTCTCCGGCCAAGGTTCACTGCTGAAGGCGCGTACGGCGCGAATCGGCGGGCAGCTGCTGATCGAGGACGGTGCGAAGCTGCACTCGACCAAGGGCGGGGTCTACACCGCCAGCAATGGCGCGGGTGCTGCCGTGATCACAGGCAGCGGCAGCCGCTGGCTCAACGATGAAAAGCTGGATGTGGACACCGGTCTGGATATCCGCGACGGCGGTACGCTGGAAACCGAAACGCTGGAGATCACCGGCTCTCGCACCATCAACACTGCCGCCACCGATCTCACCCGCGAGCAGCTGCGGGTAACCGGTGCAGGTTCGACGATCAAGGCGGCAAAGGGCATACGAATCGGAGACCCGGCCAAGGGTGGCGGTACCCTCACGCTCAGTGAAGGTGGCCGCGCCGAGGCGGGTGGCAAACTGTACGTCGGCGGCGGCAGCTACCTGGTGCTGGGCGGTGCCATTGGCGGCACGTTCACCGATCCGACCTGGCAGCCCGCCGTGGCAGCCGGCGAACTGGACGATTCGGTGATCACCCTGGATCCACTTTCATTGGGCGTGGCATTCAATCACACCGGTGCGATCACGCTGGACAACACGCTGCGCAGTGGGCCTGATCGGCTGCACCGCAACGGCGGCGCATTGATCAACGTAGCCGGTATCACCACGCTGACCGGCGACCTGACCCAGTTCGGTGGTCGGGTGAATGTACACGGCGGTACATTGGTGATGGACACGGACGTCTATACCGATGACAACGGCTATGAGCACATAGGTGATGCAAAACCCCGACTGTACATGTTCGTGGATGGGGGAACGCTGGTGCTCAACGGCGAGGCAGGCTTCCGATGGGAGGAGCGCAAAGACGATGTGATCTCCTCGTTCCGCACAGCCTGGGCAACTGCCAGCGGCACCGGCGTGCTGGCTGGCACGGGCACCGTGGGTGACACCCGCATCCACGACGGCGGCACGCTGTCGCCCGGCCATGACAGCGTCGGCACGTTCAACATTGATGGCGACCTGTACTTCAACGCCGGCGGCGTGGGCCGCGAACACGTGGACACCAAGTCCTGGCTGGCCGTGGACCTGCGTGCGGACGGTGAAGCAGATCGGGTCAAGGTCAGTGGCGCGGCCTACATCGGCCACGGTGCCGCTACGGAGGGCGAACAGGGTGACACCGGTGTGCGCGTGACCACGCTGGACCCGCACACCAGCTATCAGGTGGGGCAGCGCTACACCGTGCTGGAAGCCGACGGTGGCGTCACCGGTGGCTTCAATGACGTGGAATCGAACTCGGCGTTCATCACCGGCATGCTGGTGCAGACCGACAACGCGGTGCATCTGGATATCGCGCTGATCGAAGACGAATCCGCCGAAGCGGAAGGGGCAGGGAACAACGCGCCGCCGATCGTGTTCGGCCGTGTCGCCCGCAGCGCCAACCAGCGCGCGGTGGCCGCCGCCCTGGATTCCCTGCCGCAGTCCGGTGATGCGCTGGTGCTGTACAACCAGCTGCTGATGCAGGACGAAGAGAGCGCTGTTCGCGCCTTTGACGAACTGTCCGGCGAACTGCACGCCAGCACCCGCGCCATGCTGCTGCGTGACGACTTCCTGCGGACCGGCGTGCTGACCCATCTCCGCACGGGTCCGGCCGAGGGCAGCCAGGGTTCCCGTGCCTGGATCACCGGCACGGGCGACGCGCGCTCGCAGCGGGGTGACGGCAGCGCTGCGTCGCGCCGCGATCACAGCGAAGGGTTGCTGCTGGGCTATGACTTCAGCTTCGGTGAGGGCTGGACCGTCGGCGCGGCGGGCGGTCGTCAGTCGCTGCGGCAGAACGTGCGCGACCGCAGCTCACGCAGTGAGGTTGATGCGCTGCATGGCGGGATGCATGTGGCGTTCCGGCGCGACGCGGTGTGGGTACGGGGTGGCGTCAGCTACACCGACTATGACGTCGATACCGAGCGCAGCCTGGGTGCGGGCCAGCCGTGGGAGCAGACCCTGACCGCCCGCTACAAGGCGCATGCGGTGTCGACCTTCACCGAAGCCGGCATTGACCTGTCGCTGCAGTCACTGACGCTCACTCCGTACCTGGGTGTTGCGCAGACCACGCTGTCCACCGAGGAGGCCACGGAGGTCACCGGCAGCGCGGCGCTGTCGCTGCTGCCGACCCGCGACCAGGTCTGGACCACCACCGCCGGCGTGCGGTCGGCGTGGAACCTGAGTGGCGGTGCGCGCGTGGAGGGCGGGCTGGCGTGGCAGAACACCTCCGGTGATCGCCGCACGTCAACCACGCAGATCTTCGCGACCGGCAGCAACCTGTTTACCGTGCATGCGGTGCCGCTGGCGCGCAACATGGCCCTGGCCGAGTTGGGCGTGGTGCTGCAGCCTACCGACAACAGCCGCGTGAACCTGTTCGTGCAGGGGCATCGGGGGAGCGGGGAGCGCGGGTTTGCCGCACAGGCCAGCTGGAATGTGATGTTCTGAACGGTGCCGGGCGCTGCCCGGCCCCCACGGCCCCCATTCATCCCCGCGCCATTGCGCTTGTCACAACCGATTGGGCATGCTGGAGCCATGTCATCCCCCACACGTTCCATTCACGTGGTCGCGGCCGTCATCACCGACGCCCGCGGCCGCGTTCTGCTCAACCGTCGCACCGAGAACCGCGACATGGCCGGGCTCTGGGAGTTTCCCGGCGGCAAGCGCGAGACCGGCGAGACCTCCGAGCAGGCGCTGGTGCGCGAGCTGCGCGAGGAACTCGGCATTGAAGCCCAGGTCGGCGACTGGCTGATGGACGTGCCGCAGCTGTACCCGGACAAACACCTGCGTCTGGAAGTGCGTCATGTGCGCAGCTGGAAGGGCACCCCGCGCGGGCGCGAAGGGCAGGCAATCACCTGGGTGGCCCCGGACAAGCTGGCGCGCTACTCCATGCCGCCGGCCGACCTGCCGGTGGTGGCCGCGCTGCGCCACCCGGACCGCTATCTCATCACCCCCGAGCCCGATGCCGACGACGAGGCCGCGCACCAGCTCTGGTACACGCGGCTGGCACAGGCGCTGGAGGCCGGGGCGCGGCGTGTGCAGCTGCGAACCCCGACCAGTGCCGCGCGGGTGGCGCTGGCCGAGCAGGCCATCGGCCGACATCGGAAGGACGTGCAGTGGCTGTTGAACCGCGACATCGTTTTGGCCCAGCGACTGGGCGTGGGCGTGCACCTGGGCGGTGAACAGCTGGCGCAACTGCAGGAGCGGCCGCTGCCGGAAGGCCAGCTGGTGGCCGCGTCCTGCCATGACCTGGCCCAGCTGCAGGCGGCGCAGCGGCTGGGGTGTGACTTCGCGGTGCTGGGGCCGGTGCAGGCCACCGCCAGCCATCCGCAGGCTGCCCCATTGGGCTGGGAAGCCTTCGAGGCGTTACGCGCGCAGGTGTCGTTGCCGATCTACGCCTTGGGCGGTTTGGGCGCGGACGACATTGTCGTGGCGCGCCGACATGGGGCGCAGGGCATCGCCGCAATCCGGGGATTCTGGCCCGAGGTCACGTAAACCGCCTGCCGGGCAAGACCCGGCACTACAACGGCCTCCCGGCACGGTGCGGCGTTACAGCGTGATCCAGAAGCACCCGTACTGCCGCCGCAGCCCGAACACCGTCCGTGACGGCGTGGCGCTGTTGCCCAGCGTCTGCTCCAACCGCAAGCCCACCGGCCGAGGCCGGCTGGGCGCGGCCGGTGCCTGCTGCGGCAAGGCAACCCCGGTCCCTGCCAGCGCATCCGGATCCGGCGGCACGATCACCGGCTCCACTGGCTCGGCCACCGTGGGATACACCGGCGCGATATCCACCAGCGGCCGCCGCACCACCGACTCCAGCTGCCCGATGATGCGGTTTGCGCTGGCATTGGAGACATTGCCCCACAGGTAGACCGACGACAGGCGGTTGACGTCCTGCAGGCTGACGGCCTGGCGGATCTGCTCGGTCAGTTCACTCAGGCGGCGGGCGCAACCGGCCCGGTAGATGCCGGTATTGCCGACCGACGGTTCTCCGCGCGGGGTGCGCGCGGTAGCGCCCAACGCTTCGCAGCTACGATCGGTAAACACGGTCTGCCCTGCGTCATTGGTACACCGGTTCACGCGCTGCGCCTGCGCGCTGACCGCGGTGGGCAGGCCAAGCAGGACACAACACGACAGCAGCAGGGCAGGCACATTCATCGCAGCAGGGTAGCGGTGATCGTGTGATCTGCAAGCCTTTGTGACACGCCGTGTTCAGCGACCCAGCAGTTTCAATACCTGCTGGGTCGGGCGGGCCAGGTTCAACGTGTAGAAATGCAGGCCGGGCGCGCCGCCGTCGACCAGCCGCTGGCACAACTGCGCCACCACCTCGGCCCCGAACGCGCGCACCGAATCCGCATCGTCGCCGTAGGCCTGCATCTTCTTGCCGATCCAGCGCGGAATCTCCGCGCCGCACTGCTCGGAGAAGCGCCGCAACTGGCTGAAGTTCGAGATCGGCATGATCCCCGGCACGATCGGCACCTGCACGCCCAGCGCCCGCACCGCGTCCACGAAGTGGAAGTAGGCGTCGGCATTGAAGAAGTACTGGGTGATGGCCGCGTCCGCGCCGGCGTCGACCTTCTGCTTGAAGTAGCGCAGGTCGCGCAGGGCGTCGTCGGATTGCGGATGGGTTTCCGGGTAGGCTCCCACCTCGATGTGGAAATGGTCACCGTGCTCGGCACGGATGAAGGCGATCAGCTCGGCGGCGTAGCGCAGGTCGCCCGGGTGGCCCATGCCGGAAGGCAGGTCGCCGCGCAGCGCGACGATGCGGCGGCAGCCGATGGCCCGGTACAGCTTGAGCAGCTCGCGGATCTCTTCGCGGGTACCGCCCACACAGGACAGGTGCGGTGCCGCATCGAAGCCGTGGTGCTGCTTGAGGTGGCGCACCGTTTCGGAGGTGTAGCTCAGGGTCGAGCCGCCGGCACCGAAGGTGCACGACACGTACTCCGGCCCGTACGCCTTCAGCTTGGCCGCCGTACGGTCCAGCTGGGCACGCTGGTCATCGGTCTTCGGCGGATAGAACTCGAAACTGATGGCGGTCATGGGCGGCTGCGATGACGGGTGTACGGGAAGTATATCGCTTCATCGCGATGAATGTTCAGTGAGGTTGCTCGGGTACCCTGTACACATGTCTATTGTCCTCACCGAATTCGCCCGCCCCCGCCTGTTCCCGCGCGTGCCGCGCGGCAACACCATCCAGGACTGCACTGCCGAGCAGTTCCAGGCCCACCTCAATGCCCACGCGCCATTCAAGGTGCTGGATGGCTACGCGCCGTTCTGCAAGCTGTACGTGTACGAGAACTGGACCAGCACCCGCTGCCTGACCGTGCCGATCACCGACGTCAACCGGCACCTGCTGCGTAGTGGTTATGAAGCCCGCAACCGTGAGGAGCTGCCGGTGCTGGTGCGCTGGTTCGAAGGCGTGGAAAGCCCACGTGCGAACTATCTGGTGGTGATCCTGTACAGCGCGGAGCAGCTGGCCAAGGAGGGTTCGCCGATTGACGCCGATTGGGGCATCGTCGGCTGCATCTACACCGCCGAACCCGACGAAGTGCCGATGGCCCCGATCACCATGATGCGCAACGCCCTCGGCGTGGAAGAGGGCGGTTCCGGCGTTCCGCTGGACCGCGCCGCCTACCAGCGCGCGGTCCAGTTCTGGGAAAACAACGCCAACTGGCGGCCGTAGAGCCAAGCCTTGCTTGGCTGCGCGACGCGGCAGTCAGGGGTTGAGCAGGCTGTTGATGGTCTTCTCGCACAGTGCATCCACGGCCTCTTTGCCCTCCGCTTTGGCCAGCGCGATGGCTGCATCGGTGCTGGCATAGATGTCCGCAGCAGGGACCACCCAGATCTCGGCGTACTCCTCCGACCGCTTGTCCGCCGGGGCCGGGATCATCTGCAGGCCTGGCTTCCCGGGCAGGTTGGGCGAGTAGACATGGCAATAGAACGTGCTCATCCCGCCCGTCGGCGCAGCAGGCGCAGGTGCCGGTGCCGGCGCGGAGGGAGCGGGTGCCGCCGTCTCAGCGAAGCCCGCCAACGTGGTCTCACATCGCGCGCGCGTAAGCGTCGCCGTCGGCTTGAGCTTGGCCACCTTGCTCAGCGCCGCTTTCTCCGCAGCGGCTTGATCGGCGGCGGTGATCTTGTAGTGGCCGTTGTTGACGGTCGCCTTTTCCCACGTATCGGTGCCGGAGTACACCCGGCAGAAATAGTCGGCGGCGAGGGCGGGAGACACAAAGGTGGCACCGCACAGCGCGAGCAGTACGGGCAGCAGGAACTTGGTGGTCATGGAAATCTCCGGAGTGCATCCAGATACTTCCCCCGCGCGCCGATCATCCGGGCGGCGTTGTAAGCACCGTGTGCACGGAGCCGGGCCCGCATTTCACCCGGTATGAAGGACGTCCCTCATCGCGACCGGCCGATGGCGGCAAACGCGCCGTCGGTCATCGCCCGCAGGTCTTCGGGACCCAGCGCCACCTCCAGCCCGCGCCGGCCGGCACTCACATGCACCTCCGGCAATCCCTGTGCGCTCGCGTCGAGGAAGGTGCGGTGCCGCTTCTTCTGCCCCAGCGGACTGATACCGCCCACCAGGTACCCGGTGGCGCGCTGCGCCACCGCCGGATCGGCCATCTCGCATTTGCGGCAGCCGGCCGCCTCGGCCAGTGCCTTGAGGTCCAGCGAGCCACTCACCGGCACGATCGCCACCAGCAGTTCGTGCCGCTCGGTGCTGGCCAGCAGCGTCTTGAACACCGTGGCGGGGTCCAATCCGAGTTTCTCGGCCGCCTCGCCGCCGTAGGAGTCGGCATGGCTGTCATGCGCGTACGACACAACACGATGGGCGATGCGGCGCTGCTTCAACAGGTTGATGGCGGGGGTCATGGGCCGCATGGTACCCCACAAAAAAACGGACACCCGAAGGTGTCCGTCTGGGTGCCGGTGGCACCGGCCGTTGGCCGGCCCACGCGATTCCCGGTAAATCAGTAGCGGTAATGATCCGGCTTGAACGGACCTTCCACCGGCACGCCGATGTAGTCGGCCTGTTCCTGGGTGAGGGTGGTCAGCTTCACGCCGATCTTCTCCAGGTGCAGGCGGGCCACTTCTTCGTCCAGCTTCTTCGGCAGCAGGTACACGCTCTTCTCGTAGGTGTCCTTGTTTGCCCACAGGTCGATCTGGGCCAGGGTCTGGTTGGCGAAGCTGTTGGACATCACGAAGCTCGGGTGGCCGGTGGCGCAGCCGAGGTTGACCAGGCGGCCTTCGGCCAGCAGGAAGATCGCGTTGCCGTTCGGGAACACGTACTTGTCCACCTGCGGCTTGATGTTGATCTGCTGCACGCCCGGGTAGGCGACCAGCGCATCGACCTGGATTTCATTGTCGAAGTGGCCGATGTTGCAGACGATGGCCTGGTCCTTCATCGCGCTCAGGTGCTCGATGCGGATGATGTCCTTGTTGCCGGTGGTGGTGACGTACAGGTCGGCACGGCCCAGGGTCGATTCGATGGTGTTGACTTCAAAGCCTTCCATCGCCGCCTGCAGGGCGCAGATCGGGTCGATTTCGGTGACCACCACGCGCGCGCCGTAGGCACGCAGCGACGCGGCGCAGCCCTTGCCCACGTCGCCGTAGCCGCAGACCACGGCCAGCTTGCCGGCCAGCATCACGTCCATCGCGCGCTTCAGGCCATCGGCCAGCGACTCGCGGCAGCCGTACAGGTTGTCGAACTTGCTCTTGGTGACCGAGTCGTTGACGTTGATCGCCGGAATCAGCAGGGTGCCGGCCTGGGCCAGCTGGTACAGGCGGTGCACGCCGGTGGTGGTTTCTTCCGAAACGCCCTTCCAGTCCTTGACCACGCGGCCCCAGTAACCCGGGCGTTCCACCGCCACGCGCTTGAGCAGGTTCTTGATCACCTGTTCTTCGTGCGAACCCGACGGGGTGTTGACCCAGTCGCTGCCGTTTTCCAGCTCATAGCCCTTGTGGATCAGCAGGGTGACGTCGCCGCCGTCGTCGACCACCAGCTCCGGACCGGTCAGGGTGCCGTCGGCCAGGGTGAAGGTCAGCGCGTCCAGGGTGCAGTCCCAGTACTCTTCCAGGGTTTCGCCCTTCCAGGCGAACACCGGGGTGCCGGTGGCGGCGATGGCCGCAGCGGCATGGTCCTGGGTCGAGAAGATGTTGCACGACGCCCAGCGCACATCGGCACCGATGTCCTTCAGGGTTTCAATCAGCACGGCGGTCTGGATGGTCATGTGCAGCGAGCCGGTCACGCGCACGCCCTTCAGCGGCAGGCTGGCAGCGTGCTTGCGGCGGATCGACATCAGGCCCGGCATTTCATGCTCGGCGATGTCCAGCTCCTTGCGGCCCCAGTCGGCCAGGGAGATATCGGCAATCTTGTAATCACCTTCGGTGGAGAAGGTCTTGGCAACAGCGTTCATTGAAAGCTCCGGTAATTGATATTTGCCGGTGGGTGGCGACGAAAGTCGTCACGCAGGGCAGGCATCAGCCGGGCGCCGTTGGAACCATCCAGGCCACCGAGCCTGGCCGTCCAGGCAAAGCCGGTCCGGTCGCAGCGCCCCTCGGTGAAGGAGGTCGCCATTATATCCCGCCACGCTGCAATGGCATGAAACACCGCGTTCCCCAACCATCGGCAGGGGGCCGGACGACGGCCCCCTGTTAAGGTCCAGTGTTCACCTACAACAGGAATGCACGATGGCACGCAGTGAACGTGGGCGCAGGGCGCGCTGGAACCGCCTGATCATGGGCGCAGCCCTGTTGGCCGTGGCTCCCCTGGGGCTGGCCGCAGGAGCCGGCAAGGCGACCGCTCCGCCGACGGCCGCCAGCGTCCCGCTGGCCGGTTACCAGCTGCCGTCGGCGCGGCTGCAGGCGGTGGTCGACGCGCCACGTGCACCCACGCTGAGTCTGTCGCCGCGCCGCGACCTGGCCGCACTGCTGCAGGCGCCGTCGCTGGCCGCGATCGGCGACGTGGCCCAGCCCGAACTGAAGCTGGCTGGCGTGCGCATCCATCCGGCCACGCATTCGGCCAGTCGTTTCAGCTTCGGCAACAAGCTGTGGCTGATGAACATCGCCGACGGCAAGGAACGCCAGATCAGCGGCCTGCCGCAGCCGCTGTCGATTGCGACCATGGCCTGGTCGCCGGACCAGCAGTACCTGGCCTTCAACCAGGTGCAGCCGGCCACCGGCATCAACGAGCTGTGGCTGGTGGATGTCGCCAGCAACAGTGCACGCAAGCTGGTCGGGCAGCTCAACACCGTGTTCGGCGATGGCTACCAGTGGCTGCCCGACAGCCGTGGCCTGCTCGCCACCGTGCAGCCGGCCGGGCAGGGCAGCGCACCGGCCGCGGATGGCATTCCCACGGGACCGGCGATCCAGCAGACCGAGCCCGCCGCCGGCGTGCGCTCCCTGCGCACCTACCAGGACCTGCTGAAGAACGAAGCCGACGCCCGTCAGTTCGACTACTACGCCAGCGCCCAGCCGGTACGCGTGGCCCTCAATGGCACCACCACCGCGCTCTCCAGCCGCGGCATCTACCTGGACCTGGATGTATCGCCGGACGGCAGGTATCTGCTGGCCGAGCGCGTACTGCGTCCGTACTCCTACCAGGTGCCGGCCGATGATTTCCCGCGCCGCATTGAGGTGCTGTCCGCCGCCGACGGTTCGCTGCAGCACACGGTGGCCGAGCTGCCGCTGGTGGAGGGCCTGCCCACCGGCAACGACGCGGTGCCGACCGGCGTGCGCCGGGTCAGCTGGCGCGCCGATGCACCGGCCACGCTGGTCTGGGCCGAGGCCCAGGACGGCGGCGATCCCGCACGGGATACCGCCGTGCGTGACGCGGTGCTGACCCAGGCCGCGCCGTTCGATCGTCCGCCGCAGACCCTGGCCCAGCTGGGCAGCCGCTATGCCGGCATCCAGTGGGGACGCGGCGATCTGGCCCTGCTCAACGAGTCGTGGTGGAAGAGCCGCACGGTGAAGCAGTGGCGCATCGCGCCGGACCAGCCGGAGACCGAGCCGCAGCTGCTGGTGGAGCGTTCCTCGCAGGACCGCTACAACGACCCCGGGCGCCCGGGCATGGTCCGCGACGTCAACGGCCGCGGCCGTCTGCAGACCAGTGCCGACGGCCGCAGCATCTTCCTGTACGGCCAGGGGGCCTCGCCGGAGGGCGACCGCCCGTTCGTGGATCGCTTCGACCTGGACAGTCGCCAGACCACCCGCCTGTTCCATTCGCAGGCCCCCAGCTATGCGGTGCCGCAGGCGCTGTTGGATCAGGAAGGCACCTCGCTGCTGCTGACCCGCGAGTCGCCGGATGAGCCGGCCAATTACTACGTGCAGTCGCTGACGGATGCCGCTGCCGCGCCGCGCGCGCTGACGTCCTTCACCCACCCGCTGCCGCAGCTGCGTGGGGTGAGCAAGGAGCAGATCCGCTACAAGCGCAACGACGGTGTCGACCTGACCGCCACGCTGATGCTGCCGCCGGGCTACAACGCGAAGAAGGACGGCCCGCTGCCGCTGCTGATGTGGGCGTACCCGGGTGAGTTCAAAACCGCTGCCGCGGCCAGCCAGGTCACCGACTCGCCGTACCGCTTCAACGCGGTCGGCTACTGGGGGCCGCAGGCGTTCCTCGCCACCGGCTATGCGGTGCTGGTCAGCCCGTCGATGCCGATCATCGGTGAGGGCGACAAGGAGCCCAACGACACCTACCTGCCGCAGCTCATCGCCAACGCCGAGGCTGCCGTGGACGAAGTGGTGCGCCGGGGCGTGACCGACCGCGAGCACATCGCCATTGGCGGGCATTCCTACGGCGCGTTCATGACCGCCAACCTGCTGGCGCACACGCGCCTGTTCAAGGCCGGCATCGCCCGCAGCGGTGCCTACAACCGCACGCTGACCCCGTTCGGTTTCCAGGCGGAAGAGCGCAACTACTGGCAGGCCCAGCCGGTGTACCAGGCGATGTCGCCGTTCAACTACGCGGGCAACATCAAGGACCCGATCCTCTTCATCCACGGCCAGGACGACAACAACTCCGGTACCTTCCCGATGCAGAGCGAGCGCATGTTCTCGGCGGTGAAGGGCCTGGGTGGCACCTCGCGGCTGGTGATGCTGCCCAACGAATCGCACCACTACCGCGCCCGCGAGTCGATCATGACCATGCTGGCCGAAAGCGAGCGTTGGCTGGAACAGACCATCGGGCCCGGCACGCCGATCAAGAAGAAGTGATGCATGCGCCGGTCGCCCCGTACGGGGTGACCGGCATGGAACACATGCAGATGAAACCTTTTGCATGCCGATATGCGGCCTGCAATCTGCGTTACGCTTGACCGGATTCCGTTCCTTCAGGCCCATGCGTCGCAGATGAACGAATACCGCAGCAGCATCGTGTTTGCCACCCCGGACATTCCCCTGCGTGACGACGTGCGCCGGTTGGGCGCATTGGTCGGCGATCTCCTGGTCGAGCAGGTATCCGAAGACTTCTTCGAGCACATCGAACAGATCCGCACCCGCGCCATCGCCCGGCGCGAGAGTGGCGCGCCGCTGAGCGACCTCAGCGCGGTACTGCATGATCTGGCTCCGGCCGAAGCAGAAGCCACCGTGCGTGCCTTCAGCACCTACTTCCAGGTGGTCAACATCGCCGAGCGCGTGCACCGCATCCGTCGCCGTCGTGACTACCAGCGCGCCGGCACCGCCGCGCCGCAGCCGGACAGCCTGCAGGACGCGCTGCAGCACCTGAAAGCGCAAGGCGTCACCCTCGAGGAATTGGCGCAGTGGCTGCCGCGCATCGACATCGAACCGGTGTTCACCGCCCACCCGACCGAAGCGGTGCGTCGCGCGCTGCTGGAAAAGGAACAGTTGATGGTGGCCAGCCTGGTGGATGCGCTGGATGGCCAGCGCACCCCGGGCGAGGCCGCCGCCGATGCGGCGCGCTTCCGCATGGCACTCACCGCCTCCTGGCAGACCACCGACTCCTCGCCGGTGCGACCGACGGTGGATGATGAGCGCGAGCACGTCGGCTTCTACCTGGTGCAGGTGCTGTACCGGGTCATGCCGGTGCTGTACGAATCGCTGCAGCAGGCGCTGCTGGACACCTACGGGCAGACCCTGCCACTGCCGCGCCTGCTGCGCTTCGGCACCTGGGTCGGCGGCGACATGGACGGCAACCCGAACGTCGATGCCCGCACCATCCGCAACACCCTGGATGCGCAGCGCCAGGCGGTGCTGGGGCGCTACCAGAAAGACCTGCTGCAGCTGGCCAGCCTGCTCAGCCAGAGTACCGAGCGGGTCGGAGTGAGCGATGCGCTGCAGGCACAGGTGGCGTGTTACCAGCAGTTGCTGCCGAACGTGAGCTCGCGCCCGCGCCACGCCGACATGCCGTACCGCCTGCTCAACGACCGCATGCGCGCACGGGTGCAGGCGACGCTGGATGACGCTGACGGTGCCTATGCCGGCCCGCACGAACTGGAACACGACCTGCAGCTGATCCTGGACAGCCTGCATGCCAACAAGGGTGATCACGCGGGCGGCTTTGCCGTGCGCCGCCTGCTGTGGCGCGTGCGCACGTTCGGCTTCCATCTGGCGCGGCTGGACGTGCGCCAGGAATCCAGCGTGCACGGCCGCGCGCTGGCCAGCGTGCTGGACGGACAGGAGGCCTGGGACAACGCCGACGCGCTGGCCCGTGCCGAACGTCTGGCCCCGTTCGCCAGCGGCGAGCAGTCGCTGCCGCCCAGCACGGAAGAAGGTGGGCAGCGCCTGGATGCCGTGTTCGCCGCGCTGGCCGATGCGCGCCAGCGCCACGGCACCGACGCGCTCGGCAGCTACATCATCTCCATGGCCCATGATCGCAGCGACGTGCTGGCGGTGTTGGCATTGGCGCGACGCGGCGGTCTGGTCAACGATGAAGGTGCCGTGCCGTTGGACATCGCACCGTTGTTCGAAACCGTGGACGACCTCAAGCGCGGCACCGAAACCCTGCGCGACCTGCTCGCCGACCCGGTCTACCGCGCCCACCTGCGCGCGCGCGACGACGTGCAGATGGTCATGCTGGGCTATTCGGACAGCGGCAAGGACGGCGGCATTGCGGCCTCGCGCTGGGGCCTGCAGCGGGCGCAGGTGGAACTGCTGGAGGTCGCGGCCGAAAGCGGCATCCGCCTGACCTTCTTCCACGGCCGTGGTGGTTCGATCAGCCGCGGTGGCGGCAAGACCACCCACGCGGTGGATGCGTCACCGCGCGGCAGCATCGACGGCCGCCTGCGGGTCACCGAGCAGGGCGAGGTGATCCACCGCAAATACGGCATCCGCGCACTGGCGCTGCGTTCGCTGGAGCAGGCCACCGGTGCGGTGCTGCGTTCCAGCCTGCGCCCGCGTGCGCCCGAGCCGCGCGAAGACCGCTGGCGGCCGGTGATGGACCTGGTGGCCGAGCGCAGCGCGGCTGCCTATCGCGCCTTTGTCGGCCAGCCCGATTTCATGCAGTACTTCCGCCAGGCCACGCCCATCGATGTGATCGAGCGCATGACGCTGGGCTCGCGCCCGTCACGCCGGCTCGGCCAGGACGCGGCGCTGGGCAACCTGCGCGCGATTCCCTGGGTGTTCGCCTGGAGCCAGGCACGCGCGGTGATTCCCGGCTGGTACGGGGTGGGCAGTGGCCTGCAGGCCGCGCTTGATGCGGGTCATGCCGAAACGCTGCACGAGATGGCGCGTGACTGGCCGTTCTTCAGCACCTTCCTGGACGACATCGCGATGGTGCTGTCCAAGGGCGACATCACCATTGCCGAGCAGTTCTCGCAGCTGTCCGGTCCGCTGCACGCGCGGTTCTTCCCGCAGATCGAGCAGGAACTGGCGCTGACCGGGAAGCTGATCCTGGCGCTGACCGGGCAGGGCTCCCTGCTGCAGCACGACCAGCGTCTGGCGCTGTCGATTCGCCTGCGTAACCCCTATGTGGACCCGATCAGCGTGTTGCAGGTGGACCTGCTCAAGCGCTGGCGTGAAAGCGGCGGTGAAGATGATGATGTGCTGCGCGCGCTGGTTGCCTGCGTGAATGGCGTCTCGCAGGGCGTGCAGAATACGGGCTGATGAACACCGACCTCGTGTACTCCTTCCGCATCACCAAGTACGCGACGCTGGGCTCCAATGGAGCGCGGACGTCGCCGCCATCGGAATGGACTGGCTTTTCGGATGTCGGCCGGAAGGTGACGCTCGCGGACTACCTGCAGGTGGAGGCGGCCTATCTGCGGATACTGGAAACCGCGTGCATTGCCAGTGGAACCACCGCGCTGCAGGTGAGGGCGTTGGAGGGGGAGGGTACGCGCGATGTTACGGATGGGCAGTGGCTGGGCCTGACCGAGGCACTGGAAATGGCGCGTCAGGTGCTGCGTGAAGCATGCTGGTGCATGTTGGCGGCAGAGCGCATGGAAGTGCACTTCGGCTACGACTACTACCTGTATGTCGCAGCTGCGGATGACATCCTGACAGCGTTGGAGAGAACGGAGCCCGGCTTGTTCGTCGAGCGGTATCCATCGCCCTATTTGCAGCCGATGGATGAAGCTGACGTGGCCCTTTGAAGGGACATGGCACCGTACTCCGGTAGCGCCGGCCGTTGGCCGGCCCAAGGGGGAACGAAGGCCGGCCAACGTTATGCCCGCCGTCCTGGCGGGCACCCTTCGGGTCGGCGCTACCGCACTCCAGGCGAGATCACCCCTCCGCCGAGGGCGGATTCGACGCCAGCAACTCGTGCTGACGCTGCTCCATCTCCGCGCGCAGCTGCCGCCGGATCAGGGCGGCCGCATGGCGCCGGCGCTGGTTGTTGCTTTCCAGCTCCAGCGCCGGCACCGGCGTTGGCCGGCCCTCGTCATCGACCGCCACCATGGTGAAGAAGCAGCTGTTCGCATGGCGCACGCTGCGCTTCATGATGTCCTCGGCCACCACTTTCACCCCGATCTCCATCGACGAGGTGCCGGTGTAGTTCACCGAGGCCAGGAAGGTGACCAGCTCGCCGACGAGGATCGGTTCGCGGAAGGTCACCTGGTCCACCGAGAGGGTGACCACGTAGCGCCCCGCATAGCGGCTGGCGCAGGCGTAGGCGACCTGGTCGAGCAGGCGCAGCACCGCGCCGCCGTGCACCTTGCCGGAGAAATTGGCCATGTCCGGCGTCATCAGCACGGTCATGGACAGCTGGTGGGATTTGAGTTCGGTGGTCATGCGGCGATTCTATCCGGCATCGCCGCCCCCGGTGGTGGCGGCCGGCACCCACGCAGGGCGTGCGGTTACGCGCTCAACTGTGCCAGTTGCTGCTCTGTCGGGAAGCCCCGGGTCAGGTAGCGTGGCGGGTGCAGGTGGCGCGGGTCGCGCTCCAGCAGATCGCCCACGATCGACATCGCCTTGTTCCAGGGAACGCGGATGACGGGGGGCTCGTCTTCCGCCGGGATGACCAGCGCCAGGTAGTCCGTCCGCGGCAGCGAGGCATGCACGCCCTCGGTCCAGCTGGCAATCGAGATCCACTCTTCGCCAGCGGCAAACGCCATGTAGGTCGCTACAAAGATGTCCTCGCCATGCGCCTCATGCACGCGCTCGAGCAACTGCTTCTGTACGTGGTAGGCATCCTGGTTCAACGTCACGCGCAGCTGGCTCTGTTTCTGGCGCAGCGCTTCGCTGGCGGGTTCCTGCACCACGATGCGGCCATCGTCATCGTGGCGCAGCAGCTCCCAGGAAATCACACGTCCGGCCTTCACCTCTTCCAACGCGATGTCGAACATCGCGAGCTGCGCGGCCTCGTCGTTTTCACCGGCCACCATCATCAGGTCGCGGGTGGCCAGCAGGAACACCGGTCGTCCTGAAACAGGAACCCGGTTCACCAGTTCTGGCAGCAGGGCGCGGCTGCTGTCGTAGCAGTCCTGCCAGTTGGCGCGGAACAGGCCGGGGGCGATGGGCTCGAACGGGACCTGCTCCTGCTCCCGCAGATTGCGGCGCGCGATGTCGAGGGCTTCGTGCAGCGAGACACCCCAGTCCGCAGCCGGGCCGTCCGTTTTGGTCATCGTGTGTTCGGGGTGATCGATGGCGATCAGTTCCACACACTCTTCGGTAAGCTGGCGGTACTGGAAGGTGTTCGGTGCCTCCCAGCCCTTCTGCGCGATCTCTCCCAGTCGGATCTGCTCCAACTGCGAGAAGCTGCGGATGATCGGACGCAGTAAGGGCCGGATCTCGTCCCATGTCATTTCAGGGGCATTGCTGGCGTGCAGGGCAGTCACGAACTGGTCCAGCACCTGTTGCTGCTTGCCACGCTTGGCGTTCAGGTAGGCGTGGTGGGCGTTGTGCAGGTTGAAATAGGCACCCTTGCCGACCTGCACGCGGAACAGTTCGGCGTCGTAGCTCAGCGGTTGGGTGATGCCACTGCGGCGGGCGGAGCTGATGAAGCGTTCGGCGAACGCATCGTTGTCCGGGGTGTCTTTGAACAGCTTGTCCAGCAGGGCGGAGAGCATAAGCGAGCGTCCTTGGTCGATTACGACATGCTCGCTTGGGTGGGGCGGGGATTGCAATGGGCAAAAAGAAGGGCCGCTTGCGCGGCCCTTCCGGTGTCGATCTTACTTCAGCTTGGCGTCGGCGCGGAGGGCGGCGGCGCGGTCGGTCTTCTCCCAGGAGAAGGCCGTGGCGTTGACCGTCTCGCCAGCACCGTTGAGGTAGCTGAACTCCTTCGGCTTGCGGCCGAAGTGGCCGTAGGCCGCGGTCTGCTGGTACATCGGGTGGATCAGGTCCAGCATCTTGATGATGCCGTACGGACGCAGGTCGAAGTGCTTGCGGATCAGCTTCTCGATCTTGTCATCGCTGATCTTGCCGGTGCCGAAGGTGGTGACCGAGATCGAGGTCGGCTCGGCCACGCCGATGGCGTAGGAGACCTGCACTTCGCAACGGTCGGCCAGGCCGGCGGCCACGACGTTCTTGGCGACGTAACGGGCGGCGTAGGCGGCCGAACGGTCGACCTTCGACGGGTCCTTGCCCGAGAACGCGCCACCACCGTGACGGGCCCAGCCGCCGTAGGTGTCGACGATGATCTTGCGGCCGGTCAGGCCGCAGTCGCCCACCGGGCCGCCGATCTCGAACTTGCCGGTCGGGTTGATGTGGAACTTGGTGCCCTTGTGCAGCCACTTGGCCGGCAGCACCGGCTTGATGATCTCTTCGCGGACGGCTTCGATCAGGTCCTTCTGCTTGATGCCCGGGGCGTGCTGCGTCGACAGCACCACCGCGTCGATGGCCGCCACTTCGCCGTTTTCATAGCGCAGGGTGACCTGGCTCTTGGCGTCCGGACGCAGCCACGACAGCGGCGAGTTCTTCTTCTTGCGGATCTTGGCCTGCTGCTCGACCAGACGGTGCGACAGGTGGATCGCGGCCGGCATGTAGCTGTCGGTTTCGTTGGTGGCGTAGCCGAACATCAGGCCCTGGTCGCCCGCGCCCATTTCTTCCGGCTTCTTGCGGTCAACGCCCTGGGCGATGTGCGGGGACTGCTTGCCGATCAGGTTCAGCACGCCGCAGGTGGCACCGTCGAAGCCGACCTCGGAGCTGTCATAGCCGATGTCCACGATGACCTTGCGGGTCAGCGCTTCCAGGTCGATCCACGCCGAGGTGGTGATTTCACCGGCGACGATGGCGACGCCGGTCTTGACCATGGTCTCGCAGGCCACGCGGGCGCGCTGGTCCTGGGTCAGGATCGCGTCCAGCACCGCATCGGAGATCTGGTCGGCAACCTTGTCCGGATGGCCTTCAGAGACCGACTCGGAGGTGAAGAGGTAGCTGGACATCAGGCTTAATATCCTTTGATTCGGATGGAAAGATGGGCGCGCATGATACACGGCACTGCGCGCCATTGCATTGTGGCCCAGCCGGGGTTGCCCGTGGTTAAGCCGGTGTGCCCGCCCGGAAAGGCCGCTGTTACGGCATTAGAGCCCAGCATCGGGGGCCAGTGTTCCATTCGCGTGACGGCCGCCGGGCCCTCTGCGTCATCAATTTGCCGCCAAATCGCAACCTGACTGCCGCCTCGCGGGTTCAGGCTTCGCCCAGCCAACCGTCCGAGGGGTCCGCCGTGCAGGAACTCGAACAGCGTCTGCAGCAACGTTTTCCCGACTGGTTCCGTGGCCGTCGCGGGCACCTGGCCCGCCCGCTGCTGCGCGGGGTGGGGCGCTGGTCCAGGCTGGACCGGGTGGACGCCTTCCTGCGCCAGCACGCCGGGGTGCGCGGCTTCGACTTCGTCGCCGCAGGTCTGGATTTCCTTGACAGCCGCTACCAGGTGGACCCGGCCGAGCTGGCCCGCATCCCCGCCACCGGCCGCCTGCTGATCGTGGCCAACCACCCGTCCGGGGCGCTGGACGCCCTGGCACTGCTGGATGCGGTTGGCCGGGTGCGGCGCGATGTGCGGATCGTCGCCAACGACCTGCTGGGAGCCATTGCGCCGCTGCAGGACCTGCTGCTGCCGGTGCGCATGCTCGGCGGCAAGGTCCAGCGCGCCAGCCTGCAGGCAGTAGAACAGGCGCTGGCCGCCGAGCAGTGCGTGATCGTGTTCCCGGCCGGTGAGGTCTCGCGGCTGTCGCTGCAGGGCATCCGCGACGGGCGCTGGCAACGCGGCTTTGTCCGTTTCGCCCGCGCCGCAGCGGCCCCGGTGCTGCCCGTACGTGTGCTCGCACGCAACTCGGCGCTGTTCTACGGTGCCTCCACCTTGTTCAAGCCGGCCGGCACGGCGCTGCTGGCGCGTGAGATGTTCGCCCGTCGGGGGCGCCCGCTGCGGCTGCGGATCGGCGCGCCGATGTCGCTGGCCGGCGGCGATGCTGGCAGCCAGTTGAAGGCCGTGCGCCGCGCGCTGTATGCCTTGCGGCCGGGCACGCCGGGTGACCACGGCGTTGCATCGGGCCCGGAGCCGCTGGCCGCCCCCATGGCCCCGGCGCAGGTTGCACGCGCCATCGCCGCGGCCAGCGTGCTCGGCCAGACCGGTGACGGCAAGCAGATCCTGTTGGCCCGTTGCAGCGCGGACTGTCCGCTGCTGCTGGAACTGGGGCGGCTGCGCGAGCTGACCTTCCGGCAGGTGGGCGAGGGCACGGGGCGCAGCCGCGACCTGGATGCCTTCGACCTGCGCTACGAACACATTGTGATCTGGGACGGTGCCGCCCAGTGCGTGGCCGGGGCCTACCGGATCATGCGGGGTGCGCAGGCGCTGGCCCGCGATGGCCTGGCCGGCCTCTACAGTGCCGCGCTGTTCCGCTACGCCGACGATGCCATCCCGCGCATTGCCGAAGGGCTGGAACTGGGCCGCAGCTTTGTCGTGCCGGATTACTGGGGCAGCCGCAGCCTGGACTATCTGTGGCAGGGCATCGGAGCCTACCTGCAGTGCCGCCCGGGCATCCGCTACCTGTTCGGCGCGGCATCAATCAGCGCCGCGCTTCCGCGCGCGGCCCGCGAACAACTGGTGGCGTACTACCAGCGCTATTACGGGGCCGAGGCCGGGCTGGCCGAATCCAACCGGCCGTTCCAGTATTTCGCTGCGCCGCCGAGCTTCGGTGAGCTCGACGCTGCGGCTGCCTTCGACGTGCTGAAAGCCAACCTTGGCGCGCTCGGTACCAGCGTGCCCACCCTGTACCGGCAGTACACCGACCTGTGCGAACCCGGTGGCGCGCGCTTCCTGGCGTTCGGCGTGGACCCGGACTTCAGCGACTCCATCGACGGCCTGATTGAAGTGGACCTCCAGGCCATCCGCCCCCACAAGCGCAAGCGCTACCTGCGCCCGGTGGAGGCATCGGCATGAGCACGGTGACCACGCTGCCGCCGCGGCACCGCGCGGTGTTCCTGTCGGACGTGCACCTGGGCTCGCGGCACTGCCATGCGGCCGAGCTGGCGCAGTTCCTGCGTGGCCTGCGCTGCACCCAGCTGTACCTGGTCGGCGACATCATTGATCTGTGGTGGCTGGCGCACCGGCGCGCGGCGTGGCGGCCCTCGCACAGCGCGGTGATCGAGGCGCTGCATGCGCTGCGCCGCGCCGGCACCGAGATCATCTACATCCCCGGCAACCATGATGCGTCGCTGCGGCAGATGTGCGGGTTGATGCTGCCGGCCATGCAGGTGCGCCGCCGCGCCATCCACACCACCGCTGACGGCCGCCGCCTGCTGGTGGTGCACGGCGATGACTATGACGGCGTCACCCACTTCGGCGGTCTGCAGGAGCAGTTCGGCGACTGGCTGTACTACCGCATTCTCACCGGCAACCATCTGCTCAATGCCGCGCGTCGGCGGCTGGGCATGCGTTACTGGTCGTTGTCCGAATTCCTGAAGCGGCAGAGCAGTGCCGCCGAGCGCTACATCGAGCGGTTTGTGCAGGCCGGCCTGGACGATGTGCGGCGGCGGGGGCTGGATGGGATCGTGTGTGGGCATATCCATCGCGCGGCCCTGGTTGAGCGCGATGGACTGGTGTATGCCAATGACGGTGACTGGGTGGAAAGCCTGACCGCGCTGGCCGAAGACCCGGATGGTACCTTGCGGCTGCTGGATCACCATGGGCTTACCCGTAGTGACACGCCCTGCGTGTCACCACGCGACATCTGGCACCGCGATGACATGCATGCCGTGTCACGACGTCCGGGGCGCGCGATCGCCTGACAGGTCCATCCCTTGGCATGGCGTGTTGCCACGCGGAATGATTACCATCGGCGAATGGATTCCCTCTCCCAGATCGTTCTGGGCGGTGCTGTCGCCGCCGCCATCGCCCCCGCCGGCCATCGCCGCGCGGCCCTGCTCGCCGGTGCCGCGCTCGGCACCCTGCCGGACCTCGATGCCCTGGTCCTTGCGTTCACCGCCACCGACCCGGTCGCGGTGATGACCGAACACCGCAGCTACAGCCACTCACTGCTGGTGCTGCCGTGGCTGGCCGCGCTGATCTGGTGGGGCTTCAAACGTTTCGGCAACGGCCGCGTCGCGCAGTCGCCCGTGCGCTGGTTCTGGGCGATCCTGCTCGCGCTGGTGACCCACCCGGTGCTGGATGCGTTCACCGTCTACGGCACCCAGCTGTGGTGGCCGTTCACGCCGCCGCCGACGATGTGGTCCAGCGTCTTCATCATCGACCCGCTGTACACCATCTGGCTGCTGCTGGCCTGTGCGGTAGCCTGGTTTGCGCGCGCCCGGCCGCTGGCCCAGCGTGCCTTGGTGGCGGGACTGGTGCTGAGCACCGGCTACCTGGGCTGGTCATTGCTGGCCAAACATCAGGCCGAACGCGAAGCCGACCGCGCGCTGGCCGCGATGGGCCTGGGCGACGCGCCCCGCTTCTCGGTCGCCACGCCGTTCAACACCGTGCTGTGGCAGGTGGTGGCGATGACCCCGAGTGGGTATGTGATCGGCGAACGTTCGGTCATTGCCGACAAGGGGCCGATGACCTTCCGCGGTTACCCCTCGAATGTGCAGGCGCTGCGCCAGGCTGCGCACATCCCTGCCGTGGCGCGGTTGAACTGGTTCAACCGGGGCTTCATGCGCGCCCAGGTGTTGGACGGGCAGCTGCAGCTCAGCGACCTGCGCATGGGCCTGGAGCCGGATTACACCTTCACCTTCGCGGTGGCCAAGCAACAGGGCGAGGGCTGGGAGGCGATCACCCCGCAGCAGCTGCGCCCGGCGTATGAGGGCGACGAAGGGCGCGAACGCGCCAAGCGCCGCTTCGGCACGTTGTGGCAGCGGATGTGGCACCAGCCACCCGCTGGCAATCAATAAACCGTTGCCCGCGCCTGCACGAACGAGAAGAAGAACACCGCGTTCGGATCGTTCTGCACCAGCCCGAATTCCTGACGCATGCCGTCCACCGTGGCCTGATCCACCAGCCCGGCCTCCAGCAGCGGCTCGGCCGCCGACAGCAGCAGCTGCTCCCAGAACGCGATCATGGTCTTGCGCCGCGCCGGTTCGCGGTTGTCCAGGTGGATGGTCTTGATCTCGGTGTGCACGTCGCGGAATCCGCCGGCCAGCAGCAGGTTGCCGAGCTTGGCCCCGACGAACGGGTCGCCGCCGTGGTCGTACTGGAAATCATTGAACGCCATCCAGTAGCGCCAGATGTGGGGCGAATACGGGTCGAGCAGGAACGAGGCGTTCATCACCTCGGTCACATACACCGGCGAACCGGGCACCAGCACCCGGCGCACTTCGCTGAGCACACGGGCCGGGGACGGCACGTGTTCCAGCACCCAGCACAGGAACGCCGAATCGAACTCGCGCGGGCCAAATGGCAGGTTGCCGGCGTCAGCCTGCTGCAGGGTGTAGCGCTCGCTGCACCACGGGGTCTTTTCCAGGTTCTGGCGCGCGGTGGCCAGCTGGGCTTCGCTCAGGTCGACGCCGGTGACATGCAGCTCGGGGAACCGGCGCAGCAGGATCTCGGTCTGCGCACCCACGCCGCTGCCGACTTCCAGCAGCTTGCGCGCGCCGGTGTAGTCGATGCTGTTGAAGATGGTGGACTCGAGCAGACGGGACTGGATCACCAGCCGGTTCTGTTCGGTGTCGGAGAAGCCGTGCAGATAGGTGGGGGAGGCGATAGGGGGTGTCATGGCATTCACGCGGAGGGCGGGGGTCTGCTACCCCGGTAGCGTCGAGCACGGCTCGACGAAGGTCAGATTCAGGCAGCAAATGACAGCGGCTGTCCCGCTGCCAATGCATCAAAATAGTCCCGTGTCAGCGCCACCTGCTGCGCCGCATCCTCGGCACGGTTGACCACCGCACGGAACGCGGCATTCTCCGGCCGGTCCTTGGCGTACCAGCCCAGATGCTTGCGCGCGATGCGCACGCCCTGGGCTTCACCGTAGAAGTCGTGCAGCGCATGCAGATGACCGAGCAGGATGTCGCGCACTTCTTCCAACGTCGGCGGCGGCAGTGCTTCGCCAGTGGCCAGGTAATGCGCCACTTCGCGGAAGATCCACGGCCGGCCCTGGGCGGCGCGGCCGATCATCACCGCATCGACGCCGGTCTGTGCCAGCACCTGGGCGGCCTTCTGCGGCGAATCAATGTCGCCGTTGGCGAGCACCGGAATGCGCAGGGCGGCCTTGATCGCGGCGATGGTCTCGTACTCGGCGCTGCCGGTGTAATGCTGGTCGCGGGTGCGGCCATGTACGGCGAGCGCGGCAATGCCGCTGTCTTCGGCGATGTGGGCAATGCGCGGGCCGTTGCGATGGTCGCAGTCCCAGCCGGTGCGGATCTTCAGGGTGACCGGCACGGGCACGGCGTTGACCACGGCGGTAAGGATGCGGGCGACAAGGTCCTCGTCGCGCATCAGCGCCGAGCCGGCCCAGGCGTTGCACACCTTCTTGGCCGGGCAGCCCATGTTGATGTCGATGATCTGCGCGCCGTGGTCGACGTTGTAGCGGGCGGCGTCGGCCAGCTGGGCCGGTTCGGTGCCGGCGATCTGCACGCTGATCGGGGCGGGTTCGCCGGCGTGGTCCATGCGGTGAATGGACTTGCGGGTGTTCCAGAAACGGGGGTCGGAGATGGTCATCTCCGAGGCAGCCAGGCCCGCGCCCAGCCGCTTGCACAGCAGGCGGAAGGGCTTGTCGGTGACGCCGGCCATGGGCGCGAGCACCACGTTGGGCTGAATGGAATAGGGGCCGATCTGCATGGGCGGCATTGTAGTGCGCCCGGCGTTGGCCGGGCGTGCCGGTCATGGAACGCTGGGGTCCCTTGAAACGCAGGGCAAAAAAAACGGCGCTTACGCGCCGTTTTTCGGAGGGTGTCACCCACTTTCCCGCTATCAGACGTCCGCCGGGGTGAAATGCGGCATGGCGACAGCCGCGCCTTCCTTTTCGGTGGAACGGCCGGCGAACTGGTTGGCAAACCGGACATGGCGGGCAAAGGCCGCGCCCGGGTCCTGCGCCATCGAGGCGACCAGGGCACCGTTGAAGGCGTCGCCGGCACCGGTGGTGTCGGCCACCTGCACCTGTTCGGCACCGACGCGGTAGTACGGCTGGGTGTCGCCACGCAGGGTGTCTTCGTCATGCGAGACGAACACACCGACCGCGCCGAGGGTGACCACCACGGTGCCGTTGCCCACCAGCTTGCGGCAGAGGGCGTGCAGGCTGGCACCGTCGAGGGCGGCGACATTGTCGGCGTCAATGCGCTCGCCGACGTGGCGGCCGAGCAGGGCGGCGAACTCGGTTTCGTTCGGGGTGAGCACGTCGGCCAGCTTGAGCAGGCCGATGCTGGACGGGGCGTCGGCCGGGGCCGCGTTGAGCACGGTGGTGGCACCGCCTTCGCGGGCGATGGCCAGGGCCGCTTCAATGGTTTCCACCGGCGATTCGAGCTGCGCCAGCACCACCTTGGCACCGGCCAGCAGCGGGCGCTGCTGTTCGATGAAGGCGGTGCTGAGGGCGGCGTTGGCCCCCGGGCCGATCACGATGGTGTTGCGGCCACGGGCGTCCACATAGATGCCACCGGTGCCGGTGGGTTCCGGGCTGGCTTCGGCGGTCAGCTCGAAGCCGTCCTGGGCGGCCAGGCCACGTGCCATGGCACCGCCGGCGTCGTCGCCGAGGGCGCACAGGAAGGTGGTGGCGGCACCGGCGCGGCGGGCGGCGACGGCCTGGTTGAAGCCCTTGCCGCCGGGGCCGGTGCTGTAGCGGCCGGCAATGGTCGCACCCGGGGCGGGCAGCGACTCGCAACGCCAGACATGATCCACGTTGAAGGAACCGACAACGACGACACTGCTACTCATAAAGATTGTTTCTCTAAAACGGATATCAGCTGAAATGCGTCAGCACGCCGGCAATGGTCGCCGTCATGAAGGTGGCGATGGTGCCGCCCAGCACCGCACGCAGGCCGAACTTGGCGAGGTCGTGGCGGCGCTCCGGGGCCAGACCACCAATACCACCAATCTGGATCGCAATGGAGCTGAAATTCGCGAAACCGCACAGGGCGTAGGTGGCGATCAGCCGGCCTTCATCTGAAAGGGTCATTCCCGGCACCTGGCCGTTGACGATTTTGGACAGTTCCGAGTACGCGACGAACTCGTTCAGCACGACCTTCTGGCCGATCAGCGAGCCCACGGTGGTGGCATCGGCCCACGGCGTACCGATCACCCAGGCAATCGGGGCCAGCAGGTAGCCGAACAGGGTGGCCAGGTCGGTCGGGCGGCCCAGCAGGTCCTGCAGCCCGGTCACCTGGCCGAACCAGGTCAGCGGAGCGTTGAGCAGGGCGATCAGGGCGATGAAGGCCAGCAGCATGGCACCGATGTTCAGGGCCAGCTTCAGGCCGTCGCCGGCACCGGCTGCGGCGGCGTCGATGATGTTGCTGGAGGTCTTCTCCACTTCCATCTTGACCGTGCCACGGGTCAGCGGGGTACCGGTTTCCGGCACCAGCAGCTTGGCCACGACCAGGGTGGCCGGGGCGGCCATGATGCTGGCGGCCAGCAGGTGCTTGGCGTAGAACGCCTGCTGCACCGGGTCGCTGCCGCCGAGCATGCCGACGTACGCGGCCAGCACGCCGCCGGCGATGTGGGCCATGCCGCCGATCATCATGGTGATCAGCTCGGACTGGGTCATCTTGGCGATGTACGGGCGCACCGTCAGCGGGGCTTCGGTCTGGCCGATGAACACGCTGGCGCACACGCTGGTGGTTTCCGCACCGGACACGCGCATGATCTTGGTGATCGCCCAGGCCATCGCACGCACGATCGCCTGCATCACGTTGAGGTGGTACATCACCCCCATCAGCGCCGAGAAGAAGATGATGGTGGGCAGCACCTGGAAGGCGAAGATGAAACCGTACTGTTCGGTGTTCATCAGGCTGCCGAAGATGAAGCTGGAGCCTTCATTGACGAAGCTCAGCACCTTCACGAAGCCCTTGCCCAGCCAATCGAACACGTCGCGGCCGCCGGGAATCAGCAGCACCACCGCGGCGAAGGCGATCTGCAGGCCGATGCCGGTGGCCACCAGCCGCCAGTCCACTGCACGCTTGTTGTTGGAGAACAGCCAAGCGATACCGATCAGCACCACCAGACCAAACAGGCCGAAGCCGATCCTGCCCAAACCTTCGACCATGAGACCCCCCTGGGGCGCCGCGAAAAACGGGAAGCCTATAGTGGTGGCCGGGGCGGGGCAAGAAAAAGCGCCGCGCCAGGGCCGAACGGCCGCGATCGGGCAAGCATCCATAAGGGTTTGCGCCCGTTTGGGGGCTAAACTGGTGAACATCGTTCAGGTTCGCCGCGCGGCCTGGCTTCCCGTTTTCCGCAGGAGACACACATGCAATACCGCCGCCTGGGCTCGACCGGCCTGAAGCTTTCCGCCCTGTCCTTCGGAGCCTGGGTGACCTTTGGTGACCAGATCGGCCGCGACGAGGCCCGCAACCTGATCGCGACGGCCTGGGACAACGGCATCAACTTCTTCGACAACGCCGAGGGCTATGCGCGCGGCCGCGCCGAACAGGTGATGGGCGACGTGATTGCCGACCTGCGCCTGCCGCGCGACGGCTACTGCGTGTCCAGCAAGGTGTTCTTCGGCTCCGTGGACGACCCGCGCCCGACCCAGCACGGGCTGTCGCGCAAGCATGTCACCGATGCCTGCCACGCCGCGCTCAAGCGCCTGCGGGTGGACTACCTGGACCTGTATTACTGCCACCGCCCCGACCTGGACACCCCGATTGCCGAAACCGTGCTGGCCATGGACACCCTGATCCGCCAGGGCAAGGTGCTGTACTGGGGCACCTCGGAGTGGTCGGCCGCGCAGATCCGGGAGGCGGTGGATGTCGCCCGTTCCCAGCACCTGCACCTGCCGTCGATGGAGCAGCCGCAGTACAACCTGCTGCACCGTGCGCGGGTGGAACAGGAATACGCCCCGCTGTACGCCGACCCGGGCATCGGCACCACCATCTTCTCGCCGCTGGCCTCGGGCCTGCTGACCGGCAAGCACAATGGCGGCATGGAACCGGGCTCGCGCCTGGGCCAGCAGGACATGGGCTGGCTGCGCGACCTGGTGCTGGGCGAATCGGCCGAACAGCGCCTGCAGCAGGTGCGTCGCTATACCGACCTGGCCGCCGAGCTGGGCTATTCGCCGGCCGAACTGGCCATTGCCTGGTGCCTGCGCAACCCGAACGTCTCCAGCGTGATCCTCGGGGCCAGCCGGGTGGGGCAGCTGGAGCAGAACCTGCGCGCGCTGGAGGTGCAGCTGGAAGAGGCCGCGTGGGCGCAGGTGGAAGCCGTGTTCGCCTGACCGGAGCGTGGGGTGGGGTCCGCACGGCGCGGGCCCCCATTCACCTCATTCGATAGGCGGCGTCTATCGAAACACGCAAAACCAATAGGCAAAATCTTCAACGAAGTTGAGAATGGGTGTTGATTGTCAACTGAGAATCATTATCATTTAACTCGTCCCACGCACGAGTCCAGACAATGAACACTCAAGCCGCTGTACTGCTGCGCCCCGAAACCCTGACCCTGCGCGACCGTCCGGTCCGCGCCGTGCCGGCCGAAGATGTGATCGACAGCGAGGCCCTGCTCAAGGGGCGCCGCGAAATCCTGATCCAGCATGGCGACCGCTTCTATCGCCTGCGTCATACCAGCAACGACAAGCTGATCCTGACCAAATGACGTCGGCGGCGGGGCCGGCTTCCCTCCCACCGGTCCCGCGCGCCGCGCACGGCTCTCTCCCCCTCGACGCTTCGCCTGCGCGCCGCGATCTGCGGTCGTGGGAGTTGGTCGAGGGTCCTCCCTCTGCGTCCAGCTGAATTCTGCCAACCACCATGACCCGTTCTGATCTGCCGGCCAACCGTCGGCGCTGCCTGTGCGTCGCCCTTGCTGCGGCGATGCTGCCGCTTGCTGCCCACGCCGCGCCTGAAGGTGCGGCCGATGCGCGCGAATTCGATCGCGTGCAGGTCACGGCCACCCGCACCGAGCGCGCGCTCAGCGACGTGGCGGCCACGGTGGACGTGATCGACCGCGAACAGCTGGACGATCACCTGGTCAACAACCTCAAGGATCTGGTGCGTTACGAACCCGGCGTGTCGGTCACCAGCAGCCCGGCGCGCTTCGGCCTGGGCGGGTTCCGCATCCGCGGCCTGGACGGCAACCGCGTGTTGATCCAGACCGACGGCATCGCCATGCCCAAGGCCTTCAGCATCGGCAGCTTCTCCGATGCCAACCGCAACTTCACCGATCTGGAAACGCTCAAGCGCGTGGAAATCGTGCGCGGCCCGGCCAGCGCGCTGTACGGTTCGGATGCGCTCGGCGGTGTGGTGGCCTTCGTCACCAAGGACCCGAACGATTACCTCAAGGACGGCAAGAACAGCTACGTCGGCCTGAAGTTCGGCTATGACGGCGAATGGAAGGGCCTGCTTGGCAGCGTCACCACCGCGTTCGGCGGCGACCACTGGAGCGGCATGGTGAATTTCAATCACCGCCAGGGCCAGGAAACCGAAAGCATGGGTGAGGTGCGCAGTGATGACCGCACCCGCACCGCAGCCAATCCGCAGGACCGCGACGGCCGCAGCCTGCTGAGCAAGCTGGTGTATGCGCCCAACGAAGACCAGCGCTTCAAGCTGACCGTGGAAGGCAACGAGGACAGCGTGGATACCGACGTGCTGTCCTCGGTTGACCGTACCACCACCACCGGCATGAAAGCGCGCGATCACCAGACCCGCGCACGCGTGTCCTTCGCGCATGAAATGGACAATCTGGGTGCCGGCTTCGCCGACAGCCTGTCGTGGCAGCTGTACCGTCAGGACAGCGAAACCACCCAGCGGACCGACGAAACCCGTTCCAACCGCACCTCGCGCCACCGCGAATTCAACTTCGACCAGCGCGTGTACGGTCTGCAGGCGGTGTTCCACAAGGGCCTGGAAACCGGCAGCGTCAGCCACGAGCTGACCTATGGGCTGGAAGGCACCTGGACCGAAACGCGGCAGAAGCGCGACGGCTACCAGGTCCTGGCCAATGGCCAGACCAGCACCACCATCCTGCCCGATGCCTTCCCGGTGCGTGACTTCCCGATCACCAAGACCACCGAGCTGGGCCTGTACGTGCAGGACGAAATGCGCTTCGCCGACGGCCGCCTGTCGCTGGTGCCAGGCCTGCGCGTGGACCACTACGAACTGCGCCCGGACGTGGACGCGATCTTCGCCGGCGACAACCCGGGCATGGCGGTCTCTGACCTGACCAAGACCAGCGTGTCGCCGAAGTTGGGCATGGTGTGGCGCTTCGCCACCGACTGGTCGCTGTTCGCCGGCTACTCGCACGGCTTCCGCTCGCCGCCGTACAACGACGTCAACCTGGGCTTCACCAACGTGATGTTCGGGTACACCGCCATCCCGAACCCGGACCTGAAGCCGGAAACCAGCGATGGCTTCGAGCTGGGCGTGCGTTACCTCACCCCGGCCGCGTATGTCAGCGTCAGCGGCTACTACAACGACTACAAGGACTTCATCGAGTCGCAGCGCCAGGTCGGCATCAACGACCAGGGCCTGATCGTGTTCCAGTCGCAGAACGTGGCGGACGCCGAGATCTATGGTGCGGAACTCAAGGCCGGCGTCGACTTCGGCGAACTCAGCGCGGCCCTGGCCGGCTGGTCGTTGAACGGCGCGGTGGCGTGGTCGCGCGGCCAGAACAAGACCGAAGACGTCCCGCTGGCTTCCATCGACCCGTTGCGCGGCACCCTGGGCCTGGCCTACGACCGCGACAGCTGGGGTGTGGAACTGGCCGGTACCTTCGCCCGCCGCAAGGACCGCCTGCCCAGCGACACCACCTTCGCCCCCGCCGGGTACGGCGTGCTCGACCTGATGGCGCACTGGAACTTCGCACCCGGCGCGAAGATCAATGTCGGCGTGTTCAATCTCGGCGACCGCAAGTACATCGACTACTCGGCGATCACCACCGCGCTGGCCACCAGCAGCACCGTGATCGACCGCTACACCAACCCTGGCCGGAATGTGTCGGCCAGCCTCTCCGTCAGCTGGTAGTCACTGCCATGAGCCGAGCCCTGTCCGCCCTGCGTTCTTCCGACCGGTACCTGCGCCCCGCCCAGCTGCCTTCTCCGGCGCAGCTGGCGGCACTGGGCACCGTCCTGTGCCTGTACCGCCCCGAGAGCAGCGAGCTGGGCGGCTGGCAGCACGCCGTCTCCGCCCATGCCTGCCAGGGCGTGGACAGTGAAGGCATCCGCGAAAGCCTGTGCTTCGCCGATGCGCGCGGCCGTTGCTGCTGGCGATTGTACCTGCTGCCTGACAGCGACTTCCTCGCGTGGGACCGGCTGATCTCAGCCTATCCCGCGCGCCCGGAAGCGGCGTTCGAAGGCGGCGTGGCCGAGCGTCTCTGGCGTCGGCTGGCCAACCGTCTGGGCAGCGAGGCGTGGCGCATGTGCGCGCTGCGCCTGCAGGTGGGCGAGGGCAACCGCCTCGCCGCCAGTCTGGCCCCGCTTTCCACGCTCGGCGCGGCCGCGGCCCAACGCATTGCCCGGGTCGAAGGGGCCGAGGGCGAGTTGTGGGCCGACGACGGCGGCTTCGCGAATACCGTCCCGCTGATCCACCTTTCACCCCTGCGTCATTCCTGAGACCTATCGCCATGAAATTCCAGACAGCCAGCGCGTGGCTGCTGCTTGCCGCCAGCGGCATCGCCCACGCCCAGCCCTCCGACGTGAAGCGCGACCACGCCAGCATCCTGGCGATGCAGGGCGAGTACATCGTCGACTTCGCCTTCGACGAAACCGTGCTGCTCAAGCCGGGCTACGAACGTGCGCCGGCGGTACGCAGCGGCGGCAACGAAGTGGTGATCGTGGTCGAGGACAGCCCGGAAAGGATCGTGCTGCAGCACATCCTGGTCGATGGCAAAAGCGGCCATGTGACCAAGCACTGGCGGCAGGACTGGGTGTATGAAGCGCCCACCCGCTTCGAATTCAGCGCCGACCAGACCTGGCAGGTACGCCCGATCCCGGCCGCGCTCAACGCCGGAGCCTGGACCCAGTGCGTGTATGAAGTCAGCGACGCACCGCGTTACTGCGGCACCGGCCGCTGGGACTACACCAACGGTGTGGCCACCTGGACCAGCGACCTCAGCTGGCGTCCGCTGCCGCGCCGCGAGTACACCCGCCGCAGCGACTACAACGCGCTCGCCGTGGTCAATCGCCACACGCTGACCCCGAACGGCTGGACCCACGAACAGTTCAACACCAAGATCCAGCGCGGCACCGATGGCAGCCAGCAGGAGATCGCACGCGAGTTCGGTTTCAACGACTACAACAAGACCACCGAAGTCGACTTCAAGCCGGCCTACGACTACTGGAAGGCCACCGCCGGTTATTGGGGCAAGGTCCGCGAGCGCTGGAACGGCTTCCTCGGCCAGGCCCCGGGCGTCCACCTGAAGACCAAGCTGGACGGCATGGCGATGATCATTCCGCTGTTCACCCAGGCCCAGGACATCCAGGACGGCAAGCCGGTCAAGGATGCCGATATCGACGCCGTGTTCGCGCAGTGGGTGGAAAAAGCGCCACGCTGATCCCCGCACCCGTGGAGCCACGCCCTGCGTGGCTTCGCTGCGTAGGGACACGCCATGCGTGTCCACGACGACCCCGCTGGAACATGATGGTTTCCTGAAAGCGCAACCCGCCACAAAAGCACCCACTCAAGACCTCCATCCAACGAGGTCTTCCACATGAACGTACTCCAGCTAGCCACCCAGCTCGTCGGCTTCCTGGCCGCCGGCCGCGGTGAACACGCCGCGCCGGCACACCGACCGCACGCGCGGCCGGCACCGAACGACGTCCGCAATGGCGAGCGCCAGGCCATGGCCGCGCTGCATTTCCCCCCCGCACAGGCCCACGGGACCAACGACCAGTTGAACGTCAACCTGGGCGCAAGGCTCGCGGTGGCCGAGCGGGAAGTCGCGGCGGCTCTCCACCGCGTTTACCAGCGTCAAGCCGCCGCCGAGTCGCGCAACGCCCTGACTCGGGCCCGCGAGGCCGAGTACCGCACCGCTTCGCGCAAGGAGCTCTTCCTGGCCGCCCGCGCATCGAACTGATCGATTCCTGAAAGTCACTGGAGCGCCCAGGCCTGTTACTGGGCGTCTCCACCTGCCAGGAGTGATGCGACGTGAATCTGTCCACCGTGGTAACCACTCTCGTCGGCGCGGCGGCCGCATGGCGAGGCACGGCTGCCGATGCCACCGACGTAGCACCCACGTCGCGCCCAAGCCCTTCCCACATCGCCAACAGCACGGTGCCGCCCGCGCTGGAACAGCTGTTGGTGAATGGCTTCGAAAGCTGTCTCGACAGGATGACGAAGAATCCGCGCATCTTCGGTGCGCAGACCCCGGTGGGTCGCGACGCGCTGTGTCTGGTGGAATCGGCGGTGTCCGCCGGGCTCAAGTACGCACTGAGTGCGCCGCCCAGCGAGATGGGGATCATCCGTGAAGGGATCCATCGTCGCGCGGAAAGCCTGTCGACCAATCCCCTGAGTGGAGGTGGCATCGACAACGCCGGGCACAGCGGCTTCGAATTGATGGCCATGAACTACCGCGACTATCGCGACAGCGGCACATCGAGCTACCTCGGCAACCGTGAGAAGCTCGTCGCACAGCTGAAAATCCAGATACCACCTGCCCAGCGGGAGTCGATGACGTCCGCCCGCCGGGCGGCAACGTTGCCGGAACGGGCAGGGGCACGCGAAGGCCTGATGACGCAGCTCGCGCGCAGCGAAGTGGCGGAGCGTGTCGGCTTGGCCATCCTGCGCTCGGTGGGCAGCCCGACGTCGATGAGCATGGACCAGCTGCAGGACCTGCGGGAAGACCTGAAGCTTCAGCAGTTCGGTCAAACGGCGCTCAAGAAGCGCATGCTGAAAGATGCGCTGGAGGTGCTGGTGGAGCGCCACACCGCCACGACCGCACCGCCTGCTCCTTGAACATCGGGAACGCCGCCCGGTGGTTTCGCGCGCGCTTTCCTGGGTGGGGTCGGTCGACAGACGACCGCCGTGAAATGGCCAACGTTCCTTATTGCATCGGCATATCGAAAGCACAAAAATCGATAGGCAACATCAATCATTGCTCGATGTTCGTTTGCTGCAGGCTTGTCCTCAAGGAGCTTAGTAACTCCGAACAGAGAAATGTTGTCCTGCGTCGGACTAGACGTCCCGCGTCGGGAGGGTGGCTAATACAACACCCCATCTGGGGGGAATACGCCCGCCGTTTCTCTGTTCACGGTTACTAACCTCCCGACCTCCCCGCCATCCCGGCGAGGAGGCACATTGAGGAGGACGTTGTCGTGATTGAAGATCCGGTATGGGTGCGTACGAAGACGAGTCGGACGATCCGGGCAATTCGGGACGACCGGTAGGGTCGCTCGCAAGACG
>DGLB01000011.1:2161-2416 GCA_002387845.1 Stenotrophomonas maltophilia | reverse complement strand
GGAAGGCATGACGTTTGAACGGAGAAGCCCGCTCTGAGAAGCCCGCTCTCGCCGAATGTCAGTCGTCACCGTGCCGATCACCGTTGTCCGCCGTCGTCTGTCGACCGACGCTACCACCAGGTTTCGATGGAGAATGTTGTCGTGATCGAAAATCCAGTCTCGGTGCGAGCGAACACGAGTCGGGTGATCGGGGCGATCCGCACACTCGGGACAATCTGCACAATCTGGGCGAACGGTAGGGTCGCTCGCAAGACG
>DGLB01000011.1:0-2099 GCA_002387845.1 Stenotrophomonas maltophilia | reverse complement strand
GGAAGGCATGACGTTTGAACGGGGAAACGCTTTCTCGCCGAATGTCAGTCGTTACCGTGCCGATCACCGTTGTCGGCCGTCGTCTGTCGACCGACGCTACCGCTGGGTTTCGACGGAGAAGCCCGCTCTGAGAAGCCCGCTCTCACCGAATGTCAGTCGTCACCGTGCCGATCACCGTTGCCGGCCGTCGTCTGGCGACCGACGCTACCACGGGGTGATTCGTGCCGCCTTGGTTCCTACTCCTTGAACATCAGGAACGCGGCAATCACGATCAACCCGAAGGCAGCGTAATGGTTCCACTTCAGCGGCTGGTCCAGATAAAACGCCGAGAACACCGCGAACACCACCAGGGTGATCACTTCCTGCATGCCCTTCAGCTGCGGCGCGGAATACACCGCGCTGCCCAGCCGGTTGCCGGGCACCTGCAGGCAGTATTCGAAGAAGGCGATGCCCCAGCTGACCAGGATCACCGTCATCAGCGGCGCACTCTTGTACTTCAGGTGCCCGTACCAGGCGAAGGTCATGAAGATGTTGCTGCCAACCAGCAGCAGCACCGGGTAGAGGTAGGAGGCGAAGGAGGTGCCGGGCATGGTACGGGGCGTTCAGAAGGGGCGAGGCGCGCAGCATAGCAACGCGCCCCGCCCGGATGGATCACGCCTCGCGCAACGCCAACGCCGGCGGCGTGCGCAGAATCCGCCGGGTGCCCCACCAGCCGGCCCCCATGCTCAGCGCCACGCCCAGCGCGCCGCCCAGCAGTAGCGGGCCCCAGGGCGGGCTGAGCTGCAGTTCGAACACCTGCTTCGCGACCACGCTGCCCAGCAGCGCCGCCGTCCCCACCGCCAGCAGCGACGAGAGCAGCCCCAGCGCGCCGAACTCGACCAGCACCGCCCCGCGCAGCTGGCGGCGGGTGGCCCCCAGCGTGCGCAGCACCGCGCTGTCGTAGCGCCGTTCGCCGGCCGTGGCCTGCAGCGCGGCCAGCAGCACCAGCACCCCGGCCAGCAGGCTGAAGCCCATCACCAGCTGCACCGCCTGGGTGACCCGGTCCACCACTTCGCGCACCCGCTCCAGGATGCCGTCGATATCCAGCAGCGAGATGTTCGGGTACTCGCGGGTCAGGCCGGCCAGCGCCGTCACCTGCGCGCGCGGCAGGTGGAAGGCGGTGATCAGGTTGTACGGCGCATCGCCGACCGCGCCTTCGTTGAGCAGCAGGAAGAAGTTGACCCGGAACGAGTCCCAGTCGGCCTTGCGGATGCTGGTGATGGTGAAGGTGCGCTCCTGTTCGCCCATCTGCAGGGTCACGGTGTCCCCCAGCCCCATGCCATAGCGCTCGGCCCAGCCTTCTTCGATGGACGCTTCCGGCGCGGTGCTGGCCGTGTCCCAGAACCGGCCGGCCACCAGCGTGTTCGCCTCGGGGAAATCATGCCGCCAGGAGAAGTTGACCGGGCGGTTGGCATCGTCGTCGTCGTTGCTGTTGTCCTCGCGCTGGCTGCGCTGCGGCGCGCGGTCGTTCACTTTCAGCAGGCGGCCGGTACTGAACGGCTCCACCGCCGGCGATGCCACGCCCAGTCCGTGCAGGGTGTCCACCACCGCCTCGCGCTGCTCCGGCTGGATGTTCATCAGGAAGTAGTTGGGCGTATCGCTGGGCAGGCGGTCCCGCCACTGCGCCAGCAGACCCGGGCCGATCACCGAAAGCAGCAGCAGGGCGCACAGCGACAGCGACAGCCCCACCAGCTGCATCACCGCCAGTCCGCGGCGGCGGGTGAGGGCGGCCAGGCCGAGCTTCCAGCGTCCACGCAGGCGGGCCTGCACGCCGCGCACCGCCCACAGCAGCAGTGCGCCCACGCCAGCGGCCAGCAGTGCCAGCGCGGCCAGGCCGCCCAGCACCCAGGCGGCCAGCTTCACATCGCCGGTGGCTTGCACGGTCAGTGCCACGGTGGCCAGCAGCGCGGCAGCATAGACCAGCAGCGAGCTCGGCGGCATCGCCGCGAAGCTGCGGTTGAGCACCCGCATCGGCGGCACCCGGCGCAGCCGCAGCAGCGGGGGCAGGCCGAAGCCCAGCAGCAGCACCAGCCCGATGCCGGCCCCGGTCAGCGCCGGCG
>DGLB01000065.1:1179-9043 GCA_002387845.1 Stenotrophomonas maltophilia | reverse complement strand
GGGCTGGAGGGGGCGTGAGCCGCATGGATGCGGCGACCGAGCTTACAGGGACGTACTTGCAGCGTCCCCCGGAACGCCCGTCCCGAGCCGCCAAGCCAGAGAACCGATGACCACCGGCTGTTCGCCCAAAACCAACAGCAGCCGGGCAGCGCCCGGCGATACGTAAACCACGCAACCCCAGAAACCAGAACGCCCGGCACAGAGGCCGGGCGTTCGGAGATCACATTACCCCACCCATTACATGGCGGTGTTGTTGTTCGCAGCACGCAGGGCGGCGATGCGCTCGTCCAGCGGCGGGTGGCTGAGGAACATCTTGCGCAGGCCCTGGCCGATGCCACCGGCGATGCCGAATGCGGCGACCTGGGTCGGCAGGGTGCTCTGGCCGTGGTTGAGCTTCAGGCGTTCCAGGGCCGCGATCATCTTCTGGCGTCCGGCCAGGTGGGCACCGCCGGCGTCGGCGCGGAACTCGCGGTGACGCGAGAACCACATGGCGATCATGGTCGCGAACAGGCCGAACACCATTTCCAGCGCGAACACGATGATGAAGTAGGCAAAGCCACGACCGCCGCCTTCGCGGTTGCCCGACAGCGCGCTGTCGATGATGCCGCCCACCACACGGGCCAGCACGATCACGAAGGTGTTCAGCACGCCCTGCAACAGCGCCATGGTGATCATGTCACCGTTGGCGACGTGCGCGATTTCGTGGCCCAGCACCGCTTCGGCTTCGTCTTCGCTCATGTGCTGCAGCAGGCCGGTGGACACCGCCACCAGCGCGTTGTTGCGGTTGGCACCGGTGGCGAAGGCGTTGATTTCCGGGCCGTCATAGACCGCTACTTCCGGCATGCCGATGCCGGCTTCGCGCGCCTGGCGCTCCACCGTGGTCAGCAACCAGCGTTCGGTTGCGTTGCGCGGCTCGGTGATCACCACCGCGCCCGTGGAGCGCTTGGCCATCCACTTGGACATCAGCAGCGAAATGATCGAACCGCCGAAGCCGAAGATGGCCGCCATCACCAGCAGACCGCTCATCTGGCTGGAGTTCACGCCCAGCAGCGACATCACCACGCTGGCCAGGGCCAGAACCGCGAGGTTGGTCATCATGAAGAGAGCAATACGACTGAACATGGGAAAAAACGCTCGATTGAGGGGATTTGAATCAAATCTGCGGTGACTGCCGCTTGAATTCAAGTGGAATCCTGACCGACGATTCATAGTTCATGTCCAACCCCACCTACCGCGGGCGCTTCGCCCCTTCGCCCACCGGCCCCCTGCACCCCGGTTCGCTGCTGGCCGCCTTGGGCAGCTGGCTGCTGGCCCGGCATGCCGGCGGCGAGTGGGGCATCCGGATCGAGGACGTCGACCCGCCACGCACCGTGCCGGGGGCCATTGCCGGCCAACGGGCCACGTTGCAGGCCTTCGGGCTGAACAGCGACTTCCCCGTCGTGCACCAGAGTCAACGGGATGCGCTGTACCAGGCGGCCATCGACCGCCTGCTGGCGCAGGACCTCGCCTTTGCCTGCCACTGCAGCCGCAGCGAGCTGTCCGGCCAACACGGTATTCATCACCGCTGCGTGGCCCAGGCCGAGCGCCCTACCCCGGCCATCCGCCTGCGCGTGCCGCCCGGCAGCGTGGTGGGTTTCGAGGACGGGCTGCGTGGCCTCGTCCACCAGGATGTGCATGCCGAGGTGGGCGACTTCGTGCTGCGCCGGGCAGACGGCTGCTGGGCCTATCAACTGGCGGTGGTGGTGGACGACCACGCCCAGGGCATCACCGACGTGGTGCGCGGGGCCGACCTGCTCGACTCCACCCCGCGCCAGATCCTGCTGCAACGGGCGCTGGGCCTGCCCACCCCGCGCTACCTGCACCTGCCGCTGCTGCTGGAGGCACACGGCCACAAGCTGTCCAAGTCCGGTGCCGCGACGCCGGTCGATCCGGCCGCGCCGTTGCCGACCCTGCGCCAGGCCTGGGCCTGGCTCGGCCAGGATCCCGCTCCGCTGGCCGACATCTCAAGCGCGCCCGGATGGCTGGCACGCGCGGTGCAGCACTTCGAACCCACCCGGCTGCCGCCGCACGACATCGTGATCGGACCGCCCGGCTGAACGACTGCCCCTTTTGTGCGCCGATGTTGCAGAATCGCTATCCCCCCTTGTTGGCTGTGGCCATTCGGAGTAGCTGCTCATGACATCGCGCGTTGCCTTGGTTACCGGTGGTACCGGCGGGATCGGGTCTGCCATCTGCCAACGCCTGTGCGAACAGGGGCATCGGGTGGCCACCAACTACCGTGACGAAGCCAAGGCACTGGCCTGGCAGGCGCAGATGCGCGCGCGCGGCTGCGAGGTGGCGATCTTCCCCGGCGACGTCTCCGACCCCGCCTCGGCCGAGCAGATGGTGCAGGCCGTGGAAGCGGCCCTGGGTCCGGTTGAGATCCTGGTCAACAACGCCGGCATCACCCGCGACACCACCTTCCACCGTATGCGCGCCGACCAGTGGCATGACGTGATCAACACCAATCTCAACTCGGTGTTCAACGTCACCCGTCCGGTGATCGAGGGCATGCGCCGTCGCGGCTGGGGCCGGGTGATCCAGATCAGCTCGATCAATGGTTTGAAGGGCCAGTACGGCCAGGCCAACTACGCCGCCGCCAAGGCCGGCATGCACGGTTTCACCATCTCGCTGGCGCGCGAGAACGCCGGTTTCGGCATCACGGTGAACACCATTTCGCCCGGTTACGTCGCCACCGACATGGTGATGGCGGTGCCGGAGGAAGTGCGCGCCAAGATCATCGCCGACATTCCGACCGGCCGGCTGGGCAAGCCGGAGGAGATCGCTTATGCGGTCAACTTCCTGGTGGCCGAGGAAGCGGCGTGGATCACCGGGTCGAACCTGGACATCAACGGCGGCCACCACATGGGGTGGTAACGGTTTCAGAGCGCGACACCAACAGAACAAACACCGCGCAAACGGCAGCCGGGCAAGCCCGGCTCTACGCCAACCCTCTGGAGGAGAGCCCCCTTTTTGTTAAAGGGGGCGCGCCGAAGGCGGGGGGATAAGGTGGAATGCGCGGGGGCCCGCGTTCTGCCGCGCAGAACGTGGGCGGTGCAGCAGTCCCGCAGGGAATGCTGCACTCCATGCTGCGCAGCATGAAGAATCCAGATAAATGACCAAAGAAGGTTGCAACCAGTGCTGCGCTGCGCAATCATTCGCCCCTACGTTGACGAGTGCTTGCTTCATGGCTGCGAACCGCATCATCAAGAAGTATCCGAACCGCCGTCTCTACGACACTGAGATTTCCAGCTACATCACCATCGAGGACGTGCGCCAGCTGATCCTGGACGGCGAGGACTTCGAAGTCCGCGACGCCAAGAGCGGCGACGACCTGACCCGTTCCGTGCTGCTGCAGATCATTGCCGACCAGGAACAGGACGGCGAGCCGATGCTCTCCACCCAGCTGCTCAGCCAGCTGATCCGCTTCTACGGCGATTCGCTGCAGGGCTTCATGGGCAATTACCTGGAGCGCAGCATGCAGGTCTTCCTGGACCAGCAGCAGCAGTTCCGCCAGCAGATGGGCAACCTGCTGGGCCAGACCCCGTGGGCGATGATGAACCAGCTCACCGAGCGCAACCTGGAACTGTGGCAGGACTTCCAGCGCAACATGGGAGCCGGCTTCGGTGCCCGCCCCAACCCGCCGGGCACCAGCACCGGTACCGGCAAGCCGGACGCGCCTGCCGGCACCAAGACCCGCCGCTGATCCGCGCGCGCGGATGCACGAAAAAAGGCGCAGCTCATGCTGCGCCTTTTTTGTGTTCGCCGGCATCGCCTGGATGCCGGCCGCTGCGTTCAGCGCTTCGGCTTGGCGCAGCCGGTGCAGACGCGCTCGACCTTGAAACCCTTGGAGCGCAGTTTCTCCACCACGCCATCCTCGCCCAGCAGGTGCAGCGCGCCCACCACCACCAGGGTGCCGCCCTGCCCGGCCTGCAACTGCTGCTGCAGCTTGGACACCCAGGCCTCGTTGCGCTCGGTATTGATGCGCTTGTACAGCTGCGGGTACTGACTGCGCATGTCCACCGCCATCTCGTTCCACAGCAGCTTTTCGTCACCGCGCCGCCATGCGTCGTGCAGCTTGCGGCTCAGCGCATCCGCCTGCTCGGCCTGGTCCAGCGCCTCGGCCACCATCTGCTGCTGTTCCTTGGCCGACATCTGCGCGAACACCGCAATCTGCGTATCGATGCTCTCGAGCCCGCTGGCCGGCTTGCCGGCATCAGCCGCCCGCTTCATGAAGTGACGATCCAGCCCCAGCGCCGGGTCCAGGCCCATGCGCGCGAGCTGGCTGAGGGTGATGGTCAGCCCTACAAACCACGGCTTCATGCCCTGCAGCTGTGCCAGCGGCATGTTGTTGGCGGCCGCGTAGGCCTGCAGCTTGGTCCAGGTGGGCGCATCCAGGTCACGGCGCAGTTCGCTGCCGTCGGTGCGCATCGCCGCCTGCATCATCTTGGTGACCAGATCAGGCGACTGCATGTCGTCCGGCGACAGTTCGAACATCAGCCGGTTCGACGCCGCAAAGGCCTGATCGACATCGGCTGCCAGCGGGTAATCATCGGCACGCAGCATGTGGAACGAGCCGAGCAGGTAGACCCGGCTGTCACCGGGGCCGGTCACCTTCCACAGCAGTGGCACCGGCGCGGTGGACCCGGCCTTGGCCGCAGGTGCGGCAACAGCCGGGCCGGCCAGCAGGCCTGCTCCCAGCAACAGCGACATCAGTACGCGCTTGAACACCATCAGGTTCCTCCTTGTGGGGTGTGGTAGACCTTCTCACCGGCTTCAACACGCAGGTCCAGGCGGTTTTCCGGCGGGGTCAACGGGCAGGTCGCGAACGGGGTGAACGCGCACGGCGGGTTGTAGGCATGATTGAAGTCGATCACCACCTGGCCGCTGGCGTCCGGCGCGGGCAGGTCCAGGTAGCGGCCGGCAGGATAACTGCCGTGGCCACTGGTACGGTCGCCGAAGATCACGAACAACTCGCCGCCGGGCTCGCCCAGCGCTTCCAGCCGGTAAGGCTTGCCGTCCTTCTCGAACTCCAGCGCGCCGGCATTCGCCATCTCGGTGGTCAGGCCGGTGATGTCGACGATCGACAGGCGCTTGCCCGCCGCATGCGGGACAAAGCGCGCGGTGACTTTCCACGCCGGGCCGCCATCCCAGTAGGTCAGGCCGGTGAAGCCGGTGCGGGTTGCCGCATCGGCGTGCTTCACGCGCAGGGCAAAACGTTCGCCGCGATGGATCAGGCTGAGCTGGCCGCGGCCGTCGTCGAAGGCGATCTTCGTGGGCGTCGCGTCGCGGTCGCTGAAGAAGCGGATGCGACCGGTCACCGGCTCACCTTCCACCGTCATCGGCACGCCACGCTCGGGGGTGAAGGTCACGCTGTTGCCGTTGCGCGCGACCATGCCCAGCTTGTCCGGCCCCACGGCCAGGCGGATGCCGCTGCCCGGGCCGCTGCCGATGTAGTGCGCCTTGTGCTCCAGCCAGTGCAGGCCGACCAGGCTGGTCCAGCCGTCGGGCGCGTTCAACTCGGTGTAGCGCTGCTGCCGCCATTGCTGCTGTTCGGCGGCAAACACCGGGTCGACCGGTGCGACCACCGGTGCGGTTTCTTTCTCGCCGCAGGCGGCCAGGCCCAGCACCAGTGCGGCCGCCATCATGCCGCGCCCCCAATGACGCTTTCCCATCAAACGCTTCCCCTTCAAGTGGTTTTCCCCTTCAACGTCCACGCAGGAACCAGCGGTCGATCTCCGCCAGTGAAAAACGCGCCCAGGTCGGTCGGCCGTGATTGCACTGGCCCGACCGCTCGGTGATTTCCATGTCGCGCAGCAAGGCATTCATTTCCGGCACGGTAAGGCGGCGGTTGGCGCGCACGGCACCGTGGCAGGCCATGGTCGACAGCAGCTCATCACGTGCACTGGCAATGCGCCGGCTCTGGCCGTGCTCGCGCAGGTCGGTGAGCACGTCGCGCAGCAGGCCTTCGGGCTCGGCGTTGGCCAGCAGCGCGGGAATGCTGCGCACATGCAGCGAGCCCGGGCCGGAACGGGTGATTTCAAACCCCAGCGCGGTCAGCGTTTCCGCTTCGCGCTCGGCCGTATCCGCATCGCGCTCGCCCACCGCCAGGGTGATCGGCACCAGCAGCGGCTGCGCATGCAGGCCAATGCCGTCGTGCGCGGTTTTCAAGCGTTCGTAGCCAATCCGTTCGTGTGCGGCATGCATGTCCACCACGATCAGCCCTTCGGCGTTTTCCGCCAGGATGTAAATGCCGTGCAGCTGGGCGATCGCGTAGCCCAGCGGCGGCACACCACTGTCGGCAGAGGTGACCGGCAAGCCGTTCTCGCTGGGCATCGGCGGCAGCGCAGGGCTGTCGTTGCCTTCGGGGCGCGCATACAGCGCCGCATAGGCAGACGGCGCATCGGCCACGCGCAGCCCCAACGGCGACTGCTGCGGCCGCCAGCCGCCCATGCTGCTGCCACCGCCTCCAGCGCCAGCCAGCGCGTAACCGCTGCCAGCCGCGTCGCTGGCATAGGCGGGCGCGGTGGCGGCAGCATGGGCGTCGAGCGCGGCAGCGGTGGCGGTCATGCCGGCGCGGGTTTCGGCCAGCGCTTCCTTGAGCGTGCGGTAGACGAAGTCGTGGATCAGGCGGGAATCGCGGAAGCGCACTTCGTGCTTGGCCGGGTGCACGTTGACGTCGACACGGGTCGGGTCCAGTTCCAGAAACAGCACATAGGCCGGCTGGCGACCATGGAACAGCACGTCGCCATAGGCCATCTTCACCGCATGCGCGACGCTGCGGTCGCGCACGGCGCGGCCATTGACGTAGAAATACTGCTGGTCGGTGCTGGCACGCGAATAGTGCGGCTGGGCGATCCAGCCGTGCAGGCGCAGGCCCGCACCGGTGTGATCGACGCGCAGTGCCTGGGCGGCGAAATCGTCGCCCAGGGTTTCGCCCAGGCGGGCATCCGAATACAGGTCGCCCGGCTTGTAGCGGCGCGAGGGCTTGCCGTTGTGCGAAACACGCAGTTCCACATCGGGGCGGGCCAGCGCCAGTGAGCGCAGCCATTCTTCAATGTGACCGAGTTCGGTACGTTCGGCGCGCAGGAATTTGCGCCGCGCCGGCACGTTGTAGAACAGTTCGCGCACTTCGACGGTGGTGCCCGGCGCATGCGCGCGCGGGGTGACCTGACCGACCTTGCCGCCTTCGATCTGCAAGGCGGAGCCATGTTCGTCGTGGGCACGGCGCGACGCCAGGGTGAAGCGGCTGACCGAGGCGATGGACGGCAGCGCTTCGCCGCGAAAACCGAGCGTGGCAACGGCTTCCAGGTCATCCAGGCTGGCGATCTTGCTGGTGGCATGGCGCGAAACGGCCAACGGCAGTTCTTCCGGCGCGATGCCGCCGCCATCATCGCGGATGCGGATCAACCGCACCCCACCCTCTTCCAGGTCGATATCGACACGGGTAGCCCCGGCATCCAGCGCGTTCTCCACCAGTTCCTTGACCACGGAGGCAGGCCGTTCCACGACCTCGCCGGCGGCGATCTGGTTGATGAGGATTTCGGGTAACTGACGGATGCTCATGGTGTGATGATAGCGAAATGGGGAGCCGGGCTCTGCCCGCCTGCGTTTGGATTCATGCGAACAGCCCGTGGGCATCAGTTTCCGTGTTTGGGCGCACCGGGGTGGGTTGGCCGGTGACCATTGCATGAGGTCCGGTAGGGTCGGTCGCAAGACGACCGCCGTGAAATCCCCAACATCCGGTAACGCATGACAACGGATCGGAACCGCCGTTGATCTTGATCTTCGATGGCCACCGACACTCTGTCGATGGCGGCTCGGG
>DGLB01000065.1:0-1144 GCA_002387845.1 Stenotrophomonas maltophilia | reverse complement strand
CCGCCAAGCCCGGGAACCGAAGACCACCGGCTGTTCGCACAGATCCAACAACAGCCGGGCAAAGCCCGGCGACACGTAGTGCATGCAATCGCACGCCAACAGGATGCCCGACTGAGTGCTTACTTACTTCCGCCGGCGACGGTGCTGGCAGCGTCTATTTCTGCCTGGGCGCGGGCGGCGTAGAGCGTGCCCGGCGGGGGTTGGCGGCTGAAGAAGGTGTGCACACCGTCCAGCACTGCACCAGCCAGCTGACGTTGGTACGCCGGGTCCATCAGGCGGCGCTCTTCATCCGGGTTGGAGATGAAGGCGGTTTCCACCAGCATGGCCGGCATGTCCGACGTGCGCAGCACGGCGAAGTTGGCGCGTTCGATGTTGGGCTTGTGGTTCTTGCCGATGCGCTTGAGACCGCCCAGCACATGGCCGGCCGCGTCTTCCGAAGCCTTCATGTAACCGCTCTGGGCCAGATCCAGCAGCACGTTGGCGAGCGTGCCCTCGGTCTGCTGCAGGCGCACGCCGCCGACCAGATCGGCGGCGTTTTCCTTGTCGGCCAGCCAGCGCGCGCGTTGCGACGACGCACCCTTGGTCGACAGCACGTACACCGACGAGCCCTTGGCCGCGCGGTTTTCCGCCGCATCGGCGTGGATCGAGATGAAGATGTCGGCCTTCGCCGAACGTGCCTTCTGCGCGCGCATCGGCAGCGGAATGAACACGTCGCTGTCGCGGGTGAGGTAGGCCTTCAGGCCGGGCGTGGCATTGACCTGCCGCGCCAACTCACGTGCCACCGCCAGGGTGATGTCTTTTTCGCGCTTGCCGGTTGGGCCGACCGCGCCGGGATCCTGGCCGCCATGGCCCGGGTCGATCGCCACCACCAGCGGGCGCATGCCCGCCTGCATCTTGATCCGCGAGGCATCGCTGGGCATCACCGGGCGCGGAGCCTGCACCGGGACCACCGGCGTGGGAGCCGGAGCCGGTGCCACCGCGGCGGTCGGCTGACCGGCCAGAATGGCCGCCGGCGACATCGCGTTGCTGGCCGCGTTGGCGGTGCTGGCCGACGCCACCGTACCGGTCGCCGTCGGTGCGGCCGGAGCCGGCACCGGAGCCGCCGCGCTGGCGCTGGCCTGCTGGCGTGCGTTGGCCGTGAGCA